>JAWXCK010000029.1:0-73937 GCA_034408855.1 Pirellulaceae bacterium
CCCCGGCGTCCGCTGTCCGGAAACGATCTGTGTCCCCGGCGTCCGTTTCCCTGTCCCCGCGTGCGCCGAAACGATCTGTGTCCCCGGCGTCCGTTTCCGGCGTCCGTTTCCCGGCGTCCGTTTTCTTTTCGGGTAAACTATTGTCAGTATTGCTCAATTCGCATCTAAATTCTTAAAGCCCAACTCGCATGTCCGATCTGCAACATGAATTCGAACAATTACTGAGCAACGGGCCGGTCGATGTATTTGACTTTCTATCCTCGAATTCAGATTCATCTCATGAGGAGCAACTCGCAGTCGTTCTGTTCGATCAAAAGAAAAGTTGGCAGTCTGCAGACCCGAGATTAGTCGAAGAGTACCTTCGCCAATTGCCGCACCTGGCCAAGCTCCCACAAGCTGTCGTTGCACTTGCTGCTGCCGAATTCGAAGCCCAATCGAACACCGAAACCAAACCAAATATTCACGATTTCACTGCCCGATTCCCGGAGGTCGCCGAGCAGTTGCATGTAGAAATTGCAAAACTCTTTGCCACGCTATCCATTCAAGCGAATTCGAGTCAGTTAGGAATTCTTCGAGACCGTTATCGGTTGATACGATTGCTTGGCGAGGGAGCGTTCGGAAGTGTCTATCTTGCTCTCGATTCGGAATTAGAACGGGAGGTTGCAGTCAAAGTTCCAACCCCAGAGCGTTTTCGGAATTCGCAAGACGGCGACCTCTATCTGTCCGAAGCACGAACCGTTGCCAGTCTGGTCCATCCCAATATCGTGCCCGTTTACGATGCTGGCAAAACTTCGGAGGGGGCCGTGTTTGTGGTCTCCCGCTTCGTTGCTGGCGAAACTCTCCAATCACGATTAAAGAAATCGCTACCAACACATGAAGAGACGGCGAAACTGATTAGAACGATTTCCGAAGCGCTCGCTTACGCGCACGATCGACGCTTAATCCATCGTGATGTCAAGCCTGCCAACATTTTGATCGAGGCCGCGACGAACACCGCGTTCATCACGGACTTCGGTTTAGCCATCCGAGAAGAAGACTACACAAAGCATGTCGGTCTGGCTGGCACTCTAGCCTACATGAGTCCCGAACAGGCACGCGGCGAAGGGCATCGACTGGATGGACGAAGCGACGTATTTGCGCTTGGCATTATTCTGTATGAAATGTTAACCGGGCAACGACCATTCCGCGGCAGCACACAAAACGAGATCCTGCATCAGGTGATCTCTGTCGAGCCACGAGCTCCGCGAAGCTTGCGACCAGAGATTCCAGCCGAGCTAGAACGCATCTGCCATAAGGCGCTCAGCAAGCCACTCTCGGATCGCTATGCTAAAGCGGCGGCATTGGCCGAAGACCTCGATGCATGGCTCAATCCGAAGACTTCTCCGTCGTTGCAACCCACCGAAAAGGAACGAATCACTCCTAAGGGATTACAGTCCTTCGATGCGGGCGATGCAAATTTCTTTCTCGACCTGTTACCTGGACTCCGCAACCGACATGGTCTGCCGGAGAGCATTGCATTCTGGAAACAGCGGATCGAAGAGACGGACCCAGAGCAGACATTTAGCGTGGGATTGATCTATGGTCCGAGTGGTTGCGGAAAATCGTCCCTGGTCAAAGCGGGCTTGTTGCCGCACTTGTCCCAAGAAATCGTGGCCATTTACATCGAAGCCACGCCCGATGAGACGGAATTGAGAATCGCACGCGGACTACGGAAAAGATTCCCCGAACTGTCACGCGATGCAAGTCTGCTCGAACTGTTCACTTCGATCCGGCGCGGAAACGGCCGCAAGGTCGTGATCATTCTAGATCAGTTCGAACAGTGGCTGTATGCGCATGGTTCGGATGCGAACGCAGACTTGGTTAACGCCTTGCGGCAATGCGATGGACAGCAGTTACAATCAATTCTGATGGTACGCGATGATTTTTATGTGGCTGCCTCCAGATTGATGCGAACGATTGATATCTCGATCTCACAAGGCGAAAACTGTGCGATGGTCGATCTATTTGATATCGATCATGCCAAGAAGGTTTTGGTCAAATTCGGCCAGGCGTTCGAAAAGCTGTCGTTAAAATCGGATGAGCTCTCGGAGCCCCAGACAATCTTTGTTAACCAAGTAGCCAGCGGGTTAGCGACAGATGGGAAAGTTGTTTCAGTGCGGTTGTCGCTATTTTCCGAGATGGTCAAAGGGAAGGACTGGATCCCAGTAACGTTGTTAGAGGTCGGTGGAACTCAAGGTATCGGCGTGAATTTCCTAGAGGAAACATTTGGCTCCGTGCAAGCCAATGCCCGGTACCGGCAACATTCCCTAGCCGCTCGGAGTGTGCTCAAATCGCTCATGCCGGAACTCGGCACCGACATCAAAGGCCACATGCGATCGGTCGAAGAGTTACTCGAAGCCTCGGGCTATCGGGACCGCCCGAGCGACTTCAATGAATTGCTCCGCATTCTTGATGGCGAATTGCGATTGATCACACCAACTGATCCCGCAGGGGACGGGAGCAAATCCTCTAGCTCCCCTCGCCCTTTGGGAGAGGGGTTGAGGGTAAGGGATTCCGCGACGCAGTATTTCCAACTTACCCACGACTATTTAGTTCCCTCGTTGCGAGAATGGCTCACACGCAAACAGCGCGAAACGCGTAAAGGGCGAGCGGAACTGAAACTGGCCGAGCGCACATCGGCATGGAATTCGGCCAAAGAGACGAAACAACTTCCCACTCTCTGGGAATGGCTCAGCATTCACACACTCACAGATAAAAAGAAATGGACCGATCCGCAACGGACTATGATGCGACGGGCGACGAATCTTCATGGTGCGCGATCTGGATTCGCGACAATTGGGTTGATCGCTCTTGTTTGCGTTGGATCGATTGCTCGAAATGAAGTCGTTCGTCAGCAAGAAGCAACTCGGATCGAAGGGCTCGTTGGACAGCTCGTGAGTGCCGATCCGAATCAAATACCCGGCATCATCAAAGAACTCGATGCAAATCGACAGGTTGCTAAGAAGTATCTATTGCCGCTCGTATCCTCCAGTCCAACGACTCTCGACGAAAAACGTTCGCAACTCCATGCTCGTCTCGCCATGGTATCGGGCGATCCGTCGCTTCGAGAACCTTTGGCGGAGGAGTTACTCAGCAACAAGGTTGTCTACGTCGGTCCCATTCGCCAGCAATTGCGTCCTTGGGCCAAAGAGCTCACCGAAAAATTCCGAGATATTTTGCGAGAAGAAAAAGGAGATGCTCAGCGACGATTCCGTGCGGCGCTGACTCTTGCCGAATACGTCCCTGAATCCGACGCGGCATGGTGGACAGAGCAGGATCGCAAGTTTATAGCCGATCAACTGGTTTCAGCGAATGCTGAGTTCCAATCGCTGTTACGTGAGTATTTGCGTCCGATGTATGGTCAGTTATTAGCGAATTTGGAGAAGATCTTTGGGGATCCGAAAGCGACCGACAGCCAGCGACTGGGTGCCGCGAACGCATTCGCCGACTATTCAGCGAGTGATATCGCAAAACTATCGCAACTATTGGCAGTCGCAACACCGGAGCAGTATTCAGTCCTTTATCCGCTCGTCGCTGCTAGCCCGGCACAAACTACCGTGGACGACCTCAGTAAGATTGCGTCAACACTGCCACTAGACGAATTGGGATCGGTCGAGCGTGTCCCTTTTGGCCAACGTCGTGCGAATGCAGCGGTAACGTTATTGCGTCTAGGAGAGCGCGAGAAAGTTCTACCCGTTTTCGAAATGACGGATGATCCAGAAGCGCTGACGCAATTCATCTTCCGTTGCCGACCTCGCGGAGTGAATGTGGACGCATTGCTGGATCTACTCCAAATCGTTAGCAATGAGCGGCAAGGCGCTAGCCGCCGGTTCGACGTAGCAAAATACGCAATCATTCTAGCCATCGGAGAATTCGCTCTCACAGAAATCGCTGAATCTCGTCGCGAAACACTCTTGAAACAACTGTCGGACACTTACCGCAACGATCCCAGTTCGGGCGTGCATGGAGCAGCCGGTTGGTTGCTGAGGCAATGGGACCAAACCGAAGTAGTCCGCGAGGTAGATCAAACCCCGGTCCCGTATTCACTCGATCGCGAATGGTTCACGCTGGCGATTACGGTCAAACCGACATCACCATCGAAACCAGCCAAAAAACCGGAGGAGGAAAAGGAAGCATCGGAATCCGCGTCATCCAAAGCCGAGACGCCCGTTGAGCCTTTGCCAGCCAAGACATTCCATTACACCTTCATCGTCTTCCCGGCAGGCGAATCGAAAATCGGATCGTTAGTCGATGAAACGGATCGAGGAAATAATGAGCTTCGGCACACCGTAACCGTAACGCGTCCCTTTGCACTACTTGACCGAGAAGTCACCTTCGAGGAACTCATTGTTTTTGCGCCGAAATACGCAGGTTTTATGAAACAATCTGATGCTCGTCCGGAGGACGCAGGTTACGCGGCTGATTGGTACGACTCTGTTGCGTTTAGCCGCTGGCTTGGCCAAGAGTCCGGGTTAGCTGAGTCGGATCAGTCGTATGCGGCTCCGGAATCGCTCGACAAGAAAACGTATCCACGCGAACCAAATCCTGTGGCCAATTGGGCACCACGAGACTGGCCGCTGGAATTGGGGCGACGCGGCTTTCGATTACCGACGGAATCAGAGTGGGAATTGGCGAGTCGTGCCGGCGCGCTGACAGCCTATGGCTACGGCAGCGACATGACTTTGCTGGGTCGATTTGGTTGGTTTCAAGAAAACAGTGGCAAACACGTACATCCACCACGGGAGCTTCGCCCGACTATCCGGGGCTTGTTCGACCTGCATGGCAACTTATATGAGTGGACCCACGACTGGTTTTCGGATTATGAAGCGGATGAGATAGCGGATCCAATCGGTGCTAATAGGGGCTCGAACCGGGTGCTCCGTGGCGGCGGTTGGCGCGACGCGGTTGCGAGTTGCCGGTCGGCGTACCGGTACTCGTTCACGCCGGCGATCCGGAGCCTCGGCATGGGATTCCGGCTGGCCCTGAGTCCGTCTATCGAGTCAAGTAAAAAGGGAGCGGAGCCAGTAGGCGGAGGCACGGAGGGAGCGTCTGCGGAGCAGCGACCGGAGATGCCGTAGCCGGATGGCATAGCGGAGAGTAGAGTGATTTTTGTCAATCGATAAATGGTTACGCGGGGGTGCAGGGGGCCATGCCCCCGCTCGCGATTTTTTTGGAATTCGATCATGGGTCTTCGATTTTTCACCATTCCGATTCAAGATTCTGCCGCGACGCAAGCAGAACTCAACGGCTTCTTGTCGAGTCATAAAGTTCTGGCCATCGATCGCCGTTGGGTTGATTTAGGAACCAATTCGTTCTGGGCGATTTGCGTAGATTATCTGGCGTCTGCAACCATTTCCGGAGATCATCAACCCGCATTGTCAAGAAACCGAATCGACTACAAATCAATTCTACCGGCCGACGAGTTTGAAGTCTTTTCTCGATTACGGGATTTGCGAAAAGAGATGGCACAAGCCGAAGCTGTCCCGGTCTATGCGTTATTTACCAACGAACAATTGGCACAAATGGTTCAGCGACGCTGTCGCGATAAGAGTGAACTAAGTGCTATTGAAGGAGTAGGAGACGCGAAGGTCGAGAAGTACGCCGAACGGCTGTTACCGGTTCTGGCAGTCCTTGAGGAGCGTGCTGATGCGTCGCGTGGCGAACCTGTTTGAGCAAATCTTAGAACCCGAGAACATACGTTTAGCTTTTTACAAAGCATCGCGTGGAAAGAAATCGCATGAAAGCGTTCGGCTCTTTGCTCGTGATTTGGACCAGCGAGTCAAATCGATCTCGGACGCGATTCGCAACGATTCTTTTCCACTGGGACGATTCCATCAATTTCTGATTAGAGACCCCAAAGAACGGGTGATCACCGCACCTTGCTTCGACGAACGAGTCTTACATCATGCGATCATGAATCTCTGCGAACCAGTACTAGACCAGTGGTTGATTGACGATACATTTGCGTGTCGCGTTGGGAAAGGGCGGGAGAGGGCGGTAACCCGTGCGAGCTACTTCGCCCACAAACATTCCTGGTATCTGAAGCTCGATGTGCGTAAATTCTTTGACAGCGTTCGACACGAAACATTGGTTACCTTGTTGGAAAAACGTTTCAAGGATCGCCGGCTGTTGCAACTTTTGAACCGGATCATTCACGCGTATCGAGAAAACATCGGTTTGGGGATCCCTATTGGCAGCTTAACATCCCAGCACTTTGCCAATTTCTACCTTGGTTGGTTCGACCGATTCGTAAAGGAGACGCTCCGAGTAAAAGGTTATATTCGTTACATGGACGACATGATCTTATGGCATAACGACCTGCACGAGTTGCAATCGATTCAGCGGCGATGCATTGATTTCGCGTCGGACGATCTGGGCTTGGAATTTAAACCATCGGATGTGCGACGAACTTCGACAGGCGTCGGTTTTTTGGGTTGCCGGATTTGGCCGACCCACGTGGAGCTAAATCGACGAAGTAAGCGTCGTTGGTATTGCCGACTACGAGTGTTGGAGCGAGCCGAACGACTGGGACTGATTTCCGAAGTGGAATTGCAGATACGAACTACGGCTCTCACCGCGTTTGCAACGAGCGGTGGCGTGAAGAGTTGGCGGTTCCGTCAATCTGTGCTACAAAAGAATTCGGTGGACGATCCATAAGGGCTCGAACCGGGTGAACCGTGGCGGCAGTTGGAACAACACAGTTGCGAATTGCCGGTCAGCGAACCGGAACACGAACACGCCGACGAACCGGAACAACAACATGGGATTCCGGCTGGCCCTGAATTCCGCTGGAACGTGTGGAAACTCGAGTTTCTAGACGGAACAGATCGTTTTCCAGTCCGAACAGGCAAACGCCTGATTGGCGAAATCAAACCCTGAGGCCGCTCGGTGCTGGTAGCAGGTTGGATGACCTGTCGAACGCTCCGAGCGGCCTTTTTCGTTTAATTGCAATGGGGACACGGACGCCGCGGACACAGATCGTTTTCAGGGGCCAAGGGACGCGGGGAGCTTTAAAGACTTCGGTGCGTTGCTTCGTGCTGGATCTCGGTGAGGAACTCGGCGAGGGGTTTTACGCCGAGGTCGCCTCGTTTGGCGTGGCGGATGCTTACGCACTTTTCAGCAGCCTCCTTCTCTCCGATGACTAGCATGTAAGGTATCTTTTGTAGCTGAGCGTTCCGGATTTTCGCTCCGATCTTTTCGGCGGCGTTGTCGAGCGTCGCACGAAGACCAAGCGCTTTGAGTTGTGCCAGAGCTTCGGTTGCGAATTCGGTACTCTTTTCACTAATCGTGACGACGCGAACTTGCTCCGGTGCCAGCCAGACTGGGAAGTGGCCGGCGAAATGCTCGATGAGCACTCCACAGAAGCGCTCCATGCTACCGAACGGGGCGCGATGGATCATGACCGGACGGTGCTTTGCATTGTCGGCCCCGAAATAACTGAGATCGAATCGGACTGGTAAAACATAGTCGACTTGAACCGTGCCTAACTGCCATTCTCTACCGATCACGTCTCGAACAACGAAGTCGATCTTCGGGCCGTAGAACGCGGCTTCGCCTGGCTCTTCTGTAAATGGTACATCGAGCGTCGAGGCGGCGACGCGGCAGGCTTCTTCGGCTTTGTCCCATTGCGCAGGATCGCCGGTAAATTTACTGCTGTCTGGATCTCGCAGTCCGACTCGCACTCGATAGTCTGACATGCCGAGCGTCGTGAGGACTTTTTTAACAAGACTGAGGCAACCGAGCAGCTCGACACCGATCTGTTCTTCCGTGCAAAATAAATGCGCGTCGTCTTGAGTAAAACCTCGAACGCGGGTCAAACCGTTCAGCTCGCCACTTTGCTCCCATCGATAAACGGTGCCGAACTCGGCAAGACGGACTGGGAGGTCGCGGTAGCTTCGTGGCTGACTATCGAAGATCTTGATGTGATGAGGGCAGTTCATCGGCTTGAGCATGAAGCCATCGAGAATTTTATCGTCGTCGAGAACGCGTTCAGGCGGGATGACTTCTTTACCTGTTCGCTCATTGATACCATCGGCCAGCCGTTTGCTGACTCCCTCCAATCGCTGCATGATTTCCGCGCAGGTACAGCCGGCTGCCGCGCATTTTTGGAATTCATCGTTCTCGATAATGGCCCCGAATTGACTCTCTTTATAGTACGGAAAATGTCCGCTCGTTTTGTACAATGTGAGTTTGCCGATATGTGGCGTGAAGACTTGGCTATAACCTTGCTTGCGAAGTTCATCACTGATGAAGTTTTGAAGCTCCTGTCGGATGATAGAGCCGTTGGGCGTCCAAAGGATCAATCCTTGGCCAACGTCTTCATCGATGTGAAACAACTGGAGCTCTTTACCGAGCTTTCGGTGATCGCGTTTCTTAGCTTCTTCCAATGCAACAAAGTGCTGTTCTAATTCTTCAGCCGTTGGAAAGGCGGTGCCGTAGAGACGCTGAAGTTGCCCTTTGGATTCGTCGCCCAAATAAAACGAGGCGGAGACGCTGGTCAACCGGACGTTTTTACATTTGCTGGTGTAGTTGACGTGAGGGCCAGCGCAAAGGTCGATAAAGTCGCCGTTCTGATAGCACGAAATTTCTTCGCCTTCGGGAATCTTTTCGATCAAGTCGAGCTTGAAGCGGCTGACGTTTCCTGGTCGCTCGTCAAGTCCTCCTAATCGTCCGCTTTCAGCCATCGCCTTAGCTTCATCGCGACTGATCACTTTCTTTTCGAATTTCTGATTTTCCTTAGCGATCTTCTTCATCTCGGCTTCAATCGTCGGGAAATCATCGAGTGTGACACGGTGTTTCATGTCAAAGTCATAATAAAATCCATACTCGCCAGGCGGCCCATAAGCGAATTGCGCATCGGGCCAAATTCGGAGGATGGCGGTGGCCATGATGTGAGCACAGGAATGACGCAAGCGATCCAGATCTGACATCTGTTCGCGTTGTTCAAGTGTCTTTCGGTCGTTCATAAATGGATTTGTAGATATGGAAATAGGGACGAAAACGAAAGCCATTGATAGCCTCGCAATTCATAGACTCTTCCATAACAGTTTGCGTTCGCAGTGGCCAGTGGGACTAGCAAAATTCTCCGCTGCCGACAGGTGGGTTCGAGCAATGTGGTACGAGTCTCCGACTCGTGATTCTCGACGCGAAGCGTCGAGCCACTTTCATAATATGGACGAAGCACTAAGTTGGATAAACCCAGGGGGCGCGGTAGGGGCGTTTTAAAAGCTGATTCGCTTCGTCATCTCCTTTGACTTTCTCATGCTCGCCGTCCCATTCGATGCTTCGACCGAGCTTGAGCGATAGCATTCCGAGCAGGCTTGCATTGGTCGCATGGTGCCCGATCTCAATATCGCACGTCGGTTTCTTTCCGGTCTCGATACTTTCAAGAAAATCTGCCCATAGCAGCTTAATACTATGACCATCGGGTTCTTGGAGCGTTGCATTCTCGTGGATAGGAGCTTGTTTTGAATCGCTTGGATAAAAAGTCCATCCGTCCCGCCATCCCATGTGGAAGGTGCCTTTGGTTCCATAGAAATAGCAGCCTATCGCGTGCTTCTCGGCGTTGTTGCTAGCATAGCGACGGTGTTCCCAAGTCGCGTTGAACGACTCGAATTCGTAAGTGGCAACTTGCGAATCAGGTGCATCGCTGGTTTGCTCTTTGTCGGTCAAGATCGACGGACCACGAACGGGTCGACCGCCTGTCGAGTAAACTTTTTTAGGATACTTTTCGCCGGACCACCACAGGACTTGATCGAGCCAATGAACGCCCCAATCGCCTAACGTTCCGTTGGCAAAGTCGAGGAAGTTGCGAAATCCGCCTGGATGGATCATCCGATTGAATGGTCGCATCGGTGCCGGCCCGCAATACATATCCCAATCTAATTCTACCGGTGGCTTGCTGTTCGGCTTAGCCATCTCCGTTCCGCCGCCGCTATGTGCGAACATCCGCACCATGCCAATGTCGCCCGCCAAACCGTCCTTCAGAAATTTCATCCCCGAAACGTAATGAGGGCCGATACGTCGGTGTAAACCGACTTGAACAACCCGATTGGCGGCGCGAGCGGCATTCAACATCGCTCGGCTTTCCATAATCGTATGGCCTGTCGGCTTCTCGACGAAAACGTGAGCTCCGGCATTGATCGCACCGATCGAATTGAGCGCATGCCAATGATCGGGTGTCGCCACGATCGCGATGTCGACTTGCTCTTTATCGAATAGCTCCCGCACATCGGTGTAGCTTCGTGGCTTATCACTAGAGAGCGTCGAGACTTCCTCGACGGCACCTTCTAGAATATCTCGATCGACATCGGCTAATGCGACGACTTGACAACTTCCGGCTGCCATCGCCTCTCTTAAAATATTCTTCCCCCACCAACCCGAGCCGATCAAGGCCGTTCGATAAACTTTGGTTTTGTTGGCACCGTGAATAAACGGGGCCGGGTTGATCGCAACACTGGATGCGGCGGCACCGACCATAAATTTTCTTCGTGCGATCGTCATGGTAAATAGGCTGTATTATTGTTTTCGAACATCGGCGCAGACGATCTCGCCGTTAGCATTTCGACAATATATCAAACCGTTGGCCAGAACTGGAACAGTCCAACATTTTCCAGTTAGAATCTGTGCTCTTGCCGTTGGCTGGAACCCGTCGGGTGACGCACCAGCAACCACGAGTTCGCCTTGATCGCTGAGTACGATCAGCTTTTTCCCGGCGGCAAAGATCGACGCCGACCCTAATCCATCGACCGACCAACGAAGGCTTCCGGTCTCTAGTTCGATGCACTTTAAGCTGCGTTCGGCCGTGTCGTTTCCATCAACACCGTATAGGTAACCGTCTAAAAGAATGCTTGAACTCCATTGATTTTGAAAATCCTTGGTTTCCCAAATTGCGACGGGCTTTTCGCCAGTCAAGTCGAGTAACGCCGAGCCTCGATTATACCCGGATGAAATAAACAGTCGACCTTTGTCCTCGATCGGATCAGACGCATTGCAACCGAACGTCGTCAGCCAACGATGACGCCAAATTACCTCGCCCGTTTTAGGATTGACTCCATGAAAGAATTTTCCGGACGCAATCACGATCGATGAGCCTTGATCGTTTCTCATAAGATACGGAGTCATATACCCAGCTTCACCTTCGGAATGCCATTGCACTTCGCCGGTTGCTTTGTCGAGTGACGTTCCTGATTGTCCAACGCTCAAGATGAGCTGATCGCCGAAGATGACAGGTGAACCAGCGAACCCCCAGCCAGGAACCTCAACACTCAGCTCATTAGGAAGATTCTTCGACCATTGAACGACGCCGGTGTCTGCTTGCAGCGACATGATATCGCCGGTTCGGCTTAACACAAATAGATAGTTCCCGTCGACAGTCGGCGTCGAAGTCGGACCACCTTCGAAGAATCGATCGTCCAATGGGCATGCGTATGAGTGAGTCCAGAGAACCCCACCGGTCATGGCATCCAAGCAGAATACTGAGTCTTGGTCGTCGGTGTTTCCGATCGTATAGAGACGATTGTTTGAAACGACCATCGATGAGAAACCGGTTCCCACCTGAGCCTTCCAAAGGATCTGTGGCCCTTCTGATGGCCACGCGTCCATCCAATCCGCTTCTGCCGAGATACCATTCTGATCAGGACCGCGCCAGCGCGTCCAATCGGCAGCGAATCCTAGTGTAAAGGTCGGCAAATTGCTCCATAGAAGGATTCCGAACAAACAAACGCAATGCAACAACGCTCGACGGAATAGCACTAGCGTTACTTCTTATTCTTGTTGTTGTTGTTGTTCTTTTTCTTATTATTGTTGTTGTTCTTCTTATTGTTATTATTGTTTTTTCCGTCGTTTTGTTTGTCCTGGATCATGGATTTGGAAAGTTGCGATTTTTCGGCTACTAACTTCGCTTGATCGGATGCCGATTTGCGTTTGAGAGTAGCTATCTGCTGAAGATCTTTTTCGTGAGACTCTCTGGCTTGAGTCAGTTTCTTTTCAGCAGCTTTCATATCTGGATGCAATTCGAGCTGCTTCTTCAACTGGGCAACAAGTTCCGCGTACTTACTTTGCGCCGCAGTAAGTTTTTCGCGTGGGTATTTGAGATCGGGATGCGCATCGAGGTAACTTGACATCGTAATTCGCCAATCGGCAAGCGCCTTGGAGGCTTCGGCTTGTTGCTGCCGCCGAGTTGCTTCGTTGGTTTGCGTGTCGGTCGCCAGTGCTTTCAAGACTGCGTTGGCTTTTTCCGCACGTTCGATGGCCGGCATGTATTTAGGATTGGATTTCATCGCTTCGATAATCGGCTTGGCCGTTTCATCGTAGACAGCCTGAGCATTTTTCTGTGCCTCGAGGGCCTGAGGAATCCCGAGATTCTGGCTGATCCATTTCTTTAAGCGATCCGAAGTATCGTCCATGCTGCGTTTGGCCGACGCGATGCCATCTTGCGATTTTTTCGCTGCTGCCTCCAACAATTTAAGCTCCTTTAAATCCGCTTGAAGCTTTTTAGTTGCTTCGCTTACGTCTGCTCGTTCGTTGTTAACCTTGGCATCGTCCTTGCGTTCCTGAACGTTGTTATTGTTGTTTTTATTGTTCTTCTGCGCGGCAAACGAAAATGACCAAGTGCACACAAACACCAAAGTTAGCAACAAACAAAAAGCTGTACGACGCATAAAACTACCTCCAGAACAAGACACCGGAAACCATCAACCGAGCTCTGATTATAGCAAATTGAGCCAAAATCGCCACAAATACGCTTGCGAAAGACTACTATCGAGCTTTCGACGCGTGCTTTCCTAGGTTTTATTAGGAGGCGACGAGGTTCCAATGTACTCATTCACCGTGGGGTAAACTTCCAGTTTGCCAGTTCTGATTACTTAACAAATCACCGCGCAAGCTGGAAGCTTTTGCCACGTATGTTCATTCGAAATAAGGTGTGTTTCGTGCATCCAAGTTTTACCTACTCGATTCGAATCCTGCTTTTGCTCGTCCTTTTGTCTGTCAAACTGGGAGCTTGCAAACTCGTTTTATCAAACGACCGGCCCAACATCCTTTGGATTACGGCTGAAGACATGAGCCCACATCTTGGCTGTTATGGTGATCCAAATGCGATAACGCCTCACTTGGATGCATTAGCCCGCGAGTCAATTCGATATGACAACGCATTCGCGACCGCTCCTGTTTGTTCGCCGTCGCGATCATGCCTGATCACCGGCGTCTTCGCGACGTCGCTTGGTACGCAACGCTTGCGTTCGCAGTTTCCGATACCGAAGTCACATTTGCCATTCACATCGGGGCTTCGAGCGAACGGTTGGTATTGCACCAACAATGTTAAAACGGATTACAACATTCAAAACGAAGAGGCATTCGTCAAAGCGGCTTGGGACGAAAATTCATCGACGGCGAATTGGCGATCGCGTCCGACTGGTAAGGAGTTCTTTGCTATTTTCAATTTGATGACGACACATCAGTCCCGAACAAGTGCCTGGACGCACGACGAATTCGAGAAAGAAGTCGGCGGGAAGTTGTCGTCGACGGAACGTCACCATGCAGAACGCCTTACTCTTCCTCCTTACTACCCAGACACGCTGGAATCGCGTCGAGCTTGGGCTCGATATCATGATTGCATTACCTTGATGGATCGCCAAGTTGGAGAGTTACTCGAGCAACTCAAGGGCGATGGGCTCGATGACGACACGATCGTATTCTTCTATTCCGATCATGGGATGGGGATGCCGCGAGGTAAACGTTGCTTGCAAGACTCAGGACTTCGCATCCCGTTGCTCGTTCGATTTCCTGAAAAGTGGAAGCATTTGGCACCGTCCGAGCCTGGTACGATAAGCGATCGCTTGGTTAGTTTCGTCGATTTTGCACCGACCGTACTGAGTCTTTGCGGGTTATCAGCACCGCTCCATTATCAAGGAACGGCTTTTCTCGGCGCGCATGCAGGACCGCCGCCGCGCTTTGTCCATGGAGCGCGCGATAGGGTCGACGAGGCCTTTGACGTTTCGCGCAGTGTCCGGGATCAACGATGGCTTTACATTCGCAATTTCATGCCGCATTTGCCTTGGATGCAGCCCGAAGCTTATTCCGATACATCGATTTTTCGTCAAGAATTGAAACTTCTCGCTTTGCAGGGAAAGCTTGATTCGGCAGCGAGAATGTATACCGATGCACCTCGGCCCTTGGAAGAGTTGTACGATACCGAAGCCGATCCGCATCAACTAAAAAATCTTGTTGATGATGAAGCATACGGCACTCGTTTGGAAGTGATGCGAGCGGAACTACGACGCTGGCAGATGCAGACTCGCGACGCGGGTTTCCTGACCGAGCCGCAGATGTGGGCTCGAATGCAGGATAGTGAATCGGCTTGGGACGTGGCTCACGATAGCACTCGCTATCCGCTTGCACGACTTCTCGATGCCGCCGACGCGGTCGGTCGCGACAATGCGACGAAAAGTAAACGTGAATGGTTGGGCGATTTAGACGATAGCGTCCGCTACTGGGCGGCGTTAGGATTTCGAGCCCGTGCGAAACTCGATTTAAAGGACATCGAGTTGCTCAGTACCGCACTGCGCGACACGTCTCCGTCGGTTAAGATCGAAGCCGCGGCAGCGTTAGCCATGCACGGTAAATCAGCATCGGCGATTCCGGTACTCATCGAAGCCCTTCACAGCGAATCACGTGAGACCGTTCTTCATTCGGCCCGAACACTTGAACTACTCGGAAAAGTCTCCGACGAAGTTCGCACTGAGATGCAAGAGGCACTGGATAAAGCGCGAGAAGACGAAAGCGCGGGAAATGTCATGTCGATGTTCATTCGCTTTAGTTTAGAAGCTGCACTCGACTCGAAGTAAACATTGTGGCGCGACGCTCCGCCGTCTCGAATCACGACGGCGGAGTGTCGTGTTACACTTAGCACACCTGAGCTTTGAGCGGTTGTTTCTAGTTATTCGGTGCGAATAGTTTGTTACCGAGAGCAGATTTCGCACTGACTACGAGATCTAGTTCGGTGAGTTTAGCTTCGCTGGGCGTTGGGCTGAGAATGAAATCACCTAGCCTGCGAAGCTTCGCCGAAAATCCAGGCTCGCCAGGACTTTCTAAACCAGGCGGATGTCCCCATGAAATCTTTTTGTCGCGCGTCGTCAGTTCGAGTGTCCATTGCGATGGCCCCTGGCCTGAAGGATCGGCGTAGACGTAAACACGTTCAAGACCGAGCTTTTCGCGTACATCTTTTACAAGTCGGCATAACAAAAGAGCTTCTTTGATCCGTGCATCTCCATACTCCGATCCAATCATTCCAATGGGGACCGCCCCCTGAGCGTAGATCAACATGAATTGTCGAACTTGCTCGGGCTGAAAATCTTGAGTGGGAAGCAAAACGCCCTCAGCATCGACTGGAAGAAATGAGATGTTCTGGTTGTTAGTCAGGGCTTTGCTGGGCGTCGATGTTTCGACGATCCTTTCGTTGGAAGATGTTGCTGCCGACAAACTATCGGGCGGACTGGGCAATTCACAGTAGACCATCGCGAGTGGTTCTCGATATTCGACATTGACGCGAACAATTCCCCCGGCTGCTTTTCCGACATGGATAACACGTCGAATCCATGGATGCGACCGAAAGGCGTTATAGAATACAGCCGACATTTGTCGATCGAGCGTCGAGAGCCTTTCAAGATTGCTTCCTTCGCAGACTTCGTCGAGGACATTCGAACGAATCCAGGTTGGTTGCGGCGTGAGAACGATGTTTTGTGACTGGACACCATAGAGCATCGTATTCAAATGCGCGGCACCATAATTCCGCCAAAGCAAATATCCGACGACCAGAAGCAGTGCCGGACCAAGGGTGCTTATTAAGGCGATCTTTGGCAATCTCGATAGTGTTTCGCTGATGCTTTGCCATCGCGCGCGCCCGGAACCTCGATCGCCATTCGATCTAGAAGTAAGGGAAGGCATTGAGAGCGATCTCCGTCCGCGAAATGAAATACATCCGATGTGGGGGCGATGCTACCAGATTTTCAAATGGAGCTGCAATTGCACTCCTGTTTGCTTGAATACTGCCGACTGAACCCGCTCGACCAATGCTAGCACTTGCTCGCTCGTTGCGCTAGGACCGGCAACGAGAAAATTCGGAAAGAACGTACTGAGCTGCACAGCGCCTTCGATGGCACCTCGCATTCCGGATTGTTCGATCAACTTAGCGGCCGACGAAGTAATGGGATCGACGAAGGGAATGGCGGCTGCAATCGAGCTGTTGGGTTGGCTAGCACGTTTGATAATCCATTGCGTTTGCATACGAGTCGTCAACGATTTTGCGTCCGTTGGTTCGAGCTCAAACTCTGCGTCGAGAATAAGCAGCTCGTCGAGACTACTGGTATGCGTTGAAAAATGGAGATTGTCGCCTTTCAAGACGCTGAACGTGCCGTCGCTGCGCAGCGATCGTGCGGATACAAGCCGCTGTCCAATATCACCGCTGAGTGTACTGCAATTGCCGTGCAGCGCACCGCCGACCGAGCCAGGAATTCCGACCAAATGCTCTAAACCGCTGAGCCCAGCCCCAACGCTGTGCGTGATAAGGTGCGAAAGCTTGGCACCGCTGCCGCATTGAATCCTGTTAGCTCGGACTTGAATCATTGAAAAAGCGGCTGCCGCAATCGACAATACAGCTCCTTCGAAGCCCGATTCGCGAATCAAAAGATTCGACCCACCGCCTAGGACTCGAACCGGTATGTTGTTGGCATGGCACGCTTGAACGAATTGCACCAGTTCCGATTCAGAAGTCGGCTCGGCATAAAATCGAGCCGGACCGCCGATTTTTAACCAAGTGAGTGGACCAAGCGGTTCGTTTTCGCGAACAATATGCTGTAGCCCTTGTGAAAAAGGCCCAATCGACGCAGGCATCAAAAAGCTCATTTACGAGGAAAATCGGGATTTGTCGAAAAACAACTGAAAGGCCGATTGTGCTCTTCCAAGCGACTAAGAGCAAGCCTGGAACGATGGAATTATCGTATCATTTCAGAACACCTACCGCATGGTTTCTAGAAATTTTACGAGGTTTAACATTAGGCAAGGCCTAGAATCGGCACCGATTTTTATGAAACAACCCCATCAAAACGCGAAGCCATCGTCGTCGATAAATCGACGGGAATCGATCCAACGATGCGCAGCCGTGGGCTTGAGCACATTGGTATCGCGATCGGTTCTTGGCGATACGAAAGCTGATCGTGCGCCGATTCGGATTGGTCAGATCGGTGTCGCGCATGCTCATGCCAGTAAGCTCTCGGTTTATCGAGCATCCAACGACTACGAAGTTGTCGGGATTGTCGAGCCTGACGAAATGCTACGACAGCAAGCCATGTCGCAAGAAACCTATCGCGATCTTCCTTGGATGACACAGGAGCAACTCCTGAACGTCGCAGGATTGCAAGCCGTTTTGGTCGAGACGAAAGTCAGCCAATTGCTTGATACGGCGGAAGTTTGCATCAAAGCCGGCAAACATATTCATCTCGATAAGCCCGCTGGTGAGTCGCTACCGCATTTCGCTCGTATTATGGAGGCTGCGGAAAAGCAACGCTTGTTGGTTCAAATGGGTTATATGTATCGATATAACCCAGCCGTCGTTCTGTTGCGAGAGTTCCTCAAAAAGAGTTGGCTCGGTGACGTGTTTGAAGTGCATGCGGTCATGAGCAAAGTTGTAGGTCAGGAAGATCGGCGAAAGCTCGCAGAGTTTCCAGGCGGTATCCTATTCGAACTTGGTGGTCACATACTCGATCTGGTAATCGATGTGCTCGGACAACCGGCAAGTGTCGCGTCGTTCGCTAAGCATTCGTCGGCGATCGACGACAATCTTCTGGACAACATGTTGGCGGTATTGAGCTATCCTCGAGCTATTGCCTCGGTCAAATCGAGTGCCTTAGAAGTTGAAGGCGGTGCGCGCCGCCATTTGACTGTCTGCGGTACTGAAGGGACCTTTCATATTCAGCCGCTCGACAATCCTGCTGCGACGATTTCGCTATCGAAGCCGCGCGACGGTTACAAGAAAGGCGTTCAAGAAATATCCTTCCCAAAATTTGTACGCTACCTTGCAGATGCCGCAGATATGGCGAGCATTCTTCGCGGGGTTAAGCAATCTGATTTTTCATACCAGCACGATATGGTTGTCCAAAGCACGCTACTGAATGCATGTGGACGACCACTGACCTAAGGAAAAGGTCAAAAAGAACTTCCGTATTGGCGGCCTCCTGCCGTACTCCCTCCCACGAAAATCGACCCAACTAGATGAATGTTGCTAGAATTGCACTCATAATAACCTTTCGGAAATTGAAATCGACTTGCGATGAGCTGCACTCAAACTACTGCTGATACTTCCGTCGATCAGAATGTTATATCGGAGGCAGCGCGAACGTCTATCGAATTGGTCGCAACGAAGTGTGCAATTTGCGGCGTCGATGATTGCTATCCGATTGCAGTCGGTGAGGATTTCGAATACCGCACCTCACCGGACGAATATTTGGCGGTTCGATGTCGAGAATGCAGCTTGGTCTACTTGAATCCTCGACCGTCCGAAAAATGTCTTCAGCAGATCTACCCTGATACTTATCACGCCTTTGATTTTGAGCCGCAAAAATTTGGAATTGTTTTTCGGGTACGAGGCTGGTTCGACTCGCGAAGACTGCTGAAGTGGTGTCGCGGCTTGGGTGATGATGCTCGCATTCTCGATGTTGGTTGCGGTGATGGTTTTCATCTTGGATTACTCAAAACTTATGGTCGCTCCGGGTGGAAATTAGAAGGTGTAGATGCTGCTCCACGCGCTCAATTCGCGGCGGAGAAGCGAGGTATTGAAGTTCGATGCGGTCGAGTGGAAGATATCGACTTGAAACCGGGAAGCTACGATCTGATTCTGATGATCATGACGATTGAGCATTTACCCGATCCGCTGAAGACCCTCCATCGCGTTTACGATTTACTCTCACCGGGTGGTCGCGTCGTGATTGTAACCGACAACGTTGAGTCGCCCGATTTTCATATCTTTTGCAATCGCCATTGGGGAGGCTACCATTTTCCTCGCCACTGGTATCTGTTCAGTCGCACAACGCTTGCCAAACTCGCTGAGAAAGTCGGCTTTTCCGTGGAACAGAACGCAACGGCCGTAAGTCCCGTCAACTGGACGTATTCGATTCGCAATTGGATCGACGACTGGAAAGGTCCACGCTGGCTGGTTCGTCTATTCAGTCTTCAGTCGCCGATTGCGCTCGGGATATTTACGCTCTTGGATATCCCACTTTCTTGGATCGGTCGCGGAGCTATCCTGCAATCGGTTTTTCAAAAATCCGATTCGCAAGAAAGTACGGGCGAGCGATGAGTGTTGATATTCCACCAGTCGCCGTACTCGGTGCAGGACTTGCCGGCCTCACGGCGGCTGTCCATTTGAAAAGGCATGGGATTCCTGTGCGAGTCTTCGAAGCAGGAGAAGCGATCGCTGGACTTTGCAAAAGCGAAAAGGACGAAGAAGGGTATACCTTCGACTGCGGCGTGCATTTTATAACGAATCGATTGGCGGCTGCCGTCGGAATAGCCAACGAGTGCCAGCCGATGACGAGGTACGGTGAGACCGTTCATTTTAAGCAACGAAATCATGCGTACCCATTAGGCCTGCTTTCTCCAAAATTCGTAGCCAGCGCCATTGCCGGTAGAGTTAAGTCGTTGATGGGAGGTCCACAAGCTTCGGCATCTGATTGGTATCGGTGTCAATACGGACGGCAACTTGCAGATGAAATAGCCCTACCACTTACCGAGGCATGGTCGGGAGTACCGGCTACCGAAATCGCGTCGGTCGTTGGAAAAAAATTCGCCACCAGCTTACCTCGCATATTAATGCTCAAGGCTGCAGCGAAAATGACAAAGCGTGTCGTTGCTATCGGATATGCAGCGACAATCGCCGAGTCACCTAATTCATGGCACGTCTATCCACGCGGCGGCTTATCTGCGATCTGCCAACGGATGGCCGAGGAATTGAACGGCCGCGTTGAAACGAAGTCGAAGGTCGAGACTGTTTTTGTCGAGAATGAGCAAGTCAAAGCGGTTCTCGTCAATGGGGAACGGATTGCCGTATCGAGTGTCGTTTCAACAGCACCCGTCTTTGCCCTCCCGCAATTAGTACATGGTTCGGACAGACTTTCGTATCTCTCGCAGTTCAAATATCGGGCGATGGTCTTTGTGAACATCAAGCTGGACGGAACTAGCGGCCTGAGCGATGTAGTCACCTGGACTCCGGAGTGCGATATTCCGTTCTTTCGGCTAAGCGACATTGGCATGGGTTTGCCTTGGTTGGTTCCTTCTGGAAAATCTCAATTGACCTGCGACATTGGTTGCAAGCTTGGCGACTCGACGTGGACCTCGGCCGATGAAATCCTAACCGAACAATGTGTAAGCGGCTTAGAAAAAATCGTCTCTGGTATATCAAAGCGAGTGATTGGCTCGCGAGTAGTACGCGTCGGACTGGCGTATCCGGTTTTCCATCTCGACTACGAAGCTGATCGTCAGCGATTTGAAAAGGGTACCGGCATCGAAGGACTCTACAGCATCGGCCGCAACGGTGAGTTCGCACATATTCTCATGGAAGATGTCTATTGGCGAACTCGTTGGAAAATTTCGGGCCTGATCAAAAAGTTGCTCGCGTAGGCGAATATGCTGCGCGCCGTAATCGGCTATACTGTTCCAAAAGGTTTTTAAAGGTTCTCGAGGTTGTGGATCTTGTTAAAGATCCCGAAACTTGCGGAGGTTTAACAACCTCCACTACCTTTTTTTCGTTTATTTTGTTTTCCTTCCATTGATAAAGACAACACTATGTTCATTCGGTTCATATTGCCTCTATTGCTTGTCGTCGGTCTGTATGTTGCACCGGTGTTCGGCGAGCTGGCTAACAGCAAACCCAACATCATTTTGGTCATGACCGACGACCAAGGGTATGCTCCAGTCGGTCGACATGGGCATCCATGGCTCAAGACCCCGAATCTAGATTCAATCTATGATGCCAGTACTAGGTTCACGCGCTTCTTTGTCGCCCCGACTTGTTCGCCTACGCGATCAGCAATCATGACCGGACGTCATCCCGAGAAAAATGGGATCACGCATACAATCCTTGAAAGAGAACGGATGACTTTGAATGCCACGATCCTGCCGCAAGTGCTCAAGACGGTAGGTTATACGTCTGGAATTTTCGGCAAGTGGCATCTTGGAGACGAGCATGAGTATCAGCCGGATCAACGCGGCTTTGACGAGGTCTTTATGCATGGAGCGGGCGGCATTGGTCAAGCTTACCCTTGTTCCTGTGCCGACGCGCCTGACAACAAATATATGAATCCTGTCATTCGTCACAATGGAAGTTTTGTTCAGACGGAAGGCTTTTGCACCGACGTATTTTTCACAGCAGCTCTCGGTTGGATTCACCAAAAGGCCGTTGCGAAGGAACCATTCTTTGCGTACGTCGCCACCAACGCTCCGCATGGACCGTTTATAGCTCCAGAAAAAAATGCAAAGCGATTCACCGACTTAGGCTTTGGTAAGGAGCAAGCGGGATTTTATGGAATGATTGAAAACATCGACGAGAACATGGGGCGCTTGCTTGCCAAGCTTGACGAATGGAAGTTGAACGAGAACACCATTCTCATCTTTATGTCGGATAACGGCATGACATCAGGCGGATCAGGGGTTCTGAACCAAGACCTTGCGCCAGGCTTTCCGTTTTACAATGCCAATCAAAAGGGTCTAAAAGGCTCGACAGACGAGGGCGGAGTGCGAGTTCCCTTTTACGTTCGCTGGACAGGTAAAATCAAACCGAACCAAGACATCGATCGCATCGCGGCCCATATCGATATCCTTCCAACATTTGCCGCACTGACTGGGGCTAAGCTCCCGGCAAATCAAGTCGAAGGCCGAAACTTGCTTCCATTACTAGAAGGCAAGCAAGAATCGTGGCAAGATCGCTTTGTCTTTTGTCACATTTGCCGCTGGCCAACCGGTGCCGAGCCGAACGAATTCAAAGATGTCAATTTCGGGGTTCGCAACCAACGCTACCGTTACGTCGGACCCAGCAAGTCTGATGGGAAAGGAAAGAAAGCCGGAGCTGCATCGGGAGCGGCGCTATACGATATGCAGTCCGATCCTAGCCAGAAAGAAAACATTATTGCTAAGAATCCTAAGGTAGTTGCGGAAATGCAAGCGGCTTATGATCAGTATTGGAAAGAAGCCCGACCACTGATGGTCAACGAAACAGCGCCGATGTCGCCTACCCAGCCCTATCACGAATGGTTCAATGCACAGAAATCTTCTACTGGAATTCCGAATTGGAAAGTTCCTCAACTCTAAGTCTAATTCCGGTTTTGCTTTTCTTGCATTTGATCCAGGAGCGTCTTGAACGATGATGATACAGTTGTTGGCGGTGGAAACCGGATTTAATTCCGCGCCTTTGATCACTGCGGCTGTCGGGATCGCAACGGTCTTGGCGCTCATGATTGTTTTTAAATGCAATGCATTTTTAGCCTTGATCGCTGCGGCGTTGGTCGTTGCGATTCTCGGCGGGATTGGGGGCTCGGATCCGATGTCGGAGGTGGCAGCCGCCCTCGGTTCGACGGCAGGTAGTATTTCGATTCTCATTGCAATGGCGGCTGTTGTCGGAAAATGTATGTTGGATAGCGGCTCCGCCGATTCGATTGTCAATGCTGCCGTGCGAGTAACCGGTGAGAAGAAAGCCGCCTACGGTCTCATGGGAAGCGGTTTTTTATTGGCCATTCCCGTTTTCTTTGATACGGTTTTTTATCTTCTCGTTCCGTTGGCAAGATCGCTCTATCGAAAAACGAAGAGCCACTACGTTTTATACGTGATGGCGATCTCGTGTGGCGGTGCGATTACACACACCTTAGTTCCGCCAACGCCAGGTCCGTTGCTTGTCGCGGCTACTTTAGGAGCCGACGTCGGCATGGTGATGCTCGTCGGGATGCTGATCGCAGCACCCTCAGCCATGATAGGAATGCTCTTCTGCCATTTCATCGATCGTCGAATGACCATTCCGATGCGACCGGTTGCCGGCGTTCGTGCTGATTCCATGCAGAATGACGCTGAAGACGCGGGCCAGGCAAAGCCGCTCAAAAAAGTCCCGCTATGGCTGGCGCTTACACCGGTTCTCTTGCCCGTCTTGATGATTACCACCAGTACCGTTATCACGGCTTTGGCTGACCGCGAAGATCGAGCGGCGCTCACCGAGCAGGCCATCACAGAGCCGATTGCGTTTTTGGCAAAGCTTCGCCAAGATGGCCAACAAGGCGCGGACACACCTGCCGGTCGGATGTTTGCAAGTTCAAAACTCAGCGAGTTGCAGCGCAAAAGTCTTGTAGAATCGGAGAGTTCGACAACCGAACTAGTAACAGCATTGAATCGCGTTTTGCTCGACTCAAAATGGTTTGATACCAGAGCATTCGCGCAAGTTTCGATCGATGAGAAGTTGCGTAACAAACTGTTGGCGGACCAACTACGCACCAAGCCTGTCGATATGCGTCGCTATAATCGACAACTCTTGGAAGCTTCCTATCCTCAATTCATCGCGAAACACGAGTGGAGTTCCCCTTTGCGGGTTTGGGCCGATCGACTTGCGGGGTTTGGTAACGCTAGTTTAGCCCTCGCTATCGCGGCGATCATCGCTATTGCGACACTCGCTTGGGCCAAGCAACGTTCGCTGACGGCACTGGCTGGCGACATCGAGGAATCGATTATGAGCGCTGGGTTAATTATCTTGATCACTGCTTCCGGGGGCGCTTTTGGAGCTATGCTGCAGAAAGCAAAAATTAGTGAAGCGATACAATCGATGATTGACCTGCAAGGCAGCAGCGCGCTGGCGGTGATGGTACTCGGTTTCGGGATCGCGGCGATGCTCAAGGTAGCCCAAGGTAGTAGTACTGTCGCCATGATCATCGGTTCGAGTATGGTGGCCGCGATGGTTCAGATCGATGCACTTCCATATCATCCAGCGTACCTTGTCACGGCCATCGGCGGCGGATCGCTGATCGGAAGCTGGATGAACGACAGCGGTTTTTGGGTCTATGCCAAAATGAGCGGCTTAACGGAGGCCGAGTCGCTCAAGACCTGGACTCCGATGCTCATCGTATTAGGAACGTCAGCGCTGATTTTTAGCTTGATCTTTTCAATCATCTTGCCGCTGAAGTAATGCGATAAAAGCGCCCAATTGTGCGAGTTTTAGCGGAACGGCGCAAGCCGTCCGGTGTATCTTCTGCATTTTTGTGGATTCCACCGGACGGCTCGCGCCGTTCCGCTACCAAAGTAGACGGCCCGCGGCTAGCGCCGACGGCTCACAATTTGCTTTGCATAAAGCTGCCAGTTCTCTTCAATCCAATCGGCGTCTGGCGGGGCATCGGTTAAAAGATATCGATAGCGTTCATGCAAGGGTTTCGTCTTACTGATCTCAAACGATTCGTTCACGCACGGAGTAAAACAAAAATATGGCTTTGTCCCATGGAGTCGGGCGAGCTGAGGCGCTCGAAAATTTTGTGGATGTCCTAACACCGCTATCGAAACGTCCTTCTGATCGATGGTTCCTGATAGAGCGACCCAAGTTGAAGGCGCATGATTTCCCTCAATTCGATCCTGACCGAGATTATTGATAAAGGAACTCGGCTCTAGTATCAGCTCTCGATCGCTTTCTTGGTCCTTGTCCTTCTTGCTTAGCCATCGCGAAACTCCGCGCAAGGCCATTCCGCCATAATGATACTTCTGAATCACGAGCGGAGTATCGGTGAGAGCTTCTTGCGTCGACTCGATATCAAAGCAAAATGAGTTCTCTTTCGGCTCATAGACCGTAACTCGCCATCGCTCTCGCAGGATATCGACCGACCGCGGTTCAAGAGCCCGATGAAGCATATCGACTTCGAAGCCAACATTTCCATCTTCACTAAACGTGCTTACTACACGTTCGTGAACGACGGTTCCAGCTTTACCGGCCAGGTTCCAGAAATCAATCTCTTTGTCGCCATAGGTTGTCTTTACCCATGCCGAGAATATTCCATGCTGATGCGGATGATCCTTGGGAAAGGTATCGGTGACTGTCTTGCCGAGCGGCGTATTGACCGGATGAAGAAAGGCACTTCGCCGGTAATCAGGATTCATTCCTTTGGGCAACGGCGGAGATTGCTTGTTGTATACCAAAACGATCTGATCGTCAGAACTGACCGTGAGTGCGGCGTCCGTTTCTGCAATCTGCAACGCGGCAGCATTCAACGCGTCCAGATTAACCAGGAGACCGATGCAGATGATAAAAACGCCAAGCAATCTTTGGACGGCGGGACGGGGCAAACAGGCCATAGAAAACTCCGTGCAAGGTACAAAAGGCTTTTCTGACAACGCTCGTAGAACTCCAATATCTGGTTATACACGAAGGAATATCGATTCACGATATCGGAATCGGTTTGGCATATCTATCTAACACTTCTATGAGCGGGGCCAATTCGGCTGTTATCGTAGCGTCGTCCGCCAAAATCTGGAAAGGACGCTGATCGCCAACACAGATCTCTAGTTCGTATCGAATCAAATCTCTGCCGCTCGCCTCGGAAAGCCCAGGAGAATGGGTACATCCCTTCGCTATCGCTTCAATCTTCTTGGCTTCGGATTGGCTGAGCTTTTGCGTATCCAAGGCGCAACCTCGAATCATTCCCGCGAAACCACCCGATTGACGATAGTGAAGTTTCATTCCAAGACTTTCTTAAATGTTGGATTTTCCTTGATCGGACGAAGTTATAAACCGACGGCACCCCATGCATCCTTGACTGCTTTATGAGCCGCAGCGCCAAACTCGACCAAGGCGACCTGCGCGGTAATTTGAGCGCAGTGAGCAAAATCGCTATTCTGTCCGAGTTGTTGCATGGCTTTGTACCAAATTTTTGCCGCCGTCGTCCAAGAACTACCGCCGAGTGCCATGGAGGCAAGATAGAAAGCTCGATTGGGAATTCCAGAGTTAATGTGTACGCCACCGTTATCGTCCGTTCCTTTATAGCGCTTCGAGTAGTGCGCTGGTTGCGGATCATCGCCGAGCATCGGATCGTTTTTATAGGCAGTTCCGGGATTTGCCATATCCCGCAACGCGCGGCGATTTGGAGTCTTAACGATGATATCGTCTCCGATAAGCCAATTGGCTTTGCCTACGATTTGCTTTTTCTTCCACTGCTTGATTACCGATCCGAAAGTGTCTGCAAAGTGCTCATTCAATGCACCGGATTCATCTCGATATTGAAGGTTGCTTGTAAACGAAACAACGCCATGAGTGAGCTCATGTCCGACGACATCGAGCGACTTCGTAAAGCGTTGAAAGATGACTCCGTCACCGTCGCCATAGGCCATTTGCGAGCCATCCCAAAAGGCATTGTTATAACTGCGACCCAAATGCACACTCGATATCAAGGTCATCCCATGATCATCCAGCGAGTTGCGACCAAGAATCTTGTTGTAAAAATCATAGGTAGTCCCCGAGTAATTATAGGCTTCGTTGACGGCAGAGTCGGAATGTTTGGGGTCCCCTTCCGATCTGACGAGCGTTCCGGGGAGCAAGTAATGCGGCCCATTTTTCATGTTGTAGATGAGGCGATGCTTTCTGGCCGAAGGCGAAGCAATTGCGGCAAAGTTTGGCATGGCAGACATCATCGCACGTGTCGTTCGAACTTCGGCAGCCGCGATCATATTTTCGACAGCCAATTTGCGAACGGCTTCGATTTCGGAATTCGCCATATGCTCCAACATATAAGGCGGTAGAATACAATGGATCGGATTGTGATTGCACATACAATGGTCCCCTTAGTGAAGTTGAGAAACTAAAAGAGTTTGCCGCATGAGAATCGCCAGAAGTGCTGCTCTCTAAAGCGGTAAAACGAAGTGTCTCCTGCTGACAAATCCCATGCTTTACTGAATCGCCCGAGAATCCCGATTCGCAGGCCAGACTTAAAGCTAGTGAATCGCCCACTCCGAAGCAAGCAGTGTCCGATAGAGGATTTAAAGTTTTTTGAAATATTCGTTGGTAAAGGTATGAAATGTTTCGTACGTGCCGTAACTTGCTAGATTGGAATTGAATCATGTCAGACGCAAAGCCTTCATCAGATCCGGAAGCTGCAGCCGCTAGAAAGGAAGAACTCAGACTGGCTATGAAAGCCTTTCGCAAGCGATTGAAGCTTACAAAGCTCGATGATGAATCGCGATTAGGACGCGGTCCCATGTCGGGCGGTGGGCGATCGGGGGTTGTCGCGATCACGCCTCCTAATCAATTTCCGAGAGATATATGGGAAGAGCTTGCTGAACAAGGAAAGCTGAAACGGGCTGGCAAAGGCGTATATGAATTGGTGGAATAAGTCGCTTTGTTGCGAGGTGACGATAAAATATAACGGTCAGGCAATGGAAGCGGATGAGTCTGGTTTTCCGTTGGGTGAGTTTTCTATCTATGCGGCTTATCTGACTCGCAGCGACGGTGTTGTCAAATTACGCTAGCGGCGAAGAAAGTTAGATTGAAATCTTACTCAAGTCCATCCCGATAGACCTAAGGATCGGTGAGTCAGCGATGGATCGCTGTTCTCTAATACGGCGCGCAGCAAAGATGGCTGCGAGCCACAGTCATACGGGTAGCAGGGAAGCAACCGCGATGAAAAAAAATCTGTTAGCGCTTTTAGCCTTAGGAAGTCTGCTTGCTGGCTGCGCCAGCATCGAAGACTACAAATATCGTTCGGTAAATCGGAGTCGCGCTGCACAGGCTTGGCGACAAGCCAAAGTATGCTTGCCCGCCGATTGCACGACGATTGATTACGCCAATGGATTCAAGGACGGATACTTTGCCGTCGCGACCGGCGGATCTTGCTGCCCACCAGTTGTTCCTCCGCCTTGTTACTTCCACGCGAGGTATCAATCGACAGAAGGACAAGCCAAAGTCAACCAATGGTATCAAGGTTATCAAGCCGGAACCGTTGCTGCTGATCGAGATGGACGAAGCCTCTGGTCAACCGTTCCAACTCAAGATGGTCCTGGTTTAAATTGCCAAGCTGTCGAGTTGACAACCGACACCTATTGGAGCAACGTCATCGCGAATCCAACCGTATCCGATGTTTCAGAATCTCAGTAAGCGACGTTCACGCGCGAGTGAATTTGTTTTAGGTAACTGCTTGGCACTCAGGGAAGGATGCAGAGCAATGCGACACGCACACAAACTATCAATATCCAAAGGTTGGAGCTTGACCCTCCTTGCCCTCGGACTCATTTTCGAGACCGGTTGTATTACCTACTCGCACCATGCGATTCCGGCGGATCGATTGCCGCCTGAGCTTCGAATGTGCGAAAAAGGTTGCCGAGTTCCCGTCAACTTAGCATTGCTATCCCAAGCGCCGCCGCGTTCGTATGTTATCGGCGCTGGCGACGTGTTGAGCATTTACATTCGAGGTATTCTGCCACCGAACGTCGATGACAATGCGCCAGTTTTGCAGAATCCTCAGTTGCTGCAGACTGAATACTATCCGCCAATCGGAACCATAATGGGACCATCGGCTGGAATTCCGATTCACGTCAGCGATGACGGAACCATTCCGATTCCTATCATTGGTTCGATCAAGGTCGAAGGACTGACGATCCAGCAAGCAGCCGAGAAAATCGTTCAGGTCGTCGTTGAAAAGAAAGTTGTCGTTAAGGATCGCGAGTACATCTACGTCAACCTTATTCGACCGCGTGTCCATCGCGTCATGGTTATTCGTGAAGAAACGAAATCAGATGCCCAAACGATTATGCCACGAACGGCTTCGTCCGTTGCCAAACGAGGCTCCGCAGAGGTCGTCGATCTTCCAGCCTTTGAAAATGACATCCTTCATGCGTTGACTGCTTCGGGCGGGATGCCCGGTACGGATGCGCTCAATGAAGTTTGGATTCTTCGTCGTGGCCAACGCAGCGACGGCATGACAGACGCAGTATGGGACGGTGCTAGCCAAGCAGCCAATCCGGCTGAATTCATCTCCTGCTGCCCAGAAGGAGCTACCGCCAAACGCATTCAGCTTTGGACCAGAGACGGAAGCTCTCCTTGCTTCTCTCAGGCCGATGTTATTCTGCAAGATGGAGATATTGTATACCTACAAGCTCGACAGCAAGAAGTCTTCTACACCGGCGGGCTGATTACCGGTGCCGAGATTCCATTACCCCGCGATCATGACATCGATGTCTTGGAAGCGGTCGCTATGGCCAACGCTTCGGTGGGTGGGCCAGGTGGAGCGGGTGGAAATGTCTTCCGAGCTGGAGCTGGTCCTGGAAATATTATTCCGCCGACCCGAGCTTTGGTTTTGCGTAAAGTCGGCAATGGTCAACAAGTTGCAATCCGGGTTGATCTAGAACGAGCTGTTCGCGATCCAAAGCAACGAGTCAACATCCAGGCGGGCGACTTCATAATGTTATACTACAAGCCAGGTGAAACGTTCACCAACGCAGCACTCAACTTCGTCAACTTTACGCTCTTGATTCCAGCCGGAAACTAAGTTAGTCAACATCAAGTGGAATGATCATCTGGTCTTCAGCAACGATCAACGTATCCGGCGAGCCATTCACATGGCTCGCCGTGATCGTTGAAAGACCGAGCGGATCGTGACCGGTGGCCAGCGGATTGAGGTGCGTTAGAATCAATCGAGATATTCGGGCTGCCGCCGCACCTTGAATTACAGCAGAACCCCAACTGTGTCCGGTCAATTCTGCGAACCGCTGCTCTTCGTCGCGAAAGTTGCACTCATGTACTAACCAATCGACGCCTTTCACCAGCGGCCAATAAGCAGAATTAGGACGGCTGGTAGTGTCGGTAACGTAAGCCAGCGACAGGTTCGGCCACTCAATCCTATAACCAACGCTACCGCCGGGATGCTCGAGCGGGAACCAATGAACCTTGGCTCCGCATATTTCCATTTCAGTCGGTTGGTCCTCGATGACGATCCATTCGATCGGGGCTCGTACTGGGAAAAGCAATTCTGCAAAGAGATGCTGTTGCACAGTCTCCAACTTCTGCCGTTCCCCGTAGACTCGGATCTTTTTGAGCCGAGTCACGGCGAGAAGATCTAGGACAAACGTTAAGCCAAGCACATGATCGAGATGAGCATGGCTCAGCAAGATGTCGAGCGAGTCGTGCTGGATCAATGGCAACGCGCGGAATAAACCGGAACCCGCATCGAGCATTAGGCCAACTTCAGGAATAAAAACGCAGCTTGTATGCCGAGATTCATTCGGATGGTAGCCAGCCGTTCCAAGAAAGTGTAAATGCATGCCTTCCCTTCGGCCTAGTGCCATCGCAATGCCAGTTCAACAACGTATTGCTTGTATCAGATTCGTGACGGTAACTCAATCAGGGGAAGCCAAAACACTCATGCATGGATTCGATAACGAAGATACCAAAGCAGCGCGACAAGCGTCTTGGCGTCTTCGATCAGGCCATCTCGCAAGTAGCGATCAATTTCAGACCAGGATAAAACTCGGTTGCTGATTTGTTCGCCAACTTCCCTTCGCGGCTTCGTATAGGATAGTTGGCTGGCGACAAAAAAGTGCATTTTTTCATCGAGGATTCCCGGGGACATCCTAAATATATGTACCTTATCCATTTTAGCAGCTTCATAGCCAGTTTCTTCGATGAGTTCGCGTCCGGCCGTCAGCATGGGGGCTTCGTTAGGTTCGAGCGTCCCGGCCGGAAGTTCAAGCATCCATTGGTCGACCGCAACACGATAGGTATGGATCAAGCAGACGTGATTTTCGTCGACAATCGGTAAGACCACCACCGCGCCTGGGTGCCGAACAACGTGCCGTGGTAAAAATGTACCATCGTCGAGAGGCTGATAAACTTCTTCGACGTCAAACCGGCGGGCACGAAAAACCTTTTTGGCCGATGGCATATAAACCTCGTTTAGGTGAATGCTAACTGAGATCCGATGGAATCTGAAAGGCCGGCGATTCGCTTGCCGTCAACCAATCCGTCGGTGAAAAGAACAACGTACCGGCTTCAGGCGACTGTGCGCGTCGCTCTACCGGCAAGAATTCCAGTGCAGTCGTGATGACGAGAAATACCTTGCCCGCCATCGCGATCAATTGCGGGCAAGTATTCTGTGGCGAGCCGAGAGTTGTCCAAATCTTTTCCAAAGCGCCATCCGATAGTCGATATTGTCGCGTTTCGCCAAGCGGGGCGGGATTCGGATTATACATGCTGACAATCACGCTTTTCCCATCAGGCGTCAGAATCATTCCGTCAGGAACGGCCGGATCAGCCGTCAAGTCTACGATAACTCTTGGTTCCGAAAGTTTTGCGGCTTTCAAATCAAAGTCATATACAACGATTTGCCGGGTAGGCGAATCGATATCCAGCAACTGAAGCCCACCATTGGCAGTTTTCAGAATCGCTTTCCCGTTGCTACATACTTGATCGTCTCGAAGTCGTACGACGCGTCCATCTTCGCCTCGATACAAATACAATCCCGCTTTCTTGGTACGAAACTCTAAATCCTTCGTGCCGAATACCAAATTGTTATCCCATGCAACCGCATCGTTAATCACCGTCCCCTCGCGATCAAGATCGATACCCGATGCAATCACCTTCCATGAGCGATCGCGAATCGAAAACAAGCCGATTTCGCGCTCGCAACCAGCTACGAAAACCCCGTCTCGATTAGTGGCAAATGCAAATCCAGGTCGTCCCGGAAGCTCGTACGACTCGTTCTGCTTGCTCGACCAATCGTAGACGTTGATCGCGCCATGCTTGGCCGTCGGACCACATTGAATCGCAACCCACGAGAACTTATCGTTCCCGAACGGATACGGCCCTTCGGGAAGAAATCGTAACGCTTCGGAAGTAGGTCGAAATAAAACGTCAGCCGGGACTATTTTGGTCATTTAAATTGGTTGTAGCTAAAAGAAGTTCTGATTACGATCCGACGTTCCCTTGCGACCATTTTCCGTCAATGCTTCGCCAAGTTTCGCCAGTCGGATTATCATCCTTCAGGAGCAGCGGTAGCCGAGTAGATCGAACAGCGTCATAACACGTCAGCTTCGCAAATCGCAATAATGAGGCCGGAATGCCGACGGCGGTAAAGCCGGGGTGACTCGTTGCAGGATACGGGCCACCATGATTCATCGCCGGGCTGACGGCGACTCCAGTCGGCATTTTATCATTCAAAACTCGCCCCACTTTGGTCGCAAGCGTTGGAGCCAGCAGATTGTATGACTCGTCGTCGCTGCCATCGGTGGCCGAGTAGATGCAACCGGTAAGATTTCCTTCGAGCTGTTGGATGACTTCATGGATCTCAGCAACGTCGCGGCATAGCACCATCAGAGCTGCGTTGCCGAATGCTTCGGTTTGAAACTGCATCGGATCGCTGAGAAACTGCTGGCCAGTTGCTTGCATTAGCGTGTTGGCAACGGCGCATCGCGAGCCTTCGATGGCCTGACCACCAACCAATACTTTTGCCCCGATTGATTTGAGAAGGTCAATGCCGCTGACGAGCGAAGTTTGAACGGATTTTGATAGAAGCGTTCCTGCCGGCAATTTTTCATAGCGACTTGCTATCTCGGCAACGATGGCTCGAGATGCATCATTATCGAAAAGCAAAACAATTCCCGGACTGGTACAGAACTGGCCAGCCCCCATAAGTCCGCTTGTCGCAAAGTCTTCAACTACTTTGGCAGCTCGCTCGACCAAGGCATTCGGCAAAATGACTACCGGATTCACGCTGGATAGCTCTGCATAAAAAGGCTTTCCGCCAGCATCGGCGGCAGCCTTCAATTGCAATCCGGCCCGGCGACTGCCGGTGTATCCCGTGGCACCGACGCGGTGGTCGGCAACTAATCGCATTCCATCTTCATGGCTGGTCCGATAGAGCAACTGGACCAACCCGCTGGGCATCTTCGTTTCCTGCATGGCGGCGAGCACTTGCTCAGCCAACAATTTTGTGGTTCCAGGATGAGACGAATTGGCTTTACCGATCACCGGATTACCAGCCGCAATAGCCGATGCAAAGTCACCGCCGACAACTCCGTTGTATGCGAACGGGAAATTGTTTGGACCAAAGACACAGATCGGTCCTAACGATTCATACACCGAACGAATATTTAGTTTCGTGTCGATAGTTGCTAAGGCCCACGATCCGCTTCTCGCGGCCGTCGCGGCTTGTCGCAATTGATTGACCGTGCGAGGTAGCTCGACGTCCCCCAGTCGCGGTGCCGTCGGCAAACCTGTCTCTTCATTGGCTTTGGCAACTAAAGACTCTTTGTTTTGTTCGAGCTTGGTTGCAAGCGACTCGAGGAACTCGGCCCTTCGCGTTGCCGGAAGTGATTGCATGGTGACAAAAGCTTCGGATGCGGCAGCTATTGCTCGCTCACAGTCCGACCATTTGCTGACCGGAAAAACTTCGGCAATGGGTTCGCCTGTGTTCGGATTCGAAGCTTGAAAAACGCTACTAGCGTCGGCTGCACACCAAACTCCGTCGATTAAAACCGGCGAAGCTTTCTGAGTTGCCGATGAAGTTTCTCGCAAAGGTCTCGATGTGGTACTCATTTTGTTCCCTGTACAATCGTGTTGATTAGTTTTCCGATTCCGTCGATCTCAATGGCGACCGTATCGCCGCGAGCCAACGTGAAGTTGCAATCCGGAACGATGCCGGTTCCAGTTAGCAGCATAACACCATTCGGGAATTCGTTGTCGCGAAACAGCCATTGAACAAGATCCTCGAACTGACGTGCCATTTGAGCCACCGATGTCGAACCCGCGAAGACTTCTTGGCCGCCACGCTGGATTGAAAGTTGGATTTTAATCGAAGATCGCTCGGGCATCGCGTCGGCTAACGTAATCCACGGTCCTAAGCCACAGCACTGGCTATAGAATTTGGCCTGAGGTAGATAAAGCGGATTGTCGCCTTCGATATCCCGAGAGCTCATATCGTTACCAATCGTATATCCGACGATTCGACCATCGCGACTGATCACCAGTGTTAGCTCTGGCTCAGGAACATTCCAGTTCGCATCGCTTCGAATGCGAAGTGCTCCAAGATGGCCACGACATCGCGAGGGCGTTGCCTTAAAGAACAACTCAGGGCGATCCGCTTGATAGACTCGATCGTAACAACTGGCCGCTGCCTCCGACTCTTCCATTCTCGCCGTTTGCGACCGTTTGTAGGTGACTCCAGCAGCCCAAACTTCTTGGGCATCGATCGGTGGAAGCCAATCGACTTGATCCAATTGAACTGCCGGGCAATCGCCACTGGCCTTCAAGTCTTTCGCCAACGAAAAAAGCTTCGGATGGGAAAGCAGTTCGCTAAGTGATTCAAGTTTGGCGGATTGTAAATCGAGTGGGATTGCCTTGTCGCCTTCGATTTTCGCGACGTGCGGAATCCGATCGACAAGAATTCGAGCTAATTTCATGGTTTTCCTTGGCCGAGATGCCAGAATGCAATCAGGGGAAAGCCATAGGATACCGATTTAGCAGCCCGGCGCAAGCGGGCTGCTAATTTGGTGATTCTTAACATATTACATCAACAACCTGATTGCGCAGGCAGAAGCATCGTTTCTCAGAGAAACAAAACAATCGTTGGAAACAACGACCAACGACATTGTTGGGCGAATCCTTGGGCAAATCACTTAATAAAATAGCCTTTTCAAAAATTCTCGGTGATCGTGTGGCGGTGATGGAGTCTTTGATAACACGGTTGCAGATCGATAGACAACTTCGCTAAACTGAAGTTTGAGGTAAGCTTACAGTGATCCATTTCGCAAGCTAGAAGCTTACGCCACTTTCGAGGGAAGGAAACGCTACCGCGATGAAAGCCGCATATATTGAGAAGACGGGTGCTCCGGATGTGATACAGTACGGAGAACTTCCTGATCCCCAATGTGGTCCTGATCAAGTGCTGCTCCAGGTCGGTGCAGTGTCGGTGAACCCGATTGACACTTACATTCGCAATGGTGCCAACTATTGGCCGTTACCGCAACCCTTTATTATCGGTTGCGATGTTGCCGGGACGATCCTCAAAGTTGGCGATAAAGTCCGGCATTTGGAAGCTGGGCAACGCGTTTGGGGAAGCAATCAAGGGCTGCTTGGCCGACAGGGAACTTTTTCATCATTGGCAGCCATCGATGCAGCTTGGCTTTATCCGACGCCCGACAATACTTCCGACGATCAAGCGGCTGCGATTGCATTGGTAGGAATAACGGCCCGACTTGGACTTTTGCGCGATGCGGTTTTACAGCCTGGGCAAACCATTTTCGTGCGTGGTGGAACGGGCGGCGTTGGCTCGATGGTCGTTCAGATGGCGAAAGCCGTCGGAGCGATAGTCATTACCACGGCCGGCTCACCTGAAAAAGCTGCCGAATGTCGGCAACTTGGTGCCGATCTGGTGATCGAGTACAAAACGCAAAGCGTACAGGAAACGCTCTTGGCCTTCGCTCCCTCGGGGGTCCATGTCTTTTGGGAAACCTTGCGCGACCCCGACTTTGACCTTGCGGTAAGTTGCCTTGCCGAGCGCGGCACGATGATTCTCATGGCTGGAAGGACGGCTCGCCCCGAGTTTCCGGTCGGCCCCTTTTACGTGAAAGGGTGTAGTCTCAAAGGCCTGGTAATGTTCAAGGCATCGGCAAGCGAACAACAAGCCGCCGCTTCCGACATCAACCATTGGCTCGTCAATGGAAAGCTGAAAGCGAAAATAGATCGCGTTTTGCCGCTCAGTCAATCGGCGGAAGCGCATCGACTGCAAGAAGACAATACCATAAACGGCACGGGTTGCTTGGCCGGTAAAATTGTCTTGAATCCAAGTCTCTAACGAATATGACGATCCATGTTTTGGCAACTTGAACAATCGAAAGCTACCTTTCTATTTCACCGGTGGCATGGCAACCTTGATTTGGGAGCTCCTGAACAAGGGCTGCAAATCACTTCGCCATGTGATTCCAACGCATCCAACATTTTAGCGGTGAAATTTCCACAACCGCGCCAACCTTTCCACCAAGACTGCTACACGCGGCTCGGAGACGTCATTGTTGTTTATCCGCAGCGCGAATCTCGAAAGTTCAATTTGCAACTCGATTATCGATTGCTGGAATCGAGCGACACCAGCATCCTTATCGAACTGTGGATCAGCGTTCAGACCTACTTGCTCGATAGTCATCCAGCGGTAAGTGTTCGTTGCTCATTCGACTTGCCAAACCTTTCTGCTTATCGTGACGACTCGAGAGGGGCACTGATAGTCCATGATAAGGCTTACCTCGATCAACTTTCGGCATCGTCGAAGAGCGTGAAGGACATCGCGCTGGTTACTGGCCCTTTAGCCGAAGGTGGAATGCATGCCGCATGGTTCAATCATCCTCGCGATCAATCGGACAGCGCTTGGTCCATTGCCAGCGAAGGAACATCATTCGAAGCGAAGCTCTTCGGCCATTTCATGGAGAAAGGTGTTATTCGGCGAGGGCGAATGCGCTGTTTGATAAGCAAGCAGCCGATCAGTCCAATCGAATTGCAAGCTGCCTATGAAAACTTCGTTTCTAGCCCGCTCCCACTCACTGCTTAACCGGTTATTTTTGTTCGCGAAAGCGTCGCAACTCTTTTTCTTTTCCCACCAAAAGAATCATCTGATCGTCAGCAAACTTGAAGTCGCCGTCCGGAAACATCGTCAATTTTCCAGTCAGAGCATCCTTGACGCCGATAACCCAGAGCCCGAATTTCTTCTTGATATCGGTGTCCATGAGTTTTCGCCCAAGCATCGATTCGGGCATGGCGATTTCAACAAAGCTGTAGTCGGTATCGATCGGCAGGAAGTCGATTACGCTTGGCCAAGTCAGTCGATCGGCCAACTGCTGTGCGATTTCAATTTCGGGAAAGACCACACGTTCAACGCCCAGACTCTTGAGCAGCTTGCCATGTTCAGGCGTGACACCTTTCACCACAATGTGCTTTGCGCCTAACTCTTTCGCGTGCAGCGTTGCCAGCAACGATCGGGTGATATCTTCGCCCAACGAGATTACGACACCTTCGGCTTTATCGAGTGAAAGTGTTTCCAGCGAAGCCCGATCGGTCGCATCGCCGATCACAGCTTCAAAAAGCTGGTCTTGAAGTTCCTCTACCGTCGCAGCATCGCCATCGATTCCGGTTACACGAATTCCATTGCTCTTAAGCTTTTTCGCCAAGGCGGCGCCAAAAGATCCTAATCCAATCACAACAAAGCGTTTGATGTCGGCCACTTCTTACTCATTCCTACAAAAAAAATATATCATTACAGATCGCTCTTTACTTAGCCCACCAATGGTTCTTCGTTGGCAAATTCTACCTTAGGTTCGCGAACGCTTCTTGATAAAGCGGAAATCACGGAAATCGGCCCTAAGCGTCCCATGAACATCAAGGCGATGATCGACCACTTTCCCAGTTCGGATAGGTTGGCGGTTATTCCCGTTGAAAGCCCTACGGTCCCCAATGCCGAGATTACCTCGAAGATAATTTCGAGTGCTGGATCGCTATAGCCTCCCAAATTCCGATGGCTTTTCCCAGACTGTTCAACAACCATTAAAACGGTGCACGCCACGATAGCCACGGCCAGGAACGTCATCGTGCTCGCCATCGCACGATCCACGGCCGCTTGTGGTATCGTTCGACGAAAGAAACTCATACACGCTCGACCCTGAAACCGTCGGTAGGCTTGCATCACCAACAATGCGACGGTTGAGACTTTAATGCCACCGGCGGTAGAACATGGCCCTCCTCCGATGGCCATCAGCAAAATCATCAAAAAGAGACTGGCATTGGTGAGGTCATTCAGATCGACGGTATTAAAGCCAGCCGTTCGACACGTCACGCTCTGAAACATCGCCACTTGAACCTTGCCATACCAAGGCATAGTTGCCAAGGCGTTGTCCCACTCCATGGCGAGCAGCAACACGAATCCGAATGTGATCAAGACAACCGTTCCAATCAAGGTGACTTTACTGTGTATATGCAGTTCTGGCCAATCAAACGGACGCGACCAACTAAACCGATTGTAGACGTCGAGAATGACTGGAAATCCGATGCCACCTAAGATGATCAAAGAGCAAACAATTAGATTGACTGCCGGATCGTGTTGGTATTGAATCAAGTTGTCATCGTGAAGGGCGAATCCGGCATTGCAGAAGGCCGAAACACCATGAAAAACGGCGTGCCACAATGCCGTTAGCCAAGGATACTGGAAGAGAAATCGCAACCAAAGAAAAAAGATACCGACACCTTCCAGCAATGCTGTCGCAAAAAATACACGCTTTAAAATCGATCTAACATCGGCGTCATCACCTGCCCCCAACGTTTCGGCAATCACCAAACGCGAACGCAATCCTCCGCGCCCTCCGACTTGCGTCAGAATAAAGGTCGTCAAGGTCATAATGCCAAGCCCACCGAGCTGGATCAGCAACAGAATTACGGCTTGCCCTACGTGCGTAAAATCGTGAGCCGTACTCCTAACACTCAAACCGGTAACGCAGAGTGCGCTAGTCGCGGTGAAGCAGGCATCCAAAAACGAAATGGGCCGCTCCAACGATTTACTCGACATTGGGAGCCATAGCGCGATGGAGCCGAGGACGATGACGCCAGCAAACCAGAGACTTGTCACTCGAGCTGGATATCTCGCCAGCGAACTTGCCATTTTAGGCATACATTTGTCGAAGCAAGCGATGCCTCGTCCAAAACCTTAAAAACCTCGCACTCGACGCACTGTCTGCGGCCGAGGCTATGAGCTACAACGGGGAGCAATCATAAGGATTCGTTCCCCTTTTGAATAGACTGCGACCCAGACCGAACTTTTCGAGCAAGAAATTGTCCGTATCCGAGTTCGCCAACGAATTTTCCATCCGTCACTTGCAACTTTCCACGTACAAATACATGGCTGGGCCGTCCCTCGATGGACCATCCTTCAAAAGCACTGTAATCGGTTGCCATTAGCTGCGTCTTGACCGAAATTTGCCCGCGATAGTCTGGGTCGTAAATTACCACATCAGCGTCGGACCCGACAGCAATCGTCCCTTTGCGAGGGAATAATCCAAAAAGCTTGGCTGCTTGAGTGCTCGCCGCATCGACGAACGTATTCAGATCGATGCGACCGCGTTTTACGCCGTAGGTGTAAAGCAAATTCACGCGATCTTCAACCGTGGGAATACCGTTGGGGATCTTTGTAAAATCGTCGCGTCCCATCTCCTTTTGTCGATGAAAATCAAACGGTGCATGGTCGGTTGCGACAGTACTGATTTCTCGATTGCGAAGCGCTTGCCAAAGCAGTGGTTGCTGTCCAGCCTCGCGAATCGGCGGCGACATCACATACTTCGCTCCCTCAAAATTGGGACGCTTAGCATACGTATCGTCGAGCACCAGATACGGGATCACCGTTTCGATCGATACTCGAACACCACGTTTTCGTCCATCGAGTGCCGCTTGGATCGCAAGCCGATTGCTCGTGTGGACGATGTAGACCTCGGCTCCAGTAAGCTCGGCAAACGTCATCAAATGCTGGACACCTTCGGCTTCGACCTGCATCGGTCGCGACGGTTCATGCCATTCGGGACCGGTTTTTCCTTCCGACAGAAGTTGCTTCTGCAACTCGGCGACCATTGTTTCGTTTTCGCAATGTGCGGTGACGATGACTCCCAATTCTTTGGCGAGTCGCAATGTCTGATAGAGCTCGCTATCATTGACGCCAAAAAAATCTTTGTAAGCCAAAAAGATTTTAAAACTCGAAATGCCTTCGTCGACAATTCTTCGAAGCTGTTGCTCGGTATGCTCGTCAAATCGCGAGACGGCCATATGAAAAGTAAAATCGCAGGCCGAAATGCCAACCGCCTTCGATCGCCACAGTTCGAAAGCCTGCCAAGGGTCTTCGGTCCGATTAGGGCAACACATCTCGATCAACGTCGTTGTACCACCGACCAGCGCCGCCCGGCTCGCCGAGTCGTAGTTATCTTTTGCATAAGTCCCCATGAACGGCAAGTAGATATGCACATGGGGATCGATAAAACCTGGAAACACCAGCTTGCCCGTGGCGTCGATCACTTGCGTTCCCAGTGGCGGATCCAGCGATCGACCAATCGCCTTGATTGTCTCGCCTTCCATCAAGAGATCGGCAACGTAGTCATCCGTCGCCGTGACAATCCGACCATTTCGAATAAGGCAGGCCATTTTGTTGCACTCGAATATAAAAGCGTTCGCAAGGCAAACTCAAGTTACTCAGTCACCTCGACACTCAGAATTTCAATCGCTTCGACCGGAACATCGCCATGACCATTCTTGTTTCCCGTCGCTACCTTACCGATTTTATCGACGACATCTAATCCATCGGTCACCATTCCAAAGACCGCATAGCCGACGCCATCATCAGATTGCTCTTGATTCAAAAAACCGTTGTCCTTCGTATTGATGAAAAACTGACTGGTAGCACTGTCCGGGTCACTCGTCCGAGCCATCGCCATCGAGTATTTAACGTTCTTCAAGCCGTTACTCGACTCATTTTTGATTCCAGACTTGGTTTTCTTCGACTTCATGTCGGCAGTCATCCCACCGCACTGGATCATGAAACCATCGATGACTCGATGAAAAATGGTTCCGGTGTAATGACCATCTTTCGCATATTGTAAAAAATTTGCGGACGAAATCGGAGCCTTGGCTTCGTCCAAAGTCAATGTAAAATCACCCATCGATGTCTTTATAATTACCACTTCAAAACCTTCTATTTAGTCAGGACGTTAACTTACCCCCTAAGATTGTAAGGATCGCTCGAAAACTGGCAATCAAGCATTTGCGTCAACGGGCACTTTTTGCGGATTCAACTAGCAAATTCAAATAGGTATGAGCAAAAATTGGCCCGCAGATTACAATAGTTGCCTAGCCAAAGTCGTTGTTCGCTCCTAGGCTGTGAAATTATCGATGCGATTCGTCCCGCAGTGTCGCCTTGCGCTCCGCGAAAGTGATGACTTTCAATAACTATGAAAATACAAAAAGCACTCATTACTGCGGCGGGTCCTGGGCAGAATTCCCTTCCGCTGCAGCGGCTAGTCGACCGAGATGGCGTCGAGAAATCGGCCCTCGAAATGATTATCGAAGAAGTCGACGCTTCGGGTATTGAATCGATAGCCATTGTGATTTGCCCCGGCGATGAAGAACCCTACCGAAAGGCCGCCGGCAAGTACGTCGATCGAATCACCTTTGTAACCCAGCCGGTAGCAAAAGGTTATGGCGATGCGATCCTGCAAACACGCGATTTCGTCGGCAACGATAGTGTACTCCATTTAGTTGGCGACCATCTCTACTTGAGCAGTATCAGCAAGCGCTGTTCGCAGCAGTTAATCGAGGTCGCTGAATCGGAGAATTGTCCTGTGTCTGCCGTGCAAGCCACACGCGAAAGCATGCTCCCATACTTTGGGACCGTCGCAGCCAATCGCGTCCCCCGTCACGACACGCTTTACGAAGTCAAACGCGTGGTCGAAAAGCCGACGCCGACACAAGCCGAACAGGATTTGACGGTCGCCGGCCTACGCAGTGGCACCTACCTCTGTTACTTCGGCATGCATGTGCTGACTCCAAGTGTCTTCAAGGTCATGACGAGTATCGCAAGCCGCGCCAATCGACCTTTTTCATTATCCGAAGCGATGAACGAAGTCGCAAGTCGCGAACGCTACTTGGCTTGTCAGATCCAAGGGACTCGATACAACATCGGAGTAAAATATGGACTGTTGAATACCCAGTTAGCTCTCTCGCTGTCCGGTGTCGATCGCGATCATATTCTCAGTGAATTGGTCGAGCAGTTGGCTGTTCAGCCTACTCTTTCCCGAGCAACCGGATCATGAACGTGCCTGCTCATCCCAAAGCTCCGATTTCCGTCGAAAACATTTGGATCGACACGATCGTTTCCGATGACGAAGCCGTTCGCAATCGTTCACTTGAATCGCTTTGCGCCGGTATCGATGCCAACGGTTTGTTGGCTGTCGCCGATCGCTTGGATACCTTTCGCAAAGAATCCGACAATCTCTATCATCGCGTTCGAGCGCAGTTCTATTTGGCAGCTATCTATCGTTTTTTTCTCCCAAAAGTCTTCTGTGAAACTCAAACTGGATTGCTTGAATTCGATGCCTACCAACACATTCTTCATCGTCGCTTCAATGAAGCTATCGATGTTTTGTTGGTCGCCCAAGCCAACGATGGCCCGACCTTAGCCGTCACTAGCGCGCTGGCGAAGGCATACCATCAAATCGGATTCCAAACGTTGGCCGATCAAGTTCGACGGAGCGTTCGAACGGTTCGTGGTAATCAATGGATGTTCCGCATCGGGCATCCAAGCGACCATCCGCTGCGACTGCACAAGCGACTTATGGAAGTCGATCCGCACCATCGAAGTTTTCCTATCCTCGTTGAAAGGACGAGCGTGCGAATGGATTTTTCTCACTCAGGTTGGAGCGACATTTTCTTTCTCGGGATGGATTACCCGGAAGGTGCCCGAGTCGTCAATGCGGCGATCAATCTTGGCGTCTATGGTCGCGACGAAGCTCCTCGACCACCCGTCGAAGCGTATCTTCGCGTCATCGATCGCCCTGTTCTCAGGTTGGTTAGTGTCGATCTCGGCGCGGAAGCGGAACTAACGGAGATCGATGATATATTCGATTTCGCCAAAGATTATCTGGGCCTGCTCAAAGCCGCGTTGATTGCTTCAGGAGTCGTACCGCCAGCGATGGAAGGCTGCCATCGAAAAGTCAGCGAGCTTCTCAAGACGCTGACCGGTCGCGCTGACCTTGGACTGGAAGTGGTTAGCCAAGTCAACGATATTCCAAAAGGTTCACGCTTGGCTGTCTCTACAAACTTGCTGGGTTCCTTGATCTCCGTTCTGATGCGCGCTACCGGGCAAGTCGAGCAACTCGAGGGCGGTTTATCCGAGCCCGAACGGCGACTGGTTACGGCACGCGCAATTCTTGGCGAGTGGCTTGGTGGATCGGGTGGAGGCTGGCAAGACTCCGGTGGAATATGGCCTGGTATCAAACTGATTCACGGATGCCCTGCGACGCCTGACGATCCAGAGTACGGAATTAGTCGCGGTCGATTGATGCCACAGCACGTCGAACTTGACCTTCAGCGAGTCTCCAAAGAGTCGCGTGAGAAGCTGCAAAAGAGTCTTATCCTTGTTTACGGTGGCATGGCTCAAAACGTTGGGCCGATCCTCGAAATGGTAACCGAAAAATACCTAGTTCGAAGCGAGAAGGAATGGGAAGCAAGGCTAGAAGCAACCAAGATACTCGATCAGATTATCGATGCGTTACAGGATGGCGACATCCGTAAAGTTGGCGAGCTCACAACGAGAAACTTTTTCGGTCCCCTACAAACAATCATTCCATGGTGTACCAACCGCTTTACCGAATCGATTATCGAGCAGTGTAGGGTTCGGTTTGGCGAACAATTCTGGGGCTTTTGGATGCTTGGCGGCATGTCCGGCGGTGGGATGGGGTTCTTGTTCGACCCGTCGATTCAAAATATCGCCCGACCATGGTTGCTAGAGACGTTGGTAGCAACCAAGCGGGCTATGCAGACGCGACTCCCCTTTGCAATGGACCCGGTAGTCTACGATTTCGAAATCAATGATCGTGGCACTTGGTCAACATTGTTGACCGGCGAGCAAGCGGTTTTGGCTGACGGATACTATTCAATCGTAACGCCGAAATGGCTCAAGCGTGACATGCGGGAATTATCGCCGCAAACACAACGCGAATTATTGCAATTGAGCAGTAAGATTCGACTCGGTAACACGTCTTCAAGCTGGTTGCTCGATCGTATTCTCCCGCAACCACCCAAAACAGCCGAAGCGGTTTCGAATTTAAAAGAGCTCCTCCAAAGCAACGGATTCGATCGCGAACAGCATGAGCAAATTCGCAACGATCTCTTAACTGGTCGACTTGGTTTGTCTCAGAATCGACTCCCATCGCAAACGTCGATCTCCGATGTCGAACTGGACGACGTCATCGATCTTCGACTAGCAAATGATTCGGATGACTTGAAACGCAGCGTCGATTCACAATCTAGTCCAAATGCATCGAGCTTGGGCTATTCCGCATTGGTCGATGGGCGGGTAGCCGTGGTTACGCTAGCTGCCGGCGTGGGAAGCCGCTGGACGGGCGGTGCCGGGGTCGTCAAAGGCTTGTACCCTTTTTGCAAATTCAACGGACGCCATCGAAGTTTTATCGAATTGCACTTAGCCAAAAGCCGAAAAATTTCAGAGCGCTATCGGACTTTGATTCCGCATGTCTTCACAACTGGGTATATGACTCACGAGCCGATGGCTAAGCATCTCGACGAAGCCAACCGTTACGATTATCCTGGGCCGGTCTATTTGTCGCCTGGAAAGTCGGTGGGTTTAAGAACGGTGCCGACTGCCCGCGATTTGCAGTTCTTTTGGGAAGAAACTTCGCACCAAATACTCGATGAACAACAGCAGAAAATCCGAGCAGGACTTCACATCGCTCTGATGAACTGGGCGACGACTGTCGGTGAAGCCAGCGATTACACCGACAACGTCCCAATGCAATGCATGCATCCGGTTGGACACTGGTATGAAATTCCAAACATGCTCCGCAATGGACTCCTGCATCAGATGCTTTCTGAGCATCCTCAACTGCAGTACTTGATGCTGCATAATATCGATACTCTTGGCGCGACAGTAAATCCCAAGATGCTCGGTCAACATATTCAGTCGGGAAGTTGCCTAAGTTTTGAAGTCATCGGTCGGCGTGCCGATGATCGTGGCGGCGGTCTAGCTCGAGTCGACGGCAAGCTCCGGTTGGTTGAAGGGCTGGCGCTGCCGCGAGAAGAAGAAGAGTTCAAACTTAGCTTCTACAACACCCTCACGACATGGATCGACATCGATCAGTTGCTTTCGCTTTTCAAATTAAAGCGGTCAGATCTCGAAGACACGGAGCTCGTGGACGCAGGCATTCGAAAACTAGCCTATCGCTTGCCAACTTACATTACGATTAAGGACGTCAAAAAGCGTTGGGGGCAAGCTCAGGAGGATGTTTTCCCGGTCGCTCAATTCGAGAAGCTTTGGGGCGATATGTCGACGCTGCCAGAGATCCGATGTGAGTACTTTGCTGTTTCCACGATGCGAGGTCAACAATTGAAAGATCCTGCTGAACTCGACGGTTGGGTCCGCGATGGTTCTGCGGCCTACGTAAACAGCTTGTGCTCTTGGTAAAGCGCCGACGGCTCACCAAGATGGAGCTGTACCCCTTTTGGGACCGTCGAAATGCCTCTACCGCCGGCGGAATTTCCTGCGACTTTGTGGTTTCCGTGGGGCGGTCGACGAGAAATTGGGCTGCGGTAAATCTCTCATGGCCGCATCCATTTGAGCTTCGTCGAGATCGTCACGTCGCGTCGCGAAGGCTCGATATATCGGCAGGTTTTGCTCGGCGGCCATAATCTCGCGTCGCGATCGACCATTCGGGTCTTCCGCCCAAGGATCTAATTGGTCGTGCCAACTAAAAAAAGACGGAACAATCATCCGGATATATTTCCAGTAGGCTTCGCTATCGGTTTGGAGGAATAGCAGGCCCCTCGGTTTGAGTACCTGATGAACCAGCCGCAGAAAGCTTGGTGTCATCAGCCGTAAATGACGATCCTCGTCCGAGTGGAACGGCTGAGGGTGGTAAATGTGGATTTCATCGATCGATCCAGATGCCAAATAATCGGTGAGAAATCGGAATCCATCGCAAACCGAGAATCGAACGTTGGATAGTCCGCGCTGATTACCACGACGCGTAGCGTATCGAATGACGACCGGCAACATATCGATGCCGATATGATCCGTTTCCGGTCTTCGGACAGCCGACGAAATAACAAAGCGTCCATTGCCACAACCGATGTCGAGTACCAACGGTGCGGATCGTCCGAAAACACTGGTCCAATCCATAGGGCCTTTTGCTGGTAGGCGTTTAATGGCGGTCTGAACCCAATGCTCACGTGACAGAATTGTTCCCGATATGGGAACGCCCAGTTCGTACTCGACTGAGGCGTCCTCGCCGCTTTCAGTTACCTGGGATTTCGAGCTTTTATAGTTCATTCAACTGCATTTCCGTGTAATATTGAACGGGTCGATTTGCGTTTACTTTCCAAAGCGAATTATTCTCTGCACGCTTTCAATGTTCACTATGTTAAATCGAAACGTCCAATTCATTGCAAATCACCCCAAGCCCGTAGTCGCCGCATTGGTTGTTCTGGCTTGCTTCTTGGTCTGGAGCAGTCTGTTTATCTTGCTACGATCGAATCGGAAAACCAATTCGCAATCGCGCTAATCGCTTGGGTTTGCGCTGCGGTTGCTTCGGTCGTCTCGACGATTTGTGCGACGATCATCGTCACACGGCTTTGCCGTTCGGCAGTGTAAAAGTGGCCTAAGCATCCAGCTTGCGATAGACGCAATCGCAAGCTGGAAGCTTACGCCACGTTCGTCGTTTGCGACTCCTTGGTGATTCACCTCGGGTTGCAATTCAAAACGGAACGTCGCCACCGTCGTCGTACGATTCTTGGTCGAGAGTTGTATTGATGTCGTCCGGCGCAGTTTTAACTGAACTGCCCGACGTGCGGCGAAAGCTGGTGGCCTCGGCGCTTATAAAGAACTTGACTTCGCTTTCAGCGTCGCGTTGCCACTTGCGACCGCCCAATCGGTAGTTCACCTCGATTTCGTCACCGATCGATAGTTCGTCGACACTGTCGCATGAATCACCGATAAATTCGAAGGGGACGTAGTTTGCGAACCGACCGTTATCTTGTTCCAAGACCACAAGTCGCTTACGAAATCCTTTTTGGCCAAAGGTCTTCGTGGCTTCAATGACGTGAACCACTCCCTTAAACTTAGTCTCGCTCATCTTTTATTCATGCACCCAGTAATAGCGTCGGTCAACAAAATTGTCAGTCCATATACGTTTAGTGTCATTCCCAGTAGCTGCGGAAAACACTTCGAGCAGTTTACAGCGCATTGAACTCGTCGAACAGTGTTGAATTACTTTTCATCCATGCAAGGCGGTCAAGTTGGCAGACTCGTCGGTGACAGGGCCAAGAACGTCTAGCTACCGTTTTATCGTTACGACCGCACCATTTCACGTGACCGATATCCTTTTCGTAACTGTTAGAGTCAATTGATTCAGTTGCCTCTGTTTGGAGAGTCGATGGCTTAGCAATATGTCCACTCACACTTCACAATTCTCGAATTCGCCAAGCGACCATCACTGGGATGCGTTCGTCGCTTCGTTGCATCGAGTCTGGGAATATGCCCCCGACTTTTCGCCGACGGGACCGACGAATCTTTCTGGGCGAATAGTTCTGCTGATCGACCAGGACGCGGCCCATAACGAACAACTCTGCGATCACCTGAAGCGGCTCGGGGCAGCGGCCATTGCAGCAGGCACTTTGGAGGACGGCTTACGTGAGCTTACTCATCATTCCATTGAATTGATTGTGCTGGGAACCAATTTCGGCGACGAAACTGCGCTGCGATTCTGTCGCGAAGTTTGCGACGCAAGCAGGACAATGCATATCCCTATTATTGTGCTCGCCGACGACGCTAGCCCGGAAATGGTTTGGCAAGCACGTCGTGAAGGGGCCAAGTTTTACTTGCGAAAACCCTATGATCCGTACGTACTTCTTACCCTCATGTCGGCTGCGCTTGAACCGCTGGAGTGAATTGTCAGGTAGTACCACTCGTAGCAAACTCCGGGCGTTTGTTATACTGTCCGGATGGAAAGAGCTATTTTTCTCGTCGGATATCGTGGGAGCGGCAAGTCGAGCATCGGACAGCGACTGGCTGAACTTCTCGGTCGACCATTGATCGATAGCGACGATTGCATCGAGACGGCCAGCCATAAGTCGATTCGCGAGATTTTTGCCGACTCGGGCGAAGAAGCCTTTCGAGCCTTGGAAACCAAGGCAATTAAGAATATCGTCGAGCGAAAAGACGCCGTTGTCGTATCGCTCGGTGGGGGGGCCGTCCTTCGCAAACAGAATCGCGATCTGATTGCAAAGCATGGCGTGGCTGTTTGGTTGCAGGTTTCTGCCAAGCAAGCTGCCAATCGCATCCAGGCAGACCATTCAACTGCCAAGCGACGACCGGCCTTGACGCAGTTGGCCGGTTACGACGAAATTGTCCGTCTCTTGGAAATCCGCGAACCAATCTATCGAGATGTTGCTGATTTTATCATCCAGACCGACGGACGTACTATTGAAGAACTCGCTCAACAGATTGCAGATTGGTACACTGAGTCTTTACGAAGCCAAGGCACAGCAATCGAACAATGATGAACGCATGGATGGGTTTACAGTTAGAATGGCAAATCGTCATTGTGTTCATCATCGGCTTCATGCTTGGACCAATGATCAACTGGGCAATCTACAACCTTGCTTACTTCCCTCGTCCGATCAGCCCATGGTGGCGAAGTCGATTTCGTGTTTGCGTCGAAAAGGGAGCCGAAGCGGAATATGAAAAACTGGTTAGTAGTACAGCTAAGTACGGTATGGTTCACATTCCGATCATGGGATGGCTTTTCCTTAGGCCTGACTCGTCGACGCATGGAAAACTTTTTTGGCTGCGACCTTGTCTGATAGAGTTGTTGTTTCCATGTTTTCTCGGATGGCTGTTCTGGTACGAAGTCACCGGAGGTTTGCTACCAGCCCTCGCATTGCCGCCGGCAGCTCGCATTCAACCGTCGCTGCACCTTCAGTTTTTTGCGCACAGTGTTTTATGTTGTTTCATGTGTGTGGCCACGTTCATCGATTTTGATGAGCGCACGATTCCGGATGTGATTACGATTCCAGCGACGTTGCTTGGGCTTATCGGCGCGATTTGCTTTTCAAATTGGCATCTTTGGACTTCGATAGTGGATCCGGCGACGAATGCTTGGCCATCGACCTTGCATTACGATTCACCATGGTGGTTTTCGGTGTGGACAGGCACCAAAGGGCTCAGCATCGGTCTTGCGGCCTACTCGATCTGGTGTTTTGCATTGGCCGATCGACGATTGATTTTGCGTCGAGGGTGGCGGAAGGCAATCGTCTATTTTTTGGCAGGCCTCATTCGATTTCCAACTTGGAAATATCTTGTCGGAATATGGCTTGTTGGTTCGATTGCCATTTCGATCGCGTGGCAAATGTTAACACCCATGGGGCAACAGTCGCTTCTGTCGAGTCTGCTAGGTATTCTCATCGGCGGAATGACCGTCTGGATGATTCGCTGCATTGCAGGATTAGCCATCGGTGTTGAAGCCCTTGGATTTGGCGACGTGACGTTGATGGCGATGGTGGGCGCGTATTTAGGATGGCAACCGACGGCGATCGCGTTTTTCATTTCACCAATGATCGCGTTGGTGTTCGTCTTAATTCGTTATGTCGTGACTGGAGATAACCAAACGCCATTTGGCCCGTACCTTTGTGTGGGCGTGCTGGTAACATTTCTTTTTTGGGACAAGATTTGGAACGGCTATTTTCAGGACATGCTGTTGGTGATGGGTTCGGTACTAGGGCCACTTGCATTGGCTTTCTTGGTGCTAACTTTCATACTGTTGTGGTTTTGGCGACTGATCAAAGGGCTCGTCTTTTCCTGACTAGCTTGAATAACATGACGGATCGAGAGATTACAGTAGGTCGCAATGTCGTAGGCTGGCGATATGGGGTCATCGAAGTTCGCGATGGTAGGGAGTATAACATTCGGCGGCGTTGGATTCCGAAAATACCCAATCTATGCCAAGCTTGGATCGATCGGAAATGGCGACGACTACCCAACACTGATTTGAGAATTTACTACAATCTGCCGTTGAGTTCCCCTGGTTTCCTGGTTTTGGCATACGCGCTCTCAGGTCGAAACGGTACGCTTGCGACGCTGAGAATGGGTCTGCGGGTTTTGGACGAGGTCGGTAAGCTTCATCGCGTTCAGGCGATCGTTTGTCATGCGACGGAACCAAAGCTTACCGAGAAAGTAATGGAATATTTTGGCTATGTGCGACACGCTCCTCAACTAAAGGGTCACCACTATATCAAGCGACTCATCGACCGAGAGTAAGAAGTTAGCCGGCCCTACGCCGATAACCGCTGACACGGCCGAACATGCTCGACTGCGATCGAGTCATCTTCGGGAGAGCAACTGGCAACGATGGGGAACGTATCTCTCCGAGCGACAGTGGGGGACCGTTCGCGAAGATTACTCAGAAGGGCAGGAGGCGTGGCTTTTTTTCCCCCATGACCATGCGAGGTCGCGAGCGTATCGCTGGGGAGAAGATGGTTTGATGGGAATTTGCGATCGAGAAGGGCGATTGAATTTTTCGTTTGCTTTGTGGAATGGCCGCGATCCGATCTTGAAAGAACGACTCTTCGGCGTCCCTGGTCCTGAGGGGAATCACGGTGAGGATGTTAAGGAATGTTACTATTATCTCGATGCAACGCCGACAACTTCTTATGCTCGTGGACTCTATAAGTATCCGCATGCCCGCTTTCCCTACGAAGAATTGGCCGATGTCAACAAACGTCGATCGCGGAAGGAGCGCGAGTACGAACTGACCGATACTGGGTTGCTCGACGAAGGACATTATTTTGACTGTGTGGTCGAATATGCCAAAGCCGGCCCTGATGACTTGCTGATGAAACTGACCGTATTCAATCGCGGTCCGATCCCGCAAGCGATACACGTTTTGCCAACGCTCTGGTTTCGCAACTCGTGGATTTGGGGATGCGAACATGAAGGCTGCACCGTCAAACCTCGGATGCGACTCAATGCCGATGGTACCGTTCTCACGGACCACGAGTCCCTTAAGAAATTTGTTTTCCGCTGCAATTTCGGCAATAACGCCGTTGGCACTGGCAGCAACAAGCCGATTTGGCTCTTTACAGAAAACGAAACCAACCCCAATCGACACACCGGTCAGCCGTCATCTGGAAATTTTTACAAAGATGCGTTTCATCGGTATGTCGTCAATGGCGAATACAAAGCGGTCGATGCTCGCAATATGGGGACGAAGGCGGCTGCCTATTATATGGCCATCGTCCAGCCAGATCAGCCCTTGGAAATCCACTGTCGACTCAGTGCGGAAGGTCTCGTGAGCAACGAGCAAGCTTTCGGCGATGGTTTTGAACAAGTCTTTGTCGATCGCCAACGCGAAGCCGATGAATTTTACGCATCGGTCATCCCGTCGTCGCTTTGTGACGAAGAAAAGAGTGTTTCACGGAAAGCATACGCCGGGTTGATTTGGACAAAGCAGTTCTATCATTACATCATCGATGCTTGGATCAAAGGCGATCCCAATGGACCGCCTGCTCCCGAGGCTCGACGCACGGGTCGAAACAGCGATTGGCATCATCTATTCAATCGCGACGTCATCTCGATGCCCGACAAGTGGGAGTATCCCTGGTATGCCGCTTGGGACTTGGCATTTCATATGATTCCGATGTCTAAGGTCGATCCGGAATTCGCAAAGAGCCAGTTGATCTTATTCTTGCGCGAATGGTACATGCATCCCAACGGTCAGATTCCAGCTTATGAATGGGCGCTCGGCGACGTGAATCCGCCGGTCCATGCCTGGGCCTGTTGGGAAGTTTATCTGGCCAGCGGACCGCCCGGTAAACGCGATCGAGAGTTTTTGTCGAGAACGTTCCAGAAGCTGCTCTTGAATTTCACCTGGTGGGTCAATCGCAAAGACACGCGCGGCGATCATGTTTTTAGCGGCGGCTTTCTCGGACTTGATAATATCGGTGTGTTTGATCGCAGCAAGCCGCTACCGGGCGGTGGGACGCTCGATCAGGCCGACGCTACTGCTTGGATGGCGTTCTTTTGCGGCAACATGTTGCAAATGGCACTTGAGCTAGCTGAAGAGGATCAAGCCTATGCTGACATGGCAAGTAAATTCTTCGAGCACTATGTCGCGATTGCTGAAGCCATGAATTCGCTCCATGGAACTGGACTTTGGGATGAAGCAGATGGATTTTACTATGACCATCTCCTTCGAGAGGGAAAGAGCATACCAATGCGAGTTCGCTCGATGGTCGGGCTCATTCCGCTTTGCACCGGCGTTATACTTTACGAAGAGATCATCAATCGACTGCCGGGCTTTCAACGCCGAATGAATTGGTTTCTCAAGAATCGTGGCGAAATGTCGCTGCAAATGACATATCTCGAGCGGCTTTGTCCTAAAACGCAAGCCTTTGGGTTGCGGTTGCTGGCGATACCCTCGATGGATCGATTCAAGAGACTGCTATCCTATCTCGTCGACGAAAACGAGTTCCTTTCGCCATTTGGAATTCGCTCAATGTCAGCAGTCCATCGTGACAAACCGTTCGTCTTCCCACATGCACATGGAGTCGAATCGGTTGGATATGAGCCAGGTGAAAGCGATTCGTACATGTTCGGCGGTAATAGCAACTGGCGAGGCCCGATTTGGTTCCCGCTAAACTACCTTATCATCCAGGCCCTTCGCAAATATCACGAGTACTATGGCGACTCATTTACCGCCGAGTGTCCAACCGGGTCTGGTGTCCAGATGAATTTGAAACAGATCGCCGATGAGATTGAGCGGCGACTCGTATCGCTTTTTAAGACCGACGAAACTGGAAAAGTTCCGTGTCATGGAAACGTCCCGCACTATCAAAACGATTCGCACTGGAAGGATCTACCGTTGTTTTACGAGTTCTTTCATGGCGACAGCGGTGCAGGCTTAGGCGCCAGCCACCAAACTGGCTGGACCGCCCTAGTCGCTTCGATGCTCGAACATTCGGCGAGTCATCGCAAGACTCATTCCTGATCGTCTATTCGACAATCGACTCGCTGGTTTCTTCCAAACCTGAGTTGTTACTTTCCGCTTGACTACGATGCGAAACCGTAGCGTTTGGATTGCTTGCGATCCGGTTTTGCGATTGCTGTACAAAGGCTCGAGCGAAATCGCGTAGTTGCTTAGGATCCATTCGCTTCAAGTTGACCATCTCAGAAATGGGTTCCAAGACAAGTCGAGCTTGTGCAAAGGTCGGTTCTAACGCAACAATATCGATCATCCAGTCGCGGATCGCACGAAAGGAATTGGCGGCATGGCGAAATTTCTGTCCCAATTCTTCAGTGATTTCAAGCGTTTCGATCGAGTCACGTAAGTTATCGGTCTGCGAAAGAACCGAATCTTTGAGAGCGATCAGACTTGAGACGCGATCGTTAGCGATATGGATCGACATGTCCTGTTCACGCAGCGATGAGCTCAACTGAACTAAGTTCTCCAGCGACGATTTCGCTTGATCGTTGCGGTTCATGTTGTCGAGCAGCTCGTCGCGGATCGCAAGCAGGTCAAGACTCGCGTTGAGCGCCACTTCATTGGTTTCAGCCGACTCAGCCAGTCGCGTTTTGATCTGCTCGGAAGCTTTGAACGCGTTGACTGCTTCGTCAGTTCTACCGGGATTGGTGAGCAAGGCGTCTCGCAACGAAATAAGTTCATTGGAAGCAATGATCGCTTCGCGAACTCTACTCGATTCGGCCAATAGGGTACTGTTCAGATCGCGAAGGTCAAGCAAAGTCTTTCTCGCGGCGTTGGCATTGGTCTGCTGTTGACTCAGAAGGCTGAGCAAGTGGTTAGTTTCATCGACAGCATCGCGTTGACCGGCCACTGCCGATATACTTTTGTCGAGACCTTTGATCTGCTGGCGAAGCAGCGAAAGCTCATCGGACGCCGGTCTTGCGACTCCGATGTAGACAAAAAGGAACATCGCGAAGCCGCCGACTGCGAAAGCGAACAAAGGTGACCAATTCGATGGACGTTGATTATTTAAATAGTCGTATTGATGAGATGTATCGATCATTGATTGTTTCCAAAACTCTGCTTTGCGAAAGGTTATCGAGCTTGAAGGTACGGTGCTGTCTACTTGGAATGTGACCCGCCAAAATACCCTATCGTCTTAGGTCGCCTGACCAGCATAAGTTTTCATGCTTGCTATCGACTCTATCGGTTACGTCGATTGTCGCGATGACAAATGAATTCGGTCGTTGTTTGCACCGCATACATCGATCAAGGGCTTACCGAACCTTCTCGATATTCGGAATGTAACGCTATCCGAATCATCAGAATCAAGTAACCGATCGAAATGCAATCTATTGTGACCGTGCCCGCTGACGATGTCTCTTTCAGGACTTCGGTTTTCCGAGAAGGCTACCGATTTAGTCAGACTACTTGCATGAAGCAAGACCGAAGCAATGCTAGCATGGAGGCTAGTGGACTTGTCGCGAATCGGGATTATCCGAAAAGTAACCATTCGACGGCCTATTGCCGCCAAGTCGCGTTTCGTCGTGTATGGCGCCGTCTGCTTGTTCGGACTATTGAACCCGAGTCTTGCGCAAGAATCGCCATTGATTTCCCCAGTGCCCTTCGTTGCGAATTTCACAGCCCCGCCTAGCGAAGGCTCGCAAAACGGTACTCCACTTGCTGAAGCTTTACCCTACGAAACTCCTCCGCTAGAAGACCAAGTCGAGGTATCGGGCCCCTATTGGCTTCGCGAGCAGACGATGGCATTAAAGGCCCCGATCGAGCGAACAGCGGCGGTCGATATCGAGACGATCGTTTGGGCGGCATTAACGCATTCGCCGCACATCCACGCGATTCAAACACGTCCTTTGGTGCAGGAGACCGAGATTCAACAATCTCAAGGAATATTCGATCCGACGCGGTTTGGAAACTCGATTTGGAACGATACGTCTGACCCAGTAGGTAATACTTTGACTACAGGTGGACCGAATCGTTTGAACGCGCAGAATCTCGAAACTAAACTCGGTGTTCGCAGAAAAAATGAGCTTGGTGGTAACTTAGAAGCGTTCCAAGATCTAAATTTGCGAGATAACAATTCGGTATTCTTCGTGCCTCGCAAGCAAGCGGATAGCCGCATGGTTCTGCGCTACACACAGCCGCTCATGAAGGGATACGGCAGGACGTACAATCGAGCAACCATTACGATTGCCGAACTCAACTTCGGTGTTTCAAGCCAACAAGCAAATCAAGCCTTGCAAACACACGTGATGGATTTGACTGAAGCATTTTGGGATCTCGTCTATCAACGCTCGCTCGTCACGCAGATCAATAACGGTATCGAGAGGATGACCGAAATCCATCGTCAGCTTAGTAACCGAACAGATCTCGATCTCATCCAGAACCAGCTCCTCCGCGCTAGCTCGGCGATCAGTAGCCTCTACGCGAAACGAGCTCGAGCACTTGCTCAAGTCGTCGAGTCGGAAGAAAGACTTCGGCAGTTGGTTAATGCGCCTTGGATACAGCCAGCGGTTTGCGATGAAATCGTTCCGAAATCTTTGCCATTGACGGTGCTGCTACCCATTCAAGTTGAAAACGAACTTGCCGCCGCCCTCATGAGTCGCCCCGACGTACTTGCTATTCGCGATGAACTCAAAGCGGCGAACGTCAAGCTTCGTGTCGCCGAACAGGAATTGCGCCCAACTTTAAACTTGGTCAGCGATTTTTACGTGCGGGGTTTGAATGGCCAGTACGACGCTGCCAACTCGTTTGCCGATCAGTTCGCCACCGGGGCTCCAAGCTACTCTGGCGGATTCGAATATCTCCGCCCGAAAAATTTGACAACGGGACACGCGATCCGACGCCAACGCGACCTCGAAATTCGTCAATTGCTATTCGAACTAGAAGACCGTTTGCTCATCGTAGGCAAAGAAGTTCGTACAGCAATCGCGTCGGTTCAAGCAAGCCATGCCGAACTGGAAGCCAGCGCTAACGCGACAATTGCCACAAATTCGGAAGTCGAGTACTTAGAATCGCGGTGGCAAAACAGCACTTTCCTCGAACCGACTCAAATTAGCCTGAATCTCGAACAATTACTCGATGCCCAGCAGCGACTCACTCAAACAGAAGGCAATTGGGCGGCGACACAATCCCAATATATGACGTCGCTTGCCCGTCTTCGCTTCGTCGAAGGCGCTCTTTTATCAACGAATCCGCCGCAAGATGAATAATAACTAATTTCCAACGGTTGCAAGACGCTTGCTGCCTAGGTAAAATTCATCTCAAGCAAGCACTCCTACCCTTACTGCCTTCCGGCTCAATATCGATAAAATAGAACGAGGGAATGGGCATTCTACACTTTTTTTACGGAAGTTTCGAAACGATATGACTTTAGAAAACCCTGTACCGAGCGTTGTTCCTTCCTCCCCCGACACTCGTCGCAATTTTATTAAAGCAACATCCGCAATCGTTGCCGGCGGAACACTTGTCGGAGGTCAACTTCCACTCGCCCGAGCAGCCCATGCGTTTGGTAGCGATGTTATCAAGCTTGGACTAATCGGCTGCGGTGGGCGTGGTACCGGAGCAGTAGGTCAAGCAATGGATACCGAAGGTCCAACGCGTTTGGTAGCCGCCGCCGACGCTTTTGAGAGCCGATCTTCACCAAGCCTTGCCGGTTTGAAAAAGAAGTATCCAAAGCAAGTCGATCCTAACATTAAGATCCACAACGGACTTGAAGCATACAAGGAAGTTCTTGCCAGCGATTGCGACCTTGTAATCCTTGCCACGCCGCCAGGATTCCGACCACTCCATTTCGAAGCCGCTATCAAAGCCGGTAAGAACGTCTTCGCCGAGAAGCCAGTCGCATCGGATGCACCTGGTGTTCGCCGATTCCTCGAAGCAAATAAACTTGCCAAGGAAAAAGGTCTTACAGTTCAAGTAGGCCTACAACGCCATCATCAAACCGACTATCGCGAAACGATCGCGAAGTTAAAAGATGGTGCAATCGGCGATATCCTCTACACCCGAGTCTATTGGAATGGAGCTGGTGTTTGGATTCGCGATCGGAAGCCAGAGCAAACTGAATTGGAATATCAGGTAAGCAACTGGTATTACTTCAATTGGCTCTCGGGTGATCATATTTGCGAGCAACACATACACAACCTCGACGTAAGCAACTGGTTGATGGACGCTCATCCGATCGAAGTCAACGGCCAAGGTGGTCGACAAGTTCGAACGGGTGACGATACCGGCGAGATCTACGATCATCACTTCCTCGAGTACACCTATCCGAACGGCGCGAAGATGTTTTCGCAATGCCGCCATATCCCTGGATGTTGGGGAGATGTCTCGGAATTCGCACATGGTACAAAAGGTTGGTGCGAAATTTCTAAGGGTATTATCTATGACCACAATAACAAGGAAGTTTGGAAATCACCGAAGGACGAAAATGGACATGCAAACGAGCACGTCGATCTCTTCGCCGCAATTCGCAAAGGCGAAATTCCAAACGAAGGTGACTACGGTGCGACCAGCACCATGACGGCTATCATGGGCCGTATGGCAAGCTATTCCGGTAAGAAATTATCATGGGATGACTGCTTCAATAGCAAAGTTGCACTAGCCGATTTCGATAGCCTTCACTCCTATCAGGACAATGCTCCTGTGCAACCAGAGAATGGCAAGTATTGGATACCAATGCCCGGTGGTGATACTTCGAAGATTTTATAGTCACTGACTGAATCAGTTTCATAACAGCTCGTTTGGCATCTTCTCCCTTCTTCGTTCTCGTTTTCGGGAAAGAAGGAATGTGCCAAGCGAGCTGTTTTCGTTTAATCCTTTGCCGATTTCTATCGGAAATTGACAGGATGAACAAGATTTACAAGATTGATGTCGTGGCTACGATCTTGTATATCCTGTAAATCCTGTCAAATTTCTTATGTAGAGGGCGAGAAAATGGATGATGAACTTACGAAGAAGATTATTGGAGCGGCGTATAAGGTTCATAACACACTCGGATTTGGATTTCTCGAAACCGTTTACGAAAGATCCCTGACCATCGAATTGAATCGGCTCGACGTTGCACACGCGGCACAAGCGCCGATCCAAGTTCGATACGAAGGAGAAATCGTCGGCAACTTCATCGCCGACATGCTTATTGAGAACCAGTTGATCATTGAAATCAAGTCGGTTGTACAACTCAACGTGGCTCACGAAGTGCAACTGGTCAACTACCTTGCCGCGACCGGTATCGAAATCGGACTCCTAATCAACTTCGGCCCCGACAAAGTCGAAGTCCGCCGCAAATTCCGCACCTACAAAAAGGGAAAAAGACAGGATGAACAAGATTGACAAGATGATTAGGTGCATATCGCCGCTGTCAATCTTGTCCATCCTGTAAATCCTGTCAAAAAAATCAAGACCGAAAATTGTGTCGGGTGAACGTAGTGGAGCTTGACTGAATTGCTGCGCTGGTGTACTATGGAACCTGTACACCAGTGGCACGTTCGGTCACACCAGTTCGTTTAACGCGGCGATCTCCGATGCAACTTCGAATCGATCCAGACAACGGCACACCAATCTACGAACAGATTGCGAGGCAGATCCAGTATTCGATTGCCGAAGGAACGCTTATCCCTGGCCAGCTTATTCCCAGCGTTCGCGAGTTAGCCAAACGGGCCGCTATCAATCCCAATACGGTTCAGCGAGCGTATCTCGATTTGCAGAACGCCGAAGTGATCGAATCGGTTCGAGGGCGGGGAATGGCGGTCTGCGCCGGAGCCAAGCGACGCTGCGTAGCTGAGCGTCAAACACAGCTTCGCGAACGACTTGAAACTCTGGTAAAGGAAGCGGTTCATAGCGGCTTGGAGGCCGATCAACTCCGATCGATGTTCGAAAAAGCCATCCAGCAAACTGCAAAGGATAACACATGACCCATGCCATAGAGATCGACAACGTCTCGAAACGCTTTGGACGAAAAATTGCGTTGCAGAATGTGAGTCTCGCCGTACCCGAAGGGAGCGTCTTTGCACTGCTAGGCGAAAATGGAGCCGGCAAATCGACGCTAATTCGAGCAATGCTAGGCTACCATCGCTTCGATTCGGGAACGATTCGTGTCCTGGGGCTTGATCCCTTGCGACGATCGACCGAGCTTCGACGGTCGGTCGGCTATGTCTCCGATGCGCCTGCGTTTTATGAGTGGATGACCATCGAGCAAATCGGCGCATTCGCCGCCGGTTTTTATCCGCTCGGATTTATGGAACAGTATGCGAAGATTGCCGAGTCCTATCAGCTTCCATGGTCGACTCGCATTCGCGACCTATCCAAGGGGATGCGATCTAAAGTCGCATTGGCGTTAGCGACGGCATCAAAGCCGCGATTGTTGGTCCTCGATGAACCGACATCGGGGCTCGATCCACTGGTTCGTCGGCAGTTTTTGGAAAGCATGGTTGAACGTGCCGCCGAAGGCCAAACGGTTTTACTCAGCAGCCATCAGATCCATGAAGTCGAACGAGTCGCCGATTGGATCGCAATCCTGCATCGCGGCATTGTCCAAGTATGCCAACCTTTGGAAACTCTTAAGCAATCGATGTTGAACGTCAGCTTCTCCATGCACGATCCTCTTCAACCGCTTCCTACTGTTCTTCATTCGTGCCAAATTGTCGACATGCGACAAGACGAACGAAGCCGGCAAGTGATGTTGCGAAATCCCGATCCGGCGGTCATTGAACAACTCCGGAACTCGGACGATGTCTTTGATTTTCACACACTCCGCCCAAGCCTCGAAGAACTCTATATCGCATTGACTCGCGATTCGACGGCATCGTCGGTAGGCGATTCGAGCGTTCCTCCACCGACAGACGAAGTTGGAAAAATTTCTCGCAATGCAGGGTAAATTCCGATGATGTGGCGATCACTTTTATGGAAAGATTTTCGGCAGGTCGTTCCAAGCGCGGCGATCTGTTTGGCAATAATCGTTCTTTTGCAGTTGATTTTCCTTACCAATGTCTTTCGTATTCCGCACGATGCAGAACTTGGGGCTAGACCGTTGGCAAGCATAGGGCAAATACTCGTGGTGCTTGCGTGCGTCGGAATGGCCGTTGGCAATGAACGCCAGTCTCGGATCATCAATTGGCTTAGCTCAATGCCGATCCCATGGTATCGGGCGTTTGCCAGTCAAATGCTAATTGCCGCCACCTGTATTTTGGTCACCATCGCTGTTACGCAATTCATCGCGATGTTTGCTCCACCGTACCCTTTCTATGGTCAGCCTTCGCCATTTCCGTTAGAGAACGACGCGGTCGTTCGTTGGATGTCCGTGAGCGAGCTATTTTTATTCGCACTTTTCTTCGTTTTGCTGTTCGATGAAGCGATCGCGGGAATCGTCGCCGCTGGAATTGCGACCGTGGCCCTGAACATGATAGTGATGGACACAAGTGAAACCAGTTTTAGCCTTTGGCTTTTCGGCTCAAATCCGGTCGCATATCGTAATTCTGTTTACGGCTTTCTGGCCGTCGTTCATCTTTTGCTGGCAATAGGTTGTGCGTTGCTTTATCACTGGCGATGGACGACCGGGCAGCAAACGCACTTGTACGATGCGATGCGTGCGATCTTTGATCGAGTCCGCTTTGGCATATCGGGAAAGAACCGTGCGGCAAATTCTGAGATCAGCCCTTGGAGAACATTCCCAGCATGTTATCCAGGGAATTCGTTTTGGACGCTGCTCATGCAGACCATTCGGCATTCAACCCTATTTTTTATATGCGTCGGGTCGTTACCGCTGCTTTTGGCGTTGCTTGAGTTCTGGAATGACGCAACACGACCTTCCTTTTACGCCATCATCCCCCCGATCTTCCTCGCCGGAACCCTATTCGGTTTTCAATGCTTCGTTGGAGATCACTCGAGGCAGCGATTTCGCTTTTTGTCCGATCGCGGTGTCGTGGCCTGGAAAGTCTTTTTCGCAAGAACCATTCCTGGCTTCGTAATATTAGCGGCATGGATGTGTATCGCATACTTCGTTCCGGAAAACCCAAATACCCCCGGTGTAAAATCGATAATTTTTCTGATTGCGATCGCGTCGTTTTTTATAGCAAACGCAGCCGGCCTTTGCGTGCGAAATAGTTACATCGGTTTCTTCTTGGCCGTTACGGTAAGTTATTTTTTGGTTGCAACGTATGCGATTCTCATTTTCATCATGTTTCACTCCAGCGATTGGGGCTTGTTCGAGTATTTTTTTGGAAAAACGGGTTTCGGCAATCCTTACGAGCAAATTGTCCTTCCAATCATTCGGATGACGGCCTTTTTGTCGGCTAGTTGCTACGTGATTTTGGCTTGTAGCTGGATTTTGCCTACTTGGTTTCAATTCGAGCGTTCAACGTTCCAACGCGCGATCGCCTTCGTATTGGTTGTATTACTGATTCCCGCAGCGACGACGATTTTGATTGCGTGTACTTACTATTCGGAACCGGCATGGCCAAGTCGGCGACTATCGGTTGCGGAGCTTGAATTGGCGACACCGAGGAAACCGTCGGCAGTTCCTTTCGAGTTTGCCTCAGGAAATGTTTTTGAAGAGGCTGGCGTTGGACGTGACTTTCTTCTTCAATGGAACCATGACAATAAAGGTCGTTTGGCTTCGCTTGCGAATTTCCGAGAATTGTGGTCGCTCGATTGGATTAAAATATACCGACTTCGTATGAACGCAGAGCAATATGAAAAATCGCGTGACTGGTTGAAGTCAGTTCAAGGAACTTTAGAGAGCAAGCTTGCCGCTTCGAGCCCTGAGTACCGATCGACGCACGAGTTTTTAGAGAATGACGTAACCCGACTGCGAGCTGTCTCAACCAGCGTCGCGGGTCTCTTCCGCTACGCCGCAATGAATCAGGACGCCGAACTTCTCAAAGAGGTTTTAGATTGCTTTCAAGATATTGTTCTATTGAGCGAAATGTCGGACCGCATATCTCGGGAAGAAATTGAGCAAGAGTGGTTGAAACAGTGGATGGCGTTATCAGAAGAACAGTTGCATTGGGTCGATGATCGATATCGGCTTCGAAAGTTGATCAAAACCCCTAATTTGATCGACGAAGACATCGAAGTTCGGCGATACGCTATCGAGCGGGCACAGTTTTGGGAAGACTACCTTTCGGACAAAGCCTACCTCGATCATGCATCGTCGCCGCCAGTAACTCGCACGCGATCGAGCATGATGCCGGACCAACCCTGGACTTATCGTTGGCCGCAAGCACTTGTGTCACGGCAGCTCGAAGTCAAGGTTGCTCAACACATGAATGCTGAACTTGAAGCCATCGATCGCCTGATCGACTTCGATCGCGATCCGACGGCAAATCCACTGGAGTGGACGCACGGAGTTTTAGAGCCAAACAATTTCTACGGAATCGTCGTCAATCACAAGATGGCTTTTCCCATAAAACCAAGCGTCGATGTAACCGAAGTGCTTCGAACGCGCGCCATGCGACAATATCTTCTCGAACGCGTCCGATAGGTGCCATTCTAGGTCGTCAACCCTTTTGTAGCGGAATTGCGCCAGCGATCCGGTGAGTTGATTCGAAGCACACACCGGACGGCTCGCGCCGTTCCGCTGACTATGGAGCCCATTGTCGCCTTTCGCTCCGCGAAAGTGCGCACCGTTAACGCCACTTTCGCGGAGCGAAAGGCGACATTAGTGCGAATCACTTCGATAAATTTATAGCGTAGGATGCTACTATTGTTGGTTGTGCACGATCAGTGTCACGGCTGCTCAAAGACAACCTTATCGTAGACCTGCGATAAGGCCAGTGATTGTTTGATGCTAGCCAACTGCAGCGAATGCTCGATACCTACGACTTCGCGGAGCAACCACAACCCGTCGCTCGTTCGTGTATGTTGTTCGACGCGTGCTTCGTCTTGCCAGAAAACGAGGTATTCCGACAGCGAAGGGATTTGCCGGTAGTGTCCAAACTTGCCACCGCGATCAAAATCCGCGGTGGACGGAGACAAGACTTCAACAACCAATATAGGATTCGTGATCACTTCATCGGCGTTATCGGAAAACGGAGGGCATGCAACTGAAACATCCGGGTATGCCTGATACCCAGTCGCTTCGATCAGCACACGCATACCGCTACCATGGGCTTCGCAGTCGCGTCCCTTCAGTATTTGACGGATCTCACCCAAAACATTTGAGCCAATAAGACTATGGCGCCGTGTGCCGCCAGCCTGAGAAAAAACGTCACCAGCATAGTACTCGTGACGTTCGACTTGTTCGCGTTCCCAAACGGCGTATTCAGCAGGCGTCATTCGTCGGTCAATTCGTTCGGCAGACCTCATTGGCTAAATCTCCATGTCCCCGTGTAAATGCCCAATTGCAATTCACCATCCAGTATACGCTATTGACTATTCGGCGGAATTGGAATCTCGATTCGGCTGAAGAAGTGCGTGTCCTTAGAAAATCGGTGATCTGTCAAACGCTATAAATTGGGCAAGCTGCTAGTACACCAACTGAACCGCAAGCTGGAAGCTTACGCCACGTTCGGTACGATCCCGTCTCGGATGGCCGCGTCAACGGACTCGAAATGGTGGTGCTCGGCCAGCACAATCCGGTTGGGTTCGAGCACCAACGTGTAGCCGTAGTCGCCATAGGCCTCGCAAGTCTCGCTACTTCAGTGATCGCAGCGTCAACATTCGGATACTCGGCGGCAAGCAGCTCCAGCATCGTGAGGTCTGCTTCGGGACGCTTGAAGGATAGCGGTGTGTTATGCATGGGATTTAATATTTATTAGGAATGCCCGTCGCTAATTTAGCCGTATCGACCTGTATGCCAAGTCCAACTTCGTGGCACGAAGTAGAATAGAATAGCGCAAAAATACTTATTCTCCATTTTGATTCGCTCGTACTTTCTATGAAAACGATTCTGGTCGGCATCTTGCTTGAGTTGGTTTCGGTCGGCGGCGTTGTGTTGTCTGAAGAAATAGGATTTCCTAGTCGGACTTGGTTAAGGCGCAAACCGATTGAGCTGGACATGGACGACGCGAAGCTCGATCTGTTTGCAGCGACCGTGGGCGGCGATGGAGTGATTATCAAGAACGGGTATCTGGTGAAATCCTGGGGCAATGCATCATCGAAGAAGGATTGGGCTTCGGCAGCGAAGCCAGTGTTGAGCACGCTGCTGCTGCTGGCCGTCCAAGAACGAAAACTTGCGAGCGTCGATGCGCTCGTAAAAGATGTCGGTTGGCAGCTCGAAGAGAAAGATACGACGATGACTTACCGGCATCTTGCGAATATGGTGAGCGGTTACGCTTGCCAGGAGGCTCCAGGTTCTGCGTGGGCTTACAACGATTACGGGATCGAACTTTACGCGAGGTCGCTCGAACGCGTCTTCGACCAGAAGCTAGACGTCGCGATTCGAGAACGACTTGCAACTCTACAATTCCAAGACGGTAGCATCTTCGGCTCACGCAATGAGCTTGGCGTCGTCGCGAGCCCTCGCGACTTTGCCCGAATCGGGTGGCTGTGGCTGAACCACGGGAATTGGAACGGTCAGCAAATTATCGATGCCAAAAGTTTTCAGGAGCATATTCAACCGGGTGTTCCGGCTTCTACGCCGCGCACCAAAGACAAAGGCCGCGATTACTTGGGAATCGGGACGTATGGCGGCGGCACGGACCAGACACCGCATGGCCCCGGCGGATACGGCTTCAATTTCTGGTTCAATGAACGGGCCGGCGATAATGGCCAACGTACGTGGCCTTCGCTTCCGTCGGATACCTATCAAGCCAACGGGATGTGGAATCGCGATACGGTGACGGTGATTCCAAGTTTGCAGATGGTCGTCGCCGTACGCGGCGCGAAATTAGGAACTTTTGAACCTGGAAAGGTAGACAGCGATGCAAATCAAAATTTAAAATTGCTCGTCGAGTCGAGTGAACGACCAACACCACCTCCGCGAAAATAGCGATTGAAGTTCAACGATCTGCAGCTCCAAGCATCGTTTTATAGTTTGGCGATTCCAGCTTTCTTCATCAAATCTTGAACTTCCTTTTTATCGCCAAGCTTCTCGGCAATTTTCTGTGCCGCTTGAGTGGCGTCGGCTTTAAGGTCTGGGTTTTCAAGTGCTTTGATAGCTAGTTTCAACGTGCCCATGCTTGGATAACGCGAGTAGATTTCGACAACTAGCTTTTTCTCGGCGAGTTGCTTGGAAGCGTCCATCGCCTTAGAGCACATTTCAATGCGGGCTTTATCCGGCATGACGAATTGTCGAGCGATACGAATGTAACCGCGCATGGCTCGCACTTGAAATTTGTCTTCTGGTCCGGTGCTTGCAAGATCAAGCAATACTGGGGCGGCGTCGATTGTCATCCAGTCGCCTAGCAATCGGCTGCTTACGTCTTTCAATTGCACGTCGGTGCCCTTGGCAGCCTCCCCAAGTGCCTTCAACGCCTTTTCACCGCCGACGGCTCCCAAAACTTCTAACAATGTTGACTTGGTTGCAATCGAAGCACCTGTCATAGCCGCGGCCAATTCCGCCGAACACACTTCACGATCGGGCATTCGGATCGCAGCCGTTTCAAGAGCTTGTTTGGCAATCGCGACATCATCGGCAACCTTTGGCGAGACAACTTGTTGAATCAAGATTGAAATTTTCTTTTGCGGGACAGTGCTCCCTAACGCTTCAAGAGACGCTTTGCGGATCGAGCCATCGGAACTCTCTAGGGCCTTTACCAGTTCCGATGTGGCTTCAATGCGTCGTTGTCCAATCACTTCGATCAGAAAGAGCTGCATATCACCGGTTGCATTAGGCAATCGAGCAATAACTTCTTTGTCCACTGCGTCATCTGGAATCGCCGCGATCGCTTCCTTGGCCGGTGATCGCAGATCGGCATCTTTTTCGAGTGCAATCTTCAATATTGGTTCGACACACGTCGCGTTCCCAAAGCGACTCATCGCACTCATCGCTGCGATTCGAACGTCTCGATGTCCTTTTGATGCCAGCCGAATCAACGTCGGCAAATCCAAATTTTCTTTTCGATCGGCTAATGCAGTTACGATCAATGCGGCTCGTTCTGGTGCCGCCTTATCTAACTCGGCGACGAGTGCCGCTGCTACTTCTTTACCGGGCAGTTCGCGAGCCATCCACAAGCCGACGTAGAACATCGCTTTATCGGTGGCTCGCAATTGTTCGAGCAACAGCGGAATGCCTTCGGAACCTCTTGCGAGAATCGCTCCGCGCGTCGCTTCGACCACTCGTTGCGTTGGGAGCTTGGCTTTTCGAACTTCGTCATAAATGGCAGTAGCCATCGTCGCGTTTCCGCCGGCAAGGAATTGTTCGGCGCACAGCACGCACCCTTCGGCAGCAGCCGACCGAACGCTATCGGTTCCACTGTTCAGCGAAGCTCGAAGTGCGGCGGACGCGGCGTTGCCGCCAATGCGTCCCAATGCAACGGCAGCAGCCGCTGCGACGTCGACATCCTTTACCTGATTGAGTTGTTTGATCAGGAGTTCAACGGCGCTTTGATCTCGACGAAAGCCGACGGAATTGATGGCACCTACCAGAAGACGACCGCTCAATGTATCGATCGCAGAGCGCAAGGTTTCGTCGGCTTCTTTACCCGGAATTGCTTCCAACGCAATCCTTGACCATGACGCAAGCTTTTCATCCGATAGCAACTTACCAAGTTCGGCAGCCGCAGCACCCGAACCGTAAATGGCAAGTCTCTTACATGCCATGGCCTTGTCTTCACCCGGCGAATCGCTTTTTAAAATAGCGATCAGTTCGGTTTCAGAAGAGATCGATTCAACTTTGCTCTTCTCAGGCTCCTTGGCTTTATCTTGGCCAAAGCCGACCTTGTAATTGACAGAAGATGATCCGAGAAGAGTCGTTAGAAGAATAACCGATGAAAGGTAACGCATGGCTCTTTTCCAAGGGAGGGTAAATGGTTGAAGGGAAGTTAAATTTGGGTGGGTAAGGATCGTTCGATCAATTAGTGAGCGGATTGGCGCTAGCCTCCGGTTCTTCGCATTGCTCAATACCGGCGGCATGACAAACTGGAATCCTTTAAAGACGCCATGGTTCACGAAGTGCTTCGGAACGCAATCGGTTGGCGGCTTCGTCATCGATGAAAGTGTAGTCTTTCAGATCTAGTTTAACTTGCCGATCGAGGAACAACGCAATGTTTGCCGCATGGCAAGCGATGTGGGCTCGGGACGCTGCTTCGGCATTTCCCTTTGGTTGACTGCGACTTTTAACACAGTCGAGAAAATCGCGGACATGAAACGTCGCTGGATAGCCGCCGATTTCGTCTACGATGCGACCAGCCAACAACTCTGGCGAACTCAATACCATCTTGCCGCTATCGCCGGCTTCCACCCAGCCGGTCTCGCCTTCAAATCGAACTGGGCACGAACCCAATGGAATCCAATCCTTCTCGCGAAAGATTAACTGACAACCATCTTCGTAAGTCGCTACCATTTCACCGTTTACCGGAGCATTGTATTCAATCGGAGGCGGACAATCGTTGACTGCCCACTGGCAAAGATCGACACAGTGAGAGCCCCATTCCAAGACGCCACCGCCAACCAGCCCGCCACCTTTTTCAAAATTAAAGCCGTCTAAGTGTTTCGGATTGAACGGTCGCCAAGCGGCTGGGCCAAGGTACATATCCCAATCGACTTTGTATTTTTCAGGATCGAGTTCGGCTGGCAGCCAACCGCTAGACATCGCCTGCATCCCGCGCGGATGTGCGTAGACTTTTTTGAGTTTCCCGAGTTTGCCGGTTCGCGCGAGATAACATGCGAAAGCAAAATGCGGCAGGTTGCGGCGCTGCGTACCCGCTTGAAATACACGAGCTGTTCGCTTCATGATTTCAGCCAAGGCGATGCTTTGCACAATGTTCTTCGTACATGGCTTCTCGCAATAGATATCCTTACCAGCTCTCGCGGCTAGGGCGGCACTGGTGCAATGCCAGTTCGGTCCAGTTGCAATTAGAACAGCATCGATATCTTGGCGATCCAGCAGCTCGCGAAAGTCGACAACCATGTCACAATTCTGATTGCCATACTTTTCGTCGACCATCTTCTTGATCGCTACACGTTGTCCTTCCTTGACGTCACAGACAGCCGCAAACTGAACATCGCTTTGCTCGAGGAAGCATCCCAAGTCATAGGTTCCACGCCTTCCGATACCAATACCGCCCACCACAATCCGTTCGCTCGGCGCAACCGCCCCGTCACGCCCCAAAGCAGAACTTGGAATGATCGTCGGAAAAACGGAAGCCGCAACCGCCGTCGATACTGCTGCTTTGAGAACGCTACGCCGATGCAATGGTTTGCCGATAGGTTTCATTTTTACGTTCCTTTTGAACTGACGATTTTAACGAGATCGCTCTGAGATTTGAAATGTTAACATAATCTTCTTTCGAGCAAATTGCCACTATGCATCTCAGCGTCGTGGTTCGGTAGGCAAAAATGTTCGACGAATGGCTCCGCAAAGAAGACGCTAGCGTCATTGAAGCGACTGACGAGATCGCTTTTATACCAAAATGGGGAACTATGGGCAAATAAGTTGCAAAATGACTGGGCGAGGAAATAGACTAGTTCGGATTCACGACTTTAATTCATTCATGGTTCGGACTTGCGATGAAGAATGATTTTCATAACCCACGCTATCCATCGCTTTATCAGATCAATACGCGAGTTTGGCTTACGGAGTTGTCGCGGGAACTTGGTCGGCGTGCGACGCTTGACGATATTCCTGATTACGCGCTCGACCAATTCTCGCAACAGGGGTTCGATTGGATCTGGCTGTTAAGCGTGTGGCAAACAGGCGTCGCGGCGCAAGCCATCTCGCGATCGAATCCCCAATGGCAACTAGAATTCGCGGAAACGCTTCCAGATCTTACGGATACCGATATCGCCGGTTCGGGTTTTGCCATTACCGGGTATCACGTACATCAGGATTTGGGTGGCGATGTAGCCCTCGAACGATTGCGTGAGCGGATGCAGCAGCGCGGGATCAAGTTGATGCTCGATTTTGTCCCCAATCACATAGCACCGGACCACCCGTGGGTTGAAGAGCATCCTCAGTACTTTGTCGGTGGGTCCGAAGATGATTTGTTGCGCGAGCCAGACAATTTCTTTCGATCGACCACGAACCGTTCTTCTCAAGTATTCGCCTACGGTCGCGATCCGTATTTCTCTGGCTGGCCCGATACGATCCAGCTCAATTATGGCAACTCGGCATTGCAAGAGGCGATGATCGGCGAGCTGATGCGTATTTCAGAGATGTGCGACGGTGTACGTTGCGATATGGCCATGCTGCTGCTTCCCGAAGTCTTCCGTCGGACATGGAACATCGAAACGCAACCATTTTGGCCTTCGGCGATCTCGCGCGTTCAGCAGAATCATCCTGAATTCGTTTTTATGGCTGAAGTCTATTGGGATCTCGAATGGGAGTTACAACAACAAGGATTCGACTTTTGCTATGACAAGCGGCTGTACGACCGTTTGCGAGACGGCGAGGTGATAGCGATTCGGCAGCATCTAACTGCCGAACTCGATTTTCAAAATCGATTAGCAAGGTTCCTCGAGAACCACGATGAATCGCGCGCCGCTTCGGTATTCACGCAAGAGAAGCATCGGGCGGCTGCGATTATAAACTATCTTTCGCCTGGACTGCGATTTTTTCATCAGGGTCAATTGGAAGGATGCCGAAAGAAAATCTCGCCGCACTTAGTTCGTGCGCCACAAGAATCTACCGATACTTCCTTATTGGACTTTTACTGTCAACTTCTTGACGTGCTTCGACGCCATGTGGTGCGCGATGGCACCTGGCAACTGCTCGAATGCCTCGAAGCATGGAATGGCAACTGGACTCATGATTGTTTTGTTGCCTTTGGATGGCAGGGTAAATTCGAGATCCCAATCGTCGCGATCATTAATTATTCCGAACATCCTGCACAATGCCGCGTTCGCGTACCGTTTCTTACTCCCTTCCTCAAGTCGGTCCAACTGCGCGATCTTATCAACTCCAGCGTATACGATCGCGATGCGATGTCGATCACGACCGAAGGGCTATTCGTCGACCTGCCTGCGTGGGGAAGGCACGTTTTCGAGATTACCGCCGCGACGGCTTAACGTCGCCATTCGTCGATGAGCGACGCGACCAACCCGGTCCAGCCGGTTTGATGGCATGCGCCAAGTCCTTCACCTGTTTCGGCATTGAAGTATTCGTGAAAGAGCAAATGGTCTCGCCAGAAAGGATCTTCTTGTAATAGCTCGCGATTCCCAAAGATCGGCCTTCGACCATCTTTGTCTCGGGTGAACATCGAGATCATTCGATCGGCATATCCGCTCGCCATTTCCGTCAAGCCAACGGCTATTGCGGCTTGTGCATCCTGCTCCGCTGAATTGTTTGGGTCATCATGAGACTGGTTCGCAGCGGGCGTTTTGATTTGATCGCCGTAGACTTTGGCAAGTTTGCGCAGCGATTCGATCATGAGGAAACTGGTTGGAAACCAAATCGGGCCACGCCAGTTCGAGTTACCGCCTTTCAGCGACATTTTGGTTTCGGCTGGCTCGTAGGCCACATCTGCTCCGCCAAAAGAATAGGGATGCTCTGCATGGAACTTAGAGAGACTTCGCAAACCGAATGGACTAAGAAACTCGTTCGTATCCCACATCACACGAAGAATTTTTTCCAACTGCGATTTGTTGACCAGCGAAAGAAGGTGGACGCGGCCAGCACCATTTTCGAGGGTCGTTAAACACGCATCGGTAAGCGAGCTTCGGTTGTTAAGAAACCAATTGAGGTTTCCTTTAAAAATCGGGAATCGCTCGATCCATTCTTCTTCGAGTCGTTCCGTTGCATACAACGGGATCAGACTGACCAACGATCGCAAGCGAAGTCGGCTATAGCTCCCATCGGGATAACACAGAACATCATAAAACATCCCGTCTTGCTGGCTCCAGAGATTGAAATTACGGCCGCCCATATTCTTCATGGCCGCCCCAATATAGATGTAATGTTCAAAGAATTTGGTAGCTAACCCGACATAGGTCTCGTTCTCTTTGGCCAATTCCAACGCGATCCGCATCAAGTTCAGGCAATACATCCCCATCCAACCGGTCGCATCGGATTGCTTGAGCGACTGTCCATCGCTCATTGGCGCACTTCGGTCGAAAGTAGTAATATTGTCCAGTCCAAGAAAACCGCCTTCGAAGACATTGTTTCCTTCGTCGTCGACTTTGTTTACCCACCACGCAAAGTTGACTAGCAGCTTGTGAAAGCATTTTTCTAAGAACGCCCGATCAGCTTGGCCACTTTGCACTCGATCCATATTGTAAACTCGCCAGACCGCCCATGCTTGGACTGGCGGATTCAGATCGCTAAACTCCCACTCGTACGCAGGAATCTGGCCGTTGGGATGTTGGAACTGCTCGAACAGCAAGAGCCAAAGCTGATTCTTGGCGAATTCGGGATCGACGAGGGCCAGCGGTATGCAGTGAAAAGCCAAATCCCATGCGGCGAACCAAGGATACTCCCATTTGTCTGGCATCGAAAGAATGCGCATGGAATTCAGATGCTTCCAATGCATGTTCCGATTCCGCTCGCGACCTGCCGGAGGTGGCATCGAAGGGTTGTCGCCCTCCAACCAACGCCTCACGTCGAATAGATAGATTTGCTTTGTCCATAGCATGCCAGCAAACGCTTGACGCTGAATCCTTCGTTCGTCTTCCGTTGCCTTGGGCGGGTGAATGGCAGCGTAGAATTCATCAGCCTCTGTTTTTCGCTGATCGACAATCGAGTCGACTTGTTTTAGCGGATCTTGTAATGGTCGATCGCTTAATCGCAACCGAATGCTTTTCGAGCATCCAGGTTCGATCATCATGTTCCTGTAGGCAATGCAGGCCTTTGTTCCAACTTGCTCTGGGTTGACGGTTGCTTCACCGTGAACCAGATGGCGATGAAAGCCATCTTTAACGAAAGAACTCGCGTTCGATGCATGTTCACCATGGAGCCGGACTTGGTTAGATTCATTGTTGGTGAAAAACGGTGTTCCGCCAGCGTCTGCATACCAATAGCGTGGTCCTAGTCGATAGGTGCTCATCAAGTTTTCAAGAGGATCGGCATTGGAATCATCTGCTACCAAACATAGTCCTGCTTTCGAGTCTTCGGTCAAACGAATTTCCGGCGTCGGTTGACGTTCGGCCCCCCATGACCAAGTATTGCGAAACCAGAGGTGAGGAATAATGTCTAGTGCCGCCGCTTCCGGCCCACGATTGAAAATTTCGATGCGAATACAGATGTCTTCCTCATCAGCTTTGGCATACTCGACGAAGACATCAAAATAGCGATGCTCGTCAAAGATTCCCGTGTCGAGCAATTCGTATTCGCCTTGCTCACGGGACCGACCGCGATTTTTATCGATCAGTTCAGCATACGGAAATTTCGCGTGAGGATATTTGTACAAGTAACGCATATACGAATGCGTGGGAGTCGCGTCGAGATAGTAGTAATACTCTTTTACATCTTCACCGTGATTGGCTTCGCTGGGAACTAGTCCGAACAATCGCTCTTTGAGGATGTCATCCTTTCCATTCCAGAGTCCGAGAGCGAAAACGAGAAGCTGATAGCGATCGCAAAAGCCTGCTAAGCCATCTTCGCCCCAACGATACGTTTTCGAGCGAGCTTGATCGTGCGTGAAATAATCCCAAGCAGCACCGTTGGCGCTATAGTCTTCGCGGACCGTCCCCCACGATCGCTCGCTGACATACGGCCCCCATCGATGCCAATTTTTGTGCTGAAGTCGATCCTCTTCAAGTCGTAGATGTTCGGCCGTCGTTGGTTTGGTGCGAGGCATGCAGCGTTTCACTCTTAATCAAGCGGGGTGGGCATCATGAAGGTAAGTATGCCATCTTAGTCCAAAACTGCGCTCGTTGCCAAAGAGGTCGTTCTTTCACGAACGAAAACAAATAAGCAACAATCGCGCGGATTCATTAGTAATCCGTTCGGAGCGAAGCTATTTCTGACCCGTTCCTAGAGGCAATCGGACGGTAAAGGTTGTGCCTTTGCCAAGGCGACTGGAGACGGAGGCTTGGCCCGAGAACGATTGAGCGAGATGCTTTACAATCGATAGACCTAAACCGGTTCCACCAAGATCGCTTGAACGTGCCTTGTCGACGCGATAAAAGCGTTCGAATATTCTTTCTTGATGTTCGGCGGCAATCCCCTGTCCGTTGTCGACAACATCGATAACTCCCATTGCCGCGTCGATTGAACATCGAACCACGACTTTTCCACCAAGTGGTGTATAGCGAACCGCATTGCTGACGAGATTATCGATGATCGTCGCGAGTCCCTCTTCGTCGCATCGCACGAAGATTTTCGATTGGGTTTGCTCGAATGCAAGCGATATTTGCCGCATTTCCGCTTGGTCGCGATAAGTTTCAATGCGAAGCCGTGCTAGCCGAGCGAGATCAACGTCGCTCATTTCAAAGGCGGCCTCGCCAGATTCAATATTGGCTAGTCGAATGAGATCGAGGATAAGGTCGCTCAGACGATTCGCTTGTTCTTCGATGCGTTCGATAAATCGAAGTCGAATGGACGGGTCGTTGATTGCTCCCGAGAGAAGTGTTTCGGAGTAAGCTTTGATCGACGAGAGCGGCGTTTTCAATTCATGGGAAACGTTAGCCACAAAGTCTCGGCGCATAGTTTCCAAAGCCCGTAAGCTAGTTACGTCATGAACAACCATCAATACAGCTTTCCCTTCGTACTGCGATATCCATGAGGCTCGAAGTGAAAGTACACGTCGCGGAAGACGTTTGTTTTCAAACTCGATGGCGACGGTTTGGCGAGTTTGAAACACTTCTTCGACACATGCTTCAATCTTCGGACTGCGCACCAGTTCATAAAATGATCGATTCAGCAATTCCTGCAAGGGAACTTCAAACAAGACCGAGGCGGCTCGATTGGCCAAGAGAACGCGACGACGTTCGTCGATCGCGATGATCCCTTCGGACATACTTGCCAGCACAGACGACAATCGATCGCTATTGGTCCGCAAGTCGATCTCGCGATTCTTGAGCTCGACCTGCATTTGATCAAATGC
>JAWXCK010000030.1:0-34101 GCA_034408855.1 Pirellulaceae bacterium
TCAAAAATCCAATGCGAAACGGGTGTCCGTTGAAACTTCGGTTTTCTATTCGTAACGATAAATAGTCAATTTTGACCCACAGATTCTGCGGAAGAGCCTAAGGTTTTAGGGTTTTTAGGTTCACACAGTCGCGCAAGGCGTCACAAACGAAACATTTCGTCATCTCGTTTTGCTATGAAGAACGCGAAACCGGTTTATGCGGGCTATGCTAGCGAACAATCGTATCTCAATAGTAATGCTATCGAAGTCGATAGATTGCTTTGCCCGATCAGATTACTGAGTTGGCCTTTGATCTACACCTTATGGAGTTGTCCACTACGATGGGTTTTGACGATTGGCATTGTGACTTGGACAAAATTCGGGAAATCGTGATGGAGGAACTTTGTAGCCAGAATGGGCTGCTTCCTGACGCCTTCCCGATGACGCAACGCGTACTTTACAAACAAGGAATTTCGTGCGGGATTTTTTACTGTCTTCATGGCCCTCGCAGCGTTCGGCTGACGGCGGTTCTCGATACACAAACAGCTCGCATCATGTTCTACGATTCTAAGGGGCAGCGAACAAGCAGTCGCAATTTGAATGAGTCAAATGCGGAGATGATAAGTTGAGATTGGTTTTTATTCGTTCACTATGAAACTTTTTTGAATCCGACCTGCTTCATGGCAGCGGAAATGGAATTCCGAATTATGTTGATCCTCTCGCGCCGAGAATCTGAGAGCGTCCATCTGGGCGACGATATTGTACTGACCATTGTTCGAGTATCCGGCGAGAAAGTCCGGATTGGCATTCAGGCCCCGCCGCATGTCAAAGTGCTGCGAAATGAACTAGACGTCGATGTCAATAAAGTTCCCAAAGTGGCAGCCCCGAAAAAGGTTGAGCCAGCCGTTCGAACGACACCGATCCAAGTTCGCCGTGCAGCTTGAACGGAGTAAATGCAAACTTCAAAAGTTGTAGGCCGCTCGACGCACGTCGCCGGCCAACAACTTTCGTTGCGATACAGACCGAGCATTTCAATCTTGAATCGGCGGGAGTTTTCTCAACAGCTCCTTGGCAATCTCCGCTCTTCGCCGTGGCTCCGATTTCTGGATCGAGTCCAATCCACGGGCCAATAATTCGCCGTTCGTCGGATCTGCCTCGCGAACTATTTTAAGCATTTCTTCGAACGACGTCACTTCACTTCCCATCGGTTCGCCGTTCGCATAACGCCGTAAGTAGGTCCGAGGCTCCTCGAGCGGATCGTTAGAAGGATGGACGGAAATCTTTTCGATAGAAGGCCCCAGACATCCTGATTGAAAGCAAATCAGCCATCCAAGAATCGATGAAATCGTTACGCAATTCCACCTTGAAGGACGGCATTGCAATATTCGATCCCCGTTTGATCGCATGTGTATTTTAACCGTCAGTAGGTTTCGATGATCGATTGGCCGTCCCCTCGATCGCCCATATGCTGAAATACCAAAAGGTCGATTGAGTTAGCGATGAATCGTACGGAACAATCGGCAAACGCAACGGTTGCACCGCCACTGTGTAAACTTCTTGGCGGAACGAAACCGTATCGCCAATCATGGGAACCCGTCGGGCAGCAGTCGCCGCCCGTGGATGGATACTTCCAATTCGGAGGTACCGCCGTACCGAAGGTAGAATGCGTCGAAGCGTACCATGCCCACATCGAACCATTGTTGGACCGAAATCCGATCGGATGACTTTTGGCCAACTCGCCAATGCGATCGATTTCCGCCTGCGTCGGATACTCGGGGTCTACAATCGATAGGAAAGGGATGTCTCCAACATAAAAAAGATCAAAAGGATACGTTGCCAGCGTGCCGTCTCGACCGGTACCTGATAATAGTTCAGCGCACATTACGGTATTCGACGTACCGTCGAGAATATCAGCAAAAGTCATCTCCTTATGATAGGACATGAAACCATTGATCTCGTCATTCAACGGAACAGTATAGATCGTACTCCCAGTGCACCACGCATAGTTAGTTCCAGGTCCGTCCCACTTAACCTTATTGGTTCCTCGCGGCGGTGCTCGAACTGCTGATGGACAATGGAATAGCGAGAGCTTCGTATTCATTCCAATGTCATAGTTCCACGCCCAGTTCGTCTGATTCGATTCAAATCCAAGATACAACGACGACTGTTCGATATACGGCAACAAGCGACAATTTGCGCTCGTCGTTTCCCAGCCATTGATCCCAATTCGACGAGCGTTGCGTGGGAACTTCTGCATGGTGTTATGGAAGTCATGCATCGCAATGCCAAGCTGCCTGATCTTGCTGTAACACTCCATTCGCCGACCGGCCTCGCGAGCCGATTGAATGGCCGGCAGCAATAACGCGATGATGATTCCGATAATTACGATGACAACCAGCAACTCGGTGATCGTAAATGCTTTCGCTCTTTGCTTCGAACCCATGACCCACGTCGCCTTCCCATGTTCAGTCTATCTGTGCGAGATAGTTACATGGCATTTATACAATTCGGGAGAATGCAAAGCAAGGAAGACCCGAGGGCGTGAGTGCCTACTGGCGAACTAGCTTTGCGGCTTCACGGAACCAGTCCGCCAGCGATTTCTTAGGAAGCGGCAGGCCAAGGAGCGGGGCGAACTCGCCAAAGTCTCGATCTATGCTCATGAATAGTTCTGGGAAATCGACGTGGTGAGCGACCGAAATTCGGCTGACACCATGAAAGAAATCGTGTTGTTCTGTCCATTCGTTGTCAGAACAGGACGGCAACAAAGCTGCCACGGCGACGCAAGCACAATCAAGTTCTTCAATTCCCGAATCGAGAAGCTCGTCGACGGACGGGTGACGTTCGATCAATTTGGCAAAATCGTTTGGCAAATGCCAAGTGCGACATAGGCTGGCTGCCGCTTCCGCGTGATCCCATCCCAAAACCTCGCGTTCAAGAGTCGAAAGCCGAACTTTTTCAACTTTTCGTCGAGTTACCAGCTTTGCATAAACGTCAGGCAATGCTTCGAGCAGAACGGGGATCGCCATATCTTGCAAAAGCGCGGCACTAAATAATTCTTCCGCATTCGATAGCCGCAAAGCCCGTCCGATCGCCCTCGCAAATACCGCTCGTCGCAAGGAATCCATCCACAAGCTCTTCAAATCGAAGCCGCCGATTTTGGGATTCGGAATAATACTGAAGACGGCACTCCACAAGGCAAAATTTTTAATTGGACGAATACCAACCAAAGAAATCGCTTGCTCGACGCTCGATATCTCGCGAGAAAATCCGAAATAGGACGAATTGACGAAACGAAGAACTTGTCCCATCAACCCAACATCGGCTTCGATCGGCTTGGCGAAGTCTTTAGGCCCCTTGGTTGGATCCTGCGAAAGCACTAAGAGCTTAACTGCACTGCCGGGCAAGGCAGGCAATTGAGATCTTTCTAGGACCTCGTCAAGCGATCTTTTCACAGGTTGGTTCATCGAATCCTCAGAAAACACAAGCGTGGATTAACAAAACCCATCGATAGAAATTTAGGCCCCGTTTTCGTGTTAGGCAAAGGCAATCGACGCATATTATTCGTAATACTTCCGCATCGCAGTCCAATATGCGTTAATTTCGCTCTTGGGTTACGATATAGCGGCAATCCGAACCCTGATAACCAGAACTCTTGGAATAATCGGAACCATTACTCCGAGTGTTCGTGGCCCCGGCTTCAGCCAACCGTTCCCAGGTCGAGCATGTCTCCATGCCGACCAAAGACTTGACTTCGTACCCGAGACCACTCGGGTGTGGCGAGCTGTGGATCGGTGTTGATTAGCTCTGCTGAAATGTCATAGGTTTGCTTGACAATTTCACTGTCTCGAACAAGGTCGGCTATCCGAAACGGCGGCAAGCCACTCTGACGCGTTCCGAGCAAGTTGCCAGGGCCACGCAGGCTCCAATCAAGTTCCGCCAGTCGAAAGCCGTCATCGGTCGATGCCAACGCCGACAGTCTCGCATTTTCTTCCGGTGAGACTCCTGCTTTTGCAAAAACACAAAGGTATCCCGGCGTCGTACCTCGCGATATGCGTCCTCGCAGTTGATGGAGCTGAGCCAATCCGAGACGATCGGCATCGAGAATCGTCATAACCGTTGCGTTGGGCACGTCGATTCCGACTTCGACGACTGTCGTGGCGACCAGAATTTGCACCGAGCCATTTGTAAACGCATCCAGAATGCTGGCTTTTTCTTCGCCGCTCAATCGTCCGTGCAACAATTGCACTTTCAAGCCTTGAAATGGGCCATTGGCAAGTTGCTGGTGTACTTGCTCGGCACCCGCAATATCTTCTTCGTCATCGCCTACCACTCGTGGAACAATCACATACGCTTGGCGTCCACTTGAAACCTGCTTGCTGACAAACGACCACCAGCTTTCGAATTGATCGTGCTTGCCTAGGTAAGTGTGTACCGGTGCTCGGCCGGGCGGTTTTTCCTTCAAAATAGAAACATCCAGGTCGCCCATCGCGGTCATCGTCAGCGTTCGCGGGATAGGCGTCGCCGAAAGGACTAGATAGTGCGGTTGGATACGACTATCGCAAAGACTTGCTCGCTGTTCGACGCCGAATTTGTGTTGCTCGTCGATGACGACCAGCCCAAGCTGGGCAAATTGAACTTTCTCGCTGAGCAAGGCTTGCGTGCCGACGACAATATCGACCGTCCCCAATGCAATCCGCTCCAACAACTCTCGTTTTTCGCGCCCCTGCATACTGCCGGTCAGCAACTCGACGTGACACTGGCTTCCCGCGAGGCTTTCCGTTAGGCGACGTGCATGTTGTCGAGCGAGTATTTCTGTCGGAGCCATAAAGGCCGCTTGATGTTGATGAGCTACAGCGAGCAGCATCGCATACTGCGCAATAACCGTTTTACCGCTACCAACATCTCCCTGAATCAATCGGTTCATCGGAATGGTTTGGCGCATGTCGTTTGCAACATCATCGATCGCCAACTTCTGGTCCGTGGTGAGTTCAAAAGCAAAGCGTTTCAAGATTCTCGCATGAATCTGCCCCGTCGCATCGAGAGCAACGGCGGGTCGGTCATGTTTGAGTCGATGGCGGCGTATAGAAATTGCAAGCTGGTACACCAGCAACTCTTGAAAGATAAAACGAAAGCGAGCCTCGTTGGCTTCCTCCATTGTCGAGGGCTGGTGTATCTTTCGCAACGCGTCGTGAAAGGCGAGTAATTTATGCTGTGCGCGAAATGCATCCGGCACCGATTCGGTCAACGCTGGAGCGAGATGTTTTAATGCGACTTCGACCATATCCCGTACGTGCCTCTGCTGGAGCCCTTCGGTCAGTGGATAAATCGGAAGGGGCTTGGCGACCGGCAGTGGATCATCCTCGGATAAAACTTCGAACTCCGGATGGCGAATCTCCCACGAGATCCCGGTCGATTTTACAATCCCCGTTGTGACCAAACGCATGCCCCTGGCCAGCGTATTTCGGCGATACGGTTGGTTGTACCAAACGAGCCGAACAAATCCGCCACCTTCGATTGCCATCAATGCTCCCAAGCTACTTCGTCCGTCATCGTAGCCGCGAAAGTCGATCGATTCGATCGTTCCGACCACACTGCATCGCAGGTCAGCTTCAAGCTCGTGAAGGCGTCGAGTAGGAGCGATCTCTTGATAAGCCCTCGGAAAAAGAAAGAGTAGATCTATCCCTCGCGTAACATCCAGCTTTTCGAGTAAGACTGCTCGATTCGCTCCCACCTTCGGCAAAAACTTAAGCGGAGTACGAAGCGAGATGTCACGCTGCTCGGCGGCGTCTATATTCGAATCGTGCTCTTTGGATATCTCTTGCATTTGCCCCAATTCTACCGCATCAAAATGTTTGCTGCGATTGATTTTTCCTATTCTGCACTGACGAGCATGCCAGCGATCGCCTGTATTCGCTTCGCATTGTCGATCGTCTTTGGATGACGGGCACCAAAAGTACGTCGCAACTCAGCTCGCTCGCGAACGAGTTCTATTAAACGTAATTCGATCGCTTCGGCATCGAGCCGTTCACCATTGTGAAGGCGCCTGTCGATCTCCTTGTTAATCAAAACGACCCTCGGATGCTTCTCGCCGTAGGCTTGCGTTGAAACCGCGCCGTGTTCCATCAGTTCATGCAAAGGAAGCGGCTTTGTTTGAGCCGCGATTGGAGCTGCACATAAGACCGCTAGCAACAAGATTAGATTTCGCATTTTGCTATCCCTCAAAAAGTGAGTGATTGGATTCGTGTCATCCTTGGATCTTCTCTATCTTAACGTGCATTCGAGCAAAAACGAAACAAGGGAACACTCAAGATCAACTTCCGCAAAAATAGGGTGGCACGCCCTTCGCGGACTCAGGGACGTGCCACCCGACAAATAGCTAGCAAACAAACCAGAAAAAGATGGTAACTTTTAACGATTGTGCAAAGTTTGAGGGGAAGAGTTCCGATAAAGAAGATATCGATTAGCGTCGTTTGGCCTGGGGGGGCTTGGGTCACGCGTCGGGTAATCGGGTAGGGGGGATCGGGAATTGAAAACGCTAGCATTCATGTGAGCTGCATTGCGGTTTGTCGCGCCGAATTTCTAAGTCGGTCCGAAAAATCGCTTGCAGGACGAACATGGCTGCATGGTCGATCGTATCGCCGGAAGCCCCTGGTCATGCACAAAAAATTTATCCGCTCAATTGCAACCCTTCAAATCGGCCTAGCTCTGCTGACCGGATGCCATCCCACGCAACCCTTTTATGTAGGGGACACTGGGGACCTATCGCATTACATCGAAACCGCGACTCGGATCGAGTATCCGGATCTGAAACGCGACTCGCTGCCCGAAGCTTCTGAGACCTTGCAACCTTACTCCGTCGAAAACCACGACTATGAGTTCCTTGATTTGTCTCTAGAAGAGTGTATTGCATATGCCCTGGTCAATACAAAGTTAGTTCGAGCGGTTCCTGGCAGCAACTTTCAAACAGGAGATATCGCGTCGACGATTCTCTCTAGCCCATCGTCGCAATTGACAACCGCCTATGACCCGGCAATCACCGCAAGCACCGCGAATACTCAGTCGCAAGTCGTCGATCAAAACGGTAACCGAATCCAAGCTCGTGGAGCCGCCAAAGCCAACCAAGTAGGTGGCGTCGAGGATGCACTTTCCGAGTTCGATGCTCAGTTTTCAAGTTTCGTAGGGTACAACACCACCGATCGTCCGCGAAACGTCGGCGGCGGAAACATTTTTAATCCTCAATTCTTTGTCGCAAACGACGGGACACTTCAGTCCGCGATCAGCAAGCGAATCGCGACTGGCGGTGTCGTAACAGGTCGCAGCCAAAGCATCTATTCGTTAAATAATATTCCATCACCCGGTGTTGGTCGTCAATCGCCTTCGGACTATACCCAAATCCTCGAAATGCAAATCCAACATCCTTTGATGCGAGGTCGTGGAACGTTAGTCAATCGTATTCCAGTCGTCTTGGCTCGAATCAATGAAGACATTTCGATCGGTCAGTACGAAGAACGAATTCGCAACCTCGTCAAGGAAGTCGAATTTTCGTACTGGGAGCTATACTGCAGCTACTGGAACGTCGAAACCGCCAAGATCGCTCGCGACAGTGGCCTTCAAGTTTGGCGAGTAGCGAGTGCGAAGTACCAGGCCGGACAAGGCCAAGTTTACGCCGAAGCTCAAGCCAAAGCTCAGTATCATCAATTCGAAGCTGCACTCAAAGTCGCGCTGGCAGGAGCCAACGTACCGGGTGCTGATCCAGGTGTTTTTGGACGTGAACGCCGACTTCGCCACTTGATGGGTTGGGCGGCAACCGATGGTCGATTGATCCGACCTAGCGACCGACCCAACGTCGCTCGTACTGATTTCGATTGGTGTACCATCCAAGGTGAAGCTCTCACTCGCAACATCGATCTTCGTCAACAGAAATGGCAAATCAAAACTCGCGAGACTGAACTTTTATCGGCTAAGAATCAAGTATTGCCCGATGTCAACGTTTCCGCCCTCTATCGCTGGTTAGGTGTCGGCGATTCCTTCAATAGCCGAAGCGGCTCACCAACGCGATTTCCAATCGGAAGCCAAAGCGCGACCGATAGTTTGCTCGGCGGCGATTTCCAAGAAGCCGCCCTACGACTCGAATTTACGCCGCCAGCCTTTGGCGCACGTCGACAATTCGCCTTGGTTCGCAACGCTCAGCTTGCCTTGGCTCGTGAATCCGACGTCTTACACGAAAAAGAAATCGCTTTAATGGTTTCGCTCAGCGAAAATATCAGCTTGATGAAGACCCACTACGAATTGATGGAGATCAAGCTGAACCAATGGAGCGAAAGCGAACGCGATGCGAAAGCTTGGACCGATAAGTTCGAAGTAGGCGACACGAGTCTCGATGCGATTCTCGACAACCTCCTTCGAGCTCAAGAGCGTCGTGCACGAGCTCAGCAGGATTACTATCGAGCCGTTTGCGAGTACAACAAGTCGATTGTTCAAGTCCATCTCTTGAAGGGTTCGCTCTTGGAGTACAACAATGTTTGTCTTCAAGAAGGCCCATGGCCAGAGAAAGCCTACTGGGATGCTAACGAACACGCTCGACGTCGCGATGCAGCTCGCTATCTCGACTACGGTGCCAGCCGACCAGCCGTTATTTCGCAAGGACCATACCAACAGCATCTTGGCAGTGTCAACGATGGTGCAGATGCCGATGCATCGAGTATATCGTCGATGCAGAACAATACGAACCCAACCCCAGCGAAGCCGGATGACAATCGATCGGGTTCAGAAAAATCTGACGGTTCGCTCGAAAAAGTTGAACCAGAGGCAGTCCCTGCTCTGCCGAAAAAGGCGACTCCAAAATCCGACGTCGAAGAACTTCCGAGCCTCAAGACGAGCATTCAAACATCACGCCCGCCGATGGCGAAACTCAATCGGTCGAACGAAAGCATGGAATCAATTCCAAAGACTCGATCGTCGCCCGCTGTTCGACTTGCAGAACATGTCGAACCTTCGTCGCAGCCTCCTGTGAATAGACTTCGCTAAATCCCAAAATATTTCCGTACAGCAAAGGCTGTGAACGAGGTCAGGGGGACCTGCCGTGGGTGTGATGTCTAGCTGAAAATGCTTCCATCATGCCCGCGGCTTTTTCTGTTGAAACGATCGACTTGCCTCAAGTCTAGCGGAATTGCGAAAGCAATCCGCCGAGCGTCTTGCTTAATCCCTTGCCGCATATGAGCCGTTGGCGCTAGCCACGGGTTCTGAAAACATTGAGTTTTCATCGAGATGTCAAACGGAGGAACCGGCGGCTAGCGCCGTGCCGCTCACACTTTTTATCAGGCCTGGCGATGGTGGGAGCCGCCTGAAGGCGGAACTACGAACTTGATTCTGCGCACAAGAGTTTGGATACCCAGAGATCGGCTTGATCGATAAGCGTTTTGATGCGATCGCTGGCCAGGGCCGGAAAGGGACTTAGCGACGGAAATCGCTCGGGGTGTAAGATGGCGAGCGTCGATTCGCCGATCTGCTGATTGAGTTGCGGATTGACGCTGATACTCGTGCAAAACTTGGACATCCATTTTTGGCAACTTGCGGACATCAATTGCCAAGCAACAAACTTAGCCTGTTCGCTCGAACGCTCGGCAGCTTCCTCGATCAATTCGCACGTCCTATCCTGGTCGAAGCAGAACGGCATTAGGTTGTTCGATCGAATCGAAATCTGTGCTAAGAACGTATCTGTCCATTTTTCCAGGGAGAATCGGATTCTGTTCAAATCCACCGCTTGCTCAACCGGAATTCCTGGCGTCATCAGCATTCGAAGGCAACGATGGCGAATGTCTTCATGAGTCGCGAAAACGCTTTGTGCAATTGGACCCATATCCGCATCGATGCCGTCTGACTCTAGTTTCGCTCCAACCGCCGCTATGACTCTGGTCAATACGTCCGAAAGAAAAACTTCTTCGAGCGTCGGTCGAATTTCACGCCATAGTATAACCCGCCGACTTGCCCCGGCGGATTCAAGCTGTTCTCGGTGCGTGGTCAGTCGATTCTGCCAACGTTCGAATCGCTGGCGAGAAACCGCCCAGTAGCGGTGACAGGATGACGTTTGCAATTGCAAGTCTACGTCCGAAAAATGTCGCGACTGAACAACAAAGAGCGTAGCGATTTCGACAAGCCAACGTGCATGCATAACGAAGTACTTTGGTGAGTGTTGCTCGGAGAATCATATCATGGAACGATGTTCGACCGAATACAGCTATTGCGATTGAGATGCCATTGCTCAGAAAAGCGTGCAAAATTGCGATAAATTCATTCGTAAGTATCGTATTCGTAGAGATTTACGATGATGTACGAAATGCTGCTCAGCCACAACGGAACGTTCAAATGTTGCAAAACAACAACATTGCCTGAGCATCATGACGTCGATTGGCGACATCGAAGCGTAACAGTAAGATAGGTGAAATGAAGAAAAATACGACCCGTCACGCTGATCGCCAACGCGAAAACGCTCGTTCCCAGGCTCTCGCCTGGGAACGCACTGCTTCGGAGGCTCCGCCTCGTGATCGTGTACCGTTTGTTGCCGCTCTTGAATCATCGACAGTTCGGCAGGCAGAGCCTGCGTTGCAATGGGTTCCGAGGCAGAGCCTCGGAACCAGATGGTGGCGTTTGGGTTTGTCCGGACTATTTTCCGCTATGTGCTTTGGTTGCGTACCGCGACAAGAGAATGAAGTCGTTGTCTATTGCTCGACTGATCGAGAATATGCCGCACCGATTTTCGACGCCTTCGAACGAATCGACGGAGGGACAAAGGTTGCCAGTCAGTTCGATGTCGAATCGAGCAAGACGCTTGGATTGGTTACTCGAATTATGCAGGAACGCGAAAGGGTACGCTGCGATTTGTTTTGGAGCGGCGAAGTGATGCACACCATCCGCCTGCAACGGGCCGGTTTGTTAAAACGTCGCAATTGGCATTTACCTGCCGAGTGGCCGAGCCGGTATGCGGCCCACGACGGTAGTTGGGTCGGCCTGGGTGCCCGCGCCCGAGTCCTTCTAGTCAATCGCGAAAAGCTTATCGATGCGAGCGCGTGGCCGAAGAGTATCGCCGAGCTAGGTGACACGAAATGGAAGGATCAGTGCGGGTTAGCGAAGCCTCTCTATGGCACATCGGCAACGCATTTCGCGGTACTTGCTTATCAGGGACTGCGCTCCTCGTTCTCGGCAGACGAGTTCGATGGTTGGATGGGCAAGGTCAAGGAAAACGCAATCGTACTAAGCGGTAACAAACAAGTTGCGCAGGCCGTTGCGTCCGGTGAACTTGCTTGGGGACTGACCGATACCGACGATGCTGAAATTGAAATCGCCAACGGTCATCCTGTGGTCGTCGTTATGCCGGATCAAGGCGACGAAAGTGCCGGCGTTCTTTTAATTCCAGGCACCGTTGCCGTTTTGCAAAACGCGCCGCATCCGCTCGCCGCCGATGCACTGGCTGATTATCTAGCCAGTCAAAAAACCGAACAACGCTTAACGCTGGGAAACGCAGCTCAGTTTGCGCTTTGGCCAGGGAGCGACCATTCGATCGCCACAGTCTCGGAGAGCGTCAAAACCATGCAAGTCGACTTTGAAAAAGCGGCTGATGGTTGGGACGAACTCTTTAAGAAGCTGCAAGCTGTTTTTCCATGATTTCGAGGTAGCGGAACTCGCCAACGGCTCGTTAAACGAAGTCCTTATCCTTATCCTTGCGGCATTCCGGATAATTCCGACGGAAGATCGGTTCGGCGGCGTATAGCGAGACGTGTCGAAAAACCGCTTAATTTACTCCGGTAAGTGCTCCATTTCGACTTCTGGAAAAGCTCCGGTGAGGGCTTTCATGAACTCGACGAGATCGGTTTTGTCCTGGGCGGTTAACTCAAGTTTCTTGATCTTATCGCTCAAAGTCGGATTCGGATGACCACCCTTTGCGTACCACTCGACAACTTCTTCGAGCGTCTTTTGGCTTCCGTCATGCATGTAGGGGCCACTCGCAGCAATATTGCGAAGAGTCGGCGTTTTGAATGCGCCTCGATCTTTATCGACTTTTGTGTGCTCGAATCGACCAAGATCTGGCATTGGTTTATCCATTCCAACGCCGAGATTGTGATAGAGTTCGTCGGTGAAGTTGACGCCCACATGGCATGCGGCACAGTTCGACTTCACATTAAAGAATAGCGTCAAGCCGCGTTTGGCAGACTCGTTCATCGGATTTGCATCGGAAGCAGCTTTGGCGTTCGTATACTTTGCGAACAGACTCGGGTCTTCTTTTTCAAGTGTCTTCAGATCGGCGATTTCATCCGCGAAAGCGTCATTCAGCTTTCGAACGGGATCATAGAAATCGAACGGACTTGGGCCGGTTACCAGCGTTCGTTCAAAGGTCGCGAGCGCGCGACCAACGTTATTGATGTTCGGAGCCGCGTTAAAAATTTTTTCGAACTGGATTTGATAACCCTGATTCGAAGCCACGAATTTTACGACCGCATCGTGAGTATTCCCCATCTCAATTGCATTGGCCATCGGCCCGACAGCCTGGGCTTCTAAAGAGGCCGCTCGACCGTCCCAGAATTGAGCTTTGCTAAGAATTCGATTGAACGAAACCGGCGAATTCCGGTTGCCGGTTTGTCCACCGACGCCAACGCCGAATTGCGTATTAAATCCATAACCGTGATTTGGATGATGGCAGTCAGCGCAACTGACCGTGCTATCGGACGATAGTCGTTTATCGAAATAAAGTTGTCGCCCCAGCTCAATTTTGGCCCGTGTCATCGGGTTATCTTGAGGGATATAGATGGCATCCTTTCCGGCATCCAATCCGTATGGGAGCGCGACACTGAGCGGCACATGGTTTTTAGGATCGGAAAGATAGGCCGTGATTTCAGCGTTGGTCAGCTTCGCTCCGCCTTTGATGCCTTGCGTCAAATCAGGTGACCCAAGGATTACCGTTTCCGCTTCGACAGCTCCAACCCACTGAGTTGAAACTAAAACCAGGAGGCATAGCAGACATTTTCGTATCATTAGCGTTCACGCATTAAAAGGTAGGAAAGGATTTGTGGAGTTCATAGAGAAACCCTCGGCGGGAAGGTTAACACAATTTAACTCGAGTTTATAGCCGCAAGGCAATCTGATTGTACCGTTGCTGGAAACTTACGCCACTTTGCTAACCGAAGATCGGTTCGCCGAGTCCAAGTCGAACGGGAGCCGAGCTGTAGGCCTGCATGGCCGATGGTACTTGGATCATTAAATCCGAGGCGCGGCGGGCGTCGGATGGATGAGTCGAAGCCCACTCGGGAGGTTTTGCTCCTGCCATGAGCTCCGCTTGACCAAATCTTGTCCAAAACCGCGGCGCTTCGTTCGGATCGTATCCGGCTTGAGCCATCAGCGCGATCCCCATCTGATCGGCTTCCGATTCGTGCCGTCGGCTATAGGGGAGAATCAATCCGTATTGGGTTGCGGCCCCGTAGGCAGTTCGGACAAGTTCACGGCTCGCGTTTGATGTTCCACTAAAGGCATAATCGACTGCCGAACGCACTCCCTGAACCGTCGCTTGTTGGCTGATCCGTTCTCCGCCATGCCTAGCCAACGCGTGCGAGATTTCGTGGCTCATGACAACAGCCAGTCCAGCCTCGGACTGACAGACGGGCAAGATACCTTCGTAGACCGCGACTTTGCCGCCGGGAAGGCAAAAAGCATTCTGAGCTGGACTGGCCAAGAGTCGAAAATCCCAGGCATAGTCGGGACGACCGGATACAGAAGCCAATCGAAGTCCGACTCGTCGAACGATCTCCGCCCCGCGAGTGTTGGCCGACAGCGGCTCTTCGCTAAGAATCTGGGTGAAATTTTCTTGTCCCATCGCAATTTCTTGCTGCTCTGGCAACAACAGAAGCTGGCGGCGACCGGTAAATGGTGCCGACCGACAACCGCAGAGCGAGGCTCCACTGCAAGCCATTCCGATAATCCAGTCGCGACGAAGCATGGATCGGATGTTACCAACCCGCAGCAATTCGCCGGAAGAGCATTTTCCGTACCCTCCAAAATTGCCACTGATTGGTGTATGCTGGAAGTAGAATTTTTTGGATTGCGGCAGGATTCTGTTGAGATTCCTGCGGCTTTTGTTTTTGAATCTGTCTTTCGTTTTCGAACTTGTCTTTTATTTTCGAACTATTGGGGTGCTCGTGAGCGATCTCATTCCTCCTCTAATCTTTACTAAGACTATGCCATTAGGAGTCGTGTCCGAGTTCTGGTTAACGCGTTGGCTCACCGGATTCTGGTTGGTGGGCGTGGGCGTGCTGGCTGGCTTGGCGATTCTCGCGCTCCTTTGGGGACTATTTGTCGCCCTGTCTAAGTTGTCGTTTTTAGATTCGTGGCGTCGAAACGGAGTCGCCTTTTGGCTCGGCTTGATTCTTTCGGCGGCAATTACAGGAGTCGCGGGATATTTTCTTATGCCCTACTTTACGTACCGGACCGGCTTTCGCAACGACGAATGGGTTCTGTTCACTATCGCTATTTGGCCTTTTTTCGCCATTGTTGTTTGGTCGCTCCTCTACTGTGGACAAACTCGATCGCTGGGAGAACTCTATGGAGGGCTTACCCAAGGCATCGGATCGTTGCTGGTTTCCGTAATTGCGGCGATCGGAATTGCCGGTTTATGCTGCACCTATGTCGTCGACGAACCGGTACAAATGTTGGCGAGCATTCCATCGTTGTTTACGACAGGAGAAACGACGTCGAGATTCACCATTCCCGGGATCAAAGTCGATGGCAACCAAGAAAACTCGGATTACACGCCGATACCGCTAAAATACGATCCAACCTTTGTCGATAGCGTAGCGGTTCAAAGCGATCGCAAGATCATTCTTGCGGACGGCCAAAACGTCGAGTCCTTTCGAAGCAAACCTTTGCGAATGGAGGCCAGGACCGAAATTGCTTGGAATCGACAGTCCTCATTAGATTCACCGATCCCAATGGTTGTCGGCGGAAATGTTTACGCTCAGAATTTGGAAATCGATCCGGCAACGATTACGTTTGTACTGAAAACCGTTCCTGCGTATCCCGACTCGTTTACCATTCTTCTGATTGCCGGAGCCGTTGTCATCATCGGGCTTTCTTGGATGCTGCTCCAAGCGGCGGCACCCAAAGTCGCGGCGATTTCGATCGCGGCAGCAAAGAGTGAACTCTGGCAACCGCTGCCGACAATTCTGTTGTTGTTTGGTTCGTTGGCCCTTCTGCTGTTCGTCTTCCTCCCTTTCCATACCGAAGGCGAAGATATCAAGATGCTGAAGGATTGCGGATTGACCTTGGTATTGGTGATTTGCCTCTTTCAGGGCGTATGGTCCGCTAGTAGTTCTGTCAGCGACGAGATTGAAGGCCGCACGGCCCTGACTTTATTGAGTAAGCCAATCCATCGAAGGTCATTCATTCTCGGAAAGATGATCGGGATTTTTTGGATCCTGCTATTCATGATCTTAATTTTGGGAACCTTTCTGCTGCTTTCGGTTTCCTACAAGCCCATTTATGATGCCCGCGAAACGTCACAAGATATGCCCTTTTGGCAAGTCTGCCATTTGGAAATGGTCCGAATATTACCTGGGCTCGTCATGGTTTTTCTTCAAGCATCCACGTTGAGCGCAATCGCCGTAGCCTTGGCGACTCGCGTGCCGTTGCTCGCCAACTTCTCGATATGTTTTACGCTCTATCTCGTCGGCCACTTGACGCCGTCGATTGTTTCAAGCTCGGTTGATAGCTTTCCGATCGTACAATTTGTGGCCCAGTTGATCGCGGTCATAGTACCGACTTTGGATTGGTATTCGATGGACAAAGCTATCGATGCGGGGCATTCGATACCGGCGGTCTATTTGGCCGGCGTTTTAATCTACTCAGCGTTGTATACGACATTTGCAGTCTTCCTCGGATTACTGCTCTTCGAGGATCGAGATCTAGCGTGAAAAGAACTTCGCTTGCGGAATTGGGAGCCCGATTCGGACGCAGGGAAGCGATCTTATTACCTTGGCTTCTGGGATCCACGGCCGGTTTGGTCGTGTCGTTTACGACCTTGGTTGTCGGCTGGATGCTTGAATTGCTGATTCGAGCAAGCATCTCGTCGACCCTGCCTGAGACGATCCAACTCAGCCCGCAGTTATCGCTATCGACCGTTTGGCTGGATGCGGAACAAGGTCCGCTTCGCGGCGTACTCGCATTGTTGGTCTTGGCGCTAGGACTGGTCGTATTAGAGGCCACGATCCTATTTCTACTTTATCGTTGGGCCATTCATTACGCAATCGAATGCGAAATTCAGTTGCGGCGAAGTGTCTACGAGAAAAGCATGCTTTGTGCTTCATCGCAAAGTGTGGTCGGTCAACAAGCGATTCGGAGCGAGTCATCCTCCTACTGGATTCCCCAGATTCGAGATGCGCTGCTGGCTTGGTATCGAACGGTACCTCGCCATTCGATTCAAGCGACGGCGTGCTTCTTTTTTGCCTTATTGATCCATCCGACGCTGATGATTCTGGCGGCAATCGCATTTGTATTGCTCTGGCAGCTCTACGTCGTGGTCGATCGGCAGCGTCGCAGCTTGCAGCCGGTACTCACCGAACGTCGTCAAATGGCGCAAGATCGTTTGGTAGCGATGGCTGAAATTGGGCCACTCGTTTCGGCGGTTATCCCCGGAAAGATCCATAGCGAGGAATTCGAAAGCCGTCTTCGAACGTATCGCGAAGCCGAGTTTAAACTCTTCGATAGTTTTCTTTGGAAGACGCCCTTGCTTCTGATCGTCGTCTCTTTGATGCTGAGCGTCTTTTGCTTGGCCCTGTCGGTTCGTATCCTCCAGAATACTTCATCCTTAGGGGTGGCTGGCGCATTGACAATGCTGGTCTTGATTGGCTTTGGCTACGTGTCGGTAATCAAAGCTCGACGAGCTTGGGCACGCGTTCGCAGTGCAGATGCCTCGGCCTCTCGCTTGCTAAACTCGCTTATCCAAATGACCGCTGCAGCCCAGTCGCTGACTTCGTCGAAAACAGCCACCGCGCTGACAGAAGGAATATCGATCGAACATGTGACGCTCAAGGATACGCAGCATCACACGCTTCTCGACGATGTTACGTTTCAAGCGCGGCCAGGTATGTTGGTGGCCATCGTTGCAACATCTCAGATCGAAGCGAAAACGCTCGGCGAACTTTTGCTTGGATTTGGCTCGCCAGCCAGCGGTCGAATCGTGTGGGATTCGACCAACGCTGCAGAATTCAATGCCGAATCGCTACAACGTCAATGTCTTTGGATATCGCCCAATGGTCCAATGACCGCCGGAACTTTGATTGAAAATCTTTCTTTTCCCGATCGCCCAAAACCGCTGGCCGACATCGTTGACGCTGCTCGCATTGCTGGGGCCTACGATACAGTATCGGAACTTTCCGATATGTTCTCGACCTTCATTTCCCCTAATGACGATCGACTTAAGAATGATTCTTTATTCCAGTTGGGAATCGCTCGCGGCTTACTTCGTAAACCGAGTATTGTCGTCGCCGAGGAGCCGACCGATCGGGTATCCGCAGCTACCGAAAGTCAGTCTGCCTATGGCTTGCGTCAGTTAACTCAGCGCGGTGCCATCGTATTTGTAATCTCGCAACGACCGACCGCCCTTCGCGTTGCCGATTTGGTGATTCTACTGCATGAAAAACGCGTGGTCGGTAGCGGAAAGCATCAAGAGTTACTCGAACAATCAGAACTCTATCGACACTTCAATTACCTCAAGTTCTCACCGCTGCGAGACACCGAAATTCGATGAGCATCTGAATTCAATTAGCACTCGTTTTAATGCTCAAGACCAAGAAACCAGACGCACGTCACTGGCGACGTTCTGTTAGCATTCTTTCGATGGCGTCGCAAAACACTTCAACATCTTCCAGCGTGTTATAAAGGTAAAACGATGCTCGACACGTCGCTGATAGTCCGAGCTTTTGGTGCAGTGGCATGGCACAATGGTGGCCGACGCGAATGGCGATTCCTTGTAAATCCAAACGTCGACCAACTTCATCGGCGTGCATGCCTTCGATTGCAAACGTTACGATTCCGTTCTTCGCTTCGATATCGGGACCATAAACCTTCACCCCTCGAATATCTTTGAATCGGCGATGCACTTCACTTGCCAGAGAGCGTTCGTGAGCTAAGATCGCTCCCTCTTCAAACGACTCTAAATACTCGACAGCTTTCTGCATCGCAATGGCTTCGACAATCGGAGCGGTACCGGCTTCAAATCGATGCGGTAAACCGGCTGGCTCAAAGCCGGTTTTCGAAACAGACTTGATCATGTTCCCACCCCCCATGAACGGCGGCATCGCATTCAAAAGTTCGGTCTTGCCATAGAGCACGCCGATCCCGGTCGGCCCAAGCATCTTGTGGCCACTGAAGACAACGAAATCAGCATCCATCGACTGGACATCGACGTCGCCATGTGGGATCGCTTGCGCTGCATCGACCAAAACAAGACTGCCGACTCGATGGGCCATCTCCGCGATGGTGCGCACCGGATTGATCGTTCCAAGAACATTCGAGACGGCCGTCACAGCTACCATCTTGGTACGCTTCGAAAGCAATTCTGGCAATCGATCGATATCGAGCTGATAATCATCCCGAATCGGCAGCCAGCGAATCGTTGCGCCAATCATCTGAGCTAATTGCTGCCACGGAACAATGTTCGAATGATGCTCCATTTCGGTGAGGATTATTTCGTCGTCCATTTCCAGGTTCGCCTCGCCCCACGCTCGAGCAACAAGATTGATCGAGGCCGTTGTTCCGCTAGTAAAGACAATCGACTTCGAAACTTCACTATTGTTCCAGTTAGGCGCATTGATAAATCGCCCGACCGCGCTTCGTGCCGATTCCATCGCGACGGTCGTTTCGGCGGCAAGTTCATGTCCGGATCGATGGACGTTGCTGTAATGCGTCGAATAAACATGGCTTATGGCGTCGATTACTTGCTTTGGCCGTTGCGACGACGCGGCGCTATCCAAATAAACTAACCGCGATCCACTCGAATGCTTGCGACGAAGGATCGGAAAATCGGCAGCCGCATTTTCGATAGTCTTTGTCACAACGCGTTTGGGTCGTTCGCTTGCTGGTGAATCAACATTCGCTGGATTCGACGCTCTATTGCCTTGGGTTTCGCCAGCGATTGACTTTACTCGTAAAATCATCGAGTGCAGGCCATTGCTACGCATCGGCGTAATAAATGACTTTAATTCGATCTCGTCAAAAAATTGCTCGATCGGGAATTCCAAAATCTCTTGCGAGGTAGTTCCCGAGTAGGCCGCGATGAGAATACTGATCAAACCGCGAACCATCGGGGCATCGCTGGTCGCGATGAATTCGATGCGGTCATCGGTCACCGTTGGGACGAGCCAAACCATGCTCTGGCAGCCCAGAACGCGATACTCTTCGACACCTAGTGCCTCTGGAAAAGGCGGGAGCGTCTCGCCGATTTCGATGAGGTAGTTCAGTCTCTCTTCGGCCGATTCGCAATCGAGGAGCTCTTCGCGGATTTCTGCCAGCGACGTCCTTTCACCTAACTCGACAGTCATCAAAATATACCTAATTGATCCCTAGCGTCTTCAGTCATACAGTCAGGCGACCATGGCGGCGTCATCACGACTTTGACATCGATTTTACCAACCCCTTCCAAGGCTTCAACAACTTGTCGGGAATTAGCGACAAGCTGCGGGCCAGCCGGACACATCGGGCTAGTCAATGTCATCTCGATATTGACGTCGGTCTTCCCGTCTTCTTCACTTGGTTGCAGATCTACAACATAGACCAGACCCAGATCGACAATGTTTACAAATAACTCAGGGTCGATAACCTTTTTGAGTTCTTCACGAACGCCATCTTCACTGATGCTCATGATAGTCTCCCTACCTCTCTAATCATTAATTTTAATGTAAACCGTGTTGTCGACAATTTTGACTTCGTGGCTGGCCGTCGCTTCGGTAGCTGGCATCGTGATCGCTTCACCCGTTCGCACATCGAATTTAGCACCATGGCGTGGACATGCCAAGGAAAAATCGTCGACTGTACCATCACCCAACGTACCTCCATCATGCGTGCAAATGTCGTCGATGCAATAGATATCGTTGTCTAACTTGACCAATACGACGAATCGATCGTCGAGTTCCACCGTAAAGGGAACGCCTGGCTTTAAGTCACTTACCGAACACGCGGCTTTGAAATCTTGGTTATTCATATTGCCGCACCTGCCTCGCGATCGCACTTCCCAGTGCCTTGCGAACGCTTTCGATAGTGATCCGATCAAAAATCTGCTGGAAAAAGCCTGTCACGATCATGCGAACCGCTTCTTGACGTGTAAAACCTCGCGACTGGGCATAAAAAATCAGTTCGTCATCGACGCGACCGGAAGTGCTTCCATGCGTGCATCGGACATCATCGGCCTTGATTTCCAAGCCCGGAATCGAATCGGCACGGGCATGATCGCTCAGAATTAAATTATCATTTCGTTGATAGCCGTCGGTCTTGTCGGCACCCGGAGCGACCTTGATCATGCCTCGCCAGACCGTTCGCGATCGATCTTGCAAGGCCGCTTTGTAAAGAAAATCGCTCTTGCAGTTCGGAGCTTCGTGAAATTGTAGCGTGTTAAACGTCATTTGCTGTTTATCGCGAGTAAACATCGTGCCGTTGACTTGGCTTCGTGCTCCTTCGCCAACCAAAGAGACCTGCTGGGCAACTTGAACAAATCGAGCTCCCATGGCGGCGAGCGTCCATTGGATCGTGGCGTCGCGACCGACCTTTGCATGCTGATGAGCAAAATGCCACACGCGATCTCCCCATTCTTGAAGAATCACAAGCCGCAAGCTCGCGCCTTGTTTAAGAACAATCTCCAACCCGCCGCAGTGAAATCCGTCAGCGTTCGGTGTTGTGCTTGAACTTTCATACAGAACGGTCGCTGAAGTGTTTTCTTCAAGAACCAATAAAACATGGCTTACATCCGTTCCACCGTCGGACATCCCTGAATGAATATGAAAGGGTTGCTCGACGGAAACGCCTTTTGGAACATGCAAGAAACATCCAGACGACCATGTAGCGGCGTGCAACATGGCAAACCGATCGGCATTCGGATCGACAACCGAGAACAAATGCTGCTCGACGAGCTTGCCATGTGACTGGCATGCTTTTTCCAGCGACCCAAAGTAGACGCCTTGCCCAGAAACTTCAGTCGACAGTTGCTCAAGAACAATTCGGCCATCGATAGTCCCCAACTGACCACACGTAATCACATCATCGACCAACCATTGCGGGCACGTATCTTCGCTGGATTCGCCGAGTCCCGGCATCATGTATTGGTCGAGATGAAAACCACGAAGGTCCGATCGCATCCATTCTTCCGTTTTACGATCGGGCCAAGCGGTCGATTCGAAGGCTGCCCATGATTTGCGTCTTCGTTGCGTTAACCAATCCGGCTCATTCCGGCTTCCGAGAAAATGGTTGAAGGAAGCGGCATCAAAGGCCGCTGGTATTGCTATGATCGTCATGTTTTCCGAATGAAGTTTACGACTGCGAATATTTGCAAGGATAAATGGTTACGACCGATATCGAGTCGACATCAGCCCGTTGGTGTTTTTACGAATGATTGTTTTGTGACGGATCGTTTAACCGACCGAGCCTTCCATTTGGAGTTGAATCAGCCGGTTCATTTCGACGGCGTACTCCATAGGAAGTTCTTTGACGAGTGGCTCGATGAAACCGTTGACGATCATCGTGCCGCTTTCCGCTTCCGATAGTCCTCGGCTCATCAAATAAAACAACTGCTCTTCGCCGATTCGCGAAACGCTGGCTTCGTGTCCGACGTTCACGTCCTGTTCGAGGATTTCAATGTAAGGATACGTGTCGCTGCGAGATTTCGCATCCAAAATCAAAGCATCACAAACAACGTTGCTCCTCGATTTTTTGGCACCTTTCTCGACGCGAACCAGTCCGCGATAGCTACTTCGTCCACCACCTTTGGATATCGACTTGCTGATAATTTGACCGGTCGTATGCGGTGCAGCATGAACAAGCTTGGCACCAGCATCTTGATGCTGGCCTTTGGACGCAAAGGCGATGGAAAGGATTTCTCCTCGCGCGCCCGGTTCTAGCATGTAAACGGCTGGATATTTCATGGTCAGTCGGCTGCCGAGATTGCCATCGACCCACTCCATCGTCGCATCGGCATAAGCGACAGCTCGCTTAGTAACTAGGTTATAAATATTGTTCGCCCAGTTTTGAATGGTCGTATATCGACAGCGGCTTCCGCGTTTGCAAATGATTTCAACCACCGCCGAATGCAGCGACTCCGTGGAGTACATCGGTGCGGTACAACCTTCTACGTAGTGAATGGAAGCTCCTTCATCGACGATGATCAACGTCCGTTCGAATTGCCCCATGTTTTCGGCGTTGATCCGAAAATAGGCTTGCAACGGAAAGTCGATCTTGACCCCTTTGGGAACATAAATGAACGAACCGCCTGACCAAACCGCTGAATTTAACGCCGCGAATTTATTGTCGGTCGACGGGATGATCGTTCCGAAATACTCACGCAACAAATCGGGATGATCGCGAAGGGCCGAATCGGTATCGGTAAAAATGACGCCTTGCTGGGCTAAGTCTTCTTTCAACGACCCGTAAACAACTTCACTTTCGAATTGAGCTTTGACGCCGGACAAGAATTTCTTTTCCGCTTCTGGAATGCCGAGCTTGTCAAAGGTGTCTTTGATTTCCTGCGGGACTTCATCCCAAGTTCGACCTTGCTTGTTGGTCGGCTTGAGATAGTAAAAAATGTCTTGAAAATCGAGGGCAATATCGCCGCCCCACATCGGCATCGGCTTTTCGTTGAAGATCTGCAAAGCCTTCAAGCGATAATCGCGCATCCACTCAGGCTCTTTCTTCATCTCCGAAATTTGGTTGACGATTTCGGCATCGATACCCTTCCGGGCCTTAAAAACCGCTTTGCTTTCGGTTCGGAAGTCATATTTATTGATTTCGCCAATAACATCGTGGCTTACTAAATCGGTCGACATAGGGAATTCACTTCTAAGATTTACAGGTTCAACAATGGATGAACTAAGCGACTAAAGCGGTCTCTTCTTTTTTGGTCATTTCTAAATTCGTCGCATCGGCATCTGGGTAAGCTTTGCGAATCCGGTCATAACCGAAGTCGTGTAGCTCGCGGGCCAATTCAATTCCGCCCGTTTCAACAATGCGTCCTCCCAGCATGACGTGCGTAAAGTCAGGCGGATTGTGTTCGAGCAACTTGTCGTGATGCGTGATGATCAAAAGCCCCATCTTTTCTCGCCCAATTTCCGCGATCGAGGTACTCGCCAATCGCACCGCATCAGCGTCGAGCCCGCTGTCGGTTTCGTCGAGAATCGCAAACTTGGGTGAGAGCATGGCCATTGTCAAGATTTCGGCCCGCTTCATCTCGCCTCCGGAAAAGCCATCGTTGACATACCGACGAGCAAAATCGGGGTCCATCTTGAGCTGCTCCATCTTTGAACGAAGCTCTTTCCGGAAGTCTCGCATCGGAATCAGGTCTTCACCTTCTTTGCGATCGGGACGACGAACGTTCGTCGCAGCATGTCGCAAGAAGTCTGCCATCTTGACGCCGGGCACTGCGACAGGACGTTGGAATGCCATGAATAAACCAGCCCGAGCACGCTCATCCGCTTCCATCTCAGTCACGTTCTGACCATCTAATTCAATCGAACCATCGGTCACGATATAGTTAGGATGCCCCATGACAGCCAGCCCTAACGTACTCTTGCCTGATCCGTTCGGACCCATCAACGCGTGGGTTTCCCCATACTTCAATTCCAAATTGACTCCACGCAAAATGGCTTTGCCTTCGACGGCAACGTGGAGATTCTTAATTACCAGTGTATGCGACATATCAGCAAACTAAGCTTTTACTCTCAAAGGTTTTCAATCGACTAAAACTACACGTGCAAAGGGATCGAGACCGGACGGAACTGACATGTTCCATGACCGTCCAGACGGCAACAAGACAACTCAAGTTCGCCACCGACCGCTTCACTCAACATTTTTGTTTCCAACTCACAAGCGCTCCGCCGATCGATCGCGGCAAGATCGGGGAACGGGCACGCATGTACGGTAAGAACCGGCAATGATTGCGATTCATTCGATTCACACGGAATTTTTCGATCGGACAATAATCCTGCTACCGACTTCATCCGCTCCGAAACGGTTCCATCGGCAATCAATCGTCCGTAGGCCTGACCCATGCGATGCGAAATCCGATCGAGTATCTGCTGACGAATCGCGTCGTCGGGAAACTCTTCAATCTCCTGCCAAACCGCCAACGCAAAATCGGTATACGAAGCCCCTATCCGGCGCCAACCTAGCGGCGTTAAAAAATATTGGTAAACCGGTCTACCTCGACCAGCCGCCAGCTTGCGGCGTTCTAACAAACCGATTTCCTCGAGCCGATCCAAACGCGCTCGGACCGCCGTCGGCGTTACCTCAAGTCGATCGACTAAATCAGAAACCGTCAGCCCTTCTTCTCGCCGCAGCAACTCAAGGACCCACTGATCTACTGGACGAATTGCCACCGGGGTGTGCGGATTCACCCTGCGGGGTGGTTTTTCGTCGTCTGTATTCAGTTTGAGATTCACGGCACGATTCATTTAGCTACTATTGTTTCCCAGTGGCAAGCTGGGAGCTTACGCCACCTATACTCTAGCGGTGCTACCTATTTTTGACAAGCAGCGTTGCGAAAATTCGAGTGCCGTCGAAATACGGCAGAAATGCTCTACAATCACGGATGATTTGCATCCCAACTATGGAACGAAGGAAGCGTAGGCGTCGAACATGATCTATATCATTGGAATTAGTGACGACGGGCTCGAAGGCTTGTCCAGCTCGGCGGTAGCTCGACTTAAAGATGCAAAGCTCATCGTTGGCCCTGCGAATTTGCTTGAAAAGACGAGCCAATTTCCAGGAAAAAAGGAGGTTGTCGGCAGCGATCTGGACAAACTCGCGTTACTTTTGGACAAGCATTCGGCTGGGGACGCGGTTGTTTTGGCGTCCGGCGACCCGCTTTTTTATGGAACCGCCCGCTATCTTTGCGAACGACTCGGCAAAGATCGATTCGAGGTTGTCCCGCACGTCAGCAGCATGCAACTGGCATTTGCTCGAGTAAAAGAAAGCTGGGACGAGGCGTATTTGACCAACTTGGCCACCCAGTCGCTCGACCGCGTTTTAGAAAGAATTCGAACTTCGGAAAAGATTGGGCTCTTCACTTCCGAACAGGTGACGCCTGCAATTCTTGCCGAGCAATTGGTTCAACGGGGGATCGACTATTTTGCGATCTACGTCTGCGAGAACCTCGGTTCACCGGACGAGCGTGTGACTCGGGGAACCCCAGCCGAGATCGCTCGTCAAAAATTCGGCCCGCTCAACGTCATGGTCCTTGTGCGGAAGCCGGGTGTTGCGGACAAGCCATCGAATCTCGTGCACCGTCGACTGTTTGGAAATTCTGACGACGCATTTTTGCAATCGAAACCCAAGCGAGGATTGCTAACGCCTTCGGAAGTACGTGCGATCGCGATCAGCGAGATGGAACTTAGCTCCGAATCGATTGTCTGGGACGTCGGTGCTGGGAGCGGATCGGTCGGCATCGAAGCCGCTTCGATTGCCGATCGTGGTCACGTATATGCGATCGAAATGGACGCCGAAGATTTTGGTTTGCTGACCGAAAACACACATCGATTTGGCGTACGCAATTTGACACCCGTCTTGGGGCAAGCTCCAAAGGCCTGGGAAAATCTGCCTAATCCCGACGTAATCTTCGTCGCAGGAACAGGTCGTGCGGTTACTGAGTTAGTAGAAGCATCCTGGCCGCGACTTCGTGCCGGCGGTCGCTTGATTGCGAATCTTGCAAGTATGGACCATGTGGTCGCGCTCCAGACTTTGCTTAGCGAACGCTTTGGTGTCGAGCCAACGCTTTGGATGATTCAGCTTTCAAGAGGAAATTACCAGCTTGAAAAACTTCGACTCGAATCGGCCAATCCGACGTTTCTCATCAAAGCAATGAAATCAGCCGAGGTGCATTAACACTTGCCTTTTTCCTTTTGTTCGCGGACAGGCTGTGAAATTATTCTGCCGACACGTAGCTGTGTCTCCTCCGAGACACAGAAAACCCGGAGCTTTGCTGCGGGGTCAGTCTTGGAAAAGACTGACCTACGTGTTTTTTCACAGTCTTAGGAGCGAACAACGTCTTAGGAGCGAACAACGACAATGATTGTGTATTATCCGTTCATGAACGACGATGAGTAGCCGAGCTCTTCTAGCAATTGTCGGCTGGTAATTCGGGAAGATTCGTAAATTACCGGCAGCCCACTGCCGGGATGAGTACCACCGCCTACGAGGTGGACGCCGTCGAGCTCTTCAAAGCGATTGTGCGGGCGACGATGCAGCATCTGTCCAAGATTATGAGCCAAATTGAACGTTGCACCGCGATAAACCTTAAAATTATCCTGCCAATCCAGCGGCGTAACGATCTTTTCAAATCGAATTCTCGATCGTAAATCGCTCAACCCTAACTCTTCAAGTCGCCGCATGGCGACCTCGCGATAGGCCTGTTTCTGGTTCTCGTCCCACGGCGTAGCCTTCGATAAATGAGGAACGGGGACGAGAACGTAAAGCGAACTCTTGCCCGTTGGAGCCAGCGATGGGTCGATCAAGCTCGGATTGTGAATGTAAACCGACGGTTCCATCGGAAGGATTTTCTTATCTTCAATTTCGCGAAGGTTCTTCGGGTAATCGCGAGCGATGTGGATCGTATGATGAGCCAGTTCGTCGTAGCGACCTTCGATACCGAGATACATCATAAACGTACTGCACGAGAATTTTTTCTTAGCGAGCTTGGCATCGGACCAGCGTCGTCGAAGATGGTTGGGAACGAGTTGCTGCATGGCTGCGGCAAAATCGGCGTTGATGACGATCGCGTCGGATGGATAAGTTTTCTCGGCGGACTTCACTCCAACCACTTGACGCCCTTGAAACACAAGCTCTTTGACCGGCTCGTTAACACGGATATCGACTCCCATTTCGGTTGCGATTTCGGCCATCCGTTCATGAACTCGCGCGCAACCGCCCATCGGATGAAATACTCCGTGTTCGTATTCTAAAAAAGAAAGGATCGAAAAGAGACTTGGGCATTTGAAAGGCGACATGCCGAGATACTTCGCCTGAAAAGAAAACGCCAGGACCAAACGTGGATCCTTAAAATAGCCTTCCAACTCCCTACCTAACGATTTCCATGGTTTGAGATAAGCAGCAGCGGCCATAAGCGACGGTCGCAACAAATCGAGCGGGCCATTGAATGGCGATTCGAGAATAGGTCGGAATTTTTTGAGCTTTACTCGATTGTCATCGAGATAGCGTCTGAGCGAGCCGACATCGATTGGCGATATTGCGGCGACCTGTTTCTCCATTTTCGCAAGGTCGGGCGTGCAGTCGAGTTGACCGCCGATTCCGAAGGTAATTCGATATTGTGGATCGAGCCGATGCATCGGGACTTCGTGAAACAAGTCGCGTCCGACGGAGGCAAAAATCTCTTGCAAGATACGTGGATAGAGAAAAAATGTCGGCCCCACATCAAAGCGAAACCCGTCGGCTTCGATGGCCGAAGATCGCCCGCCGACGCGATCCATCGCCTCCAAAAGCGTGACATCAAGTCCGGCTTTGGCAAGCTGCATTGCGGTCGCCAAACCGCCTGGCCCGGCTCCAATCACGATTACCTTTTTCGCAGTCATCCTAATCCGCTATTCAAAAGTGGGGTAAGCTTCCAGCTTGCGACGAATAAAGTTGGCAAGCTGGAAGCTTACCCCACTTTTAGCTCTGAAGACACATTATGGGATTTATACATGATATTTATAGCCGAATGGCAAGTGATTTGGCCTCCCGCGTCGCTTGGAATCCGAATAGGCTATAAGCTATGGCACTTCCTCGCGTCGCAATCGTCGGTCGCCCGAATGTCGGGAAAAGCAGCATTTTCAACTGGCTGGATGGTCGCCGCTTGGCCATTGTCGACGATGTCGCCGGGGTGACTCGCGATCGTTTGACGACGTTGATGGAGTATCGCAAGACTCATTTCGAGCTGATCGATACCGGTGGGATGGGGCATATCGATGCCGACAATCTAACCAACGAAGTCGAACAGCAGATCGAAACGGCGATGGACGAAGCCGATGTTTTGATCTTCGTCGTCGATAATCGAGCTGGTATAGCGCCTTTCGACGAAGAAGTTGCCTTGCGGCTTCGAAAAATCGATAAGCCGATCATACTGGTGGCGAATAAGTGTGATCATCCATCTCAGGATTTGAATGCCGAAGAATTTTTAAGACTCGGTCGCGGTTGGCTCGTTCGGGTCAGTACGCTCCAAAACCGCAACCGTGAAGAATTATTGGATTTGATTCTTCAGCGCTTGCCCGAAGTTTCAACAACGGATGAAGACGTTGCTCCAGCCGATATGAAGGTTGCCATCGTCGGCCGTCGCAACACAGGCAAAAGCACCTTTGTGAATACGCTTGCCCAGGCTCAGCGAATGATTGTAAGCGAAGTCCCAGGGACGACTCGCGATAGCGTCGACGTCCATTTCCAAATGGATGGACAGCGATTTACCGCGATCGACACGCCTGGCCTTCGCCGAAATAAATCGATCAAGACCGACATCGACTGGTACGGACTCCATCGCGCTCAACGGAGTATCCGGCGGGCCGATGTGACCTTGCTGTTCTTTGATTGCACCGAGCGGCTCAGCAAAGTCGACAAGCAGCTTGCTCATTATATTTCTGATGAATACAAGCCTTGTATTCTGGTGGTCAATAAATGGGATAAGTTAGCCGGGCAGATGCCGACCGAGCGATGGGTGAGCTATCTGCGCGAAAATTTCCCGAAGATGGCTTATTGCCCGATTGCATTTATTACCGGTGAGACCGGGAAAAATGTAAAGACGCTTTTGAATCATGCGCAAATGCTTTTCAAGCAAGCCAATTCTCGCATCTCGACTCCGCAGCTCAATCGATTGATTCGCCTCGCGCTGGAAAATCACGAACCGGCCATGTACCAGATGAAACGGCCTAAGATTTACTACGCAACGCAAATCGGCGTTGCACCGCCGACGATGATCGCCGTCTGCAACTATGCGCAAGGATTTACTGGCCCTTATCAGCGATATCTGCTTACCTTTCTTCGCGACCATCTCCCATTTGGAGAGATTCCAGTCAAACTTTATTTGCAAAATCGCAATCGAGACGACACTCGCGACGACGTGAAGATCGACGAACGGAACATGCTGTCGGCCGACGATGATCCAACGCAATCGGTAGACGGCGAAGCATCGGCAGATTCTTCTGAGTATGATGATGATCAGCTTGAAGAGATCGAAATGGTCGATGAAGACGATAACGGACGCTAGCTTTCTATGAAGACTCTCGATTCCAGCTTGCTCGACCCGCGCTTGATGGCAAAGCTAGAGCGCATGGAACTGGTGAGTCGAAAAATTTTTCGCGGACGGATGAAAGGCGAGCGACGGAGTTCTCGGAAAGGGCAAAGCGTCGAGTTTGCGGACTATCGGAACTACGCCCCTGGCGATGATCTTCGCTTTATCGACTGGAATCTTTTCGCGAGAATGGATCGGCTCTATCTCAAGCTGTTTCTCGAGGAAGAAGATCTTCATCTGTATGTCCTGATCGACGATTCGAAGTCGATGGAGTTTGGCTCGCCGACGAAACTGCATGTCGCCAAACAAATTGCGGCTGCTCTGGGTTACATTGGACTTTGTCGAGGCGACCGCGTTAGCCTTTCGACTTATAATCATCAGCAGCCAAGTATCCTTCGCGGCCGCGGCAACACCTTTCGATTGCTCGATACCCTCAGCGGCTTCGAAGCGTCACCTAATTCTAAAGACAGCGCGACGGCGGTGAAAACATTCTGCCTGAAGAACGTTCACAAAGGGATTGTCGTTTTGATCTCCGATCTAATGGATAAGAACGGATACGAGGCAGCCCTGCGGATGTTGGTGGCTCGCGATTTAGACATTTTTTTAGTACATCTACTTTCGCCGGAGGAACTGCAACCGGAAGTAAAGGGTGACTTGAAGTTGATCGATTGCGAAGACCAAGACCAGCGAGAAATTAGCGTGTCAGCAGGCCTTCTAAAACGCTATCAACAAACCGTTACCGCTTTCATCGAAGGCGCGAAGTCGTTTTGCCGAAAGCGATCGATCACCTACGTCCCGGCCCGAAGCGATGTCGGCGTCGATGTTTTGATCGAGCAATACTTGCGAGTACGAGGACTGATTCGATGAGCTGGATGAGCGCGCTCAATCCGTGGCAATGGGGAGTGCTGCTCGCGGTGCCGCCGTTGGTCTTTCTCCTCTATTTCCTCAAACTGCGGCGACAATCGCTGGAAGTGCCAAGCACCTTTCTGTGGCGGCGAGCCATCGAGGACATGCACGTCAACAGCCTTTGGCAACGTCTTCGCCGGAACTTGTTGCTATTGCTTCAACTTCTATTTCTCGCGGCCCTGATTTTGGCCTGTCTTCGCCCTGGCATTCATGGAAATCAAGAATCGGGTCGCCGGTGGATTTTGATGCTGGACAATTCTGCCAGCATGCAAGCTACCGATCTGGCGACGACTCGACTGGAAGCGGCAAAGAGCAAAGTCAAAGGACAGATCTCGCAAATGAATAGGGGCGATGTCGCCATGTTAATCGCGTTTTCGGATCGAGCCGATATCCAGCAGGGATTCACCGGCGACAAACGCCGATTGATGGCCGCTCTTGATCGAGTAGCTGAAACCAATCGAACAACGGATATCAAGGAAGCGTTGCGGGCAGCGGCTGGATTAGCCAATCCAGGTCGGGTTAGCTTTGATGGCATGAATGATATTCAGGTTGCCGAGGCCCTTCCCGCAACCGTTTTCGTCTACTCCGATGGCGGATTCCCTTCGATGACTGAATTCGATCGAGGCAACCTTTCGATCGAGTACATCCCAACCGGAACAACGGCGATCGATAACGTCGGCATCGAAGCCTTTGCCGTTTCAAGAAACGAAGAACGCACCGATGAATTGGAATCGTTTGCTCGAGTCGCTAACTATGGCTCCGAAGCAATCAGCACGACCGCGTCGTTGTATCACGACAAGAATCTGATCGATGCACTTCGAGTAACTGTCGAGCCGGGAAAGGATGCCGGAGTACGATTTAAACTCGAAGACTTCTCGGTAGATTCCGGAGTGTTTCACGTCGAGCTGGATCGAGCCGATCAGTTTTTACTCGACAATCAAGCCTATGCTGCATTGCGTCCAGCTCGAACTGTAAACGTCGCGCTTATCACACCAGGAAATGCTGTATTGGAAAAAGCCTTGACAACTTCTGCAATTCGCAGCTTGGCCAATATTCAAATCGAATCGCCCGCAGTACTCGTTGCTGCGAATACTGGCGCGGCAGAATTTGTATTAGATGCATTCGACTTAGTCATTTTCGATCAATGTAAACCCAAAGCAATGCCGAATGCCAATACCTTATTTATTGGCCAGCAACCTCCAATGGAAGGATGGAAACTCGTTGAATCCGATGGTCCGTTCCAGTTTATCGATGTGGATCGCTCGCATCCGATCACTGCTTTACTGGAAATCGGGAACATCTATTTTATGAAAAGCCATACGATTGATTGTCCAGAATCAGGACAAGTATTGATGCGAGCCGAGAATGGACCCGTCTTAGCCGTTGCACCTCGCGGTCCGTTTCAAGACGCCGTACTAGGGTTCGACATCCTTCGCGCCGACGGAGCCGAAGTTCTGCAGAATAGTAACTGGGGAATCAAGCGAAGCTTTCCCGTTTTCATTTACGGCTGCGTCGAATTTCTCTCCGGCGGTAGAACCCAGTCGGCCGCCAATACCACGCTCCCTGGCCAGCCGATGGCGATCAGTCTCGCAAGTCGCATCGAGCGATTTCAAGTTACCGACCCCAAAGGCCGGACTGTTGACGTTGAAAAGAATGACAGCGGGCAATTGATTTGGACATCGACCGAAGACGTTGGCGTCTATCAGATATCCGCAGGCACGGAAAAACGCTCGATGGATATGTTCGCCGTAAATCTTTTTTCGCCAAGGGAAAGCAATCTTGAGGTCCGATCGAGCCTCGAAATTGGCGATGAAAAACTCACCGCCGCCAACGTGCAAACTCAAACTCGGAAAGAATACTGGCGCTGGCTCTTATTCGCTGGCTTAGTTTTGCTGGTCGGCGAATGGTACGTCTACAACCGTAGAGTATTGGTATAGACGTCCATCTGCGCTCGCTTGTCGATTGACTGCAAATGATTAGAAAGCAATGCGACGAAATTCACTGAGTCGAGGATGACAGATTTTCGGCTTTCACTCCGCTCATCGTTAGGACAGCATCGCACACCGGGACGATACGTACGGCATCATGTCCGGCAGATGCATTGAACGAGCGTACTTGAAGATTCGAGCGACTTGAACCACGTCTCATGAAAGCTGTCATGCATTTTGTGAAGGCTTTCGTGGTTCGATTCATTTTTATGACGACGAATCTAAGGAACGGCAATGCAATGAAGAAACATCCTGAAATGCGTGCTCAAGACGCTGCCTCGCCTGGTGATACGGTTTTTATTCGCGGAGGCACGTACCGAATTGAAGAATCGCAAATCGCGAAGCAGGAACGTATATTTGCTCATGTGATTCAGCTCGATAAGTCCGGCGTCGACGGCAAGCGGATTCATTACTTAGCGTATAGAAACGAGCAGCCGGTGTTCGATTTCTCGTCAGTCAAGCCGCTGGAAAATCGCGTTTACGCGTTCTCCGTGTCCGGGTCGTGACTGCATCTTCGCGGCATCGAAGTCGTCGGTGTCCAGGTCACGATTCCGACTCATATGCAGTCCATTTGCTTTGCCAACAATGGTAGTCACAACATCTACGAGGGACTGAGTATGCATGACGGAATGGCGATCGGGATCTATAGTTTACGAGGTTCTCATAACCTGTTTCTAAACTGCGACGCATTCAACAATTACGACTCGATCTCTGAGGGAGGACGCGGCGGGAACACAGACGGATTGCGGTTTCTACGCGAATCATCACATCGGCGGCGGCGATTGGATTGAAAACACCGCGTTTCGCAATAGCAACAACTTCAACATGCTTTCGAGAATCAGCGACAATGTCACCGATGTTCCTGGTTACGGAACAGGTGCTGGCAAAGTCCTAGCGCCCCGCCCCGAACCGCCCGATGCGGAAAAAAATGCTCACCCAGTTTGGCCGAAAATTAATTTGTAAGCGTCCCGCAAAAGGGATTTGGCTTCACTCCCCGAGAAATGAATCGAGAGCAAACGAATCGCCGAGCCATTTTTGTCAAATGCGTAGAATTTGCCGCTTTCCATGATGATCTTCTTTACATTCTTGCTCATGACAAAGGTTTCGTCGCCCAAATATCCGTAGCTGATGTTGATGTTGTGATCAAAGACGCATCGCTCCCCATCGACGATGACAATGTCGTTTAAGTCGACAACCTCCAAAAGGCCTTCTGTGAAAAGCAAGTAATACAGGGTCATATCGCAAATGCCGCCACCAATTTTATTTTCAATATGCCACCGAATTTTCGGCTCCACCCAATGGAATTTGGATCTGTTTTCATATACATCGAAGCAAAGCTGAATAAATGCTTCGCAAAAATCGAGCGTTAGCAAAGCGTTGTGAACACAGCCTGCCATGTGCCATGGATTATCTGATTTGTTTTTAGAATACGCGATGCCGTTTCTTGCAACCACGTCGGGAAGGCTAAGGGAAAGTAGCCGCCCTATGTTGTCAAGTAGAATGCAATCGCTGTCGAGATGAAAAACGCGATCCAGATGTTGGGTTAACATGAACTGCTTCAGGTAGAACATGCAGCAAAACAATTCAATTCGAAAGCATGCGGATTGCCAGAGTAATTCGGGCTCTTCCGCAGAAACTGTGGGTGGTTTTCGTGATCCGCAATCGATTTTAGCCGTGAAATCCATGAAAAACACGAAACTGAGTGATTGCAAAAACCAA
>JAWXCK010000031.1:0-12844 GCA_034408855.1 Pirellulaceae bacterium
ATTTCCGATCAGAAAGCGAACCTTGGTTTTTGCAATCACTCAGTCGAGTGTTTTTCATGGATTTCACGGCTAAAATCGATTGCGGATCACGAAAACCACTCACAGTTTCTGCGGAAGAGCCACAAAGTTGCCCCTTGGTCTTACTGGCCGCAGTTGCCGTAGATTCTTGCGGCTGCAGACTGACGAGCGCCCGAATATCGAGCGTGTCGGAACCGAATTCCAACAATCGAACTTGATACTGTTCCAATCGAGTATTCAAGCTTTCCGCTGTTAGACTGGCGAGCGATGGAACGGGAACGCGACGCCACGTTCGCCAGCGAAAAAAGACCCGGTAGCACCACGCAAAATTTAGTTCGTCAGTTTGATAAGGTTGAATCAACATGACTTGATTCTAAGACGTGCTAACGCCAGATGAAAGCTGTAGGGCCAAAGCCGAACGATCCGCTGGGCAAGCCAGCGGGATTATTGGAATGGCAAAGTTTTAGCAGCCCAGGCTAACTCCTTCGGCTCACTAAAACTTGAGTTCGACTAGACTTTTACAGCTTTGGCGAATTCGGCTGCTCGTGCGGTCGATTCCCAGGTGAATTCTTTTTCGCTGCGACCAAAATGCCCACCAGCCGACGTCTTTCGATAAATCGGGCGGCGTAGATCGAGATACTCGATGATCCCGCGGGGCGATAAATCGAAGAATTCCTTAGCGACTTCGCACAATCGAGCATCGTCGACCTTGCCAGATCCTTGAGTGTCAACGCGGACGCTGACGGGCTTGCTGACGCCGATTGCGTAAGCGACTTGAACTTCGCATCGCTCGGCTAGACCGGACGCAACAATGCACTTGGCGACATGGCGCGCCATGTAAGCAGCACTGCGGTCGACTTTCGTTGGATCCTTACCGCTGAAAGCACCACCGCCATGCCGACCCCAGCCACCGTAGGTATCGACGATGATTTTGCGACCTGTAAGTCCGCAGTCACCGTGCGGGCCACCGACCACAAAGTTTCCAGTCGGATTGATATGATAAGTGATATTTCCTTTGCTGAGTTCCGTCGGCAAGCAAGGTTTGATCACTTTTTCGATGACAAATTTTTGAATGTCGGCTTGTGAGACCGATGGTGCGTGCTGCGTCGAGACGACCACCGTATTGACTGCGATTGGCTTGAATCCGTCGTACTCGATCGTAACCTGGCTTTTCGAGTCAGGTCGCAGCCAATCGACTTCCTTCTTAAAGCGGGCTTCGGTAATTCGATTGGTGATTCGGTGCGAAAGAGCGATCGGTAGCGGCATCAACTCGGGTGTGTCGTTACAAGCAAAACCGAACATCAATCCTTGGTCGCCGGCACCGATATCTTTACCGGCCTTGGAGTCATCATTGACGCCCATCGCAATATCAGGGCTTTGCCGATCGAGGGCCACTAGGACGCTACAGGTTTTTCCCGAGATTCCCGATTCATCGTCGTCATAGCCAACATCGAGGATGGCTTCGCGGACGATATCGGTGTAGTTCACGGTCGCTTTGGTCGTGATTTCACCAGCAATTAAGGCTAATCCGGTGGTTACGAGAGTCTCGCAAGCGACCCGGCTCATCGGGTCTTGGGCCAAAAGAGCGTCCAAAACACTATCGGAAATTCGGTCCGCCAACTTATCAGGATGGCCCATGGAAACCGATTCACTTGTAAACAAATACTTGCCAGAACTCACAGACTGATCCTCGTACACCAGAATAAATTGACAATCTAAAACCAGTTGAGAGTGTAATAGCGACTTGGCGATTTTAGAAGAGACTCCGGAGAATAGGGCCAATATTATTCTTGAATCGGCCAAAGTCGTCGATTGTCGACTAAACCGAATCGAGTACGATGGCGTAAAAGAACGATTGGTATGGTTTTAAGTGGAGAATTGCGGCTAAGCTCATGGTACTTTCGGACAACGAAATGACCGTCGATCCGGAAGGGGTCGTCGACACACCTAAGAATTCAGTATTTGCTGGAGTGGCAATTCTGTTCGGAATTTTGGGACTTTTTACCATTGTTGCCCCGTTTTTCTCGATTTTCTGCGCATTTTCCGTCGCCTCGGCATTGATTGTCCTACTCTTTGCAAAGTCGTGGGATCTGTCGCGGCTATCGACTTGGGCGGCAACCATCTGCGTGCTTGTCGGGCTCTTTTGTGGGCTAGCCGGAGTTTGTTATCGAACGACCCGAGAGCGGATCATCGACGACAAAGCCATGGAAGTAGCGACTCAGTACATGCACGCTTTGTCCATAAGCGATCTTGCAACGGCGATTCAGATGAGTGGCCTTCCACCGATGGTAAAAGACTCCGACTTGGAGGGTAAGAAACTAAGCCGCGAACAGCAGGGCGTCCGAGATTTTATCGCGGATCCCGCCATCCAAGAAGTGATAAAGCATGGCAAGGATGCTCCTTGGAAAACAACCGGTTTGAAGGGCAAGTACCGCGAAGGGCTCGTCTTTTTTTTGTCGTTTGGCTTTGTAGATGAAAGCGCGACCAACCCACGGCCGATCGTCGTTACCGTTAAAATGATCCCGCCGATACCAGAGGCTGCTGAAAAGCGAAATCAATGGCTGATCCAAGCGGTTGATCTAGCTCCACTATAGTTGAATGGAGCTATGGCCAAAACGCTCGTCAGTCTAGGTGCCAATCTTGGTAACTCGCGTCAAGTGATGCAACTTGCAGGCGAGATGATCCTGAATCGATTCGGGGCATCAAACGTCGTTTTTAGTCGACTCTATCGCACCCCGGCCGTCGGTGGCCCGGCGGGGCAAGATGATTTCTACAATGCTGTAGCGACAGTCGAATCTGCCAACACGTCCTTCGAAGTATGGCGAGTGTTATGTGACATCGAGCAAGCTCTCGGGAGGCAGCGACGACATCGATGGGAATCACGGCGTATCGATTTAGACGTTTTACTCCACAACGAAGAACGTCATTGGACTCCAACTTTAAAAATCCCGCACCCGCGAATGGTGACGCGGACCTTCGTCTTGGAACCTGCCTGCGAAATCGCCTCTCAATGGATCGAGCCGGTTACAGGGCGGACGATTGAATCTCTCAATAACTCGCTTCGACAAATGATGACCGTTGGACCTTCGAGCGATACTAAAGCCAACATCCTGGTCGTTGCTGAAAGCCCTGATCGGATCGACCGAATCGCGGAAGAGATCGAAGTTTCTTTCGAAAAAGCCATCGCGTTTCAAGCGCTCGATTTCCTTTCACGCATAACGGTCGCATCGCAATTCGAGAAGGTGCGTCAGCAGTTCGAGCAGAAAATGGAAGAATACTTAGCAACCAGTCCGTTGCAACTTTTGGTATTCGCAGGTACCTCGCCCGACCCAACCGTGGTTCATTGGGAAGATTATTGTCGTGGATGGGGGGAGTTGTTGGGGTTGGTTCCGTCGAAATATGAGTTGTCAGGAGCGACCGCATTTCGTCGACTTCCAAAGTATCTATTGGCTGCCAATGATCCCGTTTGGGCTGCTCATGAATTGCATGCTGCAATCCATGCCATGACTTGTTCTATTCAACCGAATGGAGTTTTTTTCGATGTCTGATGAGAAGTCGATTCATCTCGAGCAGTTTCTCAAAGTCTGCGGTATTATCGGTAGCGGTGGCCAAGCTAAAATCTTGATCCAAAGCGGCCAAGTCATGGTCAACGGTCGTGTCGAAACGCGCCGCAAACGACAGCTCAAAGAGAACGATGTCGTCGAACTGCTCGGCGAACGCTGGATAGTTGAATCGCAGTTCTAGTGCGTTGTCAAAGTCAAATCCGGGGTAGCGGAACTCGTCAACGGCTTGTTGATTTAATCGTTTAACCGCTAGCCGAAGGCGTACTCTTGGCCTTCGACGTACGCCTTCGACGTACGCCTTCGGCTGACGGTTAAACGCAATCCTTGCTTATTCGTCTGACAGAGGGCTAGTAGCCAACATTACGCTGTGTGATCCAAGCAAGCACCGATTTGGCGTACTGCTTGTCGAAGCCGATTTTCGTTTTCGACCAAGGCAAGTCGAAGATACTTATCGCCCGCCGGTCCAAAACCCGCTCCGGGACTGACGGCGACATTTCCATGTTCAAGCAGATGCATGGCAAAGTCGATCGAGCCCATCTTCGACGACCACTCGTCTGGAATTTTAGCCCAGATAAACATGCCGGCCCTCGGTTTATCTGCTTGCCATCCGAGTCGATGCAAGCCTTCTAACAAAACATCGCGGCGACTTTGATAGATCTTTGATTGCCGTTCGACAGTCGCTTCGGTATCTCGCAGCGCAACGATTGCCGCGATTTGAATCGCTTGAAACATTCCGTAATCGTAATACCCTTTGATACCGGCCAAGCCGCGTACCATATCGGCGTTTCCTGCGCAAAAGCCGATACGCCAACCAGCCATGTTATACCCCTTGCTCATCGTGGTGAATTCGACGCCAACGTCTTTTGCACCAGGCGCCGAAAGGAAACTCGGTGGTACATAGCCGTCGAAGGCTACGTCGGCATAGGCAAAGTCGCTGATGACCATAAAGCCATACTTCTTGGCGAGCTTCACGACTTCGACATGAAACTCAGGTTCGATTGTCACCGTCGACGGATTATGCGGGTAGTTGATGATCAACAATTTCGGACGAGGGAAGAATGTTTCACAAGTGTAGGCGATGTTGCTCAAGAATTTTTCGCTATCGGTAACATCGAGCGTGACAACGTTTCCAGCCGCTAGCACAACCGCGTACTGATGGACGGGAAAAAAGGGAGCCGGGATCATGGCGGTATCGCCGGGCCCCATCAACGCCAAGCACATGTGCGAAAAACCTTCTTTGCTTCCCAAGCAGACGATGGCTTCGGTTTCAGGGTCTAATCGCACGCCATACTTTCGAAGATACTTACTGGTCAGTTCGCGACGAAGGTTCAATAATCCGTTGCTTTTCGAATAACCATGATTGCGAATATCCGATGCGGCTTCCGCCAACTTTTGAATGACGGCTGGGTCGGGAGGATCGGACGGATTGCCCATACCTAGATCGATCACATCTTGCCCTGCTCGACGCTTTTGGTAGAGCATGTTATTGATCTTGCCAAACAAATAGGGTGGCAAGCGATGAACGCGCGGAGCAAACTCGATGGTCATCGGTTTGTCGGTCGGTGCAGCCTCGCTGGGCGTCGAAGACGGTGGTGTCGCGGAAGCGTTATTCGGTTGAGCATTCATAGTAGGCTATTGTATCCGCATTTGAGTCAGAGCCAGAGCGGAATGAGTGAATTAGTTTTTTCGATGGACCAAGGCTTTAAAAGCCGCCAAGAGCTGCTTCGTAATCGGGCCAACTTGACCATTGCCAATGATTCGCGAGTCGATTTTCACAACAGGGATGACTTCGGCAGCACTTCCGGTCAAAAAGCATTCGTCGGCTACAAAAATATCGTGGCGCGTCATCGAAACTTCTTCGACCGGAATTCTCGCGACCTTGGCTAGCTCGATCACCGCATTGCGCGTAATTCCTTCCAGTATGCCAGCGTCCTTGGGAGGCGTAAAAAGGCGACCTTTCTTGACGATAAAAATATTGTCGCCCGTGCATTCTGCGACTTCGCCTTTGTGATTGAGCATCAAAGCTTCAACGCATCCAGCCTGCAAGCCCTCGATCTTAGCCATGATGTTGTTCAAATAGTTGAGCGACTTGATCCGAGGACTCAGCGCCGCCGGGTGGCTGCGTATCGTACTGGCGGTAATGATCGGCAACCCTTTTTCGTAGAGCTCGGCTGGATAGAGAGAAATCGAATCGGCAATAATAATGACTTGCGGATTGCTGGTTTTGTTTGGATCTAACCCCAAGGCACCGGCACCGCGAGTTACGACCAATCGAATATAGGCTTCTTCGAGGTTATTTTTGGCAAGCGTTGCGTCGACCGCTGCTGCCAAATCCGACAAGCTCATCGGAATGGTAAGTTGAATCGCTCGAGCTGATTCATAAAGGCGGTCGAGATGTTCTGTCAAGCGAAAGACGACACCCGAGTAAGCTCGCATCCCTTCGAAAACGCCGTCCCCGTAAAGCAGACCATGATCGTAGACGCTGATCGTGGCGTTCTCCTTATCGAAGAATTTTCCGTTGATATAAATTTGTAGACTCATTCGCTATCCTAAAACAAAATGTAATTTCGCTTGTGCTTTGTCCAAAATTAGGGATCGTGGGTTACCAAATCAGCCGTTACGCGCTAGCGTCCGGTTATCGAGTCCGAACCGCAAACTCGCACTCGACGGCTGATCCTCAAATCTCTAATGCGGCTAAGAGTTTATCGGAAAATCCAGGACAAGCGAGGACGCTTGGCCTAACGATTCTCGTTCGCAAACACTGTGAGCGGCACCGTGCTAGTCTGGATTATTCATAACCCGACGCGCGAGGGATCCGAATAAATCCCTCGCTAACGCGTCGGGTTACGAAATGCACACTGCTTTTAGAATGGTTTTCTAAGCATATATGCATCATCGTGTTCAAACAATTTCGGGATTTCCCATGCAATATCTAGGCTAGCCGCCGGTTCCTCTCCTCGAAAATCTGAAGGAATCCTAGTATTTCAAGAACCCGCGGCTAGCGCCGACGGCTCACGGTTAGATACTTGCTTGAGTCCGATTCTCGCATCCATTGGCCAGCTTCGCTGGAGGATCAAAATGGTTAAACCGGTCAAAATTCCTCCTAAACTGATCCATTGGGAGATGGTAAGCGACGTTCCGAATTGACCTGCCTCATCGACCCGGATCCATTCTTCAATGATCCGACTGAATCCATACATAATCAATCCAAGCCCGAAGACAGTCCCTTCGCGTCGAACGTTCGGCCAAAGGCAAAAAAGAAATCCGCTGAGAAGCGCTGCATCAATCGTCGAATAAATCTGGGTCGGATGGGTCGCCAAGCTCCGTTTTGGAAGGACCGCCGTCACCTCGAGCACTCGACCATCGACAGCGATTTCCGCCATTACTTGTAGCGGTCCAGCCGGATCTTGTCCTCGCTGTGGAGGGGTGGCCCCCGTTCGCAATTCGATTTGCATGCCAGGTTTTAAGCCTTGCTGAGAAGCCCATGTTTCAGGTCGAACTTCGGCGATGGTTCCTTGCCCGAACGAGTCGCGCGACGCTAGCCGCAATCCCAAAAGCTCTCCCGACTCGAGCTGCTCCATGTAGGGGAGTGAACCTCTGGGGAACGAAATGGCTGGTAAATTTGCGTCACAATAGCCGCCAAAGCAGCATCCGTTGAACAAACATCCGACGCGACCGATGGCCAAACCAAGCAGAAATCCAGGCATGATCAAATCGGTAATGGCCAGCAAACGAAAGCCTTTCCAAAAACACCAAAGCGTGATCCCCATCACCCCTCCAATCAAACATCCGTAGACCACCAGGCCACCTTCGGTGAACTTCAACGCTTCGTACAAACGCTCCCACAAAGTATCGCCGGGCAGCTCCGACCATTTTTGGACGACAAAAAAAACACGTGCCCCAATAATGCCGCTGACAACTGTCGCGAATGCTAGCGAAAGGAGTTGATCGACGCTCCATCCAAATTGCTTGGCCCGATAGTAACTCAGTCCAATGGCCGCAATAACGCCCGACATCAACATCAGCCCATAGCCGCGAATCGGAAGTCCGACTTTATAAACACCGCCCATTCCGTTAGGAAATTCTTGCTCTATTCGCGGTAGCAAAAAAGCAATCACCGCCGCGCCGATGGCCCACGTGACCCAATCTCCGGCGGCGCGTGACCAGCTTTCTCCTCGAAAACGCCGATATCCGACGTTCAAGACAAATAAAATGACCAACAAAAGAAGTGCCCAACCAAACCCTAAAAAGGTGAACGGGCCAATCTCGTGGGGAATAAAAAATAGTGTTGAACGCATCGTGATATCTTTCTATCCGATTCGTCGATTTCTTCCCATCCGAAAAACGCGGTCGGGTGGCTGTGGCGGAGCCTTCGACGCCACGGCTCATTCAATCGGACGAATTCCCTTTTAGCCGTCGTTTAAAGGCTGCAAGCCGTTCAGAAAGCTCTCGCTCCATGCCTCGATCGGTCGGAACATAATACGTTCGATCGACTCCGAGATATTCTTGATGAGCAACGCCATCCTCCGACTCGTGCGAATATTGATATCCTTTTCCATGCCCCAATCGTTCGGCACCGTCATAGTGACCATCGCGAAGGTGAATCGGGACCGGGATGAGCGACCCTTCTCGAACATCCCGCCTCGCGTTTCCAATCGCGGTTGTCGCTGCGTTGCTCTTTGGAGCTAGTGAGAGATAAATAACCGCTTGCGAAAGTGTCAGTTGGCATTCCGGCAACCCGATGAATTCGCAAGCCTGCATAGTGGAAACAGCAAGCGTAAGGGCGGCTGGATCGGCATTTCCGATATCTTCGCTGGCAAGTATCACTAACCGCCGGCACAAGAATCGAATATCCTCGCCGCTTTCGATGGCTCGCGCCAACCAATACAGCGCCGCATCGCAGTCGCTTCCTCGAATGCTCTTGATCAGAGCACTGGCCAAATCATAGTGCTGTTCGCCGGTCGCATCGAATTGAATCGTTTTGGCTTGGATCGATTCGCGAGCCAGTTCGAGCGAAATTCGAACAGGTCGCTCCTGCGACGACAGCACGGCGATTTCGAGCGCTCCTAACGCTTTTCTAGCATCGCCTTCGACAATCGTTGTCAAGAAAGTCATCGCTGATTCTTCGATCTCGATCTTCATGTACCCCATTCCTACGTCGCGGTTGGTGATGGCTCGCTGAAGTAAAGATCGAATGTCCACTGGCGTAAGCGGTTCGAATTGAAAAATCTGAGATCGACTCAGCAGTGCTCCGTTGACGGCGAAAAATGGATTGCTAGTTGTAGCTCCGACAAGTGTTACGACTCCGCTTTCAACATCGGGCAAAAGGGCGTCTTGCTGCGCGCGATTGAAGCGATGAATTTCGTCGATAAAAAGAATCGGGCGTTTGCCAGCCGCCGCAACTTCATTGCGAGCCCATTCGAGAGTTTCGCGAAGTTCCTTTACGCCGCTCGTGACGGCGCTCAGCGTTCGAAAGGCACCGCCGGTTTCTGTCGCCAATAGATGTGCCAACGTCGTTTTGCCTGTTCCCGGTGGACCGAAAAAGAGAATCGATCCCAACCGTCGCGCGTCGATTAAACGCCGAAGCAATTTTCCGGGCCCCAAAAAATGCTGCTGCCCGACGAAATCGGAAAGAACTCGCGGTCGCATCCGAGCCGCTAGCGGCTGGTTGCGAGTGAAATTCTCTTGTTCGGCTTTGGCAAATAAATCCATATTTCCTGCTCCCGAAGGTATCTAGGGATCTTTAACAAGATCCACTACTTAACGTAGCTTCGGCTACGGGTTAAACATTAGTTTTTGAAACAACGCATCGCATTTTTCTCGCAATCGTTCGACATCTTGATCGTTGACCAGAATCTCCGTTGCAACGTTGCGTTTTTTGTCTAACGATACCTGAGCCGCTTCACGTCGTTCCAGTTCCTCGATAGTCCAACCTCGAAGCGCCGCCAATCGCTGCCGCATTTCCAACGGCGTATCGACGAAGACAATCTCGTCGCATAGCGATACCCAATCGGCTTCGATCAGGAGCGGTGCATCGAGAATGATCATCGCAACGGCATCATGCTTTTGCAATTCACTCACCCTTTGCTCAGCCGCTTTCCGAATCGCTGGATGCAAGATCGCTTCCAAAGCCGTTCGACGACTCTTCGATTCTGCATCACTTCCAAAAACCATCGCTGCGATTTTCGTTCGATCGACTTTCCCGGCGCGATCCAAGACCTGAACCCCCAGCAAGGCGACGACTTCCGAATGAATCCGAGGATCGTCGTTCAAGAGCGAATGGCCCAGTTCGTCAGCGCTGATGTGAACGGCACCACGCAGCACAAGTTGCTTTGCAACTTCGCTCTTGCCGGATGCAACGCCGCCTACGATGCCGATAATGATGGGATTTGAACGCATATTTTGCTAAACGGTCGACAAATAGGCCCGTGCGAACCGATGCCAGGAATCGCGATTTCGATGCACTAGCAAAGAAACACATTCTGTTGATAATACATGCTCGACCGTCGCTTTGATATCGCTCGTCATTGAATGATTGCTACCCTATGAATATCGCCGAACTTGTCTCACGCACCGAGAGCCTTGAACAACGCAGCCTTTTGTTACGAGGCTCTCTTTGACTACGATATCAAAGTCGGCTCGATAGAAGGGCTTGAAGCCAAAATGGCTCAGCCCGATTTCTGGAATAATCAAGAACAAGCTCAGCAAACGGTCGCGGAACTTAAATCGCTTCGGAGTGTTGTTCAGCCGATTCGCGATGCAACGTCGCGACTTGCGGATGTTCGTGAACTCAGCGAGATGGCGGCTGAAGAACCGGGAATCATCGACGAGATCGCTGCCGAACTCGACTCGCTAACGACGCTTGTCGAACAGCTTGAGTTGGCCGCTCTTCTCAATGGGCCGCTCGATAGTTGTGGGGCGATTCTCAGCGTGCATGCCCGCGACGGTGGCTTGGATGCCAACGATTGGGCCGAAATCCTTCTCGGGATGTATTTGAAGTGGGCGAAGAAACACGACTACGAAGCCGAGTTACTCGATCGATCGGACAACGAAGAGGCGGGGATTACACAAGCAACGATCGCGATTCGCGGGCCGATGGCTTATGGATACCTCAAAGGCGAAGAAGGGATGCATCGATTGGTTCGCAATAGCCCTTTCAATGCCGACGGAAAACGCCAGACAAGTTTCGCGGCTGTCGATGTCTCGCCTGAAGTTGGCGACTCCGTCGAAATCGATATTCCAGAGAAAGAAGTCCGAGAGGATGTCTATCGAGCATCCGGAGCGGGTGGCCAGCATGTGAACAAAACAAGTTCGGCGATTCGGCTGACGCATATTCCGACCGGAATCGCCGTTCAATGCCAGAACGATCGAAGTCAACATAAGAATCGAGCTCAAGCTTGGAAGATGTTGCGAAGTCGCTTAGCCCGTCTTGAAGAAGAAAAGCGCGAAGTCGAACAGGCTGCGAAGTACAAAAACAAAGCTCGAGTCGGCTTCGGTTCACAAATTCGAAACTATTTTTTACATCCCGATCAGCGCGTAAAAGATTCGCGCACCGGTTTCTTGGTCGGTAATTTTCATGCGGTCATGGACGGCGAAATCCAAGAGTTTCTCGATGCCTTTCTCCAATGGCGCGTTTCCGAAGAAGCAGAAACGTCATGAACATTCCTTCATCGGTAACCGATCCGCTTGCGCGCCGAAGCATCGAATACGCCGACTGCATTCCCAACGATCATTCGTCATCAGGGGCTTTCATTGCGCGCTGCTACGCCAGCGGTGATCGCATCGGCCACTGCATCTGGTGGCTCCAAGACAATGGTTCTGAACCGGTGGCTAACGCCATTCCGCTCACGGAATCATTGGTCCACTCGGCTGGAAAAACTCCTGTCTTGATTCTCGCGAGCATCGAGGGGAACGCAAACCAGAATTGGCCGGAGAGCTCACCGTTCCAGCAGATCGTTTGCGAAAATGTTGGTGCAGGCGGCAAGCCGGTCTTGTTGGCTGTCGGCATGGCCGGCAAAGCTCATTGGTCAGCGACGATCGAAGGCGATTCGATGACCGAAGCGATCGCAATGGATATCGCTTGTCGAACGGCGGCTGCTCCCGAACGACTAGGTTCGTTATACCATGTTCCGACAATTTGGAAGGCGACCATCGTCTCAAACAACTCGGTGCTACTGGAGCATCCCGATGGGATGTCCGCAACGATCGATTCGATCGGCAACGCGCCCCTACATTTTGACGCAGCATTGCGAACGCTTCTGATTCAACCGACCATCGATGCAACCCACCATCAACGCGGCCAAACCTATCGCTGGCGCTACGTGCTTCGCCGCAGCATCTAATCCTTTATTCGTTATCCCCAGGTCGCCGTCGCAAGATGGCGTCGTTTTCCGAGGGTTCAGACCGCCCATCTAGGACAGCGTAAACATTAACCATGCCACCGCTAACACCGTACCAAATCACAAATGGAAAACGTTTTGAAAACGTGTAGTGCCAACCATCAACGGAGGCATGGACGCCAGCGTACAGCACCAAGGAATCAATATCGCTAGCAAGACAGTCGTAAAAGTAGATCGCAAGATCGGGGTCGATGTTGCGGTAGAAATCACAGCCTCGCTCAAGATCGCGCTCCGCCCCTCCAGAGAGCTTGATTCTCATTGCAGTCTTTTCGCCAATCGTTTCTTCGCGTCCGCCCAGTCAGTCAACGCGTCGGAGCCATTCTCAACAGCAGCCACGCGTTCTGCAACAACATCTCGATGCCAGCCCGGCGGTTCCGCAGTGCCTTCGGCTTGCGTAAGTTTCTTCCATAACAATTCCATCGCTATCAACTGCTCATTCCGCGTTAATCTATCAATCATTGTTTCAAGTGTCATTTCGTCCTCCTCGAACAGTATAACCAGCAGCACCTAGGCAAGCAAACAAGTGAGCGAACTGCAGACGGGAAGAATACGCTGATTTCATTGGGACAACGTATAGCAATCTACTCCAACTTCCACGGCGGTATCGATCGTGCGTGGCGCTGAACCGATGAGCACGACCGATAGTGTGCGGCCGTTCTTTTCCTGCCCTCGGTGGCCAAGTGCCATCAGTCTGCCACCTTCCGATTCGATTTGTCATCCGTTCGGAGCTTGCCTCCGACGGCTTCGTTCTGGTGTACTAGTCGCCGGCTCTTCAGGAATTTTAGTGGGTTAATTGATTGGGCATGAGGTCGAGCTTCCCACAAAAGAACAGGATTCGTAGGCGATAGTTCGTGAAGGATCTGA
>JAWXCK010000032.1:0-22265 GCA_034408855.1 Pirellulaceae bacterium
AAGGCGACAAGCTTGTCGCCTTCCGTTGCATCCTTACCTTACTTACTACGCACACAGCATCAGCCATCACTGGAACCCCCAAGCTAATCTTCGTAACTCAGCATTACCGTATAGACGGGGTCTCCATCGTCTCCACGGCTAAACGTTGCACGAAGTTCAACTTCTTCGCTTCCTTTTGATTTCTCTACCGAGATAGAGAAACACACGTCGCGCAAAGTTGATTGTGAGAGCTCTTTATTAGCTCGTTCAATCAACTCCTTTACTCGCCTTTCTTCTTCCTGCTTGTCGTTCGCATTGAACGGGAAGCCGATCACTTCCGCCCATGCACACGCCGTGACCGCAAAGGGAAAACAAATCCCCAATGCTCTAGCTTGTGCACTGACGTCAACAAGGACGCCATCATCTAGGGCCTGCGCCCGTGTATATGCTTCCATCACCTCGATACCTGCACAGGCATCAAAGAGCGAAAAGCCGTGAGCGCCGAGGCGTTCAAGTTGTTCGAGAAGGTCGGATACTAGGACGTTTCTTGGTCTCATTGTTTCCCCTCCTCTACTCGTCAGCCGATTCATTGCGTTCAACTTCGCGATGATTGACAAAGTCAATCGCACATCGCAAAGCTTCGATAGCAGCGAGCCCGTCCGCCGTCCCATTTAAGACGTTCGTATCGTGCCACTCTCCATCATTCGCCCTATAACGACGAACAACGGATAAGTTGGAATACATGCGGCCCGATTCGGCTGCATTTTCAAACACGCTACACTTGACTGACCCGATGCGTTTAACAAACGCTGGGCCTTGTCCTTTCTGTTCCTTCTCTACTTCCTTTTCTTTTTTCATCTTCTTTCATCTCCAAAGTGGAAACACGCTTCAAATCCGCCAAGCATCCGTATGGTGCCATGGTCTGATGGATGGATTATTCATCGCTTTTTCGCTATAAGTTGCTCAGTTTTGACCTCGATGCTGGGAAGTCCACCGACGGCCAGTTTGAAACCCTTTAACTCGATCGGCGTAAGCATCGTCAATCGATAGACTGGAGCCTTCATGCGATCAGCAATCGCGGTGAAGGTTGCCGCAAGTTGATTCGCGTCAGCAATTGTTTGAAAAGATCCGCCCGTTTCGGTTGCAATGAGGCGAAGCGATGGCTCGTCGATTTGGCCACGATCAAGTCCAACGACGTGAACCTGACACTGAGCTTCTCGGTAGAGCTGAAGCGTGTGCTCAATGTCGATGCGATTGCTACTGTCGATGCCATCCGTGAAGAGGATTGTCACTTTTCTTCCAGTAAGTCGCACTTGCTCTTGAGCATCGAATCGGAGTGCTTCGTTCATTTGCGTTGCGCCATCGGCAGAAAGCGCAGCGATTGCCTCAATATGAACGTCTTGATCATGTGACCGCGGCGAGATAGCTTTTACGTCGGATGCAAATCTGACGATCCTTACTTTCCAAGGGTTCGCGGTTTGCTTAACAAGCGCCGTACACGCCTCCTTGAGTTTCTCAAAGTCAGGTCCTGCTACTGATGACGAACAGTCCAGAAGGATGCTAAGACTCAATGTTCCTATCGATGCCGATGTTTGCTCGACTCGAACTGGATAGATATTCCGATTTTGGCACTCGGCCACAAAGTCGACTCGCGATAGACCCTCGACAAATTCGCCCGATTGCTTGTTCACGGAAATGTCCACAGTAGCTATAGATCGCGTTTGGTTTGCCGATAGAATCGAGACCTTGCAATTTGGAGCTAGCGCCGTTGATATGGGTAGCTTGGCAATTGGTTCGTCGACCGATTCTGTGCTTATTTTTGCGATTTTTGCGAAGCTAAGAGCTTCCTCAAGAATCCGGCGCTGCATCGCTGGATCTTCATCGACGAAACGAGCGAAGTCTTGAAGTCGTTTTAAATGTAGATTTTGTATTCGCTCAACTTCGGCAGCGGATGCCGATATCGTCGAAAGAGTTTTGGCAAGTTTGGCTTGATTTGCTTGGAACTCTGATTCGACTTCGTGAAGTCTGGTAACTTGCTGGTCAATGACATGGTTTAGCCGGTAGCGATCAACGAGCGCTAAAGACGATACCGAGAGTAAAATGAGTATCCAAACCCAGGAAGAACCTGAAGATTCCAACCAGCGCCGTTGTCGAGGATTGGCATTGGTGGATTTGGATGGGACGGTGCGTTTGGTTAGGGATGTTGTTTTCATGAGTAATCGTATTGATGAAGGGATTTAAGAGATTCGAGTGTGTAAATTCAAGAGCTATGCGTAAACCACTTTGTCGAAAGTGAGCTGAAAAAGCTTATTCCTTTACCTTGTCGAAAACGATGCGCTCGCCTTCGATGCGTCCGCCAAAATCCTTGAGCGAATTCCATTCGTCGATCGTATTGAGAGCATTCCGTTCGTCGGTATAAGCCAACCATAGGTCGTGTCCCGTAAGTCCGTCGAAAAGAGACTGCACGGAATGAAAGCGACGAAATCGAATTCGGGCGACGCACGCTCCATGAGCATTAGTGTCAGCAAATACCACGGTTGAACCAGGATCGAGTGATTCGATCAGGTCCTTGAGCCGCTCTTCACTCTCGCGAGGAAGCGGGGGGAGAGCGTAAACGACGTCGGCTTTTTCCTGTCGCATGTACGCACCATGAGCTGGACCCACACTCTGATACGCGCCGTTGACGATAAGATCCGCTATCACCTCCAGCCGATTTGATGGCGCGCCCGCGATCTTCGCTAATCCGTATTCGGAACAATGAGCTGCCGCAGAACCAAGCACTAGGAGTTGCTCTTTTTCCGACATGCTCGCGATCTTTAGTAACCCTGCAAAATGATGGTCGATATGGTCGCAGACAACGGCGTTCGACTCCTGTTGCATTTGGTCCTTGGTGATGTAGGCTTCAAGCGTTTTTTCCACACCGACGAGAATTCCGTGGAAATATTCGATTTCGCCTTTCACTGAAGTTAAACCACGAAGAACCGCTTGTTGTTTCGCTTCAAGTTCAGCTATTGAGTCGGCTACATCACGAATCTTCACCATTAGGTCAAAGACGCCTTTAGAGACTGAAGTCGATCGCCACCACTGGAGTTTGGTGACCTTGTCGAGGAAATTCTGTTCTAAGTTTTCGGACTGGTTGAATGTGTCGTTCAGATCTTGCTCGACCGAAGCTAACGTTGATGAAGCAAGCTTCTCAAAACCGGCAAACAATTCCAATCGTTTGGTTAGTTCGTCAAACGTTTTGGGATATTCGGCGAGTGTGAGTCTCACGTCCTCGGGAACAAAGTCGGTGGTGACTTGCGATTGATACCGCATCGCGAATCGAGTTACGGCACACTGCTTATTGATCGCATTGACTAAACTAACAGGGTCATCGAACGGAACACGTTCAGCGATGGATTGAACCTCTTCACGACGATTAGGGTCGATCGAGACAACGTCGAATATGACTTCTTCGACTGTCGACATGTCTGGAACGATCCCAAGTCTCATCGTCTGAATCAAATTCCGATATACTTTGGCAATCGGTGCTGCGATATCGAGACGACGATTCAGCGGATTCTTAAAATCAACCTCTCGGCTAAGGATCGCACCGAACTGATCGTCCTGTTCGCGATTGGGTTGCGGCAATGCCAGATAGTCGGTCATTTGAATCGACTGAGTGTATACGCCGTCGAGAAGGAGGTATTCATCACGGCGATCTCGGTTCTGACCGGTCGGTAAAATTTCGTGTAAGAATATGCTCTTGCAGGTCTTCCTTTCAAACACCTCTTCATATCGAAGCGCATAGTGCAACGTGCTAAGCAACGAAGATGCAGCGTTGATTCGACAGCGGGAGGTTACCCCTACGAAAGTTCCAGGTCCGAGAATATTGAACCGAAGTTGAATGCTCGTTTCAAGGTTGGAGAGGGAGCGAACAAATTCCTTTGCCAATACGACTGCTGAACCAGCAAATGCTGCTCCGGCAATACTTCCATGCAGGTCGATCGTAACCATCGACGGCATGCAATTCGTTCTTTCAAGTGCCTGTTCGGGAAGTTGACGAAGGAATTGCTGAAAATCAGCCGATTGAATTAATGAAAGAGCGGCCGTTTTTGCGTTCATTAATCGACCGCCATATCCCCCAAACGTATTCATATTTGCGGTCTTTTCAGATGCAGCCCGCACTGATGGCGAAGAAGACTGATGCAAAGTTCCAGAGGTTTCACCCGCCCCCATTGCAAAATAGAAGATGCTCTTATCACCAAACTCTTCACGGAGAATTTGAATCTCACGAAGGTTGTCGATAGCTAGTACGAGTGCCTTGGGGTCATCGCGAAGGATGTTCGTGAGCTGAGACTTCGAACCGCCAATTACGGCGTGGAATCTCAAAACATCGAGTGAATCATTTCGACGGGTTTTTCTAGTTCGATAGAAATTGTTTTCGGACATGGTGAATCCTAGATTGGTGAAGGGGAAATAATCGGTCGGAAATCGAGGAAGGCTTTTCGAGATAACGTACTGGGTTGAGAGTATGGTTGAGAAAGGCTAATCGATCGTATATGGAATTTTTACGATCCCGAATTCTGTGAAAGCCGATGCGAAATCCGGAAGTCGATCCGTATCGGAAAGAAGGAGCAATGACATCCCAAGTTTCGATGCCTTTCCCGCAGATGGGAGTAAGGGATGTGTATTTGCAAATAGAAGTTGCGGTAGTTCAAGAAGATTTTTGTTGTTCGATTCGTGTAGCTTTTGCGTCGGCAACAAGATAAGTGCCTCTCGGACTTCATTTCTCTCTGCGGCATCGAAGAGATCATCGATCCAAGATTCCGCGCGTGCGGTTGGCCCTATGATCGATAAGACGGTGAAAGGCCAAAGAGTGCGACCGATTGTCGCTTTATTGCCGGTTACAATCTCGGGTGTGTCAATCTCGTTGATGCCCAAGTGGATACTAGTAAGGATAAGATCGGGTGTTCCTAAGAAATTCGCGATTGACGCCTTGAAATCGCGACTAAGAATGTCAGAAGCATTGATTGAGTTTGGCAGATCCTTGGTCGTGGCTTTTTTTTCTGCCATTATTGAAAAGATTCTCGATGACGGTAATCGACGTAAGACCTCTTCATCGGAAAGCTCGTCAATTTCTAGACTTGGAAGCGATTCTTTCAAATCGCCTCTAAGTGTGGCAATGTTTCTATCGACGAACTCGCTAAATGCCATGTATCGTTGGGCAGTTCGAAGGCTAAATGACTCCTTGCATTCCGTTTCAACCCACTGGCTGAATTGGCCGTGTGGTTTAAGGTTTCGAACTGCCCGTAGCTGTCGTCCGGCCTGATAGAAGCCCAGTGCCACGAATCCAACGCAGTTTGTAATGGCGTTGTGCAGTCTGAGCACCGAGCGCTTGAGTTCATCTAGACCAGGTTGTTCACTTTCGGTTACTTGAGCCAAAAGCTTCAGTGAGTCGGACTGTGACTTAGACAGTTTCGAAAGTGAGGTCGTTGTTTTCTTATTTGACGGCATGTTTAGGTCCGATTTTTGGTTTGTGGAACTAAATGGAATTTAGATTCAATTTTGGAGAGACAAGTGTTGAGTAATTACTGCAAATCGAGCCAAATTGGTTCGGTAACTGACTATATGTCGATGGATCTAGATAGTTTTTCGCGCAAATGGCTAAAAATTTTCTGGTGACATAATTCGTCGCAAGATGTCGCACGCAGCGTTGTACTTACGCGTGACCGTGTCGTATGAAATGCCATAGCGTTTTGCTGCTTCGTGACGACTATCGCCACGGAAAAATATCGAGTCGATGATCTGGTGCAGATCGAGTGGCAACAAATCAATCGCCCTCAAAAGTTCTTCGTGTCTCGAAGGGGTTCTCTCCGATGGCTCGATAGCAACTGTCAGGTGTTCGAAAAATTTGCGATTACGCACTCGATGTCGGAGGCAACGTCGATTGGCGTCTATGGCTCGACGCGAAGCAGTCCTCGCAACAAGTCCGAAGATGTTCGTGGCGTACGATTGATCCTTTCGAAAGATTTCCATTAGTGCTTGCTGTGCAACATCCTTGGCCATTGATTTGTCGTACAAGTATTTTTTCGCTTCTCGACATGCAATTTTGGCTGCATCCTTCCACTGCTGATCACTATATTGGCAACTCATTCGAACAACCTTGACTTTCTGGGCTATCCATTCGGTGATCCCCCGATGGATTGGCCGCTTGAAAATGCGTAAACTGTCTCCAATTCCGCATCGGCCTGGTGATTGCAATGAACAAACGAGGACGAACGGAAACAACAAGTGTCAATTGACTTTCGAAAGAAAAAGAAGTCGTTTAGCGGCGCTAAATACTTGCTTGCAGGAAAGAAATGCCAGGAAGAAGCAATGATGAATGAGGAAGACGACGACAACGGATTCGACGAGATCGATCTAGAAAGGCCGATATGTATCGGCGAGTTTATTAGGATCGAGGACGAGCAACCAAACGAACGATTGCTTTCGTCGATTGCAGTGAACGAAATCGTAGATCGTGAAACCTTCTTGAAGGGGATCCGCGACGAGTGGGGGATCGGACGAATGTTGCCCGTGCTCCGGGAGCTTCAGACAATTCTCAAGAACGTTCGTAAATCAAACGCCATGGTCGCAGAGCAAATGCGTGTTACGCCCGCCACAATAAGTCATTGGTTCGCAGGACGAACCGGCGTTTCTCATGGAAACTTTGAAGTGCTACAGCGAACTTTCTCGGAATACTGGGACGCACGGAGGTTTTCGAACAGTGCCTATCAGGATCTCTGCGGATATATTCGAGCAATTTCGAGACAACGCTTCGGCGCGAAGGTTGAACTCATTCAATTCCTGAGCACACACCAGTTTTTCTTTCTTTGGTGCGTCTTTCGAACAAAATCGCTTGCCGACGCTATTAGGACGAAAAAGTTTGCCGAAGTCGATGTTTTTCTGATTAAAGCAGAGCTATTTGCGCAAAACATCTCGTTGTTATATGGTGAACCCGATGAAGGAATTGTGCGTGTGATTGATAAAAAACGCACGCTACTTGACTATGGAATTTACTTCTATTGTGTCGTGAGAGGACTAGACCGTGTCTGCTGGTCAAGACCCAACAATTAACGATCTTAAAAAGCTATGCGAAAGACTCGCTGGTGAAATTGATGTCCCAAGTGCCGACGCTTCGGAAGACTTGCTTCTTGAAAGTATTGGCGAACGCTTGCGGCTATTGTTGCCTAGAGGTGAATCGGGTGGTAAGTCTTCGGTATACGACCAGATAATCCTTCGAACCATGGAACAGTTGCAAGACAAATATGCAAGTGAATTGGAAGCAGGAAATATTTCTACCGCTGTCGTTGGTTTGAGAGTTGTTGCAGACGACATCGTGACGGAGCTTGGTGCTGGCCACCCACTACGCCGCGATGCGTTATTCAATTTAGCCAGTGCGTTTCGATTGTCCCAGCAGTACGATGATGCTCGAGTAACGTTTGAACAAGGCCGAGAGCTGTCGATTCAGTTTTCGGGAGCGGACTCATCCGAAGTCGCAATTTTTTCGAATGCAATGGGAAGCCTTTTAAATGCGACGAAACAATTCGAGGAGTCCATGGAGTTCTACAGCGAAGCGGTTGGTATTTTCCTGAAGGTGGGCAGTACCACAGATGCGATCCAATCAGCCACTAACTACGCACGATCTGCGAACGCCGAAGGAAAGTATTTCTCGTCTGTTAGAATGCTCGAAAAGATTCAACCGTTAATTTGGGATGAAATTGGGCATGTCACTGGAAACTTTTACAACGAATTTGGAATTTCGCGAGCTGGATGTGGCGACTTTGAAGAGGGCCTCGAGTTTTTTCGAAAAGCTATTTCTGAGCGAAGTTTGCTCGATGAATCGGAGAGCGTAGCGCTCGTCAGTTCGATAGCCAATACAGCTAGGTTATGTGAAATTATGGGCAAATCTGACGAAGCAAAGGCACTGCGATCGGAATTGGAAAGTCGACTTGATAACTCACACCCACACTATGTGTCGATTTGCCTTGAAGAAATTGCATCGATGATGGACAGCGAAGAAGTGGCTCAGGCGCGGTCAAAACTGATTCCACTGATTTTAAGGTCAGATAGAAAGAATGATTACGTCACATCATTCAGGAAAATCATTGGACAATTGCGCCTTATTCAGGGCGAGTGGGGTTTGGCGCTGAAGTCATTGAATAAGGCTTTGCTTGGTTTAAAGAGTTGGTCCATTCCGTGGGCAGAGTGTGAAATGCTTCGAGCGAGCGCACTACTACATTGCGGAGATACGATAAACGCAAGGAGGGCTGCGATAAATGCTCTCAAGATATTGACAGCGAGACTTGGATTGCATCATCCTGCTTGTGCCAGCGCATTCAGCGTGGAAGGAGCAATCTTCCTTGCAACAGGAAACTACGATAAAGCCACGAGTTCTTTTGAGGAGGCGCTTGAGATACGCAAAAAGGGATTAGGGCCCGATCATATACTTACAACGATCGCCGACCTAAATATATCAGTTGTTCGTTTGGCAGATGGAGATTTAGAACAATGTAAAAAATCGATGAAAGACATTGGACCGCGACTGTCGTCACTTCCTGACAACCATCCTTGGAAATTAGCATACTTTAATCTCGCTACGGTTGTTGCGATACGTTCTAACGAAGTTGACTTCGCAAACGAAACCGCTAAAAAACTCGATAAAATCCTTTCGGAATCTGAGCCACCCTTGTACGACAGTCACTTGCGAATTTTGAACAACCTTGCGTATGCCGAAATGGCGATGCGATCGTACGCAGAGGCTATTCTTACCGCCCGTCGCGCAATGGACATCATGAACGCTGCTAAATCGATTGATCCAATCCTTGAGATCACAGTCTGTAACAACTTTGGAGTTGCCTGTGTTTTTGCGAAACGATTTGACGAAGGCAACGGTTGGTTTGAACGCGGCATTCGAATTTTGGATAATTTGCAACCGAGTATCCAATCACTCGCGACAACGATTCGTGAGAATGCTGCCGGTTGCAAATCAGGCGAAGTAATATGGCACGTACCATTGATTCAGAGACTTATATTGCTATCGACCGCTGCATAGGATCAGAAGAAAAACATTCCAGGTTTCAATTCGATGAGGTAATTGCTAAACGGGTAATGTTTCGGGCTTCAATCAAGATAGCTCGTGTTTCTTAGCCAATTCTGAATCGCGGCTTCGGCTATTTCTTGCACCGTCGATGGTTTCCGTCCGCGAAGCTTTTGCTCAAGGCCTGCTCTCTTTAGAGCCGCAGCCGTCTTAGGCTGAAGGCGAGTCGTTAGCGGGACAAGTAGATTAGCCATTCCAAGCATAGCATCGTCGTTAAATTCGTAGTGGTCACGTTCCTTACTTTGCTTTCTTTGTATCCGAGGTGCAGGCTTATCGATTCGCCTCGGTTCCAATGCTGAAAAATCGGTTTCAGCTTCATTCTCGGCGCGTGTCGGCTCGACGTTAAAATCAGCCGCGACTTCTGACGTCGATTTTTTCGCGTCGGTCGACGCTCCAGACCCATGTATGAACGCCAATTTATCGGGCGTCATCGCCAAAGCATCACCTAGACTTCTTCTTGCGTTAGCCATTTGCAACCTCCTTTTTTAATGTCATTGAAACAAGTTCGTCGACCTTATCGTCGAGAAGCTCCCTAAAAAGCGCGTCGATATCGTCCGCAGCCGACTGAGCTTTCTTTCCCAAAAACGAGACGCTCGTGGCCTGACCGGCCGCATCGCGATAGGCTTGCAAGTCTCGAATCACGCTTTTGGCAACCTGAACACCAAGTTTTTGAGCAGCCAAACTAAGCTCCTTAGAAATAGAGTCGCGCGTCTTCATTTTATTTAAGACAATGCGCCCTTCTGGTCGTCCGCCATTTATGCCCTGAGCAAACTTCAAGACATCGGTTGCTTGTTGAACACTTCGCAAATCCAAAATCGATGGTGTCAGCGGCAAAATTGCAAGATCGGCTAAAATGAGTAAGGTGCGAGAAATATCGTCAAGCCCTGCTGGACCATCGCCCACGACAATATCGTGGCTTTTACGAAGCTCTGTGGCTTCCTTGAGGCATTCCTCTGGGGTGGTTGCAACTCGAACTACGATAGTCGGCTCCGCTTCGGCGATCCACTGTGAACTCGAACGCTGTTTATCGGTATCGATCAACGCTGTTTTAATTCTAAGACTGTGCGCCCAAAGTACCAAGTGCGCTGCGAGCGTCGATTTTCCGACGCCTCCTTTCGAATTACAAATCACAATCATCATGATTTTTCGACGCTAGCGCGTTGAAAGCTTTCTGGCAAGATGGATTCTTTACTTACAAGCTGGCAAGAAACGCAGCATGCCAGCCGCTAAGTAAGATGACTGGCAGCCATGCCAGATTGGTTGCAATATTGCTGGTTTCAAAGTCGTCAAAGCTGCAAGCTTGCTGGATTACTGTCTTACTATCCTGAATCCTTGCAAGCTTACTTGTAAGCATGCAAGCAAGTCGCCTTGCTGCATGGCCAGTCTTCATGCATGCAAGATTTTTCAACTTGCGCGAAGATATGATTGCGCGGTAGCTTTAATTTCAGGTATGGTTACTTCAAGCTGGTTGAAGTAAGAGATAGCAGTACCGTGATTCGAGCAAGTTTTTTAAGTGGTACCGTGATTCGAGCCGTCTTTTGTAAATACTACCGTGGAATGAGTCGGTAAATTACCGTGGAATGAGTCGGTCGTTACCGTGATGTGAGTCGGTTTAGTACCGTGGAATGAGTCGGTTTTTCTTTCGTATTCGTGTTTAAATACAGTAGGTTACGAACCGGTAAATCTTAATAATGTTGTTATTAAAATAACAAAACAGAGCTGATGCTCATTTTTAAAAGATAGAAAGAGTGAGGAACGAGAAACAAGACAATACAGCCAAAGTGATTCAGCTTCACGACTACGATCGATCGCTTGGAACCGATGAACTGAACCTAGCTGAATTCCCACTCGCTGCACTTTCGAGTAGAACCGAACCAGGGCAAAATACTTTGCTCTTCGAAGATACGATCTTCGATGAAGGAGCAAGGACTCAAGTCAATCGTTCTTTGGTGATCGCAGGTAGCGATCACTTCGGGTTGCCGAATGCAATCGATAGTGACATTCTACTTGTGCTCGTACATCTATCGAATGTTCGCAATGGTTTCAAATCAAAACGAGTCGAATTCTCTCGATACGAATTAATAAAGTTCTTAGGGTGGAGTGATTCTGGTAAATCTTATCGACGGTTGGACGATGCGTTGAAGCGCTGGACGTCGGTAACGCTGCACTACAAACACGCATGGTGGCAACGATCAGGACAAAAATGGAGAAGCCGATCCTTTCATGTGATCGAAACTCTCGAGCTTAGAGCGAAAGACGAAATTCACGATGACGGTCTAAGCAGCTTTACTTGGAACGACGTGATTTTTGAATCCTTCACTGGCGGCAATCTGCGGCGAATAGATCTAGGCGTTTACTTTCGGCTAAAGCATTCGACATCGCGGCAAATGTACAGGTTTTTGGACAAGCGATTCTACATGAAATCGCGGCTCGTTTTCGGGCTTTCGCAATTTGCCACGGAACATATCGGGCTTAGTAGAAAGTACGATGCTCACGAGATTAAGCGCAAGCTTATTCCGGCAATTCGCGAGCTAGAATCGATCGGCTTCTTGCGTCCACTTGCGGAAAGCGATCGCTTTAGAAAACTTTCACCGGGAAATTGGGAAGTAACTTTAGAGAAAGGGCAGGCGAAGATTGCTGACACTGTTGTTGGCAGCATCACCAACGAATTAAAGCGACGCGGCGTCAATGACCGCGTGGCGAAAGAGCTAGCATCGAAGTTCACGAAAGAGCATATCGAGCAAAAGATTTCGATGCACGATAAGCTTGTTGCGGCAAAGGATAAACGTATCAGAAAAAACCCTGCTGGATTCTTAGCCGCGTCGATTCGCCATAATTATGAGACGATAATTGATTGCGCGCCATCTAATGCGTCGAAGCCAGTTGCTTCTCACGCAAAGGTTGTTGAACCTCCAGCAAGAAGTAGGGACGACAACGAACAAAAGCGATTTCTTGCCTACTGGGAATCGCTCGCAATCGACGATCGCGTTCGCATTGAGCGTGATGCAATGAACGCTGCACCTCGGTTTCACCGAGACACAATTGCGCGACTTAATTCCTCCAATCGCGAATTACAAAGTCAAATGAGGCAACGAATAATCCAAGAGTTTGTGATCAAATCTGAGCGAATCGATGACAATTGAAAGTCATTCCGACTACGGCACATTCTGCAAACAGTATTTGAATCCCGACAGTTTTTTTGCTATGCTCCGTACCACAAGGCGATGGATAGTCCTTGTAGGTCGCTAGAAAAACCTAAAACGTTTTGCGGCGCTTTTCCATTTGGAAGGCACGCCCGGTAAACATGGCTACCACCATGCTAAGGGTCGATGGAGCTAACCGCCCATCAAGTGCCTGCCGTAGAGCCGGATGCCTGGAGACAGGCTTGTCCGTGCTCGATGGAGGCTCGATTGAGTAATGCTACTGATTTTGTATTTCAGTAGAGCAATCCAATCGTTCTATCCAATAGGTTCAAACAAAAAGGATTTGGAAAACGGGCGATGCAGAAATACCTTATGCAAGGTTTGCAACGAGGCTCTTTAAAGAGCCTCGAAAGAAACTTGTGAAGGCCGCCATGTACGAAGTTGGTGCGGTGGTAGCAATATGCTCCACCTAATCCACACAAGGGGTTCGCTTCCTCTCGTAAGGGGCGCTCAACTTGATCGATCGCAGGGAGCCTATGCTGTCGTGAGACAGGTAGCCGGATGCAGACACATCCGGGGATGAGAGTAAGTCTCTCACCGCGAATAGCTCAACTGTGAAAGGCGAGTAATCGCTTGGTCGTAAGTTCTCATGGAGACGACACCGAAGAAGTTTGAAGGAAACCAATAGGAGGCCTTCAAACGGCAAGTAGGGTCTTGATTCATCGGTAAGGGAGAAGCTTCTATATTCTGTCCCCTGAAATCGCTTCCGAAAATTTTTCGGTAAGCGGAAAGTATGACGGCCTGATAGCCGTACATAGAATCAAGTACGTTCACCCTTGCTGAGTAACGTCAGCTAGCCACGTGAACATGAGAGCAACTTATATGGATAATGCAGGAAGGTCTTGAGTTGCCGGGGGTGGTTCCTCGGAGCCTCGTTAAGTCAACGAGGTGCTTGAAGCAAAATGTGAATTTACCAGCATCGTGAATCCGCCTACGCGGTTGCATGATGCCTCGGTTGTTTCAAATATTTGCGAAATACTCAAGACTGGGAGTGGGGCCTCAGTAGAAGTTGACTGAAACGGTTTACGGAAGTAAGCCGCGTGTAAGTTGAGCGATGCGCAGGGGAAGGTACTCCTGCCTCGTGCTGTTTGCTAACAGGTGGTGCTGGGCGAACATAAGCCGACGAAAGGGCTGACGGCGTTTTTAGCCGAATGGAAAGTGCGGTTTGCTCGTGAAGTCTAGCGGGATGCTTTTTGCTGTGCAAAGAGCATCCTTGCTGGCTTCAATGAGCGATTCTTTGGCAAGATGCAACATGCGGTCAAACCAGACGTCTCCTGACGGAGAAGTGTGCTTTGGCAGTGGATCAGCGGTCGACAGTCGACGTGTTTTTTGAAACCGACGATTGTCACCGTGAAGAGGTTAAAGCGGAACGCCAATGGAATTGGGCGGCGTGTAACTAGGAATATAGTTCGCCGCCGCCCAATCCAAGGCGACGTCCGCAACGCTGAGGTTTGCAACATGAAGGACTTGAGGTTTGCTCTTGAGGTTGCATCGCAGTGCGAGTTGCTTTCACGACGAAAGTAGCGAGCGCTGATTGCCACAAGGATTTTTGGCTTTGGAGTGTGAGCCATTCGCAATGAATCACACTCCTTTTTTTCTTTTTGAAGGAGTCGCAATATGGAGTACCGATATGAAACAAAGAGTATAGTTGGATTCGTGCAGATGCTTGCCAGCAATTACATGCCGCACGGCTATTGGTTCTATGTGACTGGCAGGGTGCCAGTGGGCAAGAACGCGGATGCAGTCGACCAAAAGATTCTTGCCAAGTACGGCATTGAGCTTTCTCGTCAGCAGCGATCTCGCCGGAAGCTTCAGGGCTTTGCAAACCTGCATTACCTTCGCTATCAAGACTTCTTCGTCATTCTTGCAACCCACGGAAAACATCCGTTCTTTGAAGCCGAGGCGACGAGCATCAAAGACATCCGCAAGATACCAATTCAGTTCAACGGTTACTCGCTTAGCGTCAAGCGCGGAGGCTTTCTAAAAAGGGAAGAAGGGGAGGAGGCAGCAACCCTTGATAAACGCCACCGAGTGCGAGTCATCATCTCTCGCGAAGCATTTCGAAACCTTGCCGCCTACCTTCTCGAACTCGCCACGCATCGAAGCGCCGAGACTCTTAGATGGGAATTCTGGAATCAACCCTTTGAACCATACGCCCCCATACGAAAGCAACTCTTGAAGGTTCTTCGAGCCGTCAACAATAAGCGATCCGCAATGGGGTACGAAAAACTCAAGCCCGACTTCATCCGGTATAAAAGGAAGATCGTGAAACCATTCGATTATGAATTCAAACCTTCCGAAGCTCCAACAACATATGCCGAAGCAATTCATCACCGACCTGAACCACTTCCTCGATTCGAAAGGCGAGATAGTCAAGCCGCTTCCGAAACCAGCTCTTCGACTAGCGAGCTTCTTGACGCTCTTGGTTGAGAAGGCGACGCAGCAACCGGTTGGAGCCTCTGTCAGTCACGACTTTCCATGCCATAACAAGCGTTGTAAAGGGCGACTCGCTACGGTGATTTCCGACGAAAAGTCAGTCATTCATTGGCTCTGTTCCGATTGCCTAGAAGAAGGCTCGATCAGTAACTGGCAAGACTCGAAGTGGGACATGCGATCCAACTTATCCAAAAGTTCTCTATAACCTCCAGCCGCTGAACGCTTCGATACCGTCTCGCGTCGGTCGATTTGCGTAGCATCTCCAGTCATGGCAAACTGTGCTGTTCGATTTTTTTAATAGGAGGAATGTATGAACGAACAACTAGCAACGAAAGGAAAGAAAAAAGAAACCGAAAGCGAAGTAATGGACCCTGTCCACGTGGTTCGCAAAGGCGCGATTGCAGCAAGCATATGGCAGCGACAAAGCCCAAGCGGCTATGCCTATTACGACTTCTCGATCTCGCGATCATGGAAATCGATGAGCACCGAAAAGACCGGCTATTCTCGGAATTTTTTCGAGACCAACCAGGCTGATCTTTTTGAGGTGATCGAGAAGGCATCGGCATGGATCGTTGAAAAGCGATCTTCCGATAAAAGTGCTTCTCCAGAGAAGCTCGCCGCGTAAGTGCACTTCAACTTGATGGATGGCCTGTCAGCCACTAAATGCTGCCGGGCTATCTATTTTTTAGGGAGTAGCAACCCATGCAAAATGAAATCCCATCGCCTGCAACGGACGCAAGCCAAAATGTGGCAAAAATCTCATCCGATGGAAAGTCTGCATCGGCTGATGAATCGTCTGATCTCGAAAACGAAGTTCTGCAAGCCGAGTATCGCAAAGCATATCTTGAGCAATTGAAACGCATGTCCTGTCCAGGTTGCGGAGAAGACCCAAGTCTGCCGTTCTAGCGGACTAATCAGCGAAAAACAGGGGAAATCAAGCAAGCCTTCCGGTTTTTATCGAGAAACGCAAGCTAGAAGCTAACGCAACTTAGTCAACCCAAAATTTTCGTGTTGAACAAGTTATTTTGAAGCTCGAAATGCCGCCACGCCCCTCGTACCATAGAGTGTTCCCCCCGATGATTTATGTGATTCTAAGGCCGTTGGAACTGCCTGATTCGGGAGATTTACGCCCCCTAGCCAGTTGCTTGACGAACGGCAGTTGACTACCTTGAGTAGCGACAATTGTTTTGGGGCGGGAACGCTCAGCGACGAAGTCAAAGCTCATTGACTTCAAAGGTCCATTCAAATCGTATCGATTGCGAACGAGATCTTCGTGTCCTGCCCTTAACGCAACACGATCATCATCAGCAAGAAACATCGGTACTTTCATGTTCGCTATTAAGAAGTTCAAAGAGAACGCTCGTCGCCTTCATTTTCGAAAATTATCGAATCGGCAGCGATTCTTTGAGCAGCTCGAACAACGCTTGTTGTTGAACTCTGATTGGCGCAATCCAGCTCGTCCTATGGACGTCAACAACGATATGGTGGTCTCGCCAATCGATGCCCTGATCGTGATCAATCATCTGAATCGACGCAGTGGTCCTGACTCGCAATCGCCGCTTGGCCCTCGAACGCAATTGCTTTCGAATTATATCGATACCAACGGTGATAATTTTGCATCGCCTATCGATGTCCTTCAGGTTATCAACCATCTCAAGCGGCGCGACTCAGGAGCGAACCAAGAACCTGTAAGAATCGAAGGCGAATCCGAAGTTGCCCCTGCTGGCTTTATCAGCGTCTCGTTCGCTGGCCTTCCTGGTAATAGTTCGCAAATCGTCGAACTCTCCACCCAGATGAACGTCGGTCGTGAGGAGTTTAACGAGTTAGGCTTCTTCGTTGTCGATGACGCGAACGGATCAGTGCGCGGAGTTCTTCCGACTTCACCTAACTATGCTCAGACAGTTTTCGATTTTGCACCGCGTCAGGTCGCGTACTCGAAACGTGACCTCGCTCGAACTGCGAAATCGATGACCTTTCAAGGAGGTCAGTTTCTTTCGGTCTACGTCTTACAAGGAACGTCCGATAGTAGCGACCCAGCCGCTCACTTGCGAGTTCGCTCCGAAGGAGCAAATGCGATGAAGATCGGTTGGGAAGAACACAACGCCGTCACCAACAACTGGCCACTCGTCGGCGATCGCGGCTACGACGACGTCACCATCTCCGTTGCCATGGGAACACCGTATGACGGAAACGCGGCACCGGTCATCAGCAACATTAGCGATCAAAGCATCGATGAACTCAAGGAGCTTTCCATCCAAATCGTTGTCATGGATGCGAATCTTCCTAACGACAAGATTGTCTATTCGTTTGATACAGCCCCGCCAGGAGCCACTATCGATCCCGACACTGGTCTTTTGCGCTGGACGCCGACGGAAGCCCAAGGGCCGGGTATTTTCGAAGTCATCGTCCGCGCGACAGATCGCCAGAACGCCTTCGATACGGAAAGATTTACTGCAAATGTCTTAGAGGTCAATCGTCTGCCCGTGTTCACTCCGATCGGTCTGCAAACAATCAATGAAGAAGAACAGCTCGTTATTCAGGCGAAGGCTACCGATCCGGATATTCCTCTCGACGCGCTGAGGTATTCAATCGATAAGGGACCAACTGGCGCGATCATAGATGCCGTAACTGGCCAATTCCGCTGGACACCGAGTGAACTCGACGGCCCAGGTACGTTCAATGTAACTATTCGAGTAATTGATCGCGTGGGGGGATCGGACACGCAATCTTTCGTAATTTCCGTACTGGAAACGAACAAAGCACCGTCAATAACTCCTATTGGAGCTAAGGAGATTGAACAGAACTCCGAGCTTTCGTTCGGTGTTTTTGCAACTGACGCCGATTCGCCAGCAAATCCTCTGCAGTTCAGTATATGGAAGGGGCCAGACGGCGCTACAATCGACTTGGCAACTGGGGCTTTTAAATGGAAGCCAAGTTCCATTCAAAATGCTGGAACATACGAAGTTACTGTACTTGTTAAGGATTCTGAGGGAGCTGACGATACGGAAACTTTCGATATCAACGTCTTAGGATTGGAAGTGCTTGCGAATCTCGAAGTCGAATGGGTGGGAGCGCCGGAAATAGCGATAGCAGACCAAGCTACAACCATCTACTATCGGATAACGAATTCTGGCCCGAAAGTGACAAAAGGTACATCCTGGATTGATCGTATTTATTTCTCTTCCGATAACTCGTTGGATCTCACCTCCGACATTGTTGTTGGAAGCAATCCACACATTGGAGAGCTTATTCCAGGCGCTAGTTACACGGCATCTTTCACGACGGGTGGGCTCCAGATACCAGTCGGTTCGTATACCGTCTTCGTGGTTGCAGATAGCGAAAATAGCATCTTAGAACAGAACAATTTTGACAACAGCCGTAGTTCAATGGTCGGAACAACGATAACGAATCAACCCGCAGATCTAGTCGTAGTAGACTTCATCGCGCCAAGTATACTGGAGTTCAACACGCCACTCGTTCTGGCTTGGACAGTGAGAAATGGCGGTTCGGGTGCCACAAGCGAGACAAAGTGGTTCGATAGAGTGCTGTTATCCGCGGACGAAAAGCCAAGCGTAGAAGACCTGCCTCTGGTTTCATTCGAGCGCAATGGATCTCTCAATTCAAATGAACATTACTCGACTCACGACTTGACTGTAGAATTACCCAGTTTTGTATTTCCAGCATCATATTTTTTGATTCTTAGCATCGATTCGAATGACGATGTCTTAGAATCCAACGAAGATAATAACCGATCGGTTGTTTTACCAATCACATTGACAGCAAATGCCTCTGACCTAAAGGTAACTTTGATTACGGCTGATCAGATCGTCGAATCAGGCGGCACGATAAACGTTTCTTGGAGCGTGAAGAATGATTCGTCGGCATCGACGAACGTAAGCAATTGGTATGACGAAATTTATCTTTCTTCAAACCAAATGATCGAGTATGGAGATATTCTATTGGGAGCTGTGCAACATTCCAACACACTTCAACCAAATGAGCAATATTCCGACACCCGACGTTTCTCAATGCCGAATGAATTAGTCGGAGATTTCTTTATAATTCTTCGGACCGACTCTTCCTATCTTGTCTACGAAGATTCGGGGGAAACTAACAACGAGCTTTCGACTCTGGGTAAGGTCTCGACCGAGGCAGTGTTGAAGGGCGATATCGAAATACGTCCGAGAATGGAACCCGATCTGAAGGTATCCACCGTTGTCCTGCCGATTGCACCGAATTCGGGCCAAGAGTTCTCGCTAACTTGGACGGTCGAGAATGTTGGACAAACGTCGACGGATAAATCTTGGCATGATTCGGTGTTCCTTTCTATGGATCAAGAGTTTGACACGTTTGATGACTTCTATCTTGGGTCTGTCGAACATCCTCTGGGCCTAGCAACTGGCGAATTTTATACGGCGACACACAGCTTCGTTGCACCACAAGGTAGGCTGGGAGAGCAATATTTAATCATCGTCGCAGATGTAAATAGCCGACTCGCAGAAAGGGCGCGAGAGAACAATATTGGTATCGTAAAAACCACAATTACGGAGTCAGTATCTACTGAAGCCGATTTGGTCGTGAGTTCGATACTTCTTCCGTCTCATGCAGAAACTGCTCAAGAAATCTCAATCGACTATACCGTATCAAATGCGGGATCAAGCGACATTCAGAGAGAATGGTTGGACACTATCTTTTTATCATTGGACGAATTCTGGGATATTGACGACCCTGTAATCGCCAGAATTCCAAGACGCGATGGATTGCGAAGCGGAGACTTTTATACTCAAACCGTTACAGCTCAATTGCCTAGTGTACTGCCAGGAGATTATCGCGTTCTTGTTCGGTCCGACAGTCAAGGTCGAATTGGTGAGTTGAGTGAAGACAATAATACCGGAGTTAGTTCGAATGCGATCACTCTGACACTCACTACTTTAGACGTATCGAGTGCAATTACCGGCACGCTCAAGGTGGGCGACGTCGCCTACTATGAACTGAATAACACTTCAAAAGATTCTTTTTCTGTTTCACTTGAAAGACTATCGGAGAGCGGCTTTCTCGAGCTTTACGTTGCGAACAACCGTATGCCGACGCGAAGCGATTTTGACGCGGCTTCGAATGAGTGGCATTCGACGAAACAGGTACTTATACAATCTGTTGGATCCAACGAGAAGCTTTATGTTCTTGCGTTTGCGCGGGAAGCTATCACTGAATCAATCGAGTTCACCCTAGTAGTAGAGCCAGCGAGATTCATGGTATTGGACCGAGACCTGGGACAGGGTGGAAACTCAGGTCAACGCACTTTGAAAATCTCGGGAGCCGATTTCGATCGAAGTGTCATCGCTAGTCTAGTCGATGCAAACGGACTGCAAATCTTCCCTAAGAGCTACCATCGCGTTTCAGAGACCGAACTCTTTGCGACATACGATTTGATCGGGATCGAAGCAGGTGTATTCGACGTTCAAATAGAGAAAACATCAACAGGAGAAAGAGTTATCTTGCCCGACGCCTTTAAGGTAGTGCTTTCAAACCTCGATGTTCGTCAACCAACCGTTTCGGTACCCGCATCGTTCGTGCGACAAGTTCAGTACGGTGTTGTCCCAACATCCATTTCGTGGCAGAACAACACGTTGAACGACATATTGTCGCCGGTTGTTTATTTTAGATCGTCAGAAAAAATTTCAATAGACTATACGAGTGCACTATCTGGGATCGGAAGAAACAACATACAATTAATAGGTTTTGGCAATTCAAACGGGCCAAAGGGATTGTTACTACCAGGAGAAATTGTAAGTCAAAGGTTGTTCCAATCCATACGTACTCAAGAGGAAGTCGACTTTTTTTTAACGTACGCAGATTTCGACTCGGGGCTCTCATATTCAAATCCTCGCGATACTTTCAATTGGAGCGAGATCTTGGATAAGCTTACTGCCTCGTACTTGTCCGATCAAGAATTCATTTCGCTAAAAGCTGGCTTTATTGCAACAGTTGGCGATACGGTGGGTGATTTTCTAAACGTTGTTTCCAAGGGCTTAACGCGCCTTGGGGATCAGGCAACACGAGATTTTGATGTGAGCGTATCGAAGCTAGTCGAGCTTGCTTTTGACGAGTTTGTATCAACTACGGGCGCATCGCTGTCGGGGGTGTTGGAGTATCCTCGATTTGACATCAGTTTCGAATCCCTTGCGGTGAAGGTAGAAAATGTTCAGACAAAACTAGTATACACAAGCAAAATACTACAAGATGGAACATTTGTGTTCCCGAGAATAATACCTGGAAATTACGTTGTTTCTTTCGTAGGAACCGCAACTTTGGTAGACCCCTCGTACACGGTTACGGTCGCTAACAATGAGCCGAAATTAATCATGATTCCAATCGAGCAAGGAGTATCATTGTCCCTACGCGCAGAAGATAGGAGAAGTGGCTCTCCGATTCCAGACGTAGCAATTCGACTTCAATCAGCAACATATGCCTTCGAGCGAATCGCCGTGACGAATGCTGACGGAATAGCCGAATTCGATGGTCTCCACGCGGATAGTTACGACATTTTTGCAACCTCGACTTTACATAAAGACATAAACTCCGAAATCACCATTCCGATATTTCTGTCGGAGCTTTTTTCGACATTGACATTTGACGTTGGCGGAGTAATTTCCGGCCGCGTTGCGTCTGATGATGGAAACGGTTTATCTAATGCAACTGTTACGGCCGTTCGGCAAGGAGATCTACTGCATCGAGCGACGTCGAGTAGCTTAAATGGTTCGTATGTTATCAGTGGGTTGCAAGACGGAGTCTGGAATGTAAGCTTTAGCCATCCAGATTTTGCTACAATGCAAGGGGAAGTTGTCGATATAATAGAGAACGGTCAGCAAGTAGTTGATGTGAACCTTCGATCGGGCGGGCAATTGTCGGGCAAAGTGGTGGGTAGCAATGGAATGACAATTTCCAACGCTACCATCCGCGTTCTAGTGGATCAATATGTTTATAGTGATACTGTATCAAACTTAACTGGGAGCTTTCTTACGTCGGAGTTACCCGATGATAAAAGATTGATTGTTGAAATATCGGCTATTGGTTTTTTAACAGCGCGAGAAGAAATCGAAGCGCTGGGATTGAATGAGATTCGTGATGGCTTTGAATTTCAACTTCTGCAAGCAGCGACTCTAAATGGACGGATTCTAACAAGTATCGGCATTCCCGACTCAGGAATTAGAGTAGTTCTAGAGTCACATACACTGGGCAAACGTTTTACCAGCCTAACAGCGGGCGACGGCACCTTTTCTTTTGCGGAATACGACCTAATTCCTGGTGAATACGAAATATCAGCGCTCTCAGAAAAAACCACCGTAAAATCGATGCGAGTCACACTTGATCCGAGCACAGATACAGATTTGACACTGATTTCAATTCCGACCGCATCTATTATGGTGCTGCACTTTAGGCAAACAATTGTAGTTTGAATTTGATCGAGGTGGGCCAGACAGCACGATGTTATGCGGCAAGGCTTAGCAGGTCTCTCACTAGCGTAT
>JAWXCK010000033.1:0-49614 GCA_034408855.1 Pirellulaceae bacterium
AACCCAGCTCACGTACCGCTTTCATTGGCGAACAGCCAAACCCTTGGGAGCTTCTTCACCCCCAGGATGCGATGAGCCGACATCGAGGTGCCAAACCGCCACGCCGCTGTGGACGCTCGGTGGCGATAAGCCTGTTATCCCCAGAGTACCTTTTATCTGATGAGCGATAACCCTTCCATTCGGAATTACCGGATCACTAAGGCCTACTTTCGTACCTGCTCGACTTATTTGTCTCGCAGTCAAGCACACTTCTACCTTTACGCTCTTTGACTGATTACCGACCAGTCTGAGTGTACCATTGCGCTCCTCCGTTACTTTTTAGGAGGAGACCGCCCCAGTCAAACTGCCCAACTGACACTGTCCTAAGCCCGGATATACGGGACAAAGTTAGAATTAAAGCATGCTCAGGCTGGTATCTCAACGTTGGCTCCCTGAAAACTTGCGTCTCCAGTTCACAGCCTCCCAGCTATTCTGCACAAAACATACCTCAACCCAATATCAGCCTACAGTGAAGGTTCATGGGGTCTTTCCGTCTAGCCGCGGGTATGTGGCATCTTCACCACAACTACAATTTCACCGGGTCGGTGGTTGAGACAGTGCACCAGTCGTTACGCCTTTCATGCAGGTCGGAACTTACCCGACAAGGAACTTCGCTACCTTAGGACCCTCATAGTTAGGGCCGCCGTTTATTGGGGCTTCGGTCGCGGGCTTCGCATTGCTGCTAACTCTCTTCCTTAACCTACCAACACCGGGCAGGCGTCAGACTCTATACATCCTCTTACGAGTTCGCAGAGTCCTGTGTTTTTGATAAACAGTCGCTGGTGCCGATTTTCTGTGGCCCGCTCGAGCTTACACCCAAGCAGGCGCTCCTTATTGCGAACGTACGGAGCCATTTTGCAGAGTTCCTTAACCACCGTTCTCCCGAGCGCCTTAGAATTCTCTTCTTACCTACCTGTGTCAGTTTTAGTACGGTCGATCTTGCTTTAACGTTTAGAAGCTTTTCTAGGACGTCCTTCCGATCACTTCGAGATCTTAAATGCTCTCGTGATCCTATCTTGGCTTATGCTGGGCGGATTTACCTACCCAGCACCTCGTTAGGACCAACGTACGTTTCTAATTGTACTGCTGACCTTTCGGACGCCGTCCCTCCATCACTTCACAAGACCGGCGAAGGAATATTAACCTTCCATCCATCGTCTACGCCTTTCGGCCTCGACTAAGGTACCGGCTAACCCTTGGCGGATTTACCTTGCCAAGGAAACCTTAGGTATTCGGCGAGCAGGATTCTCACCTGCTTAATCGTTACTCATTCCGGCATAATCACCTGATGGGGCCGACAACGCTCCTTACGGTACGTCTTGTATATCCCCATCAGCGCTCCTCTACCGATCCATTGCTGGATCCCGCGGCTTCGGTGTACTATTTACTCCCGTTCATTATCGACGCAGAACTGCTCGACCAGTAAGCTGTTACGCACTTTTTAAATGGTGGCTGCTTCTAAGCCAACATCCTGGCTGTCTCAGCAATTCAACTTTCTTAGTGACTGAATAGTACTTAGGGACCTTAGCCGACGATCTGGGTTGTTTCCCTCTTGACCACGGAGCTTATCCCCCGCAGACTGACTCCCAAGATAATCGTTACGGTATTCGGAGTTTGGTTCGGTGAGGTACCCAAGTAAGGGCCCCCATCCAATTCAGTCTCTCTACCCCCGCAACGTAGTGGCTTGAGGCTATCCCTGAAAATATTTCGAGGAGAACGAGCTATCTCTGTGTTTGATTAGACTTTCACTCCTCCCCACAGATCATCCCATCGGTTTTCAACCCAAATGAGTTCGGTCCTCCACGCAGTTTAACCCGCGCTTCAACCTGTCCATGGGTAGATCACACAGTTTCGCGCCTATTGCCCATAACGAAATCGCCCTATTCAGACTCGGTTTCCCTGTGGCTTCGTCCCGGAAGGACTTAACCTGCTATGAACAATAACTCGCCGGATCATTTTGCAAAAGGCACGCCGTCACCCATGTAAACATAGGGCTCCGACCGCTTGTAAGCGTACGGTTTCAGGTTCACGTTCCTCCCCTTGTAGGGGTTCTTCTCACCTTTCCATCGCTGTACTGAGTTCACTATCGGTCATCAAGGAGTATTTAGCCTTACGGGATGGTCCCCGTAGATTCAGTCGAGGTTCCACGTGACTCGACCTACTCAGGTTTCCTGCGGGAGGCGCTACACTTTCACTTACCGGACTGTCACCGTCTATGGTCAGCCATTCCATGCTGTTCAGTTAGTGTTCGCTTTGTAACTCCCATGTGCAAGGCCCTACAACCCCGAAGAGGAAACCTCCTCGGTTTGGGCTATTCCGCTTTCGCTCGCCGCTACTTACGGAATCGATTTTTCTTTCTTTTCCACCAGGTACTAAGATGTTTCAATTCCCTGGGTTGGCCACATGCACCTATGTATTCAGTGCATGTTAATTCGAGGATCTCGGGATTATCACTTGTTTGTCAGCTTCCCCGAGCTTTTCGCAGACTTCCACGCTCTTCATCGCCTCTTGATACCAAGACATCCCCCGTACGCCCTTAGTAACTTGACCATCGGAATCTTGAACTCTTGAATCCATCTCGCAGAACGAGACGAGCACAAGTATCTTGAATCCAATGTTGCATCGTATTTCTCAAAGCGGATGATTTAACCGCTAAGCCGTACGATGCTTCTCGCTTCTCTTTGTATGCGCTCGTTTGAATCAGTATTAGGAATTCCTATCAAAAAGAATTCACAAACCGACTTCAAACAAAATTGTGTCACCGGTACTCCGCCGTTCGGAAAGGAACAGCTTCACCCGATGACCAAAGATGCCATCTACCAATCCAACCAAATTGTCAAAGATCAAATTTCCTTGCGTCTCGGACGTCGTTGACGACGTTTTCTCCGAAACTTGGGGAGTCATATCCTATGGATCTTTCGTGTCGGCGTCAACCGCCTGTCGAAGATTTTAAGATGTTTTCTCTTAGCCGTTGCTGGTGACTCGCGTCGACATCAACTAACCAAGGGAGCGAGAATCATCCAGATTTCCGCGTACTCCGCAATGGCTCTTTGAGATATTTATTGCTTTATCCCTAAGTTGTTGCGGAGAAATGGGTTGCGATCTCGACTCAGCTCGCGATTTTCCTCGATCGCCACTTCGAATTTCGTTTCGATCGCAATCGAGACTCCATTCTTCGTCACTTCCCCTTACGCTCCTTAACTAAAAATGATTTCGCGTCGGTACGCATTCTCGATGCATTTCAATCAACATGTTTTCCACAAGTGACGCTATCTCGCTCGTTCGACAGCCGAGAATTTCTAGCTGATGGAGGATTTACGTCGGCCGGATGCCGCCGATACGATGGATGCGACTTAAACTACCTGTCCCACGAAAAATTACTGGAATCTCATGAATACCTCGAATTTGCACGCTTTCGGCGACCGTCTCGCCGATGAAGTTCGCCGCAAACGATCGGCAATTTGCGTTGGGCTAGATCCACGCGCCGTCTCGCTACCCCAAGGCTTTCTTGCGTCGCTCGATTCACCATGCTCCATTATCGCAGATGCCTATCGGAAGTTTTGCTGCGAAGTGATCGACGTGGTCGCCCCGCTCGTCGGTGTCATTAAACCGCAAGTTGCGTTCTTTGAACAGCTTGGCCCGCATGGTATGGTCGCCCTCGGCGAAGTGATCGCGTATGCCATCAGCAAAGATCTTTTGGTGATCGCCGACGCGAAACGAAACGATATCGGAACCACTGCCGAAGCCTACGCGGCCGCGTATCTAGGTCGAGGCGACGCAAGTGCTTGGAAAGCCGACTCGCTCACGGTAAGTCCCTACCTCGGCGACGATTCGCTGCAGCCCTTCGTCGATCGCTGCCATGCAACATCGAGCGGGATCTTCGTTCTTGTGAAGACTTCGAATCCAGGAAGCGGCTTTATGCAAGATCTCTCGATCGATCACCGGACAATCTCACAGCGAGTCGCCGATTGGGTCCAAGCGGAGTCGCTTAAAGTTTGCGGCAGTTCAGGATACGGTGCAATCGGAGCTGTCGTCGGTGCAACCTATCCGAATGAGTTGATCGAACTTCGGCAGCGAATGCCGAACGCATGGTTGTTAATTCCAGGTTACGGTGCACAAGGTGGCGGTGCCAAGGACGTCAAAGCCGCCTTTGATAAAAACGGACTCGGTGCCGTCATTAATAACTCGCGAGGAATCCTCTTCGCCCATCAGTCGGCTCGCTATCAGCATCTTCCATCATGGCAAGCTGCCGTCGAAGCCGCTACCGCCGATATGAACGAGGCACTCAAGAGCGAAACAGCCATGGGTGCGTTTGGCAGCAACTAAACTGACTCTCTCACATCGAACACTAGATACGTTTTGATTGCAACTCGATGACTTGAGGAACCAAGTCGATTCCCGACGCATCTTGAAGTTGGCGAGCAACGGTTCGGCAATAGTCCCAATCTAAATGTGCGCCTTGAGCAATAACGATTCCTTCAATATCTTGCTTGTCTCGCGATCTTCCGGCCATCAATTTCATCAGCAGAATGTCTTCTGCAGTTGCGACACTGAAAAGCCGATTCGAAATTTTGACGTCCGTGGCTCGATAAATAATTTGTCGCTCAAATCCAGATACCCCAATCGCTAAATCGATCGTGACGCCGGTAACCTGGTGTCGAAGCGGAAGAATACAAGAGCGAAGTCCATTCGACTCTAGAAAGCGGACAGCATCTATCAACGCTTGCCGAAGAGTTTTATCCATACTAAAATGCGTCCATGGCAAGAAAAATCTTTATCAGCTTTTCTCGCTGCGCTAGCTTCTCTTTCCAATTAGCACTGTCCAAAGCTTCTCGATCTACCAATCCGCGCTTCGCTTCTCGAAGCGTGTCAAAATAGTCGATGTAGGTCTCAAAACGCTTTTGGTCCGTCTGCGCGGCGATTCGCTCCTTTTCGATAGGCGAAACCTGCTCTTCGTAAAGCGTCCAATCGTGTTTTGGTGCGAAAGTCATGTCTCCATTCTAACGTGAAAGATGCCCCAAGTCGCCCGCTTACCGTTTTCTAACTTCGTCCGTTTGGTGCTGAACGCAATCTGGCAAAAAACATTGAAGCCGATGAAGCCGTTCTCCAACAATCCAAACAAGGCGAGAGCGACAAGCAGAATGTGACGATTCATATTCATTTTTCGATGATCTCTAACCAAAATTTGCTTGAAGGGGATATTAACAAGTCAGATGGCGATTTGTTCCTCGCTAAAAACCAACAAATACGCTAAAGTGCTCCTTTTAAATGTACAGCGATATTTCAACTGCCCAACGTTGTTCGTAGTCATGCCTGCAAGCGGCTAGCCAAGGACGTCGCCTTTAGAAGGCTCAGCTTTTTAGCTACCTAAAAGACGGGCTACGAACGGGGACGGGACAGACGAAATGACGAAGAACCAAGCGAGTAGAAGGAGAGTTGCGTGCATCATGTCCCGAAGACCTCGGAAATTTTATCGCGATTAAAGCTATGGAGTCGGTCAGCAGAACGAGTCTCAGCCCTCGTCAAGTTAGCCGACGAATCTCCGCTTCGAGCGGAACTCTTTAGTATCGAGCAGCTTGAGCGGCACGCGAAGTCGATTGCAACTTCGCATCTATTGGCCCCGGGTAAAGGGCCCGACAAACTTTTGCCAAGGCTCATCGAAAACGAGCGGGTGTTAATCGAGACGTATGATCTCGTGACGGCGGCTGCGGCGCAGAATCGACGTATCGAACCGGCCGCCGAATGGTTGCTCGATAATTTTTATCTCGTCGAAGAGCAGATCCGGGCAATCCGTCGGCTTTTGCCACCTTCTTATAGCCGCGAGCTGCCTCGATTGGCGAACGGTCCCGCCGTCAATTTTCCTCGGGTTTATGGAATTGCGTTGGAATTGATCTCGCACGTTGATGGCCGTGTGGATATCGCTGGTCTCAACAGCTTTATCGGCTCCTATCAATCGGTCGAGCCGCTCAAGTTAGGCGAACTGTGGGCTCTTCCGTTAATGTTGAGACTCGCCTTGATCGAGAACCTTCGAAGAGGCGCAGTGCGCATTGCTTCGGCGCGACGCGATCGTGATTTGGCCGGAGACTGGGCAGCCAAAATGGTTCAAGTTGTCGAACAGAGTCCGACGGATTTGATTCTTGTTTTGGCCGATATGGCTCGCGCAAATCCGCCACTCTCGGGGGCCTTCATCGCTGAATTGACGCGTCACCTTCAAGGACAGAATCCAAACTTTGCACTCGCCAATAGCTGGCTTGAACATCGTTTAGCCGAACAAGGGTTGACGACGGAACATTTGGTTCGAACCGAAGGGCAATCACAAGCAGCGGATCAGGTTTCGATCGGCAATAGCATTAACAGCCTGCGATTTCTGAACGCAACCGATTGGCGCCAATTTGTTAGTCAACATAGCCTCGTCGAACAAACATTGGCTGGCGATCCTATGGGAATATATTCGACAATGGATTTCGCCACCCGAGATCGCTATCGACACGCCGTCGAAGGGATAGCACGTCGCAGTCAACATACGGAGTACGATGTAGCTCGGCAAGCTGTACAGCTTGCCGAGAATTACGCTCGCGAGAAACCGCACGATCGACGTTCTCATGTAGGATACTATCTCGTCGATCGCGGCCGGCCGATACTTGAGCGTGTGACCGAAATGCGGGTCTCGGCGGCAGTCGCAATCGAAAAATTGCGACGTCGATTTCCGCTGGCTTGTTACATGACGTCGATTGTTTTTGTAACGCTCGCGTCGACGATCTGGCTTTTTAATTGGTCGCATCATCATGAGACGAGTTGGCTAACGCTCTTGTTCCTTGGGATTCCAACGTTGATCAGTGCTTCGAGTTTGGGGGTAGGGTTAGCTAACTGGCTGGCAACGCAATGGCTCAGTCCTCAATCGCTACCTCGCTTGGATTTTCGAAAGGGTATCCCACCGGAGCATCGGACGCTTGTAGTTATCCCGACGATGCTGACCAATCCCCGAGGAATTGAGCGCCTGATCGATGGACTAGAGATTCGCTACTTAGCCAATCGCGACCCACACTTGCATTTTGCGTTGCTGACGGATCTTGTCGATGCACCCGAGAAGACAATGCAGGCCGATGAGGAGCTTGTCCGATTGGCGCGTGAGGGCATCGAACGTTTGAATGAAAGATACGCGAGTATTCGCACGGATATCTTTCATCTTTTTCATCGCAATCGCCGCCGAAACGACGGCGAAGGTGTATGGATGGGGTATGAGCGAAAACGCGGAAAACTTGCAGACTTGAATGCGGTGCTTCGCGGCGCGCAGGACCGCTTCTCAGTGGTTGTAGGAGAAACTGGGAATTTGCAAAGCGTGCGCTATGTGATCACGCTCGACACCGATACACAGTTACCTCGCGACTCCGCGATTCAGATGGTCGGAACGCTAGCTCATCCGCTGAACAGCCCCGTCTTCGATTCCGACAGAAGCCGAGTCGTCGAAGGCTATACGATACTCCAGCCACGCGTTGGCGTCGCCCTAGCGAGCGCTCAACGTTCGCGTTTCGTGCAATTATATGCTGGCGATTCTGGCGTCGACCCGTACACGCGCGTCGTTTCGGATGTCTACCAAGATCTCTTCGGCGAAGGTTCGTTTATTGGCAAAGGAATATACTCCGTCGATTCGTTCGAGCAGTGCTGCGGAAATTTTCCTGACAATGCGATCTTGAGCCATGATTTGATCGAAGGGGCGTATTGTCGCTCGGCTTTGCTCAGCGACGTCACGCTTTACGAAGAGTATCCGTCGCGTTACGCTGCTGATATCGCAAGACGGCATCGATGGATGCGCGGCGATTGGCAGATCGCTGGTTGGCTTTTATCTTGGGTTAAAAGTCGGTCTGGGCGACGAGTTCGCAATCCGATCTCTGCCTTATCGCAATGGAAGATTTTCGACAATCTTCGCCGCAGCCTAGTACCGATCTTCATGTTGGTGCTCTTGCTTTGCAGCGCATTGATGTCGTCGACTATCGCAGGGGGCATCACATTTTTCTTAATGACGGTCGTTCTGCTGCCCGTCCTTTTGAGTGCCTTGTCGCAATTACTGCGCAAGCCTGCCGATTTGCCATGGCGTATGCATATCATTGAGTCCATTCAATCTTTGCGACGTCCGCTCGCTCAAAGCGCATTGACCTTTGTCTTTTTGCCTTATGAAGCGTACATCAGCGGCGATGCGATCGTACGAACAATTGTCCGAATGTGCTGGACGAAGCGGCGATTGCTCGAATGGAAAACGGCCAGCGATTCAGAGCGCGGCACTGACGGAAGTTTGATCGCAACATTTCGGCGAATGGTTTTCGGACCAGCTTTGTCGCTCTTCCTTTTGCTATTGCTTGCGTTGGTAAATCGCGAAGTCTTGCTAATAGCTAGTCCGTTTCTTTTCGCTTGGATGGTATCGCCTGCGATTGCATGGTGGCTGAGCCAGCCCATTCGCAAATCAGGTTCAAAACTCTCGGAAAGCCAACATCACTTCCTCGAAAAACTATCGCGGACGACATGGCGTTATTTTGAAGAGATTGCATCCGAAGAAGACCATTGGTTACCGCCGGACAATATCCAGATCAATCCCGATCTCGTCGTCGCACCGCGCACCAGTCCCACGAATATCGGTATGGGATTAGTTGCAGACTTAGCCGCCTATGACTTTGGCTACTGTTCCGCTGCTGAATTGCTCAAACGAACGCAACGTGTTTTTGAGACCCTTTCGCGTATGGAACGCTATCGAGGCCATTTCTTTAATTGGTATGACACGCGAACACTGGCTCCGCTCCATCCTCGATATGTATCGACGGTCGACAGCGGCAACTTGGCTGCGAATTTCTTGATATTGACCAGCGCTTTTGTCGAGCTGAACGATGCGAAAATCTTGCCGCCTCGAACATTCGGCGGCTTGCGAGATACGTTGCGAGTACTTTTGGATGTGGCTCGGCGAGCGCATGTGAGGACCAACAACGTCGTTATTCTTCGCAAGATCGAGCGTCAGATCGAAACGCTTGGACATGCGCCATCGACATTGGAAGCTGCGAGTGCATTGCTTTCGCGTTTATGCAAGGAGGCCGAGGAGCTAACGTCAGAAGTAGGCGTAGACTCCGAGATTCAATGGTGGGCAAGAGCTTATGCGCGAACGTGCAACGATCATCAAACGGATCTTCGGCGTCTAGCACCATGGCTCGAGCTTAAATCGCGCCCCGCAAATCTATGGGAACCAAGTTCGTGGCAAAATTCCAACCCCATGCAAGCCCCAGCGACGCCAACCAGTGAGCCATTGGCGCTAGGCACGGGCTCTCCCGCTCGGGACTCGGAGGCATTGACCGCGAAATTATCCGAGTTGCGAACCATGCTGGCACAGCTTGACAGTACCGCAACGCTTCGAGTCATCGCAGAGCTACCCAACACCGCACTTCCTTTGATGGAAGCCGTCGCGCCGTTCGCGTCCGAGAGCGCAGCGTCATGGCTGCGAGAATTCAAAAAGGCGATAGCACAAGCATCGGAAAATGCGAGCGAACGGATGCAGCAACTCGATAAATTGGCTGCTCAGAGCAACGAATTCGCTGACATGGATTTCGGAATGCTATACGACGCGACCCGCGATCTATTTTCCATCGGCTATAACGTCGTCGAACGCCGACTCGATGCGAGCTTCTATGATTTGCTCGCATCCGAAGCGAGACTGGCGAGTTACATCGTTATTGCACGCGGCGATTTTGGACAGGAGCATTGGTTTGCACTGGGGCGATTATTGACCAGCGCGGGAAGCGTGCCAGCCCTGCTCAGTTGGAGCGGCTCGATGTTCGAGTACCTCATGCCGCTTCTGATCATGCCAAATTATGAGAACACATTGCTCGACCGGACTTATCATGCCGCCGTCCGTCGGCAGATGGAGTATGGACGTCAGCGAGGAGTCCCTTGGGGGATTTCGGAATCAGGTTACAACACGATCGATCTACACAAAACATATCAGTACCGTGCTTTTGGTGTGCCTGGCCTAGGATTGAAACGCGGGCTTGCCGAAGACCTTGTGATTGCACCTTATGCGAGTGTGATGGCGTTGATGGTAGAACCTGAAGCAGCATGCCGGAACCTTGAGCGACTGGCGGCTGACGGACAGCAAGGAGCGTACGGCTTTTATGAAGCTGTCGATTACACTCCGTCGCGATTACCACCAGGCACTGAGAGTGTTACCGTGCGGCAGTTCATGGCGCATCACCAAGGGATGAGCCTACTTTCGCTTGCCTATGTACTACTCGATAAGCCGATGCAGCGACGCTTTATGGCCGATCCGATGCTTCGGGCTGCTGAACTACTTTTGCAAGAGCGGATTCCGAAAGCGACGGCGCCGGTCTTTCCACACGCCAGCGAAGCAAACGCGACACGCTTGGCTTCGGCAGAAGAAACCGGCATCATGCGTGTCTTTACCGATCCTAACTCAACGGCGGTGGATGCCCACCTGCTTTCCAACGGTCGGTATCATGTGGCGGTTACGAGTGCTGGGGGGGGGTACAGTCGTTGGCGTGACCTCGCCGTAACGCGCTGGCGAGAAGACGTGACGCGAGATAGCTTCGGAAGTTTCTGCTATGTTCGCGACGTTGATTCCGGTGCCGTTTGGTCAAACACTTGGCAACCTACGACTAACGCCACGAAGCGATACGAAGCCATCTTCACACAATCGCGGGCTGAGTTTCGGCGCATTGATGATCAGATCGAGACGTACACCCAAATTAGCGTTTCACCTGAAGACGATATTGAACTGCGACGAGTGACATTGACAAATCGTTCGGAAACAACGCGGACGCTGGAAGTTACAAGTTATGCCGAAGTCGTGATGGCGACGCAAGCTCAAGACGAAGCGCATCCAGCATTCAGCAATCTATTTGTGCAAACCGAATGGATACGCAGTCGTCAAGCCATCTATTGCACGCGCCGACCACGATCGGCGGAAGAGCAACCGCCGTGGATGACACACATGCTTACAGTGCGCGGGCGGACCATCGGCGAACCATCCTTTGAGACCGATCGAATGCGATTTATCGGTCGGCATCGAACGCTCGCATCTCCGGCAGCTCTCGCAAGCAAATCGATGCTTTCAAACACCGAGGGGCCGGTGCTCGATCCGATCGTGAGCATTCGACAAACGCTCCTGCTCCAAGCTAATGAGTCGATTAAGATCGATATTGTCACCGGTGCTGCTGACTCGCGTTCTAGCATCGAATCACTCACAGAAAAGTATCACGATCCCAATCTGGCGGATCGAGTTTTTGACCTCGCTTGGACGCACAGTCAGATTTTGCTGCAGCAGCTTAGCGCTTCCGAAACCGATGCACAAATTTACGGTCGCTTGTCGGGTTCCATTATATATGCTTCGGCGCTGCGGCGTGCCAAAGCGAGTATTCTCAGCCGCAATCGTCGCGGACAATCAGGATTGTGGGGCTACGGCATTTCGGGCGATCTCCCGATCGTACTTGTTCGGATTCGCGATCATGATCGAATCGCTTTGGTCCGTCAGGCGATACAAGCGCACGCCTATTGGCGTCTGAAAGGCCTCACCGTAGACCTCGTGATATGGAATGAAGATGACTCGGTCTATCGCCAGACGCTACAGGAAGCGATTGTCGATCTTGTAGCGGCAAGTCCCGAAGCGTCGCTAATCGACCGACCCGGCGGCGTTTTCATTCGGCGTGGCGAGCAGATGTCGGAGGAAGATCGAGCGCTATTGCAAACGGTTGCTCGAGTTGTCCTATTCGATGATGGAGGCACGCTTGCCCAGCAAGTCGCTCGTCGAGCTCGCGCCGAAGTTTCGATCCCAAGTCTCAAGCTACTTAGTGCTCAAACCGAGAAAACTATTCCGTATGAACCACCGCAGCGCGACTTGGAATTTTTTAATGGGCTTGGCGGCTTTAGCCATGATGGTCGCGAGTATATTGTGATTCTTTCACCTGGCAAGACGACTCCCGCGCCTTGGGTGAATGTGATAGCAAACTCGCAATTTGGCACCGTCGTTTCCGAAGGCGGTAGTTCGTATACGTGGTTCGAGAACAGTCACGAATACCGACTCACACCTTGGCACAATGACCCTGTTTCCGATACGAGCGGCGAGGCTATCTATCTGCGAGATGAAGAAACAGGTCGATTCTGGTCGCCCACCCCGCTACCGGCCCGTGGAAAAAACACGTATATGATACGCCACGGATTTGGCTATACCATTTTTGATTACACCGAAGAAGGAATTACATCTGAGCTGACTGTTTACGTCGCCACCGACGCACCGGTTAAGTTCTATTCGCTTAAGATTTCCAACCATTCCGGACGGCCGCGTCAGTTGTCTGTTACGGCTTTTTGGGAACTCGTTCTAGGCGATGCGCGAACGAAATCGCTTATGCATGTCGTCACGGAAACGGATCCTGCAAGCGGTGCGGTTTATGCTCGCAATGTTTACAACCCCGAGTTCGGTGACCGCGTCGCCTTTGTCAATTGCAGCGAAAGCAATCGTTCGTTCACTGGTGATCGAACGGAATTTCTCGGTCGCAACGGATCATTCGCCAATCCATCGGCCATGCGTCGAGTCAGGCTTTCAGGGCGAGGCGGCGCTGGGTACGATCCGTGCGCCGCTATTCAAGCACCGTTTACCTTAGCCGACGGGCAAGAACGGACTATTACCTTCACGCTCGGAGCGGGCCGAAATGCCGCTGAAGCCAAAGGGTTAGCTCAACGCTTTCGAAGCGTCGAGAGCGCTTATCGAGCTATCGAAAGAGTATGGGACTTCTGGAGTCGAACGCTAGGCGTTGCGTATTTGGAAACACCGGATCCATCTGTCAACTTTTTAGCCAATGGCTGGCTCGTCTATCAGACGCTCGCGTGCCGAATGTGGGCTCGCACGGGTTTTTATCAGTCAGGTGGAGCGTTCGGATTCCGCGATCAACTGCAAGATGCGATGGCTCTAGTTCATTCTCAACCGCAGTTGCTGCGCGAGCACCTGCTTCGGGCCGCTGCTCATCAGTTCCGTGAAGGCGATGTGCAGCATTGGTGGCATCCGCCAGTCGGACGTGGCGTTCGGACTCAGTTCTCAGACGATTACCTTTGGCTGCCACTTGCTATTTGCCGCTACGTCAGTGTGACCGGTGACACCGGAGTTTTGGATGAACGCGTTCCGTTTCTAACGTCACGAATGTTGCGAGACGACGAAGAATCCAATTATGATCTGCCGCAAATTTCCGAGGACGTCGGTACGCTTTACGAACATGGAGTTCGAGCGATCGATCGCGGTTTGCGATTTGGCGAGCACGGTCTACCACTGATGGGATGCGGTGACTGGAACGACGGGATGAATCTCGTCGGTCAGCACGGACGAGGCGAGAGCGTCTGGCTGGCGTTCTTCCAGTTCCACGTATTGAACCAGTTTGCTGAACTTGCTCGGCGACGTGGCGATTCGACGCTCGATGATCGATACTCGGTCGAAGCCGGACGACTTCGTGGGAACATTGAAGAAAACTCATGGGATGGCCAGTGGTATCGGCGCGCCTATTTTGATGACGGCACGCCTTTGGGCTCCTCAATCAATGAGGAGTGCCAGATCGATTCCATCTCACAAAGTTGGTCGATTCTTTCGGGAGCCGGAACCCACGAGCGAACGAACATGGCCATGGAAAGTGTTAATCGTCGGCTTGTTCGCCGCGACGCGCGCCTGATTCTTTTGCTCGACCCGCCGTTTGACAAGTCGGCTCTCAACCCCGGCTATATCAAAGGATATTTGCCAGGCGTACGAGAAAATGGTGGTCAGTATACGCACAGCGCCATCTGGACGGTTATGGCGACCGCCGCCAAAGGCGACAATGAACGTGCCTGGGAGTTGTTTTCGATGATCAATCCAATCTCGCATGGTTCGACACCAGAAGATATTTCGACATACCGTGTCGAACCGTATGTAGTAGCCGCCGACGTCTACGGTGTACCACCACACACCGGTCGAGGTGGTTGGACTTGGTACACCGGTTCCGCAGGTTGGATGTATCGACTGATCTTAGAGTCATTGATGGGACTCCATTTGGAAATAGACCGATTGCGATTCAAGCCGTGCTTGCCAGCTTCTTGGACAACATTCAAAATCCACTATCGCTTTCGCGAAACCTTTTACCATATCACCTTCAACAACGGCCCGAGCGGTTCAAAAGTCCGTCGTTTGTCTCTCGATGGAATCGAGTTATCAGACGACTCGATCGCACTTATCGACGACCGCCGCGATCATCAAATCATCGTCGACATTGAGTGACCTACTATTAAAAATTGGCGTACCGGCTAATTGTCGCGTGAACGGTTGCCGTTACTCAAGCATATCATCGAAAGCCGATTTGCGACGGAGCAGATGATGGTAATGCTGAGCAAATCGGTGGGCTTCGTCGCGAACGTATTGCAGCAATCGCAGGGCAAACGCGTGTCGACTCAGGCGAATCGGTTCCGATTCGCCTGGCTGATAGATTTCCTCGTCACGTTTGGCTAACGAAATGATCGTTGGAGGATCGATCCCTTGATCTCGAAAAGCGGCCAGCGCCGCATTGAGCTGTCCTTTGCCTCCGTCGATCATTAAGACATCAGGAAACGTCGACTGCTCGTCATGGAGTTTGCGAAACCTCCGCGAAACGACCTCATAGATGCTTCGAAAGTCATCGATACCTTGCACACCTTGAATTTTGAATCGTCGGTAGCCAGGCTTGAATGGCATGCCGTCGATAAATTGTACAAGTGAAGCGACCGTGTCCTCGCCTCCGAGATGCGCGATATCGATTCCTTCAATGATCCTAGGCTCGCGATCCATCCCTAGAATTCTTTTGAGGCCTCGAATCCCTTTTTTAGGATCGATGTAAAAAACTTCCGGTTGAGCATGGGTGTCGATTTCGCCTCTTTTGTCGAGGTTTTCTAGCAACTGAATCTCGTCGCGAAGTCGCGCCGCTTTTTCAAACTCGAGTAACTTCGAGGCCTCCGCCATTTCGTCACGCATTTGAGCTAATAGCCGAACAGAACCACCGTCAAGAAACGTTTGCAATCGCCGAATGTCGCGTCGGTAGTCATCTTTGCTAATCCGAAGATTACATGGCGCAGTACATTGATCGATCGAAGCTAGCAAGCAAGGTCGAAACCAACGCCAGCGCGTATCGGATTCTTCAATATCCAGCCCACACGTCCTGAATTTGAAGACGCGCTGCATGACTTGAATGGCGCCTCGCAACTGACCAGCGCTGGTAAAAGGGCCGTATAGTTTGGCGCCCCGATCTTTCGGGGTGCGGGTGACTTCCACGCGTGGAAAATCCTCGTGCGTCGTAATCATCAAATAGGGAAACGATTTATCATCTTTAAGATCTCTGTTATGCCGAGGCTGAATGTCCTTAATAAGTCGATTTTCCGTCAGTAGCGCGTCGACTTCGCTCGCACAGTCCATATAGTCGATGTCGGCGATCTCGTGAATCCATTCGGCAGTCCGAGTATCTTGAGCAGCCGCCTGGAGGAAATAACTTGTTGCTCGACTCCGCAAATTCTTGGCCTTGCCAATGTAAATGACGATTCCCTGCGAATCCTTCATAAGGTAGACGCCAGACGACTGAGGAAAGCTCTTCACTTTCTCGGCGGCGTGGCGGAACTCAATGTTCTCGTCGGGGGTCGGATTGGAAGGCGGTTCAGGCATGAAATTCGGTTTCTGCAAAGACGATCAACGAAAGGTAGCGAGCGGCGCGAGCGGGCTTTTGATTTACTCGTTTAACCGTCAGCCGTAGGCGTAAGCGCGTCCCTTAACGTACGCCTACGGCTAACGGTTAAACGGAATCCTCGACGCTGGCGATTAAACCAACAGCCCAATTGTATCGCCCCTAGATGACAAGGTACACGTTAGAAACTACGATGAGACGAAGCTTTTTCCGCCGTCCTCCTTTCCGATCGCTCCCTCCCATATCAGGAGTTCAATTAATGAACGCTTGCCGTAGTTGCACCTTTTCAAAGTCTGTTCTGTCCACGCTTCCCATATTAATCGCAGTCACGGTATTTCTTGACTTGCGCCACGTTCATGCGGAAGCCAATGCTGCACCCTCGGGGTTCACGGCACTATTCAATGGCCAAGATCTCGCCGGATGGTACGGATGGTCGACGCTCGACCCGATTGAACTTTGGGCGATGACGCCAGAGGAGCAATCGAACTACAAAAAGAAATCGATTGAAGGTGGCTTGAACGATAAAAAGGGGAACCCGAGTAGCGATCATCTGAATGCTCATTGGAGTGTCGAGAATGGTGAACTTGTCAATGATGGAAAAGGACTCTATCTGACCACAGATAAAGACTACGGTGATTTTGAATTGTGGCTCGAGTACAAGGCACTGCCAAAGGGCGATAGCGGCATCTATTTGCGAGGAACCCCGCAGATTCAGATTTGGGACTCCACCGAAGGTGATCCACGTGAACTCGGACAGGACAAGGGGTCGGGTGGTCTTTGGAACAACCGCAAAGGTGCTCCGGGGAAAGATCCCTCCAAGAAAATGGATAAACCATTTGGCGAATGGAATCAAATGAAGATAACGATGATCGGGGAACGCGTTACCATCAACTTCAATGGCGAAACAGTGGTCGACAATGAGGTATTAGAAAACTTCTTCGCTAACAAGAAGAGCGGATACGTTGCATTCGAGAAAGCGAACGCCAACGCCAAGAGTGGCGAAGAGGTCAAACTTCCCAATGGTTTTATGAAGGATCCGGTCTATGCAAAAGGTCCGATACAGTTGCAAACACACGGAAGCGAAATTCGATGGCGAAATGTTTTCCTTCGCGAAATTGGCCCGGCGGAAGCCCTAAAAACGTTAACGTCAGATGAGGCTGATGGCTATATCGAGCTGGTCAATGGTCGCGATCTGTCGAATTGGCAAGGTGCGGTGGACAACTATGAAATGAAAGACGGAGCCATTGTCTGCAAAAAAGGGAAGGGCGGTGATTTGCTTACTCAAGATGAGTACGAAGATTTCAATCTTCGGTTCGAATTCATGCTGCCGCCTGGTGGGAATAATGGAATCGCGATTCGATCACCGCTCGGCGGCCACTCGGCCCGCGACGGACTTGAATTGCAAGTCATCGATAGCGATGGCTACAACGCAGCCCATCCGAAAGGGTCGTTAAAACCATACCAATATCACGGCTCGCTTTATCACTGTGTCGGAGCCAAGCACGGATATCTTCGTCCGGTCGGCGAATGGAATTTCCAAGAAGTCGAAGTACGTGGTCAAACCATAAAAGTAACTTTGAACGGTACGAAAATCCTGGATATCGATATCGACAAGTTTGATCGAAGTCAACTCGAATCAGTTCCCAAGGGGCTCGATCACCGAAAAGGCTACATCGGTTTCGCTGGCCACAACGACCCAGTTGCGTATAGAAGCTTTAAGGTCAAAAAGTTGTAATCTTCGAAGTTGTCCGAAAAACTCGACACCTCTCGCTGACCGCCTGTATTTACCGCGTGCTAAGTTTTACGCTCGTTCACAGGCTCATGCCTGGGAACGCACTGCTTCGGAGGCTCCGCCTCGTGTACCTTATCGCCACTTTCGAGCAGTTTTCACGTTTGCAGGCAGAGCCTGCGTTGCAGTGGGTTCCGAGGCAGAGCCTCGGAACCAGAAGAGAGTACTGACCATGCGTTGGATGATTATCAGTCTGCTCGTATGGAGCGTCGCACAAACTTTCGTTTTCGCCGAGCGGCCGAACATCGTCTTGATACTTGCCGATGACATGGGGTGGTCCGATGTGGGGTGCTATGGAGCGGATTTGCATTAGACTCCGCACCTCGACCGGCTCGCCCGTGAAAGCGTGCGATTCACTGATGCGTACGCGATGCCGGTCTGTTCACCAACGCGGGCTTCTCTTATGACCGGTAGGCACGCTGCGCGAGTTCAAATAACGATCTGGTCCGAAGGGTCTCGATCAGGACCGAAGAATCGAGCGTTGCTACAAGCCGATTCGCGGCACGATTTGCCTCATTCTGAAAAAACGCTGGCGAAACATCTACAAGCGGCTGGTTATCTCACGGCTCTCGTCGGCAAATGGCACCTTGGAGACGCTGATCATTATCCGGAAACGCATGGCTTTGATGTTAACATTGGCGGAACGCACTGGGGCGCGCCGCATTCATTTTGGTGGCCTTACTGCGGTACTGGGAGATTCGGATCGGAGTTTCGCTATGTACCGCATTTGGAATTTGGTAAGCCCGGCGAGTATCTCACCGATCGCTTGACTGACGAGGCGATCAACGTAATCGACAATGCCGGTGACAAACCATTTTTCTTATACTTCGCCCATCATGCCCCACACACTCCGATCGAAGCCAAGCCAGCCGATGTATCGTACTTCGCGGCAAAGTTGAAGCCAGAGCTGCGCCATCAAAACGCCGACTATGCCGCGATGATAAAGAGCTTTGACGAAAGCGTTGGCCGGGTACTGGCGCGACTTAAAGAGCGAAAGCTCGATCGAAATACGGTGGTGATCTTCACGAGTGACAACGGAGGCTACATCGGCATCGATCGACAAATTGGTCAGAATATACCCGTGACCAACAACTTACCGCTTCGAAGCGGTAAAGGCTCGTGCTATGAAGGCGGCATCCGCGTGCCGATGACGATCCGCTGGCCAGGTCTGACGGCAGCCAACGCTGTCTGCCAAGAGCCCATCATCATGATGGACTTGTTCCCAACGCTACTTAACGCGGCAGGCGTGAAGTTGCCAAATGACATTGAGTTGGATGGAGTTGATTTGTCGCCATTGTTAAAAAATCCGTCGGCAAAACTCAACCGGGAGGCGTTGTACTTCCACTATCCACACTACTACGCAACGACGACACCGGTCAGCGCCGTTCGCGCCGGCCATTGGAAGTTGCTTGAATACTTCGAAGATAATCATGTCGAGCTTTACAATCTTGCGGATGATCTAGGCGAAGCGAACGATCTTGCGCAACAGAATCCAGAAAAAGCCGAGTCGCTCAAAGCTCAACTTCAAACTTGGCGACAAAAAGTGGGAGCTAGATTGCCATCGCCTAATCCGAACTTCCAGCCGAATCGCAAACCAAATTCATAAATATGAGGGCTTGCCCAACGTGTATCGTATAAGGCGATGGAATCGAACTAGCCTTGATCTTCGACTGCCGAGCGATTGAACTTTCTCGTTACAAAAGCACGCAAGTCGTCTAACAATGAGTAGGCGACAGGGGTGGCGAGTAAGCTCAGCAACAATGAAAGTCCTTGCCCGCCGATGATGACTTTCGCCATACTGGCTCGAGCACTTGCGCCTGGTCCTTGCCCCAATGCAATAGGTACCATCGCCGCCATCAACATCACGGTTGTCATGAGGATGGGTCGCAGACGCGTGTTGTTTGCTTCGATGATAGCTTGGTAGATTGGCAACCCTTCGCGTCGAAGATCGTTGGTCTTGTCGACTTGCAAGATACCATTTTTTTTGACGATGCCAAAGAGCATAAACAATCCGAACATCGCGTAGAGGTCCAGCGGCGTTCGAAACAAGAGCAGCGACAACAACCCAAGCGGGATCGTTACTGGCAAGGCAGCCAGAATGCTAATCGGATGCATCCAGCTTTCGAATTGTGCTGCCAAGATCAAGTACATGAAAGTAACGCTTAGTCCAAGCGCGACCATGAAATAGTAACCCGTTTCGGCTAGCATGTCGGCCTGGCCACCGAAAACGATTTGATATTCCGGACGCAGGTTCATTTCTTCGACAGATTTGTTGGCGAACTGAACCGCTTCGTTGAGCGAGACTTCATCCGGGTGTGCCATCAACGTCACGGTTCGCTGGCGATTCAAGCGATCGATCTGACTTGGCCCTTGCTTTTCCTGCATTTTTGCCAGACTACTCAATTGAACTTGGCCGGCCGTGGGTGATAGGATGGCTAACGATTGCAGGTCTTTAGAATCGGTGCGAAACTCCTTGGCGGCTCTTAGCCAAACATCGTACTGCTCCGTCCCTTCGCGATAGCTCGATACTATTTGACCGCCGACCAGCACACTCAGTGTGTTCGCAATCGTTTGAACGGGAATTCCGAGATCCATCGCTCGCTCTCGATCGATATCGACTTGGATTTCAGGCTTGCGCATCGAAAGCGTTGAATCGATATCGACCAAGCCCGGTAACTGACGCAGTTTGTCCTTGAGCTTGTCGGCATACGCCGCCAGTTGCTCGACTTCCGGTCCTTGCAAACTGATTTGAAAGATCCGGCTATCGCCGTTGGGGCCACCGCCAAGCGCCGATACGTCGGAAACCGATGTTCTTAGATCAGGGTAGTCTTGGAGAATTTCACGAGCCCGACGCATGAGATCAAATTGAGTGAACGTTCGCTCTTCGAGCTCATTGAGCCTAAGGTAGATCGAGCCGCGTGTGACGTCGCCCTGCCCTTTGGCTGTCCCGGATTGTCCAATCGAAACGAATCGATGAACAACTCCCGGCAGTTTCGCCAATCGACTTTCAATCTCGGTAACAATTTGATCGGTCCGGTCCAACGTATAGCCTTCCGGTGTGATAAAACCGACTTGGAATTCGCTTTGATCGTCTCGCGGAACCATATTCACACCCAGATTCATCGCGATCGGGACTGTCGAGGCAACGACCAATACGCATGCCAGAATGGTTAGCCAGCGATGTCGCAAGGACCATCGCAAACAAGCGCCATAGAATCGCTCAACCGTTGTATAGACCAAACCTGATTTGGAACCCGGATGCTCGCTGTCTTGTTTGTCAAGCTTCAAGAATCGCGAGCAGAGCATGGGAGTAAGCGTAAAGGAAACGAACAAACTCATCACGATCGAAAAAGCAACCGTCAATCCAAAGCTGCTGAAAAATCGACCGACCATACCGCCCATAAAGGCGACGGGAACGAAAATAACGACCAGCGACAAGCTCGTCGCCAAAACGGCCATCCCAATTTCCCGAGTCCCGATGCTGGCCGCCGACATGGCATCCAAACCGTTTTCTTCCATGTGTCGGAAGATATTTTCATGGACTACGACTGCGTCATCGATCACGATTCCGATCGCAAGAATCAGACCCAACATCGTGATATTGTTTAGCGTGAAATCCATATACTGCATAAACAAAAAAGTTGGGATGATCGATGTCGGAATTGCCAGCGTAGCGATTAGCGTCGTTCGCCAATCTCGAATAAACAGGAGAATGGTGATGCCGACCAGAATGGCGGCTAAGCCAAGATGGAATCGAACTTCGTCCATCGATACACGAATAAATCGCGACTGATCTTGCGTGATCTCGACTCGTATATCGCTGGGTAAGGATTGACGAATGCGATCCAAACGATGTTGGACGGCATCTGAAATCGCCACGGTGTTGGTTCCCGATTGCTTTTGGACGAATAAGCTGACGGCATTTTTACCATCGAGTCGGCTTAGACCTCGAGGCTCTTCAATGGAGTCTTCGGCGACCCCGATATCCTTAATACGAATTGGATACCCGGTACGATTGGCCACGATGAGGTCGTTAAATTTTTCGGCTGTCGGAATGCGACCCAAGGTGCGGAGCACCATTTCGCGCTGACCTTGATCGACAATGCCCCCTGGGACCTCGACGTTCTGACGAATTAAAGCCTGACGAACCTCCTCGATCGATATCGAGTAAGCGATCAATCGATCGGTATCGATGCGAATGTTGATCGCGCGGCTGCGACCACCGGTGATAAAAACATTGCCAACTCCAGGAACAGTTTGCAGGAACTCTTGAATCTGATGCTTGGCGATCTCGGTGACTTCTCGAATGTCGCGATTCCCCGAAACTCCCAGTGTGATGATCGGTGCGGCGTCCAAATCGAACTTGTTTACCAGCGGTGCTTCTATGCCCTCGGGCAACTGGCGAATGATCGAAGAGATTTTGTCGCGCGCTTCCTGTGCGCCGACGTCACCGTTCTTTTCGAGCAAGAATCGAATGACGAGCGTTGTGCTTCCTTCGCGTGTCGTCGATCGCAACTCGTCGATTCCGGATATCGTGTTAAGGGCTTCTTCGAGCGGTTTTGTGACGGCGTTTTCCATCTCTTCGGCGCTCGCGCCAGGCAAAGCTGCAGACACCGAAATCACTGGGAAGTCGACTTTTGGGAAGAGGTCGACCCCCAGTTCAAGGTACGAAACGATACCGAGAACTACCGGTATGGCGACCAGCACCCAAGTAAAGACAGGGCGTCGAATGCAAATATCCGAAAAATTCATCGCGGCCCGTCCTTGGACGAACGAGCCGTTACCTGCTTCGACTCGTCGCCGCCCGATCTCGATTCGTTGATGCGCTCAGTATCGCGAATCGCAATCGAACTACCTTCGGAAAGCAACCGCTGGCCGCTGGTAACTACCATCGAGGGATTCGGAAGATCGGGGGAAGCGATTTCAACCCACGCTGCTGTCTGTTCACCCAGCGTCACCTTCAATTCCCGAGCTGTACCGTTTTCGTCGAGAAAAATTTTATTAATCCCAGCGAACGAGTAAAGACCGGCGATCGGTATCGTAGCTGCGTTCTCATCCGTACCGATCAAAACTTTGGCCTTGGCAAATCCGCCGGGTTTTAGCTCTCCACTTTCATTGGCCACATCGACTTCGACACTCAGAGTCCTTGTCGCTCGGTCGATGGCCGGACTAATTCGTGCCACCGTTCCGATGCTTGGCGTCTCGGAAACTCCTGAATGAACTTCGACGGGCTGACCAACGACAACCAAACGACTTAATGCTTCTGGAACCTGTAGTTTGAGCTTGAGGGTTCGCCCGAGAACAAGTCGAAAGACTTCGGTACTGGGTCGGACCATTGTCCCTTCGGATACCATGCGATCGCTGATCGTATAGTATTGGTCGGCAGCATTCGCTGTTAACGATGGAACAGGAGCGCGAATCGCGATGTCCTTCAATCGCTGGTTTGCAATCGCCAATTCTGCTTGGCGAAGTCTTGCCGTTGCCGCTGCCGCGTTGGCCATCAGAAGCTGGTTCTGCCAGTCCGATTCGGATACTAACGCATCCGATTTGGCTTGTTCTAAGTCCTCAGTCGCAACCGAATTGGTCGCCTTGAGATGGTCCATCCGCTGCTGGCGCAATTGGGCGAGCTCAAATTTTAGTCGCGCAGAGATGACGGTTGGAAGTTGCTGGAGGTCATCGGTCTCACTCGGAACTTTGGTAAATCCCCATCTGGCGAGTTCGGTTTTCAAGCTTTGTTCGGATTGCTCCACGGCAAGTTTCGCGTCGGTCGGATCAAGTTCGAGCAAGAGTTGTCCAGGCTGAACGACGCTCGAAAGATCGTGATAGATTTTGTCGACGCGACCTTCTTGCTTTGAGCTGATCGCAACTTCTTCGAAGCCATGAAGGGTACCGACTGCTTCGATATATCGCTGAACGGCTCGAAACGTAACAGGTTCCACCGTTACAATCGCTTTGTCGACATCGACTGAATGTGTCCAGGCGCGAAGCTCTATCCGTTCATGTTGCTGAGCGCGATTGCTAGCAACCCACCATCCAACTCCAAAAGCCGTCACCACAAGTAAGGCGACAAAACCAATTCGAAGCCATGCGGTGCCCGATCGGCGTTTTAAGGAGGCAGCGCGATGTGGCGACTTGACGACCGACGATTCTAAAATCGATCGATCATCTTGTTCGGTATCAGCGTCGGCTATCTCGTGCTCAATCAAGTTTGAAACCATTCTATTTCCTATCGAGAAGATGTTGCCGATGCGGTGCTGGTCGATAATTTTTCTACTTGCTTCCACCCTTCTCGCGATATCTTTCGAAATAAGACGAGCATAATTTCTTGCTCGTCTTCATTCAGCGAAGAAAGGAGTGCACGGTGAAACAAGAATTTTGCCTTCGAGGCCGCTTCATAAACTTGCCGCCCGTCTTCAGTCAGCGCGACGTGTACGACCCTTCGATCGACTTCGGATCGCGTTCGATGCGCAAGACCTTTATGCTCCAAGTTATCTACGAGGCTAGTCATGGAATTGACGGCTACGCCAAGATTCTCGGCGAGCATCCGCATCATCTGCGGACCAGCGTCTCCTAAATGCTCGACGACCCTTAGGTCTTGATGGCCGAGATTGGCCTGTGGCCCACCCGCCGCCGAGTCATGCAATTGTAGGAATTGCTTGATAATATCGCGTACTATCAATCCAAAATCACTCGCTCGTTCGTCTAAATCGCTCATAAGACTTCGCTAACCGAATAGTTCGACTATCGAAACAATCTATTGTGGAATATTCCAGATCCTGTGTCAATTGAGAAAATGGAGATTTTCGGCATCGAGCATTCGGGGGTTGGCGAAGCTCACGACAAAAAAACTCGCTGCAGAATTCCAAGTTGCCCGACTGGGCAATTCTCGATATTTCTCAAACGCCAAATCTAGAGTCGGCAGGCAAAGTAGATGCCGCCGACTTTTTCGACGCAAATTGGAATGTCATTGTTCGCTCCACGAACTAAATCGAATGCGACTCGATTCCCATATTTCCACGTAGGCGAGTCTCTCCGAGACTCGGAAATATCTTGACTTTCATCGAGGTGTCCGGTTCGGAGAGACTGACCTAAGTGGTAATGTCAGTGAGCCGATGGCGCTGGCAACAAGCAAGCAAGCGCAGCGCATCACTGTTTTTTCTCGCTAAGCTGCCTTAAATGCAAAACAGCGACATCTCGCATATAGCCGCCAGTCTTCTCAGCGACGCACTGTTCTAAATGTTGCTTGGCAAGCTCGCGTTGCCCCAAGCAATCGAAATAGAGTCCGACATAAAGATGGCCATAAAACCGAGCGAGTGTTTTGCCATTAGGACCGCCGTGGGCTTCATTGGCCGCCTCGATGACTTGTGCAGGTTCCGCATTCCCGCGAAGCATTTCGAATACTTCCATCAACGGAGGACGTGAATCGCGTCCGACCGGTAGCAACTTGCTGCGCGCCGCTTCGATCCCTTCGGATTTCGCGACGCAAAGGAAATGCCAAAACGGATTCTCGACGTCGTTCGGATTGACCGTTCGATGGATTGCAAATTGATCGCGACCTTCTTCGAAGCGTCCTAAATAATAAAGCGTGATGCCTCGCTGCCAGCATTCAGGTTTCGAATTCGGTGCAAGCTCGATACTCTTATCGAAATCGTTTAAAGATTCTTGCAATCGACCCAGACGAAAATAGACCATGCCTCGAACAAGAAAAACCGACGGTTGATTTGGAGCGATCGCAACCGCTTGATCGACAATTTTTACCGCCTCTTCGTTCTGGCCATTTGCCAACGCTTGCTCGGCTCGTGACGACCAACCAGGTTCCAACGCTTGTTGACTCATGCCGTCTCGTCGAAACCCTACGATTGCGACTAGAATGAGCATGAGTGCTCGGATTCGTTGTGGTCGAGTCAAAATAAGATCCTCATGTAAGCGCATTTACTAGAAAAACGATTGAAATGCCAAGTCTCCTGATACGCCATGCTACCGTGATCCTACCAAGCGGTCGAGCAAAAACCAATATCTTGGTAAAAGAGGGGAAGATTACAGCGATCGATGCTTCCGACCAAACCGAAGCCGATGAGATTCTCGATTGCCCTGGGCAGATTGTGTTGCCTGGTTTGGTCGACGATCAGGTTCATTTTCGCGAGCCGGGGCTAACTCATAAAGAAGACTTGGCGACCGCATCCTCGGCCTGCGCCGCCGGAGGTGTCACCTCTTTTCTCGAAATGCCCAACACAAAGCCGTCGGCGACGACCCGCAGTCTGGTCGAAGCGAAATACGAAATCGCTCAGTCCAAATCGATTGTCAATTACGGCTTTTACATTGGGGCAAGTTCGACTAATGTCGACGAACTCAGGCAAGCTGAAAACATTCCAGGCATCAAGATCTTTATCGGGTCGAGTACGGGCGATCTTTTGGTAGACGACCAGCAAGCTCTCGAGCGAATATTCGCTGAAACCACGCTTCCCATCTGCGCGCATTGCGAAGACGAAACAACGGTCAAAAACAATCTTGTCAGACTTGGTGGCCAGCTCACGGTTTCCGATCATTCTCGAATTCGAGACGTTCAAGCAGCGGTGGTAGCAACGCGACGGGCTCTCGATTTGGCGAGCCGACACCAGCATCGCTTTCATGTGCTTCACGTCAGTACGGCGGACGAACTCCCGCTGATTGCTGCAGCAAAGCCTTACATCACTGCCGAAATCTGCCCGCACCATCTCTTCTTTAATGTCGACGACTACGAACAGCTTGGCAGCTTGATCCAAATGAATCCGTCGATCAAAAGCAAGCGAGACAACGTGGCACTCTGGAATGCCTTGCTCGACGGTACGGTTCAAGTCATCGCGACCGACCACTCGCCGCACACGTTGGCGGAGAAAAAGGAACCGTATCCTCGATCGCCGAGCGGCTTACCGTCGGTCGAGAATTCACTTGCGCTCTTGATGAATCAAGCTCACCAAGGTAAATGCACTTGGGAGCAAATTGCAAATTGGATGAGCGACGCACCGGCTCGAGTGTGGGGTCTTGTCGGAAAAGGACGCATTGAAATCGGCTACGATGCAGACCTCGTGATCGTCGACCCGAATCGAAGTCGCACAATTCGAAACGAACTGCAATTTTCCAAATCGGGTTGGTCGCCCTGGAATGGCGTGACGCTTACCGGTTGGGCTACTCGAACGATCGTCAATGGAGTAGGGGTCTTTATCGATGACGGCAAACAACCGCGAGGCACGATCTTGTCGCGTTCGTCAGCGAGTCGGCTTCGCTGCGACCACCAGCGCGGCGGCTATTGGTCGACGCTCGATGGAATCGGAGTCTAAGCTTGCAAGCGGTTCTTGATAACCTAGATCCACAAACGCCTCCGCGTTTTGTTGTTGGGATTGATTTAGGCACCACAAACTGCGCGGTCGCGTTTGTCGACACATCGGCGAGCCATCGCAGCGTTCAAACGTTCTTGATCGAGCAGTTTGTTGATTGGCAAATGGTCGAGAAAAGAAAAACGCTCCCTTCATTTCATTACCAGTGGACCGAAGCAGAACTCAACGAACTTCGATCGCTTCCTCACAACGAACTTGGGACACGCAGTCATTGTGTCGGTGTTTACGCTCGCGATCGAGGCAGCCAGAATTTCGGTCGGCTCGTTTCGTCGGCTAAGAGTTGGTTATGCCATAGCGGAATCGACCGAACGGCGCCGATTTTACCTTGGCATGGCGATCCGGAAGCCGAGCGATTATCGCCGGTTGTCGCCAGCAGTCGATATCTCGAACATCTGCGCTTGGCTTGGGACGCTTCGCATCCTCAGCATCCTCTCTCGACATGCGACGTCGTGCTCACATTGCCAGCGTCATTCGATGAAGTAGCTCGTGAACTGACCATCGAAGCGGCTCGATTAGCCGGTTTGCCTCGCATCGTATTGATCGAAGAACCTCAAGCTGCATTCTACGCGTGGCTGAATAAAAATGAAGAAGATTGGCAACAGTCGATCCAACCAGGTCAAACGGTATTGATTTGCGATATCGGAGGCGGGACGACTGACTTTACTTTAATTCGTGTTCGCAATGCCGAAGGCGATTCTGATTTCAAGAAGTATGGGCTGCATCGTGTGGCGGTCGGTCAGCACCTAATGTTAGGTGGCGATAACTTTGATTTGGCATTGACGAAAGCTGTCGAGCCTCTCTTTCAAACCCATCAACCGCTCGAACATCGCGAATTCGAAGCACTACGCTTGCAATGCCGTGTCCACAAAGAAGCCATGCTCGGGAATCACCCGCCGGCACGTTGTGTGATTTCACTCTCCGGAAAAGGGAGTCGACTCATCGGGAACATTCGATCGGTCGAGGTTTCATTTGAAATGATCGAGAAAACGCTGCTCGACGGCTTTTTCCCATCGGTCGAACTGGAATCGACGCCATTGGAGGCGGAAAGCGGACTATTAGAGTTTGGGCTGCCGTACGAAGCCGATCCAGCGATCACTCGACATCTCGCTCAGTTTCTCTGGGAACATCGCTGGGCCGGTCGTGAGGACGGACTTCGAGCGGCGATGGACGATCGATTAGCAGCTCGACCTGACTGGATACTTTTTAATGGCGGTGTGCTCGAGTCGCCGCAGATTCGAAATCGACTTCGAAAGCAAGTCGAAGCTTGGTTCGCAAGCGATGCAAATTCACCAGTTTGGCACGTTGGCGAACTAGAACCGAATCAACTCGACCTAGCCGTTGCCATCGGGGCTGCGTACTTTGGACTAGTTCGGCGCGGCGAAGGAGTTCGCATCGATGCAAGGCTCGCTCGAGCGTACTATCTTCAAATTGCAACCGATCCGCCTCAAGCGATGTGTATCATGCCAGGCGATGCGAATCCTTTGGATCGATTCGTTTTAAGTGAACATCCATTTGAACTTGAAATTGGTCGCCCAGTTCAGTTCCCGATTTTTGTATCGAGCACCCATCTTGTTCATCGGGTCGGCGAAATTATTCCGATCGACTTCGAGTGGATGCGTCCTTTGCCACCGATTCATACGGTCTTGGAATCGTCACGGCACCGCCGCAACGAAACGATCCCCATCGTAATGGAAACGGAACTAACGGAGATCGGCACGCTCGATTTGTCGTTGGTAACCGCTGGCTCCGATCGCACAAGCGCCGCGGAATCGCCAGCCAGTATGCGGTGGCGGTTGGCTTTCGACCTGCGAAGTTCAGTCGAAACAGATCGATCCGCTCATCTAGGCACGTTAGAGCAAACCGGGATCGTCGATAGCGAGTTGAAGGAACGAGCGGCTCGAATCATTCGCACAGCTTTCGAACCTGAGGCGTCGATAGATCACGCTAAAAATCTCGTGAAGAGTCTCGTCAATGAGTTGGCGATGGCTCGGCGCGATTGGAAGCCGTCGTTGCTCAGATCGATGTGGCAAGACTTGATCGACTGCGTCGCCAATCCAAAGCTTAGCATTGTCAAAGAATCGCGATTGCTCAACCTGCTAGGTTTCTGTCTTAGGCCAGGATACGGTTTTGCAGCCGACGATTGGCGCGTAGCGATGACATGGCGATTGGTTCAGGGCAAGCTGAAGCATCCATCCAATGCCGCCGAAGCGATGGTTCTCTGGCGACGGATTGCTGGCGGTTTTACAGCAGGTCAACAGCGAGCGTTGTATCAAGAAGTGCAGACTAGAGTACGCGAGATTCTTGAAGGGAGAATTCGTGCAGCACCCTCGAATCAGGAAGCAATGGAACTGCTGCGACTTGTCGGGAGTCTTGAACTGCTTAGTCTCAAAGACAAAATGCTTCTCGGCGATTTAGCGATCAAAGCTCTTGGTCGCAACAAACTCGCTCCCCTCCATAACTCGATTCTTTGGATGCTCGGTCGAATCGGAGCGAGGTCGCTCGTCTACGGGCCGTTGAATGACGTAATGCAACCCGAGCAAATCGTCGAATGGATTCGAAAACTATGCGAACTAGATGCGCCACAATCTATTCATCATCTGGCTCTTATGCAGCTTACTCGGAGGACCGGCGATCGTTATCGGGACGTATCAACGGAACTTCGTGAACTATCCATTCGCACGCTCGATCGATGGCAAGCACCAGAAAGTTATCGCCGACTAGTCAGCGAAGTAACGGATCTGAACCAAGAACAGAGTGAAACAATCGTCGGCGAATCGGTTCCCTTAGGCATTCGTCTTCGATAAAGGACGGGCCAAAAATAACGTAGGGCTTTTCTGATTCGGGTGGCACGTCCCTGAGTCCGCGAAGGGCGTGTCATCTATCACGCCGATCGCTTCGCTCTGAGCGTGCCACGCTAGTCTGGATTTTTCATTAGCCGGAACGCGTTAGCGTCCGGTTAAGGTGAATTGCTGGGAAACCGGACGGCTCGCGCCGTACCGCTACAATTATCGAAGGACTTCGAAGGGCGTGTTTCATGCGATCACGCCCTTCGAGGACTCAGGGACGTGCCACCCAGTTTAACTCAATAAGCCATAGGCTTTTAATGTGTTCCGGAGCAGATCGGTTTCGCGTTCGGTCAGCGGTGTCATCGGCAATCGCATCTCGCCGGTGTCGCGGCCTAGCAATCGCATGGCGGCCTTAACTGGGATGGGATTGGTTGCCAAGGAAAGCATGTCGCGGCAAAGCGGAAAGAGCTTGTGATGCCACGTTCGTGCCGTTGCGAAATCGTCGTCCGACGCAGCCTTGACCATTGCAAGAATATCCTTTGGAACAATATTGCCGGCGACCGAGATCACACCGCTGGCTCCGATACTCATCATCGGTATCGTCAGCGAATCGTCGCCGCTGAGCACCGTCAGGTTGGTTAAGCTAAGCACTTGTGAACATTGGTCCAACGATCCGGTCGCCTCTTTTACCATCGTAATATTCGGAAGCTCGGCTAAACGCGCGATCGTCTCAGGCTCGATGTTTTTAGCCGACCGTCCTGGAATGTTGTAGACACAAAGTGGAATCCCAACCGCTTCGGCAATGGCTTTGAAATGTTGATAAAAACCTTCTTGAGTTGGCTTGTTATAATACGGAGCGACTTGCAACGACGCATCGGCACCTTCTTTGGCTGCCCAACGAGTAAGTCTCAACGCTTCGGCCGTCGAGTTGCTACCGGTGCCTGCCATGACTTTGCAGCGACCAGCCGCCATCTGAACGACTTCGCTGATGACTCGCTCGTGTTCTTCGTGCGTCAACGTGGGAGATTCGCCGGTGGTTCCCACTGGAACCAACACATTCGTCCCCGACGCAATCTGGAATTCAATTTGTTCACGAAGCTTTGCAACATCTAGCTTATCGTCACGAAATGGCGTCACGATCGCCACTCCTAGGCCAGCAAACTCACTACCTTTGCGCATGAACTCTCTCGTCAAAATGATATTGGTACTACTTTTTCCAGGCCGTCACCTTGCGACCAGCAAAATAGGCTATCGGCGACATCCAATACTGTCTAGCCGTCCCTCTTCAATGCTCACCTGCCGATCGCCGCTCAACAGGATCAAGGTCATCGCGATTTTCGACTCGTCCATCTGAAATTGCTTGCCTAAAACACGTCGGTAGAGTCGCAATTGAGGCGCATGATGGTCGATCCGTTCCTTGATCCAATGCTCTAAATTCGCCCCCTTTTTCAACGAATCGGTCTTGTAGTCGAGTATCTCCGCCCGAACCACCGACCCATTTTCGATTCCTACGATCAATCGATCAATCGTTCCACGCAATAACGATCCATCCAATAATTCGAGCAGGCGTCGTTCGTTGGTGACGTGCAACTCGAGCGGCTCCCCAGAACTCGATTTCCAGTCCGCATATCGACGGCGAGAAAGGGTTTCGACAACACAGTGGCTTTTCAAATACGCTTCCATGGCAGTCAACCAGTCGTCCATTCGGATCAACGGCATCTGCTGTGGCGTCAAAGTTCGCAAGGCCAACGCACGCATCGCATCGCGTTCCCACTGAAAATCGTCAAGCCAAATTACTTCTTCAAACCAGCGATGCACCAAAGTCCCGACGATGGCACCGATCGATTCGCTTGGTTCGAAAAGGTTCGTGAGCGACATCGTTCTACTTTCAGTAGTTGCCGATGGCTTGAGCGTCGTACGCTGCCTCACAAAATCTTTTGCCGTAGCTTTTTTCAATTCGAGTATAAGCTCCGTCGGTAAAGCGCTGACATTTTCCATGCCTTCAGGAATCGCCTGCGACTCTGGCGCTCCATACCAATCTTGCAATCCGGCTTCATAGACGATCGCTTCCGATCGAGTTCGATCGCTTTCAGCGACAAAGATCGACTGTAACAGCGAATCCCACCGTTGTAGCGGCGACTTCGAAGGCTGTGCATACAAGTAGAGTGCCTGTTTGGCACGTGTCAACGCAACGTAGAACGTCGATAATGCTTCGGAGAACTCGCGGATCGTTTGTTGGCGATAGGCCGTTTGCCAATCTTCACTGAGATAACTTTGTAGTTTGTCATTGACATATCGCATGACACCTAAGGGTGGCTCGATCGGATTGCTTTGCCGCGTTACGAACGTCGGTCGTGTGCCTAAGAAATTCTTCTTGAGTCCCGGTAAAAAGACGGCATCGAATTCTAGCCCCTTCGATTGATGTATGGTCATCACGCGAACCGCAACCGGACGGTTGAGTGCGACTCGATTGTCGCGAACAAACTCGATAAAATCACGGCCTCGCAGGGTAGCTTTTAAATCGTAGCTATAAGCTGATTGAATAAGTTGATCGATTCGCTGTTGATCCCGAAGGCTGCACTGCGGTGCCAAGAGTTTTGCATACAAAGCTAACGTCTTTCCGTACCCGTCAGCGTCCAATTGCTTTCGAACCTCTACTGCACAACGTTCGGCGGCAATCCAATCTGGGTCGTAGGCTTTTTCATCGGTCGCGTTTGGCGAGACGTTTGTCGATGCTGCTTTTGATTTTCGGTTATTGGTCTTATTAAGCAGCACCGCGAGTGGCGATTGCTCGATATGAAAAGCAGCCAAACGATCGCCTGGGTGATCGGCCAACTGGATTAAACTTAACAGCAACTCGACCGCCGCCGAATCATCCAAGGGATTACCCCCTTCCTGGCTTGCTTCGACTTTAGCTTCTCGAAGTCGATGCAGCAGCGGACCAAGCTCGCGATTCGTTCGAACTAAAATGCCTATCGAAACGTGCGGAGCAGCTCGATGAAGCGTAGCAACATCGCGAATGCACTGGTCAACTGCCTCTTGAGATAGATCTTCTTCGTCGTCTGCGCTTTCTTCCGAACCATATGAAGCCTTCGTCTTCTCTGCCGTGTTCCAAATGCGAACGTACCCCGGCAAGTTTGTCTTAGTGGTCGCATGTGTCGGAAAGGCACCCGACCAAATTCGTGCCGCATCTTCGCAAGAACCGAGGTTGCCGTGCGACGTCAGCGACAGGAAACACTGATTAACGAAATCGATGACCACTTGCGAGCTACGATAGCTTTTGGTGAGCGAATCATCTTTAATATCCTTTAATTGGTGTCGGACCACATTAAAAAGTTCAGCCACACCACCTCGCCAACCATAGATGGCTTGCTTCACGTCGCCAACGCAAAAAAACGAAGTCGAACGCCCTTCGGCTGGATCCACAACCGCCTCGGCAAAAGGAGCGAGGATATCCCATTGCATCGGCGAGGTATCCTGGAATTCATCCAAGAGCAGATGATCAATCCTAGAATCGAGTCGATGCCCGACCTTTAACAAGTGATCCTCCGTCGCCTTCTTCTTTTCAAAATCGAATTTCAAGTCAGCGGTAGCCGCAATGTTCGAATTCTTAACCGAAAGCGCCTTAAACCAAACAGACAATCGTTGTGATACATCGGTAAAGGTAACCAAACGTTGCGAGCGCTTCACCGTATCAAATTGAAGATGATAGTTCGCGAGCAATTGATATGCAGCTTCGGATTGTGCGCGGCGCGAAGCGAATTCTTTAGAAATCGCATACTGAGTCAACACCGCAATCCCTTCGATGAAACTTTGTGGGATCGCAACTCGATTATATTTTCCCAATGTCGGCGCGTTGATCACTAATGTCAGTTGCAGAAAGCTATCCCATTCCGCTTGAGCGAACAATTCAAGCATCTTATCGCGAGCTTTGATCAATGAAGCGTAGTCGGTTTTCTCATTCTTGATCCCCGAGATTACCGCCGAAACGATTGACTCGGCGGGCTCTTTCGGGACAGTAAGATTCGACCAAGCTTCAGGCTGCGTGACGAGAAAGAGCGTGTAGCCGTTATCGATTGTCTGAATAATTTCTTGACGGATACTCCGCTTCGATTCGCCGCGATTAAGTTGCGAGATCAAGGTTCGAAGCTGCGTTCGATCTTGATTCTCGAACAATCTTGTGATGGCTTGATCTTGTAGTTTTTTGGTTTGAAATTCATCGGCCAGCGTCCAGCCGGGCGGTAATTTTAATTCAATGGCGAACGTTCGAGCCAGCTCGGAATAAAAACCGTCGAGTGTACTGACTCGCAATCTATGGAGATTGGCGCAAAGTTTCGAAAGATGATGAATGCAGCTCTGCCGATTGATCTTCACCGGGCTGAGTTGAACGACAAGCTTTTCAAGTCCTTCCTGAGTCTCGATCGCTTCGGCGAGCAAGCTGAGAACTCGCTCGAGGATTTCCCCGGCTGCTTTGCGTGTAAAGGTCGTTGCCAAAATTCCATCTGGCGGCTGGTTGGCAAATAGCAAGCGAATCATTCGAATCGCCAACCCAAATGTTTTGCCGGTGCCGGCCGAGGCTTTGATCAACGTTCGATCAAACCATTCACGCGGCGCGCTACCCGAGGTCGTATCGAACGTTATCCCGATCGACTCGGGCGGTACGTCGATGAACGATGGCTTGGGCTCGACGGCTTTCGGCGGCGGAGTTTTTTTGATTGCCGCCGCGGGTTTCGCTGCACTCTTCAACCCTTCGAGGGCGTCTGGGATTCCTGCTTCCAATCGCCAATCCCAGCGTCTGGAGACGTTGTGCTGGCACAAGCCGCGAAAAATATCCCAGTCGCCGATACCGTCGTACTTAGGCGGCCAAAAAACGTTATCGCGAATCTGTCGCACGACTTCTCTGGCGGAATCGATAGCCGTGGCTTCTAATCCGTCAGCGAAAACAGCGAGTGCGAATTCGGTTTTATCGGCCGCACGCGGTAAATTGATGTATCCCAACGTAATTTTTTCTACGTCGATCGCAACGTCACTTTTTTCGAGCTTTATCCCTTTGACCAACTGGCGGTAAAGCGGCAGTTGAAGCTGTTTCCAACCTGCAGATTTAGACCAATGGGCCGCCAGCGGTTTAACGGGCGCGTCGGAAGTTTTGTAGTCCCAGATGGCATACAACTTGGTCTCCGGATGAAAATCGATGCGGTCAATGCGACCGATCAGCGGCATCGGCGGCAGAGTTCCCATGTCGATGACGAGTTTCGCGTCTAGATCGATTGCAACTTCCGTTTTCCAAACGATCCAACCTTCTTTGGCTCGGTTGGCTTGAAGAGCTGCGAATGCCGCAAGTCGCTGCCGAGCTTGTTCGAGTTGAAGCAAGACGACCGGCGGCGGCTGGCTACCATAGCGTTCACCTGCAAGTTTGTTCAACTGCTCGAACAACCAAACGCGCAAATTGGTAGCATCGTTGGATATTGAGTAGATCGGATCGTTTAATTTGGCAAGTGTATCGTGCAGCAGGTTACCAAAATCGTCGGCCTCCAATTCCATTTGACGATCATCGATCGAAGAGAGCCGCAGAATTTTGCTAAGGTAAAATCGGTAAGGACAATCGATGTAGGCTTTAAAATCCGTCGGCGACATTTTCTTTACGAATCGTCCCGCGTCTTTGATCGGAATCGGAATCGGCACGTTGCTTTGAAGCGGGCGAGGACGCAAGTTCGCACCGACCGACGGCAAGCCCGGCTCGGTCGGTGGCTTTATCAGCGACATGACTCGCTTGGCCAGCTCATTGGGATGAACGGCTAACAAAAGTCGACTGGGTGTTTGCGGTTCTTCTTTCACATTGAGATGGTTCGTTACGATTCGCAAATGTGTTCGACTTCGCAATAAAACGTGCAAGCTGTAGCAATCGCGAGCATAGCGGCGCGAATTGTCCATTAGGCCAAGCTGGGTACGGATTGTGTTCGGTAAAAACGCATCGCCATTGACCGACTCGGGGACCGTGCCATCATGAATGCCTGTCAAGATCAGAACCGGTGCATCGTCGAGACTCAGATCAAGCCAACCGATCATTTCGATGGAATTAGGATCGCGAAGTGGCGGAATCGTTTCCTTGTCAATCTGTTGAATAACCCAACCGACCGCTTCTTTAAGCGTGGATTCGAGCGATAACGTATCTGGCAAATCCGAAAGATGGGTAACCGCTTGGCTTACAAGCGAACAAGCGTCGGCTAAGGCAGCTCCGGCGGACGATTCCAGATCGGCTTTGGTCGTGCGATAAGCTGCGCTGAGCACTTCTCTCAAAGGGTGCACCCATTCATTCAATGCTCGCGCAGGCAAGCGCAGCGGTTGCAGCCAACTGTTGAGTTGCTCATGCACTTTCTGAACAACATCGCCCCCGTTGCCATTGGGCCATTGTGCGATATTGACGCTTCGGATCAATGTCGCTTGATAGTAACGATCCAAGTGTTGGATATAATCGAACGGCACGTTCGCTTCTCGTGTTAACCATTCAAAGACGATCGGCAAGCGGACCAGCGATGCGAGCGATTCGAAGGTTCCCGATTCAAGGTACTCGACGATAGCTCGAAGGAGGCGAACGGGCGACGATTGGCTGGCGGTGACGCCCGCGCCATTTCTCGCTGCGATACCGACACGTTGGAGTCTTTCGGTCATTATCGGGACCATCGATGCATCGGGCATCCCAAGAGTGACTTCTTGTGCCGAGTATTTTGATCTCATATACGCTAGTTGCCGAGTCACTTCCGCTGCTGCCTCGTCGGCGGTAGTTCGCGTCACCAGTTGCTCAGGCTCTAATTCGACCGGCAAGTCTTGCCAAAATCCGCTTCGGAGAGTTCCGAAACGATCAAAGCCAGCACTCCATGACTTTGGTGCCCCGATCAAGATCGTGACTCGTTCATGAATCGCGTCTAGAAACGCCAGTTGAGCTCGATTTAAATCCACCGCGCCGACGACGACAATATCGGAATCCGTTTTGGGCTCCTTCTTTTCGATCGCATATCGACGCGCTGTTTGTCTATCCCAAAGTTCCGCTCGATGAAGTTCGTCCAGATAGGCCCGTTGAATCTTGGCAAGCACCATCCAGCGTTCGACCTCGGGCGCACGATCCAGATCCTTTTTGAGCAAGTTCGCGACATCGTCAAACATCGTAAGATCGGAAGAAAGCTCTCGATGCAATGAAGATAGCAAACCAGCTAACTCGACCCACGGTGCAGTAACGTTGGATGGCGGTACGTCGATCAGCAATGGCTTGAGAACGTCGGCTGGCATTTTCCGAAGGACCTTCGTCCAGCACAAACGTTGTTCCATGTCGCTGGCAAAAGGAAATTTGGCTTGATAGAGTTGTTCCGGAAGAGCACCGCTGGTAATAATTTCGGGCGGCCTAAGGACCAACGATTTTTCATGAGCAGTTCCCGCCAGTAGCTCGCTAAGCCGTCGCGCTGCCATCGAGCTTGGGAAGACACATACGACGCGCTCCAAATCCCAAAAACGACCATCGCGATAGCGATCCAGAAGATAGTCAATGGTCGATTGGAGAATCGGTCGCTCCCAGCCGAGCCATTGAACCGATATCGAAGCTTCTGCACCCACAACCATTCGCTTCTTCCTTGAAACAAGATTCAATTACTCATGCAACGACTTCGATCGAAGGCGGGACGGCGAGCCCTTTCCGAGATTCGTGAACGCTCGGTCCGATAAGTTCCGTAAGCTGGTTTTCATCCAACTCTTCGCTTTCCAACAGAGCGTCTTTAACCAGTTCAAGTTCATGACGTTTTAGATGAAGTAGGTCGATCGATTTTCGTTCAGCCGTTCGCAAAATATCACCGACTTCGGCGTCGATCGTCTCCTGAGTCTGTTCGCTGAACTGACGTTGCTGGTGTATCTCGCGCCCCAGAAAGGGATCTTCAGCAGATGTCTTATAAGAAACCGGCCCTAGTTTCAGACTCATTCCCCAATGGGCGACCATACGTCGCGCTAGCCCCGTTGCTCGTTCCAAATCGTTTTCTGCACCAGCCGACGTTTCATCGAAAATAACGCGTTCGGCCGCGCGTCCCCCTAATAAGACAACCAGTTGATCGCGGAGTTCGCTTTCAGCCATATTCAGCTTGTCTTCGGAGGGGACAATCTGAGTACTACCCAGTGACTGACCACGAGGAATAATCGTGACTTTGTAAACTCGCTGAGCACCAGGAAGGAACCATGCAGCGAGTGTATGCCCCGCTTCGTGGTAGGCGGTCTTCTCGAGTTCGTCCGGATTCATAATTTCTTCGCGTCTGGCACCCATTAAGACTTTATCGCGAGCGTAGTCGAAGTCTTCCATGCTGACGCGATGCTTATCGTTGCGAGCTGCCCAAAGTGCCGCTTCATTGACGACATTTCGAATGTCGGCCCCTGTCATACCGACCGTCGACTCGGCTAGGCGAGTGATATCGACATCGTCAGCCAATGGGACTTCGCGAACATGAACTTTGAAAATTGCAATTCGACCTTTGAGCGTTGGTCGACCGACGGTGACATGTCGATCGAAGCGACCTGGACGAAGCAACGCTGGATCGAGCACGTCAGGTCGATTGGTAGCTGCCATCACAATCACCGAGTCAGTTGGCGAGAATCCGTCCATCTCGCTTAGGATCTGATTCAACGTCTGCTCGCGTTCGTCGTGTCCGCCGCCTAAACCGGCTCCTCGCTGTCGACCGACGGCATCGATTTCATCGATAAAGATAATTGCCGCGCCCGCTTCTTTCGCTTGTTGGAACAGATCTCGCACCCGGCTTGCGCCAACGCCGACAAACATCTGAATAAACTCGCTGCCGTTGACGGAAAAGAAGGCGACGCCCGCTTCACCTGCTACCGCTCGAGCTAAAAGAGTCTTTCCTGTTCCAGGCGGGCCATTGAGCAATACACCTTTGGGAACGCGTCCGCCAAGCTTCTGAAATTTCTCAGGTGACTTTAAGAACTCGACGATCTCCTGAAGATCGGCTTTAACGCTTTCGAGCCCCGCTACGTCATCAAAGGTAATTGGTTGATCGACTTGCTCGTAGCGTTTAGCCGTACTGCGAGCGAAACTCGATAGAAATCCGCCGCCCATCATTTGATCCCGAGACCGACGGAGCATGGTCCAAAGTAAGAAAATCGTCGCAAAGCCGAGGGCCAAGTAGAAAACATAGTAGACTTGATCGGTCAAACTGCCCGGAATGACATCGTACGCCAAGTCCTTATCTTGCTCTTTGACGCTTCGGATTTTTTCCAGAAAAGCGTTATGCGATTGCGTGTCGGTCGGCAGTTTGACGTAGAACTGACGGTTAAAAGTCTCTGGTTTTCCGCTCGCCGTCAGTTTGGGCTTCTTGGGAACGCCTCGCGAATCATAGCTGATTCCTTTTTCGGGAGCGATTTTGAAGTAGCCCATCGCCGAATCATTGCGGATGTCGATGTTCTGAATGTTTCTGTTTTCGAGCTCCGCTTCAAAGATATGCAGCGGGACTTCGGAGATATCGCCGATCCCACGAAAAGCCCAAAAACTGACCAAAATACCGACAATCATGAGAATCCAGAAGTAATTCTGGCTGCGGCGCGAGCCTACTCCCGAGGTCGATGACTTGTTCTGGTCCTCCTTTTTCGACTTTGTCATTCAGACACTTTCACTCTTACTAGGAACTATATTGAGAGACTTTCGGAATCACAATCATGCTTTTGGCATCGGCAAAAAAGTATAACCGAAGTTTAAGGTAGCGGCTAACCTCGTAAAGCCTGGGCAAGCCGTAATAATGCCGGTCTTTCCCTAAAAATGGGTTGTTCGATAGCCGCCGGTGGGTCTAATCGGACTTGGTATATCGCGTTCTGGATGGCCGGATCCAAGAGTGATTCGGTCGAAAATACCGTCCCAGACCGCGCAGCCTGGGTCAAATCTTCGATGATTTCGTCGACGCTCTTGCGACGAATCGCCGCAATCTCTGTCAATTCAAAGCCACCACTTACCAACTTAATCGTCCAATGCCAATCGTCCATCGGCTTCGACAAACGTGCTTCAACTTTCGGTGCGAGCGGCAATGTTGGCGCGGTGGTCAATGTTGGCGTGGCTGGCGAGACGGGAATGATAGGAATGATAGGAGTGATGAGCGAGGATGGCGGTTTGGTTGCAATGCTCTCAATTATCTTAGGTGAATCGACTCCTCTCTTAGATGAATCGACTTCCGAAATAAGTTTATTGGCTAAGGCTGCGACTTCATTGGGGATCGGCTTTTGTGCCGCTGCAACGAGTCTTCCTAATTCGCTGACCGAAACAGTCGGTCGATTGGCCGTAGCCGAATGCTGCTCCAAAATTCCGGCGGTCAGCATGATATCCATCATCGCCACCACGCTTTTCTTTCGCACGCTAGCTAGCATGCCGTAGCCTCGAAGCCGACTTAGCCGTAGTCGCTGTACTTTGGCGCTTTCTGACCCGCATAAAAAATCGACGATCAGCAGCTTGCCTAGTCGACCATGAAGTTCATCGATCGATTGGATAATCTTCAATAACAAGCTCGTCGTTTGATAGGAACAAGAGGTTCCCTTCGAGTTTTCCGCTTCATGCTCCGCAGCTTTGATTTGCGGTTCAACTGAATCTGATTTTCCCTCAGCGGTCGGAATCTTTGGCCATCCCGCATACCCTTGACAACGATCACATAGACCACAGGTCGTCGCCGATGGGTCGCCAAAGTATTGCAAGATAGAAAGCTGTCGACATCGCTTGCTCTGCGCAAAGGCGACGACCTGATCGAGCTTTTCAAAATCGGCTCGCTTGCGTTCGTCGAGCGCTTTGAAATCGATTTTGAGCTGATCAAAGGGGACTCCGCGTCGACGAAAGTGGATGGCCCGACCGCGAAACGGCGGCACATACTCGAAAACCGTGAGCTTCTTCAATTCGTTGAGCGATCGATTCAGGGCATCGCGTTCCATTCCAGTTTGCTGCATCAGCCAGCGAGGATGAACATAAACGGCTTCGTGGCGACGATCTCCGATCGCGCGTTCCACGGTTCGCAAAACTTTTCGACGAACATCAGCGTCTTTCGGCAGCATATCGATGATCGTTGGAAGATCGCTCGAAATGCGGACCATCGCCAAACCACCGCTCATTTCCAATCGTTCGATGACGCCTGTTCTCGCCAAAATTTGAAGCGAAGTGCCAACCGCTTCCGCCGATTGTGGGACATCCAACATCTCGCGAATTTCTTGCGAAGTTCGTTCGATAGGATCCTCGGTAAGCTCGCATATGCCATCGTAAACTAGTTCCATCAGCTCGCGTGGCGGATTGGCGTTCTCGATAAAAAATTCTTGAATGAAGCGATCTTGCGAGCAGTAGAGAACGACACACTGCGAAGGCAGACCGTCGCGTCCAGCCCGACCCGCTTCTTGATAGTAAGCCTCCATCGAGCCGGGAACGTTGTAGTGAACAACGTACCGAAGGTCCGCTTTGTCGATCCCCATCCCAAACGCATTGGTCGCGACGATCGCTTGCAGCTTGCCAGTCATGAACTGATCTTGGATGAATCGACGTTGGTCGAGCGTCAAGCCCGCATGATAGGCACCGATCGAAATTTTGACCTCTTTGCCAATCGACTCGACCAACGCTTCGCAACGCTTCCGAGTTGCTGCATAGATAATTCCCAAGCCTTTTTCATTTTTAAGGAATTCAAAGAGCGCTCGATCTTTATCTCGGTCGCTATTGCAGTGAACCGAACCGAGATACAAATTGTTGCGGGCAAAACCTGTGACAAAATGCTTGGGTTGTTTTAGGCCAAGAACATCGCAAATATCTTGGCGAACTCGAAGCGTTGCCGTCGCCGTTAAGGCAATCGTTTGAACACCGCCCAAGGCTTCACGAAATTGCCCAAGTCGAGCATAGTCAGGTCGAAAATCATGCCCCCATTCGCTGATACAGTGAGCCTCGTCGATCGCCAGCAACTGAACCGGCGTCGCGCGAATCACTTCAAGGAATCGACTATTCCGTAAGCGTTCAGGGGCGACGTAAACCATCGAATACTTGCCATCGGCAACCTCGACAAGCCGTTCGTTCTGCTCGGAGGTACTGAGGGTACTATTGATCAGCGTCGCCGAGATACCGCGTCGATGAAGCGCGTCGACTTGGTCCTTCATCAACGCGATCAAGGGAGAAACGACGATCGTCAGCCCCGGTCGCACCACCGTCGGCAGTTGAAAGCACAGGCTTTTTCCACCGCCGGTCGGCATGACGCACAAGCAATCGTTTCCAGCAACGATATGCTCGATAACCTCGCGCTGACCTGGCCGAAAGCTCGTCAGCCCAAATCTTTGAAGTGCAAGTTCGATATCCATAGCCGTTCGATCCGCCCAGCCTTGATTCCTCAAACCGCAGCGATCTGTCGATCAATGCGTAGCGTTTTGTTCAAAAAGCGTTGTGCACGCAGCCTCAAGTACGCAGAACTACTAAACAAATGTTAATCATTTGTTCCGATGAACAAAAGCCCCCTTTTGCACGGAGTCCGTAGAAGAGGTCGTCCGATTTGCAACAAGGTTAGCTCAAAGCCTATGATTTCGCGGTAGCGGAACTCGACGTTTGTTGATTTAATCGTTTAATAGTCAGCCGAAGGCGTACTCGTGGCCTTTGAAGTACGCCTTCGGCTGACTGTTAAACGAAATCCTTGCGGCATTCGAAGTCATGGCGACCGCGGAGTAGCAGCGACTTCTGCCGATGAATCCGCCGTCGGTGTGCCGCGAAGTTCATTCGCCCAGCGATGACACATGTAGATATCGATATCAACCAACATTTCGTCGGTAATTTCAATCGATTTCAGCAGGTTGGCCTCCGTATTTCGCGGATCCCATATCGTTTTTTTGGAATCCCTTATATCAAACTGCGTCAATGACAAGTCTTCGAGTTCAAGTTGTTGAATTAGTTTCTTTCGAATGCGATCATGCGATTCCTTTGTCGCATTGATTGCAGCATCTAATCCTTCATACCGTCTCATCGACTCAGGGACGCTATTGATTATCGCCAAAAGAACCTCATAGACTTTCCGCGTCGCCATCGAAGGATTGGTGGAAAAGTAATATGCTCGATCATCTAGCACGACCAAGCGGCGAAACGGGTTGGTCTTCATCGAGCGAGTCGGTTTAAAGGCCCTCGACGCGAGTGCCTGCAGATCCTGAGACGCCAATTGAAGCATATCGCTTGTCGATTTGCCCAGAACTTTTTGCACATTGACGTTTGCGAGTTCGTCGTCCGTCATAACGTCAAACATTCGAAGTCGCAATGGAATACTGATTCCGTCGTCTTCGAAAACCGCGAGTATATGTTCAAGCAAGATTGCAGCACTGGCATTCGCCCAATCGTGAATCGCTCTTTTGTCGAGGGTGGCGACGGAAGGATCGTCTCTACGATGGAGCGCGACACACATCGGATAGACCAAATATCGACGACTCAGATTTGGAAAATGATCCAAGATATACTTCGCGCGATCGAAGAATTCCAGGGATAATTTGAACGAAGTTGTGCTGGACGAAACAGACACGAGTTTGCTGAAAAGCGATTGCAGTACTTCGTCGTCAATGGCCTCAGGTTTTTTAGGATCGAATTGAAGGGCTTCGAGATATTTCCAAACCGGATCCCAAACATCGAAGGGAAGCGACAGCTTGACGATCGGAGACGCGATTTGCGGCAAGAGCGATGAAAGCTCCGATAGCTCAGACTTTTCGACGTTGGCGATAATTTGTTTCGCAAGTTCGTCGGGGGATGTCCATGTTGCCAGACTCGAACACAAATTGTAATCGCTGAGCTGTCGATGCTTGACTGCTAATAGAAACACCTCGTTATTCAGCTCCTTTCGTTGTTCGGTAGTCGTCAATTTGTGAATGGAACGAAAAGCTTCCAGCCAAGCTTTTGAATCACCCTTGTTCCGCAATTGATTGAGCCATTCGTCGTAGGTTCTGCCGTATCGCGATTGTTCTTTCGATGCGAGATGTGGATTCGTTGATGGCGCTTCACCCCTCACCCCCGACCCCTCTCCCCGAAGACGGGGCGAGGGGAGGAGAGGGGCGTTTGATTGCGATTTTTCGATCGTTGCAAACGGGTCGGGTAACGGCGTGCCGAGGAGTTGGTTGGCCCAGCGGTGGATCATAAAGTAGACGATCTTCCTCGTTTCTGAATCGGTGAGTTTTGCACCGTCGTTATACCGCGCTTGCGATAAGATCGGCCATGCAATGAAGATCGGATTCTTTTGACGGGAGTATTCCGATATGAGCGCTGCTAAGCATTTATCATGGCTTAATTTCGTTGAATCTGCGACCACTCGCAATCCTTCGAGCGGTCGTTCATTCAAATGCAGGGTTCGTACGTAGTTAAAGATGTGCGCAATAAACGCGGGTCTCGCGGCTTGATCAATCGAAAAAGTAATATGCGACGCAATCTCATGGATATCGTTTGGGAATTCAAAATATTTGAATGGTTGATCTTTAAAAAATTCAGCGTCAACACTGAATAGAAGATCGAGTGAAGCCATCCGCGTCAGCGATTTGTCCAAGTAATTGCTAAAATCGGAATCCGTGATGACGTTGTTGCTTTTCATTCGATTCAATGATGCCAAACCGGCACAAATATGTGCTTCATCGGAACTTTGGTCTTCAATCAATTGTTGAGCTTGGTTTTGTATTTGCCACCTGATTTCGGGTGATGAATCTATATCTAACGCCGATGCAAGCCTAGGGAGAATGGATTTCCGAAAACGGTTAGAAACTTCGGAAATCTCTAGTACTCGCCTGTATCGCTCTTCTAATGAAGTGCGGACTTGGTCTCTGGAGACCATCGAATAGCCCGAATAAATATCATCAAGACCGCCTCCAATAAGGAAGTAATTGCGCAATTCCGATTCGCATATTTCTCCTACTGGTTCACCTTTACCGACAGTCTTGCTCAACCAATCCCAAAGTGGATTCCATTCGTTTTCAACACTCTCGTTTCCACCACTCATCATGGACTTCGTTGAAAATTCGATAAGCTTATAGAGAACGCGGCTATAGCCAGTAATATCTCGTTCGATGATGTTCAGCATTGGTCGCAGATTCGTTACAGGCTGGGCTGTCAAGAGATACAAATATTCCTGAATGTCATTTGGTTGCGATCGAAACAACTCTAGGACGTACGCATTTAATTCGACGTCATGCTCAGGTGTACGCAACGTACGTATCGCATCGTAGATTTTCGGACGCTCGGTTGTGGAGCGCTCGATTTTTAGACGATGAAACCATTCGTCGTACGTTTTGCCATCGTAAATTGGTTCCTCTCGCGCTTCACCCCTCACCCCCGACCCCTCTCCCCGAAGACGGGGCGAGGGGAGGAGAGGATTGGTGGTGGTTTTGTTGGTTAGACGCGCGATGATGGTTTGACCGTTCTTGAGAATGAACGTTTCTTTGTCGATCGAGAGGGCGTCGCTGGGGGAGTTGATGATGATTTCGTAGCGATCGGCGGTAAGTCGAGTGGATGTGCTGCCGGGTTGGATGGTGAGGTCTTTGATCGGTTCGCCGTTGCGGAGGATTTTGACTTGCACGTCTGCGACTTCCGAGTCGATGACGAGTTGACCTTTACTGGTTTCTAAGACGATCCAATAACCGGCGAAGGCGAACAAAGGTAGGCAGGTAGCGGCGAGCCATCGGCTAAACGTTTGGTTGCCACGACCGGAACCGGATACGTTGGCTTGGGGTGCAACGCGAAGCGTCGGCAAGGCGGCAGATGTGATCGCTGATGTCGGCGATTCGACTTCGGATTTTCGCGTCTCGTTTAACAACGTTACTAAATTCGCTTCCGTTGCGAGCGGTTGCAACTGTTCGGCGACGTGAGCGGCACTGGCGGGGCGATCGGTAGGATTTGTCGCAAGGAGTTGATCGACTAATCGAACTAAATCGGCGGGCGCGTCGGGACGCAACGTCTTGAGACTAGGTGGGCGATGGTTGGCGAGTAGCCGAAGCTTTTCTAACGGCGATTGATTCGGTGCGGCCGCCAATGGAGCTCGACCGCAAAGAAGCCGAAACAACGTCGCGCCGAGCGAATAGAGATCGGCTCGATAGTCGACCGCCCCGCAGCGTTCGGCTTGCTCCGGTGCCATATAGTCAAGCGTGCCAAGAAATTGCCCGATCGTCGTCAGCTCGCTCGATATCCCATCCCATCGATCGAGCATGACTAAACCGAAGTCGAGGATCTTGATTGTCCCGGTTTCGTCGAGCATGACATTCGATGGCTTGATATCGCGATGAACCATGCCGGCAGCATGAGCAAAGGAAAGACCGAGTGCTATCTGCCGACCGATTTCGCATACGTCGGCGATCGATACCGGAGGAGTGACGCGAATAAGTCGTCCAAGATCGAACCCTCGAACGTATTCCATCACGAGATACTGAAGCCCTTCGGCTTGGCCAGCGTCAGTGGCAAGAACAATACCGGGATGCTGCAGTTGCCCGGCTGCAAGTATCTCACGCTCGAATCGAGCTTGTGAACTCTTGTCGACAAAGTGCATCGGTAGGAGTTTGATGGCGACTTGTTTGTTGAGCTTGCGATGCCTGGCTAGATAGACAGTCCCCATTCCGCCGCGACCAATCGGTTCGAGCAAGAGGTAGGGGCCAAGAATGTTATTCTGCGGAACCATTGGGGACAATGGTTCGACAATGGGCTGCTCATCAATGGACGCTTCGACCGTTCGGTTTTTTACGGCGTTGAGAGCTTGGGCGATAAGTGGGACTTGCTCGATAGGTTCTTCGCTGGAGCCGCCGGGTTGAACGAGCAACCTGTCGCTTTCTTGTTCAATTTCGCTGATTATCATCTCGCAGGAATTGCATGTGCTCAAATGCACTTCGATTTTGTCGGATAGCAAGTCATCGGTCCAGCCTGCCAAATACTGACGCAGGCGATCTCGGCTATGACAGGAGATCCGTTCGGAATTTTGTTCGCTTGACGTTCGATCCATAGCTATCATTATGCTCTCTGGCGTTAGAATAAAGAATGAGCTCTAGAAAGATAGACGTTTGGAGTGTGACAGAGAGCTGGTTGTGAAGCTGAAAAAAATGTCGCATTGAATTGTTCGTACTAGGGGGAGAATCAGATGAAAAGTTCGAATTCGACCAATGCGACACGAGCGAGTCTATTGGTACGGGCCATGGAACGCGACCAAATGGCTTGGCGGCAAATGGTAGATCTTTACGGACCGTTGGTGGCACAATGGTGCCGCGGCTGCGGATTGGATTCAGCCACGATCGCCGACATCGTGCAGGAAGTTTTTATATCTCTTTCCAAATCGATAGCCAGTTTTCGATCGCCACCGGGAACGGGAGCTTTTCGGGCATGGTTATGGAAAATGACGCGAAATAAGCTGATCGATTGGAAGCGCCGATCGCAAAAACAACTTAAGGGAACAAGCGGCAGCGACGCAGTTCATCGTATGGAAGATTTAGTCGATCCGATGTCGATTCCCGAAGATGAACCGTCGAGTGCGGATGCGCTGAGCGAACTTACGAGTCGGGCATTGCAGCAAATTAAAGCCGAATTCCAACCGCAGACTTGGGCTGCTTTCTGGCGATCGGCGGTCGATGGTATGCCTAGCCATATCATTGCCGAGGAACTCGGAATGAGTTTGGCAAGCGTCCGGCAAGCCCGAAGTCGTATTCTGCGACGATTCCGAGCCCAACTCGGCGATTCAAAGAATGATGTTTAGCTCAGACGCGATCCTTATCCTGGATTTCGTTGGATGGAAACGGCGTACAAGAGAACGACGGCTCCCGATGCTAATAGGCTCCATGGAATCCATTCGGCAGGTCGGAAAATTCGATTGGACATCGCTTGCATTGGAGCAGCTCCGAATAGGCTTGCGGTTTGTCGCGGCATTGGGTCGTCAACGACACCGGCGGCTAACACGGCACTGTCGATCAACAAGCATTCGACGCCCAAGATCAACAAAACGATACCGATAGCCGAAAAGAAAGCGCGCCACATGAATACGGGTCTCCTTGAAGAGTGGACGGACAATGAATCTGAGGAGATTGCTCGGCGCTCCGCGTCACAGCGAATCAAAATACGTTGCTCGTGCGTTTACGGATCCGTCCATTCGCTACTGTTCGTCTCGCTCCCGATTCCTTCGTAAGATAATCCGATGTCAATTGGCCGAAGTTTTTGAGCTGACTCGCTATTTTCATTAAATCTATTACAATTGATCGCCACGTCGGGCGATATCACGTTTCGTGTCACCCAATCATCCACCCACCACATTAGGCAAGCGACAGAAGAGCATGTCACTGATTTCACGTAGTCGAGTCGCACGTCGGCGAGTCTCTCCGAGACTCGCACAGCGTCTCGGAGAGACGCAGCTACGTGTTAGTTTCTCGTCTGTCGAACGCCTTAGAATCCGAGTAAATCAATGAAGCGGTCCAACTCACGTCGTAACTTTATCAAGACTTCGTCGGCGCTCGCTGGAGGCTACTGGGTAGCCGGTGGCATCGCTCCTCGCGAGAGCCGTTCGGCACTCGAAGAAATTCGATTCGCTTGTGTCGGTGTCGGCGGAAAAGGCAAAAGCGATTCCGAAGATGCGGAGAAGAATGGTCGTATCGTCGCGATCTGCGATATCGATGATGAGACAATTGCTAAACGTCGAGAATTTGAAGGTTTTGGTGAAGCACAGGTTTTCAACGACTATCGGAAAATGTTTGACGAAGTCGGAAAGAGTATCGACGCGGTTACGGTCAGCATTCCGGATCATGCGCATGCCGTCGTCACGGCGATGGCCTTGAAGATGGGCAAAGCTTGCTACACACAAAAGCCACTCACACGGACGATGTACGAAGCTCGTCGACTAGCCGAACTTGCGGCTGAAAGCAAAGCGGTTACGCAGATGGGCAACCAAGGGTCTGCTCATTCAGGACTCCGTGAAGCAGCCGCCAAGATCAAAGCTGGATGTATCGGAACGGTGAAGGAAGTTCACGTTTGGACGAACCGACCCGGTTGGCCACAAGGGATCGAGCGACCGCAAGGCGAACCGACTCCGTCGCATATTCACTGGGACGAATTTATTGGCCCTGTCGAGATGCGAGAATACAACAGCGCTTATCAGCCGTTTAAGTGGCGAGGTTTCTGGGCCTTCGGAACCGGTGCTCTCGGCGATATGGCCTGCCATACCTTGAATATGCCGTTCGCCGGCTGCGATCTCGTCAATCCAGTTGCAGTGCAAGCAACGACGAGCGGGCATAACAAGGAAACGTTTCCCGGCAATTCTAAAATTACCTTTGACTTCGCCGCCACCGATGCTCGACCAGCCCTCAAACTATTCTGGTACGACGGCGGAAACAAAATCGAACCAGAAATGCTCGAAGGAAAAAACCGCAGCAATAGTGGCTGCTTAGTCGTGGGCGATAAAGGCAAAATTTACACGCCAGACGATTACGGTGCAAAATACGAATTTTTGGGTGGCGAAGATAAAGAAGTTGACTTCCAAGCTTCACCGGGGCACTTTCGCGAATTCGCAAACGCCATCAAGAACAATGATCCCGACGCGACTTGGTCTAACTTTCATAAGTACGCAGGAAAGTTGACGGAAGTCATTCTGTTAGGAAATCTTGCCGTCTGGGCGGCAGGCGAAGCCACCGAAGATGGCCAGAGCCTAACTAGCCCGCGCCTCGAATGGGATCAAGCTAATCTCAAGGTCGTCGGAACGAACGCCTACGACGCGATGATCAAACCTGTATATCGAACAGGTTACGAGATTTAGCAACCGAAGGAAAAGGTCAACAATAGCTTCCTCAAATTTGGGTGGCAGGCCCTGAGTCTTCCTCAGTATTAGGCACAATTCTTGCTTAGTTTAGCAGGGGTAAGCAAAGGCGAGGTTGCCTTTGCAAGAGTATTCGCACGGATGCTT
>JAWXCK010000034.1:0-67738 GCA_034408855.1 Pirellulaceae bacterium
CAAAAATCCAATGCGAAACGGGCATCCGTTGAAACTTCGGTTTTCTATTCGTAACGATAAATAGTTAATTTTGCCCCACAGATTCTGCGGAAGAGCCAACTTTGTAAGGCTGTTGGCGAACAAGCTAGCTCGAATCAAAAAACTTTTGCTCGTGGTTACTTCGCGGCCACTGTTGGGAAATCAACTGCTAATGAAGTATACAACTATCTAGAAACACAATCCGAGCATCATGGGTACGATCGACGCCCGCGCCCGCCAACGCATGTAGCTGTATTTGTTCGCGATGCCGCTATGGAAGAACTCTTGGCGACTGATCACGCCGTGACATCACTAAAATTTCATGTTGTCTTAGCAACATGGAAACGCCAGGGCGTGTTCAGTGCGGAAGCGGCGAAGGCAATTGTCGCAAATTGGCGGGATCAGCAAGCTCGATTGCGAGTAGTTTTTGATAAGTTTTCTTTTTTACCGGACCATGTACATATTGCGGTTGAAGTGCACCCTACGGTTTCGCCTACCCTATTGGTGACTAAACTGATGAACGCTTCGCAAGAGTTTGCATTCGAAAATTTTCCGGAGAATGTGATACGCGCCAAGGCTGAGCGATTATGGCAACCGAGTGCGTATATCGGATCGTTCGGCGATTTGACGACCGCAGCAATGAAATCCTATATCGATCGCTGGTGTTAGGGCCAAAACCGAATGATCCGCTGGGCAAGCCAGCGGGATTTCGAGGGCGAGATGGTGTAGGGCCAAAACCGAATGATCCGCTGGGCAAGCCAGCGGGATTGTCTCGCCATGAATCGTTGCTCGGAAGGGTAAAATGTGTAGCGTCTTGCCGCTCAATACATCCATTTTTCACCGACGGATATCGACAAAAGAGGGTACTTCTCGGTGAACGACGGCATTTTTGTTTCGCAATTCGTGGTTGGTTCGAATTCGTGGGGCATTATCGCTGGTTCCAGGTTTGATTCGGTTTTTTCCAGAGAATGCGCGCGGCAAAGACTGCGTTGTTGGAACCGTATTTCATGCACGCCTCAAAGTCCGAGTAGTTCGGACCGCTGGTTTGCATCCATTCGGCGTCGGTGACCCACGTTTCATTCTCATTGACTTCGGTGACGCCAAAGTTGCCGAGCTTTGCTCCCCGTTGCGGCATGAGTTCTCGTTCGGTAGCCCGAAGGAGATGCAACTTATCCGGATCCACTTGTCCGATAAACAGAGGCGCTCGGTTTCGCGGAATATGATCGTTGTTGGCACCGCGGCGGGTATAAACCAGGAACAAGCCATCATCGTGAGTGACCCAATGGGCTTGTGTGTTGTAGCTTCCCAAATCGGTGCCATCGTCCCATTGCCAAGCTTTGGGTTCGCTAAAATGCAGCCCATCGTCGCTCGTGCTGACATAAGCCGCTTTGTCGTGACGCATCGTTAGGAAAAATCGGCCTCGAAATTTGGTCAGCGACGGCTCGCCCATTCCTCGATCGGTGTCCTGATGAAGTTCGTTGCCGATTTGTTTGACCGATAGCTTCTTACCATCGAAACCGCAAAGCAGAACGGCGACGCGCGTAAATTTTTCACCTTTGGGTTGAAAATAAATTGGCAGTAAAATATCGCCATCGGGAAGATCGAGCCGCTGCACGCAACCTGCACCAGCACCGTAGAATCGATCGGCGTCGGGCATGACCAGGGGCTCCCAATCCGTCCAGGTGCGAAGCGATGCATTGTAAATCGAAAAAACAGTTTCCCGCTTTCGATTCGGCATGACCTTGTTATTTTGATAACGCACGTTGTGTCCGATACCGAGTATCTTTTGAGACTTCGCGTGCCATTTGGGCCAGAAATCCGATGGGGCGATGGTGATCTTATCAGGTTCGTCGCGCAGCCCTAGCGTCGTCGCATGCTCGATCGGTCCTGACCAAGTTTTGCCAAAGTCATCGGTTCGCATATCGTTGATGGGACCAAAGATATCGCTCCCGACAATCGCCGCTTTTTGCATTGTCAAAACGACGGTCGGTGGGGTACCTGGAATCGCTCCAGCTCGAGGATGGACCCAGCACGATTTTTTATCGAAGCCCGAACTGATCGTATCGAGCTGGATATCAAAAGCGACGGTTGTCGGACCCGATTTTGCATACTCGGTCTGCGAAAAACACTTCGACGTAAAGCCGAGAAAACTCAACAGGAGTAACATGCTCGAACGATTTAACATCTATATTTATCCTATGACGTAAAATTGCAAACGTGGCGTAATTATCCGCCATGCGAACTGTTAATATATTCGTTTTGCTCGCGGAAAGGATAAGCCTAAAAATGTAGCGGAACGGCTTAGGCGGAGCCTTGGAACCAGTTGAGAAAAATACAATGAAACACAAATTGAATCGACGGAGCTGCATTTATCAGTTCGGAATCGGTGCCGTGGCATCCACGACGACTCGCTATTCTGAAGCAGAAGAGCGACCATCGTTCACGCGGATACCATCCGAGTATTCCCAAACCGAAAGCCCACTGCGATCGACGTTATTATTCGATGACGGCAGATCCGTAACAACCAAGGACGAATGGCCAAAGCGTCGAGAAGAAATCCTGGCGCATTGGCATCGCGTGATGGGAACTTGGCCAGCGCTGGTCGAACACCCCAACATCGAGCTGTTGGAAACGACGCAGCGCGGCGAGGTCGAGCAGCGGCGTATTCGATTGCAAATCGCACCCCATCAAAGCTGCATAGCCTTCTTGCTATTACCTCCAGGAGATGGCCCGCATCCGGCTGTCGTCGTCCCTTTCTATGATCCCGAAACAAGTATCGGTCTTGGCAAGAATCCGTATCGCGATTTTGCATGGCAACTTGCTCAACGCGGATTCGTTAGTCTTTCAATCGGGTCGCCCGGCGGTGACGCTCGCAAACCCGAATTAGAAAAAGAAGCCAAGTGCCAACCGCTTTCATACTTGGGCTACATTGCGGCCAATGCTTGGCACGCACTCGCCGATATGGAAATGGTCGACCGCAAAAAAATTGGAATCGTCGGTCACTCGTATGGCGGCAAGTGGGCGATGTTTGGATCATGCCTATGGGACAATTACGCCTGCGGTGTCTGGTCGGACCCTGGCATTGTTTTTGATGAAACGCGAACCAGCATCAACTATCAAGAGCCTTGGTATCTCGGGCTCGATCCAGCGACGACGCGTAAGCCAGGACTGATTAGTCCCGAAAGCCCGCGGACGGGAGCCTACAAAACGTTGATGGAAACCGGTCACAATCTTCATGAGCTACATGCCTTGATGGCCCCTCGACCGTTCCTTGTCTCCGGCGGAGCAGAAGATCCGCCCAAACGATGGACGGTGCTCAAACACGCGATCGAAGTCAACCAACTTCTCGGCTACGAAGATCGAGTTGCGATGACCAATCGTGAAGAGCATTCGCCGAACGAAGAATCGAATCAACAAATCTACGAATTCTTCGAATACTGGTTGAAGCGATGATCAAGTCGTCGAACCAAAGCCACCGCCGCCTGGAGTTTTAATTCCGATCCGCTCGCCGGCCGACAAGCGTATCTGGCACGTCGATGGGAGTGGATGAATATTCCCTTCGATGTCCACGCGATAGTTTTCGCCAGGCGAGCCGGGCTGACCGCCCTCCATTCCGTAAGGACGATTCTCGCCGCGACGGCTCGAGACGAGCGAGACTTCAAGATCGGCTTGCATCAACATTTCGCGGATCAATCCTTCACCACCTCGATGCAATCCATCGCCGCCACTCCCGTTTCGAATTTCGAATCGAGTCAACTGCACAGGATATCGAGACTCTAAAACTTCAGGGTCGGTCAGTCGAGTATTGGTCATATGTGTGTGAACCGCGTCGGCACCGTTGGAGGTTCGAGTTGCACCGGCCCCGCCGCCGATCGTTTCGTAGTATCCAAAACTTGCGTTTCCCATCAACAAATTGTTCATCGTTCCTTGACTAGCCCCTGCAACTCTCAGTGCGCCCAACAAGCAATCGACGATACGCTGACTCGTCTCGACATTGCCGGCGGCCACGGCGGGCTGCTTCGATAAAGGAAGGTCCGATTGATAGGCGTTTAAAATGCCAGGCTTAATCAAAATCGAAATAGGACGCAGTACCCCGCTGTTGAGCGGCAGCTCGTCATCGATCATCAAGCGAACGACATAGATTACCGCAGCGGTAACAATCGCCGGATTCGCATTAAAATTACTCGACGAGACTGGCCCCGAACCGGTTAAGTCGATCGTTAATCGACCATTACCAAACGTTAGTTTCACAACAATGGGCGTTCCGTCATCGAGTGAATCGGCAAACGTTCGCTCGATCGAGCCAAACGAATCGATCCAGCGTCGAACCTTTCGTTCCGACACTTCTTGAATGTGCTCTAAGTAGCCTTCAATGACTTGCCACGTGTATTCGCTTACTAGTTCGAGCAAAAATTGTTCGCCGCGGCGATTGGCTGCTTGTTGAGCTATCATGTCGGCGAGATTCTCTTCGACCGAACGGCTTGGGTATCGAGCGGAAGTAAGAAGCGTTCGTATTTCATCCAAACGATTTTGTCCTGCTTGCACCAAGTGCATGGCTGGAATAATTACTCCTTCTTCTTCGAGGCAAGTCGTCAATGGCGACATTGACCCTGGAGCAATGCCACCGATCTCGGCATGATGAGCACGACTGGCTGTGAAAAACACGATCTGATGTTTTGCGGTAAAAACAGGAGTGACGACCGTCACGTCTGGGAGATGCGAGCCGCCGCGATAGGGATCATTGGTAATAAAGCAATCGCCGATCGTCATCTTCGGAAACTGTTCGATCATCCGTTTGACCGTTTCGCTCATCGCTCCAAGGTGAACCGGGACGTGCGGAGCATTGGCGATCAAATCACCGTTGGCTGTGAAAACAGCACAGCTATAATCGCGACGTTCTTTGATGTTCACGCTGATGGCGGTTTGTTCGAGAACGATCCCCATCGAGTCGGCAATTGCGGCTAAGCGTTGAGCGATCACTTCGCCAAGCACCGGGTCGGATTCTTCGGACAGACGGTTCGATTGGACTTCATTCAATCGACAAAGTTTCAGCGATCGATCCGATAGAACCTCGACGGACCAGCCAGCGTCAATGACTGTCGTACTCCCTTCGGAAAGCACGATTCCTGGACCGGTCAATCGATGCCCCCATCCGAGCGATTTCCGCTTGACGGACCAACCATCGCACCATGCACCTCGCGAATAAAGCTGATGCCGAGACAAATCGGGTAAGTCATCGCGAACGCTTTGGAAAGATGCAATGGCATCCCAATCATTGGCTACATCTGCGATCGCTTCGACGCGCAACGCAACGATTTCGATTGCTATCCCGCTTCGGTCGTAGCCAAACCGCCGCCGATGAGCGACCGAAAAATCGCCCTGAAGCATCGAAAATTCAGACATGGGAAGCGCGAGTGGCTGATCGGTTCCAAGATATCTCAGCTCGATAGTGCGCACGTTTCGAATTTCGTTTGCCTCAACATGTTCTTCAGCCAATTGAATGGCACACTGTTGCTGCAGGTCGAGAAAAATCGATTCGAGTTGACTTGGGCTGGCACTGTCAAGTGCTTGATAGAGTGCTTTGGCGGACCAACGTGTTACACTTGCTAGTCCAATCCCGAGCGCGCTTAAAAGTCCCGCATCAGGTGGATCGAGAATTGTATCGATCTGTAAGATATCGGCGATTTCGCAAATGTGTTGGCCAGCCGCACCTCCGAAACCGACCAGCGAATGATGTCGAGGATCCGAACCTTGTGCGATCGAGATACTGCGGACGGCTGCGGCCATATTTTCATTGGCGATTCGACGAAGTCCGGCCGCTAACTCGTAGGCTGTCGAATCGTCGTTGGCCATCTTGGCTTGTTCGAGCAACTCCGCCAAGCGATGTCTGGCCGATGTCATCTGCAATGGAAAGGGGAAGGCGTCGGGAAGGATGCGGCCTAAGAGCAAGTTCAGATCGGTTACCGTCAAAGGTCCGCCGCGACCGTAGCATGCTGGTCCTGGATCGGCACCCGCGCTCTGTGGTCCGACTCGCCATTGGATTCCGTCGAAGGCGCAGATCGAACCACCGCCAGCAGCCACCGTATGGATCGCCAGCATCGGTGTCATCAATCGAACGCCAGCTTTGATCGCTTCGTATTCGATGGTCGGCGTCCCGGCAATTCGGCAAACATCGGTACTCGTTCCTCCCATATCCAAACCGATGACCTGAACAATGTTAGCCGCTCGAGCGAGTTTCGTTAACGCGACTGCCCCGCCGGCAGGCCCTGATAAGACGCTGTCTTTGCCGCGATACGACGGACTGGCGAACAATCCACCGTGACTCGCCATCACTCGTAAACTCGACTGATCTTTGTTTCCAAACTGATGGCCGACGCGTGATAAGTAGTCTCGGACAACCGGACCAAGGTAAGCGTCGACAACGGTCGTTTCCGCACGGCTGACCAATTTGATCATCGGTGCGACCTCGCTACTGACACTGATCTCATGAAAGCCAATGTCGCGTGCCCATCGAGCGATCATCTGTTCATGTTCCGGATTCTGGTATCCATGCAACAAGCAGATGGCTAGTGAATGAATTCCATTTTTCATGAGTTCTTCAAGCGACTTGCGAACTTTTTGTTCGTTGATCGGTATGAGAACCCGACCATCGGCGGTTGTTCGTTCATCGATTTCGACCACCGCTTCATAGAGTGGCTCGCGTTTCCGAATATCTAAGGCAAATAAGTGAGGCCGTTCTTGATAGCCGATCCGCAAGATATCCCGGAATCCGCCAGTGGTTAGCAAGACGGTTCTCGCCCCTCGTCGAGTGAGCAATGCGTTTGTCCCTCGAGTTGTCCCCAGCCTGACGTTGACAGGCGGCAACTCTTTATCCAGCCCGATTCCCAACAGCAATCGCGTCGCAAGTACCGGTGCTTCGATCCCCGAATGCAATTCGTATCCGAATGTATTCGCTTGACTGAACAGCTTCTCGGAAATCTTGTTTGGAATTGCGGCTTCGAGACGTAATCGTCCTGTCGTATGATTGTGTTCGACGCATCGCGACTCCCAGACTGGATTCCCCAACGGATCGATCAGACGCAGCTTTGCTCCGTTCCAAAACGACGTTGGTTCGTTGCAACGCGCCGGATCGCAAAGCGTATCTGGCAAAAAGTATTCGTGAACGCGACCTTGGATGAGCCCGTTGCTAAGCACCTTCGTTGACAGTCGCTGACCACCCGGCTCCACGACAAAGCAGTCGGTAAATGTACCGCCGACATCGCACCAAACCTGAATCAAAACAAAGCCGCCTTTCTAAATATCAAGTAGTCCGAAGGATGTTTCGAATCCGCCGATTTTTGCAAGCTGCGAGTTGCGAGAAAGCAAGTCTGTCGCCGAATGACTTTAAAATAGGGCTACTCCGCTTTTGCTTCAACGAAACGTGATATCATGATACGCCAACAATGAAACGACCAGTTTATCGTTCCATAGTATCCGCCAACACTCGCCAACTCACTCTCGGAGATTTAAAGTGTCCAACGTAGTAGCTTCCTCTCCAACATCGGCATCGCCAAGCGGCACTCGCATGAAGTTGATTTTGATGATGTTCTTGGAGTTTTTTATCTGGGGAGCTTGGTTTCCGTTGGTCTTTGGCTACTTACCCTACCTTAAATTCGATCCATCGCAACAATCGTTGATTCTGAATATGTTCCCGCTAGCGGCGCTGCTGGCGATGTTTGTCAGCAATCAAGTGGCCGACAAACTGTTTTCCGCCGAGAAAACCTTGGCGGTCAGTCATCTGATCGGCGGACTGTGCATGTTAGGGCTTTCGAGAACTACCGATTTTGTGCCGTTCTTAATTCTGATGGGTCTTCATTGCTTTTTTTACGTTCCAACTATTTCCATTTCCAATGCGATCGCTTTTAACGCGATGAAGGATCCGTCAAGAGAGTTTGGTCCTGTGCGGATGGGAGGTACGATCGGCTGGATCGCAGCCGCCTGGCCAATGTTCTTTCTGTTGCCATCCGGTGATAAGTCGCTTGTCACATGGACCTTTGTTGTCGCCGGAATCGCCTCGTTAGTACTTGCCGCCTTCAGCTTAACCTTACCACACACTCCGCCACGCAAGGGTTCGCAATCGGAAGGTTGGATGGCCTTTATGAAAGCAGGCAAGTATCTTGCGGTGCCGTGCATTCTTGTCCTCTGGATCGTCACGTTTATCGATGCAGCAGTCCATCAACTTTATTTTAGCTGGACCGAGCGGTTTTTAACGGCTGTCGGAATCGAACAACGGTGGATTATGCCGATCATGAGCATCGGTCAGATCGCTGAAATTTTGACGATGGCCATCTTGGGCTTCTTTTTATCGAGACTCGGATGGCGCATCACGATGATCTTGGGGATTCTAGGTCACGCGGTGCGATTCGCTGTCTTTGCATTTTTTCCCGATCAACCCGCCATCATTATCAGCGTTCAAATCTTACACGGCATCTGCTACGCCTTTTTCTTTGCCACGGTTTACATTTTCGTAGACGAATACCTTCCCAAGGACGTTCGTTCCAGCGCACAAGGCCTTTTCAATTTTATGATTCTTGGAGCTGGACCGTTTGCCGCCAATTCGATCGCACCGTACTTGCATGACAAACTCTATGGCGTTGTCGATTCGGATGGACTCGTCACGACCCATTACGCCAAGCTCTTTTTGATCCCGATGTTTGCCGGAATCTTCGCCGCCGTTTTCTTAGCTGTCGCCTTTTGGCCCGCCAAGCGAGCTCCGGAAACGGTGCAATCGCACTAGACCTTTGTTCCAACGAAACACTAGCGTGAAATATTTCTACGGGCTGGGTGAGTTTTTTCCTATCTTCGGCTACGATGAAGCCACTTAACAACCTTCAGACAATGAAAAGAGTCGGTAAAGACAGTAGCTATGGCGTATTTGAATGCCCTGACGGGTACTGCTCTGGGCAAGCGGTATGAACTGGATCGAATTGAAACCATTATGGGGCGACACCCCGAATGCCACGTTGTTTTAGACAGTGGGGCAGTTTCGCGGCAGCATGCGAAAATCGTTCGCGATGGCGATCGCTACATGCTTGAAGATCTCAAAAGTCGCAACGGGACATTTGTCAACGGTCGATTGATCGGTGAACCGACGGCAATGCAGGATGGCGATGTCCTTCGCATATGCGAACTCGAGTTGTCTTTTCACTCGGATCTCGAGCCGTCGAATTTTTCGGAGGCCGATCGCGATGGCTCCAGCATGGGCGTTCTGATCTACGACGATGAGAACGAATCGCCAAGCCATTCGGTTACGGCCAAAATCGAAGTCCGCAGCGGAGTTTACGGCTCGACTGTCGGTGCAACATCCGAGGTCAAACTTGCCGCCATGGTCGAAATCATGCAAGCGTTAGGCAAGGCGTTATCGATGGACGAAGTATTGCCCAAAGTCTTGGATAGCTTGTTTCGGATTTTCATCCAAGCCGATCGTGGATTCATCATTCTCAATGATGCCGAGGGCAACCTTCATCCTCGATGGGTTAAAACTCGCCGCCCCGATCAAGAAGAGATGGTCCGCGTGTCGAGGACGGTTCTCAAGCAAGTCATGGAAAAGAAAGAAGCAATTATCTCGCTCGATGCGGGAAGCGACGAGCGATTTCAGATGAGCCAGAGCGTTTCCGACTTTCGCATTCGCTCGATGATCGTAGCACCGCTACTCAATACCGAAGGCGAAGCGTTGGGGGCGATCCAGATTGATACGATCCAGCATAAAGGTCGTTTCGAACCTCGCGACCTCGAAGTCTTAGCCGCCGTAGCCAATCAAGCTGGTATTGCGATCGAGAATGCTCAACTTCACGAGCAGATGATCCAGCAGCGTTTGGTCGAACAAGATTTGGAGTTAGCGCGACAAGTTCAACAAGCATTCCTGCCAAAAGTAACTCCTGATACGAAAGCCTATTCGTTCTTCCAATACTACAATCCAGCCAACGAAATAGGTGGCGACTACTTCGACTATATCCCGCTCGAAAATGATCGCATCGCTGTCGTGGTCGCGGATGTCGTTGGTCACGGTGTTGCGGCCGCCATGTTTATGGCAAAACTATCGGCAGAAACTCGCTATGCGTTTGCTTCCGAAAATAACCCGGCTGTCGCGCTGGGCTTGCTGAACCAACGATTGACGGCGCTCGGTGTCGAGCGTTTCGTGACGATGCTCGTCATTATCTTGGAGACGACCACCCGCAACGCGACGATCGTGAATGCTGGTCACATGGCTCCTATTTTACGTGCAAAGAATGGTTCGATCAGCGAGCCTGGAGCAGACGTAAGCGGACCGCCGCTGGGAATCATCGATGATCTCGTCTACGAATCGTTCGACCTCGAATTAGATCAAGGCGACACGTTGATGCTCTATACCGATGGAATTTTTGAAGCTCCAAACGCTAAGGGAGATCAGTTCTCGATCGCTCGACTTCGAACATTGCTCGGTCAAACGACGAATTCGGTCGAGAAAACTGGGAAAAGTATCGTCGATGCGGTTGAAAAACATATCAAAGGGTGTCTGCAAGAAGACGATATGTGCCTTGTTGTATTTAATCGCCAGGGTTAAAGCTCGCTTCATTCATTGTGAGCCTCTACGTCACTAACCCTTTGGTGACTTGCATAAAGACATCTTCGAGGTTCGGGTCTTTGTCGTTGAACGATCGAATCTTGACATCGGATTTCATCAGTCGTTCGAGAATGTCCGATAGCCCTACGTCGTCGGTCTCAAGTTCGACAGTGACTCGGTTTTCGTTGATATCGATGCTGCGCAAAGCCGGAGAACTTCGCAAAATGGAAACGCCTTTGTCTTGGTTTTCCACGAAACGGATTTCGACGATGCGATTCCTTCGAATTTGGCGATAGACCGAATCGATGGTCCCATGCATCAAGAGTTGACCGCGCTCGATAACGCCGATCGAGGTACAGCAATCGGCGAGTTCCGAAAGGATGTGACTGCTGATCAAGATCGTCTTCCCCATGCGCCGGAGTTCGCGAAGCAACGCCTTCACTTCGATTCGAGCTCGAGGGTCAAGTCCGCTCGTCGGCTCGTCGAGGATTAAAACCGGCGGATCATGAACCAACGTTTTCGCCAGGCATAGACGCTGCTTCATGCCTCGCGAAAGTCCGTTAACATAGTCGTCTCGTTTGTGGGATAAGTCGAGCAATTCAAGGACGTCTCCTATTACTGCTTTGCGTTGCGATCGTCCAATCCGATACGCTACGGCAAAAAAATCGAGGAACTCCCAGACTTTCATCCCGTCGTAAACGCCAAAATCGTCTGGCATGTATCCGATGCTGCGTCGGACATCCATCGGCTGTCGATTGACGCTGAAGCCGTTGACTAAACCGTCGCCTCGAGATGCTTTCAGTAACGTCGCAAGAAAGCGAATCGACGTGCTTTTCCCGGCTCCATTGGGGCCAATGAAACCAAACATCTCACCGGCCCCGATTTTTAGCGAAAGCGTTCCGACGGCTGTGAACTCGCCATAGTCCTTTCCAAATCCATCGAGTTCAATCATCGTTTTCGATTTTCAAAAAAGTGCGAGGTTTGGACGTGCTAAAAAGTTCGTTTCTACCCATTCGTCCACTTTAGACTTCCCGTATATTCTTTGTATCTCTCGGTTGACTACGAGCGATGCTCGATCATTTTCTGGAATTCGTCTTCGTTCAATATACCAACACCGAGCGATCGAGCTTTTTCAAGTTTGCTACCAGCCTCCTCGCCCGCTAAAACAAAGCTGGTTTTTTTGGAGACGCTGGCAGAAGTTTTACCGCCGTGCGACTCGATGATAGCATGAATGTCTTCGCGAGGTTGACTGAGCGTCCCGGTCACGACAAAGGTAAGACCACTTAAAAGCTGGCTAGCGGACTGCGAAGGGGTATCGATCGCTTCAAGTTTTACGCCGGCTGCTCTAAGTTGCGAAACAATCGCCTGGCCATCATCGCTTTGAAAAAATTCAAAGATGCTCTTGGCAATTGTTTCTCCGACTTCTTCTGTCTGAGCCAGCGATTCTTCCGAGGCGGCCAGCAAAGCGTCGATACTGCGATATTTCTTGGCTAAGGTCGCAGCCGTTCGTTCACCAACATGGCGAATCGATATCCCGTTGAGAACGCGTGCCAAGCCCTGATCTCGGCTGCTCTTGATGGCCTCGACAAGCTTCGTCGCTGACGGAGTGCCCATCCGTTCCAGCGACGTGAGCTGATCGATTTGAAGGGCATAGAGGTCGGCAAAATTCTCGACCAGCCGAAGATTGACGAGTTGATCGATGATCTTTTCGCCCAAGCCTTCGATGTACATGCAATCGCGGCTGGCGAAGTAACGAAGTCGTTGCTTCCATTGTTCAATACATCGATTCGACGGACAGCGAATGTATACGCCGCCTTCGTCGCGCACTAAAGGTGTCTCGCAAGCTGGGCAAGTAGTTGGAAATTGATACTCGATCGTCTCTGCCTCGCGCCGATGTTTTTCAACTCGAACAATATGCGGGATGATTTTTCCGGCCTTTTCGACGACGACCCAGTCACCGATTCGAATATCTTTGCGGCGTATTTCTTCCAGATTGTGTAGTGAACAGCGGCTGACAGTCGTTCCCGCCAACTCGACGGGTTCTAGTTCAGCGACCGGCGTCACCGTCCCCGTCTTTCCTACTTGATGCGTAATGTTGAGCAATCGCGTTTCCGCTTCATACTTTTCAATTTTGTAGGCGATCACCCAACGCGGTGACTTCGAGGTGGCACCAAGTGTTTGTCGCTGCTTGAATGAGTTGACTTTGATGACGATTCCATCGACCTCGAAATCCAGCTCATGAAAGCTCTCGATCCATTGCGAGCAGTGACGAACGATTTCATCGATCGATTCACTCACGAAGACATTGGGCGTAACAGGAATCCCCAAGCCCTTTATCTGTTCGAGAAACGTTCGATGATCAGTCGGTTCAAAGCCTTCGCAATACCCGATCCCGTGGGCAAAAAACCGGAGTCTGCGCTGATCGCAAAGTCGTGAATCGAGAAGTCGAATGGTTCCGGCTGTGACGTTACGCGTGTTCTTAAAAGCAGGCTCGCCATTGGCGACACGCGATTCGTTCAGTTTTACTAAATCGTCGTTGGTCATATAGACCTCGCCGCGAATTTCGAGAGTCTTGGGTGGTCGATCGGTCATCAATCGGCCCGGAAGACTTCGGACCGTACGAATGTTATGCGTGATGTCGTCGCCGACTTCTCCGTCGCCTCGAGTTAGCGCACCCGTCAAGACACCGTCTTCGTAGATAATCGAAGCCGCAACGCCATCGATCTTCAATTCAGCGACCCATTCGATCGGCTGGCCGGCTAGGAGTTTTTGAGTCCGCTGCGCATAATCGCGAAGCTCGGCTTCGCTGTAGGTGTTATCGATCGACATCATCGGCAGTCGATGTGCGACCTGCGTTAGCTCGCTGATGGGGGCATCACCGAGTCGACGTGTCGGGCTATCGGCAGAGGCGAACTCGGGATGAGCTTCTTCGAGCGACATCAATTGCTTGAGCAAGTGATCGTATTCCAAGTCGCTGATCTTTGGTTCGGCGAGCACGTAATAGTTGTGATCGTGCTGTCGAATCTGCTGACGCAGGTTTTTGATTTCTTCTTCCGCCCTTGAACTCACGAACAGGCTCCACTTCGAAATCGTCGTACAAGCCACGCGGCTATGCTTCTATCTAGGATAGAGTACAGGGCCTGCCTGATAAAGATGTGAGCAGCACGGTCGAAATCTAGTAGATAGGTGGGTGTTCGGTGAGCAGGACGTGGACTTGATATTTTTTCCCGTCCCGAAGAATGACGACTGGAATCGATTTTCCAATAACAGTTAGCCCTACGGTTTGTACAAGGTGACCGTCGTTATCGATCGACCGACCATCAAACTCGAGAATCACGTCGCCCATTCGAAGACCGGCGAGATCGGCTGGCGACTTTGGCTTAACAGCCTTGACCATTGCGCCCCGCATCTGGATCAAGCCAACCTGTTGGGACTTTGACGAATCAAATTGATTGTCCATCACGACACCCAAGTATCCGCGTTGAAGCTGACCGCGAGTGACCAATTGATTGGCAACTTCTATCGCTAGATTGACAGGGATCGAAAAGCCGATCCCTTCATTGCCGCCGGAGTTACTTGCAATGGCCGTATTGATTCCAATCACTTCGCCTCGCCAGTTCAAGAGCGGACCGCCACTGTTGCCAGGATTGATGGCGGCGTCGGTTTGGAAAAAATCTTGGATATCGATCGCTCGAGCTCCCAATTCCAAATTCCGTCGTCCCTTTGCGCTGATGATTCCGTAGGTAACGCTGTGGCTAAGTCCAAACGGGCTACCGATGGCAAAGACGAAGTCACCGATTTCCACCGATGCGCTGTCGGCTATCCTCGCAGGATAAAGTCGTTTACCGCTGACTTGTAATACGGCGATATCGGTCGAGCTATCTGAGAGCACATTTTGAACTTCAAGCCGCTGGCCGTCGTTCAATTCGACCTTGATCGCTGAATTTGCGGCACTGTGTATAACGTGTCGGTTTGTAATGACATAGGTCGCGCCGCGGATGTCAACCAGAACACCGGCACCGGCTTCTTCGATCTTTTTCGGTTCCGACCGACTGGATGTTAAACTTGTCTCGCTTTTGGTTTCCTTGATCGCTTCAATGTGAACGATGGAAGGAGCAACGAGTTTAACGACACGTCTGAGGAGTGTTTGTTGGCGTTCGACGAGTGCTGCATCTTCAGCGATCTGAGCAAATTGGGCTTCACGAATATCGAGAATGGCGGCGTCGCTAGGAATTGTCACCGCTTGCGATGATCGGTACGGTGCGGCTGGCGCCTGCGCTTTCGCCGTCGAGCTAGAGAAAGCGAGGAGAAGACATACTGCTCCTTGAATCGATCTAGCTGAATACGGGCTACAAAGCATGAATAAATTCCATAACCTAAAAAACGAAAGTTCAAGCGCGTGCGATTTCGCCCACGTCGCAATGCAAGCTATCGGGATCGCCTACTCAAAAATTAAGATTGTGTCGTAGATCTGCACCTAACTGGCCCATTTCGACGCACAGTCCTCGTTTCGTAACGAATGGCCGGTTTCGAAAAAAATCGTTAAAGAAATGCAGGCATTAAAGATTATCGATTGATCGCGAAATACGACGGTGGGATGCGTGAGCCCGAATATCGGACGGCCGAACGCAGAAAATGGCGGTTTGAAGTTGAAGTGTGGGATTTGGCAAGAGGTAACGGAGCCACCTTCGAGTTTTTTCGAGAAATCGTCCAAGTTGTCATTTTGCAAGCTTGGAGAAACGAGTAGACTGTGGCCCACTAGTGGTTGTTCAGCGTGAAGTCGTCTACTCCTGGACTCCCTTTTACTCACATTCAACTGAAAGCATGGTCGCTTGGCATCTATTCACGACACCGTTTCAGAGGGTCAAGAAGCGTTCGCATCCTCTGCTTTACCTGATGGAACTCGGCTGGCGCCGCCTTCACAAGTCGATTTGACCAGAATTAATTGGTCTTACGCCGGGACCTTCCTTGCGTTGCACTTGTTAACGCTGTTGTGTTTCGTCCCTTGGTTTTTCAGTTGGATCGGTTTTATCGCGTTTTTTCTCGGAGTTGTCCTGTTTGGTCAGCTTGCCATTCCAATTGGCTACCATCGGCTTTTAACGCATCGAAGTTTTCGAACGCCAAAATGGTTTGAGCGAACCTTAGCGACCTTAGCCATGTGTGCCGGGCAAGAAACGCCAGCACGCTGGGTAGCCTGGCATCGAATTCATCACCAACATTCGGACCATCAGGAAGATCCGCATACGCCCTTGGTCAGTTTCTTTTGGGCTCACATGAATTGGCTGGTTCACGAAAGTAATGGGCAGGGGCGTACATTTGCTCGTTACGAGAAATATGCTCGCGACATCCTTCGAGATCCCTATTTCATGTGGATTGAAAAGATCCGATACGCCTCACCTATTTTCTTTGTACTGCATGCCATCCTTTATTTGGCAGTCACGGCGTCGTTGTCCGTGGCATATTATGGATGGGGATCGTCAGCCCTTCAGTTGACTTCGAGCGTCTTTTTGTGGGGCGTTGTCGCGAGGACCGTTTGGGTTTGGCATATCACCTGGGCTGTGAACTCGCTAACGCATCTTTTCGGCTATCGAAATTTTGATACGCCAGATGGTAGCCGAAACAATTGGTTTGTAACGCTTTTGACATCTGGCGAAGGTTGGCATAACAATCATCATGCCGATCAAGCTAGCGCGACGGTGCAGATCAAATGGTGGGAAATCGATATCAATTTTTACATCATCAAGATGCTCGAGAAGATTGGGCTCGCTTCCCACATTATTCCGCCAAGGCATATTCGAGAAGCAGGACGTCGGAAACCGATTCCTGATGAGATTGCCGCATAGTGCGACGGTGGCGTAAGCTTCTAACTCGCGATTTTTAGCTCGCAAGCTAGAAGCTTACGCCACTCGATTTTTAGCTCGCAAGCGGGAAGCTTACGCCACTAGCGTTTTCCTAGTCGCGATCGGTCGCTGGTTTTTCGCCGCATCGGCGAAAGCTTGCGTTTTACCGGCTTTGCTTCTTCTGCGGGTTCTTGAGGAGCGGACTGCACATCGCTTGTCGAATTCGATCGCGGCCCATGGCTGCCGTTTGATTCGTTGTCGCTGGAATCAGGATCATTGCCAAACGAATCGCGAATCAACAACCGATTGATTCGGAGCTCGATATCGGTGAGCTGGTCGCCTTCGTCTCGGGTAACAAAAGAAAAGGCGATTCCATCGCGTCCCATGCGTCCTGTTCGCCCGACTCGGTGAACGTAATCATCGCAGTCTTGTGGGAGATCGTAGTTGATGATGTGCGAGATCGTCGAGACATCGATGCCTCGACCGACAACATCGGTAGCAACAAGCAGTTGAATGTTGCCTGTTCGCAATCGCTGAAAGACACTGTCGCGCTGCGGTTGCGACATATTGCCATGAATCGTATCCAATCGAAACTGGCTCAAGACCGGATCGTGAGCAAAGGCTTGCTCTAGTTGCCGATGCAATTTGGCTGTCCCAAGTTTCGTTCGACAAAAAATGATCGCTTGTGGCGGATGTTCACGTTGTAGCAACTTGACAAGCAAATCGAACTTATTGACGCGGTCGACTAGGAAATAGCGCTGCTCGATCGTCTCGACCGACATTTCATTCTTGGAACAGTCGATATGTTCCGGTTTAAAAAGATAACGATTTGCGATCTCTAAAACATCGTTGGCTAATGTGGCACTCAATAAAAGCGTCTGGCGTTGCTCGGGGCAGCGGCGAAGTATTCGTTCGATATCGGGGCGAAACCCGATATCCAGCATCCGATCGGCTTCGTCGAGAACCACACACCATAAATTGCTCAGCTTGAGCGAGCCTTTTTGAAGATGGTCCAAGACGCGTCCTGGGGTTCCGATCGCTACCTGGGCCCCCGCTCGAAGAGCTTTGAGTTGCTTGTCCATGTGTTTACCGCCGGCAAGTTCGACACAGGACGTTGGGCAACCATCGGCCAGCTTGACGAACTCGCCATAAACCTGATGAGCCAACTCGCGGGTCGGAACCATCACCAGGGCCTGGGGATAGGGATTTTGCTTGAGTGGATCGAGCTGTTCGAGGATCGGAATAGCGAAAGCCGCCGTTTTTCCGGTTCCCGTTCGGGCTTGACCAACCACATCGAAGCCATCCAAGGCAAGTGGAATGAGGGCCGCTTGAATGGGACTTGGCTTATCAAACCCCATTTTGGTCAATGCTTTGAGCATGACTGGCGATAGATCGAGATCAGCAAAGCTTTCAACAGCCGGCTTTTCCGCTTCGACGCTTTCGTCAGGACCTCTTAGCATTACTATCCTCTTTCCTACACCATACGGTATCTTTGATAATACGTATGGTCAATCTTCGATGCGTCGCTTACCTCCTAGAAGAACCAAGAAAAATTGATTATTGTGTTTTTCGCACGCTAGTTCGAGTCGAATCGCGACTTTGGCGGTGCGATCTGACGACTCGATGATATTTTTACGATGGCAGCTCGAACACTCTCTATGAACCCAAACGATCAAGACGATGACTTTTCGGCAGAAGCGTGGGTCCGCGACGCCTTTGAGTGGTTTCAATGCGAGCCTGACGAAAACACAAGCCAATCTTCGATCCATGATCCGCCTCGACTGCCTGCCGATTCCGTTCAAATCGTCGCGATTGGTGCGGAGCTCGCCAATGCCTTGGGCAGTCCGATATCGTGGCTCGAAACGATTCGAAATGGATCGCATGAGAACTCGAGTGGGGTTTATCGGCGGCTGTCGTTGTTCAGCCGCTCGTACTCAGCCGCTTTGCAGCAAGCTTGTCTCGATGCGTCATTGGACGAGGATGTCTCGCTAATCCGTGATACGACGAACGTTGCAGTCGATCTCTATCTTGCAATTCATGGCTTGCGGGTCGTCGAGGGACAAGGGTTTTTGCTCCAAACATTGGCATGGCCTCGTACAGAACAAGCTTTGAGCCAGCTCGTCGATTTGATGATCCAGTTTCCGCCGGCCGATTGGACTGCCTCTGCAATGGCGCTAAGCCCACTGATGCGAAACACCGACTGGCCGATCAAGGCTGTTTTTCCTGCCTTGTTAAGCGGTCTTCATAATCCGACGATGATCGCACCGCTCCTCGACTTAGCGAACTTTTGCCACCATCAAAAAATGGTTGAGCTACATCCGGCATCGGAACACGCCGATTCGCTAACGCAGATGCTCGGCGGCATTGTTGCGCGACTTGGAATGCTCGAAGAAGATCCAACGAAGTTCGGTGAAGAACCGCTGCAGATTCAACAGGTCCTTAGCGACGCGATTGCAGTGTGCGTTTCGTTGTGTGATGCCCTCGGCTTGATGGGTTGCCAAGATGCGATCGGAAAGCTGCATCAAGCGCTGTCGCTTAGGCATCGTCGAGTGCAAACCGAAGCGGCTGGCGCGCTGGCGCGACTGAATCAGGAGTTTGGCCGCGAGTCGCTCGTCGCCTTGGCAGCCGAACCGGTCGCTCGACTGCGCGTTCTTCACTACGCCGACGAGCTGGGGTTGTCTGATAAAATTGACGCATTGCATAGCCAGCCATGTGCTATTGCTGAAGCGGAGTTGGCTCTTTGGCTTGCTCAACCGCAGCAACTTGGGCTGCCGCCTCAAAATATCGAAGTCGTCGACCAACGCATGTTGTTTTGGCCGAGCTTCGATGAACCGCAAGCCTGCTTTCTATTCCGCTTTCAGTACCAGCTTCCCAACGGTGAGTGGAGCAACATTGGAATGGCGGGACCATTGGTGCATTCCTTTGCTGCGGATCTCGCCGACCTTCCTGTATTGGATATTTACGCCGCGTTCGCCGGTTGGCATGCCGAGCATCCTGAGATTTTTGAAATTCCTGTCGAACACTGGAACGCGGCTCATCAACGACAAACGGCACCCTTGATGCGTTGGCTTGAAGATAATCAACATGAAAATATTAGACCGCTCTGGATCGGCTGTTTCTTGAATGAGATTTGCTTGGTGGTCGAGTCGACGGTCGATTCTGCAACAGGTGTTGCAGTCACAGACGGCTTAGAGACAATTTGGTATTCCAACGTCGGTCGCTTAAGACCACTTGGAGCCTTTGAAGCATACTCGGTATTCAAAGGCCGAAAGATACTGCGTACTTTCAATCCAGACATGTCGATTGAACTTGAAACTGAAAACGAACCGCCCTAAATCATCGCAAAGTAAGAATGATGTATCCATCGAACTCGCTCTATAAATTTGTCGCCGTAAGTTTCGTCCTTTTTTGTGGCTGCAAGGATTCGACCGACCCGTCGATATCCTTCGAACCGAACTATCTCTTTGCGCACCGAATGGGGTATGACTCAGAGCTTTCGACCGATCAATTCTTGAAGGATTCGAACGATCTTGTGACGGAATGGTTTGGAACGCCCGACGCCCCTAAATTACCTCCACTGTTTGCTGAAGATGATTACCAAGAGTTATTGTCGCTGGAGAAAATGCAACCTGCCGTCGGGCCAGCCATCGCCGGCACCGAGCCGGGTGAAACTGGACTCTATCGACAATTGTGCGTCTCCTGTCATGGTGAAACGGGACAAGGTCGCGGAACCGTTGCGGCTTCGCAGAATCCCTACCCGCGTGACTTTCGTCGCGGATTGTATAAATACAAAGTGACGACGCGCAATGCGAAGCCGCTCAAAAGCGACCTTGCTCGATCACTCCGAGAAGGACTTGCCGGTTCGCAAATGCCGCTGTTCAACAAGCTTAGCGATACCAAAATCGATGCCTTGGTCGAGTATGTCGTCTACCTTTCGATTCGTGGTGAATTCGAACGCAAGTTGGTCACCATGGGAGTTTTTGATCTCGATCCCGATTTCGCATTCAATGACGACCCTAAAAAGCGCGAGCGAGTTTACGACGTCAGCTATCGTGACTCGTCCGACGAAGCGAAAAAGCGAGCCTTCAAGGATCAAGTCGAAAGTGCTACCGATATACTTACCGATATCGCCGACGGTTGGGTGGCCCCCAAGCTTCAAACGATTGCACCGCCCAATGGTATTCCGGTTCCCGGTTTGACCGATGAAAAGGATATCGACCAGACTGCGTTGGCCGCGTCGATCGCAAAAGGACGCGAACTATTCGTCAATCAAGTTTCAGCCTGTTCGAAATGTCATGGAGAATCGGCCAAAGGCGACGTCCAACAATTGCAATCCTACGACGATTGGACCAACGAATGGATCAAGGACATCAAGGACATCGACGAGCTACTTCCGTTCCTTGCACGCGGCGGATTGAAACCGCAGCCGCTATCGCCCCGCAATTTGAATGACGGAAAACTGCGAGGAGGACGCGATCCGAAAGCCGTCTATCATCGTATCCATCAAGGCATTGCCGGCACGCCGATGCCCGGTGCTGCGATCGCTGCGTCCGCTACCGATGCTGGACTTCAACCCGATGATCTATGGCACTTGGTGAACTTCGTACTATCGCTCAAGTGACGATCAATTCGAGTTAGGCGAGCGGCAGATGAGTTCGTACCATGTAGCAGCGTCTCTCCGAGACGCTGTGCGAGTCTCGGAGAGACGCGCCTACGTGAATTCAGGTAAATTCTCATCTGCCGCTCGCCTTATAACCCGTCGATGCTTGCCGAATTTGGACCCGAGGATCAAAATGACCAGCCGATTGAACGGACGATGGTGCGGATAGGACGGCGGCTAGCCAGTTGGAAAGAGTACTGTTCGAACCCGAATCGGCCATTACAAAACCTTCTGTTGTCAGCGGTCGGCCGTTTAGAATTTGAGCGTATTGAACGCGAACCTGGCTCTTGCTAATCCAGGGCGGCGCTATATTGGTGTTGGGACTGCTCCAACGCACATCCTTAAACAGTCCTCGAATTTCAGTTTGAGATGCCACCGCATTGTGGGTCCAACCAACCGTGCCTTGAAAGGTCGCGTCGGGACCCAGTTGAGCGGCACTCGGTTGAAATGCGGCGAGGATCGCACTCGGTATTTGGATCTCGCCTGTCTGAAGCAGCCATTGAGTGGTCGGGATTTCGGCTTCATGTTGCCGTTCAATTTCAAAGCGGGCAGAGTGCGTGTCGTCTTGCTCCTGCAGCCAAAGATTGGCGATCAACGAACTCTTGTCTTTTTTACAGTGGAACACCGATTTAAAATGTATCGGAGCCATCAAGGACGTCTCATTTAAAAATATCAGTTGAGAGATCGAGCATTTCGTTGGCGGGAAGGCGAGATTGGGCTGGCAGAGAAAGCGTTGATGGATCACATGTGCGAGATAGTCTGCCGTTTCGAGTGCGATGCGTGGCGATTGAATTTGCAAGTGCCAAAAATGCTCGCGCTGTTGAAATTCGATGGTCGGGATGACCGCAATCGATTCGCCGGTTTCCGGGTGCTTCACCGCAACGTTGAGCAATCGGTAGCTGTTGGGCGCAAAGTTGACGGCCGATTCCAACTGAACATCGACACCAAAGTTCAAGCTTAGCCTCCGTTCCCACGCTCGATTCGACCAGTACTTCGCCCACGGCGTTATCGACCAAGTCGAGACACCGAGAATCGATAACGAAGGCACGATAGCGAACAGCAGAAAACACAAGCGGCACAACAAGCGTTGTGCGCTCTCTTGCATCTTGAGTCGTTTCGCCCACCGGTTGGGTAGCATCGATACCATCTTTGCGAAGAATCAACTATTTCCACAGCCTATGGATAGCGTTTTCGTATGCCAAGCAGCAAGAGTGATTCAATGCCAGCAATGCTGGCGTAAATCTCGCATCCAGCAACTTTCAGCTTTAAACCCACGTAGCTCGGTCTCTCCGAGACCGAGAACCGGAACATAATGCGAGTCTCGGAGAGACTCGCCTACGTGAGAACAATGCGGTAGTATAATGGCTTGTTGAAAGGCTCGGTTTATCGATACGAGATGCACCATGGATCAACAAGACATTTCCTACTTTGATCCTGATTCGGAGTGGTCGATTGTCGAACGGGGATTGCCGCACTGGACTCAGGCCGGCTGCGTGGTATTCATCACATGGAGATTAGACGATTCACTGCCCGCTGAAGTTTTGCAGCAACTCGACGCTGAGATTAAAGATGTCCTGCTCAGTGAGCGGCTCGATCCTTCTGCCAACTGGAAACTTCAACTTGCGTCACGCGATCCAAGAGTTCGCGGCAAAGTTCAACGGAAACTCTTTGCAATCCGCGACAAGTATCTCGATTGTGGATACGGAGCCTGTCATTTGGCGAACCCAGTGGATGCAAACACGGTATTGAATAGTTTGCGAAAGTTCGATGGAGACCGATATTTTTTGTCCGATGCCGTCGTGATGCCCAATCATGCTCACTTTCTATGCGATTTTGCCAGCGAAACAGAGATGCTGAAGCAATGTACTGAGTGGAAGCGATACTCGGGTAGACAGATCAACCAGCGACATAGCCTGCTCGGCGAGTTTTGGCAAGTCGATCAGTTCGATCACCTGATTCGTAGCCCTGAACAATTCGAGCACTATCGTCGCTATATTGCAGAGAACCCATCGCGTGCGAAACTCCAGGAAGGCACGTTTCTTCACTTTCATAAACAACTAACTACGTAGCAACCCCACGTAGGCGAGTCTCTCCGAGACTCGCAGACTTCTGCGTCTCGGAGAGACGCAGCTACGTGGCATACACCGTGGGTCGTTCATTTCTACTCGGCCGCTCGCGTTGGATAAACTTTGCGGGGATCCACCATCGGCGTATCGATGACTTCCAATCGACCTTGACGGTATTCGCGAAAAAAGCAGCTAGCGTAACCTTCATGGCAAGCAGCTCCGGTCTGCTCGACCAGAAGTAGAATGGTATCGGCATCGCAATCGACACGGACCGCTTCGACACGCTGTCGATGCCCGCTTTCTTCACCTTTTCGCCAAAGTCTCCCGCGGCTGCGTGAGAAGTAGGTCGCAAATCCAGTGGCCATCGTTTCCTCGAAGGCTTCGGCATTCATCCAAGCAACCATCAAAACTTGCTGTGTTCGAAAATCCTGTGCGATGGCCGGGAGCAATCCCTGGACGCCCGCCGAAAAATTAGGGGGCAGCGTGTCGGCGAGAAGTTTTTCAATCGAGTTGGGCTTCATGTTTGGAACGTTGGAATGTCTAAAGCAGATTAAGAAAACATGTAATCCAGTATACTCGAATTTGCCAATCGTTCGAATATGCAAGCTGGACGCTTAATCCACTTGATTACGCAAGCTAGAAGCTTACGCCACATGTTTGTCAAGAAAGACTGGGGCAGAAACTGCGAATAATTTCCATCGCGCTGCGATTTCTTCGGGTTGATCGCTTCAACGTGCTTTTTAGATCGTTGTTGCAATTTTGAATCTTAGCATGACGATACTTTGAGTCGTCTCGATCTCTGTAGGGGCTTCGTGTTTGTCGCAATCCTACAGAGATTGAGGCATTCGGAATGTCTGCGTTGGCTATTTTGAGTTGGATTCTCCCTGAGCGACCACTCACCGATAGTTCTCTAATAGACTGATCTTTGGTTGTGGAACAAGAAACACTTAGCGTAATCCTTCCGGTTTCGAACCGCCAGTATTCGGTAGCGGCCAGCATCGAATCGCTTTTGGATACCTTGTGCGATTTGACTCGTGAAATCCAAGTCATAGTCGTCGATGACGCATCGAGCGATGCAACGCCTGAAGTGCTCGACGAAATGCGTCGTCGCTATCCTCAAGTAGCAACGCATCGTTGTTCCACGAAACTAGGGCCGGTCAAGGCGGTCGAGTCGGCGATTTCCTACGCCCTTGGCGATTTCATTTTTTTACATGAATCCTACGAGCCAATAGAAATCGAATCTTTGAAACAACTCTGGGCACTTCGGCATGATCGCGAACTGGTCATCGCTCGGGCGGCGACTCGAAGCAAACGCATTGACGAACCGCTCTTGCAGCGATTGACCGCTTGGGGAAAGAGTTTAGAAGAGCATTGGAAGCGCGAAACGAAATCACTTGACGATGCTCCGCTGGAAAAGAACCTTCAAATGATGCGCCGCGAAACCGTCGAACTTCTTTCCCGAGTCGACGCTAAACGTGGTGATCTCGAAGTATCGCATCTCTCGCAACGCCGCCTTGTGCGACAAAACCAGATCGCCAAGCCCAAAGCGAAAAACGACTAAACTCTCGACATTCGAAACAACGACCACCACGTCTTGGCGTTCTGGTCGGTAGTAGGCATCACGTCGCCTTGCCCTTCGCAAACTTTCGATGACCGCAAGCAGAACCAGACTAGAGTCATCGCCGAAACGAAAATACTCACTGCTAGCCAAGCATCGGTATAAGCAATGCCTTCGGTGGTTTGCTGAAGGATCCAACCCAATTCTCCAGGAATTGAATCGGGCGTTTTTCCAGCTCGGGAGACGATCATGGTGAGGCTATTGTGAGTCATGTGAAGAACAATGCCGCAAACCACGCCGCCCGTCCGCCAAGCGATGACACCCAGGATCAATCCCATGATGGTAGCACCGATCGATTGCTGGAGTACGCCGTGCGAGAGACCGAAAAAGAGTGACGATACGAGTATCGCGCGAAGGATTCCATTCTGTCGAATCAGCCCGCCAAAGATGAAACCACGAAAGGCTAACTCTTCGCAAATGGCAGGGATAACTGCCAAAGTCAGGATGACCGACCACAATGGAGCAGCCGAGATCAGAGAGTCGACGTAGACAAACAATTCTCGGGTTTCGGCTCCGAATTGAAATTCATGTTGGATTGCAGAAGAGAGCAGCATGTAGGCTGGATGCAGGGTTAGCCCCAGGACCAATGCAAATCCAAAATCGTGTGGACGAACAGCTTCGATGCGGAGCGCTCGTCGAATCGAAGCGGTCATAAAGGTCGCCATGATCAAGCACGGTGCGAGGATCATGCCGAGTTGAATGGCGATCGTCGAGCGAGTAATGCTAGGCCAATCAAGCTGCGAACTGGTAAAGGACATGCGTCCGAAGAAGAGTGCCACGAGAATAATGACGCCGCACAACAAGGCTTCGTTAGCCGTTGCCGTCGCAGCTCGATCTCGCCATATCTGTCGGAACCAAAGTGACCATTGAAAGCGTTCGCTTTCTCGGAACATGACGGATTCGCTTTCAAATTGTCGTACCGCCCAGCGTACGGCCAACAAGCAGCAAATCACGGTGACGGCGATGACGATCGGTGCATGAATGAGCGACTCTCGATATTGTCCTTCGATCAAGGCACGGGCTAATAATACCGCCCCGGTAACCGGAATGGCGCTATTTCCGATCGAAAGTGTAATGCCGGGTATCATCGGCAACAACACTAAGGGAAGACCGGCCAGCAGGAGCGGCATCAAGTAATACTGCCCCTCTTTGCTGCTGCGCGCTAGCGCCGCGACCGCCAATGCCAGTGCGCTAAACATCGCTGCAATAGGCAACAGTATGACGATCAGCCATGTCAAAGCCGATAAAGGCAGTGGCCCCAATGCGGCGACCGTTTCGTTGGCGCCCATGCGGGCAAACTGATTGATGACGAAGGACGAAGTGAGCTGCATACTGAACAGATTGAGGATCGCCGTTCCCACACTGAAGCTCATCACCGTGAACAACTTTCCCCAAACAATCTCGCGACGAGTCGCTGGGCTACTTAACAGGGTTTCGAGCGTACCACGTTCTTTTTCGCCAGCGCAAAGGTCAATTGCCGGATAGAAGGCACCTGTCAGGGCCCACACTAACATGACCAGTGGCAACAGCTTAGACCAAATAAGCGCCTGCTTGGTTTCTTGAGGCGCAACGTCGATTTGAAAAGTTTGAATCGGATCGATAATTGCCGGATTGAGATCCGAGCTTGATAGTTTGTCGCGTAGCCAGCCTCGCTGCCAACTATCGAGCTTCGCATGCAATCGCTGCGAGGCGATTACCGAGCGATCTGAAGCTTGATTGACAATCGTTTTTAACAGCCCTGCCTGGCCGGTGGATTTCCACGATTCGGTGAACTCAGGAGGCACTATGAATACCAAATCGGCATCACCGGACTTAACCCACTGGAACCCGAGCTCGTTCCAGTTGGATGGAGGGGATGAATCGTCGGGCTTGTACGCCAGTTTATTCCAATGAACGAGACTATCCTTGTCCTTCAAATCTTGGCTATTCAATAAGGGATGTTCGGTCGGCCAGTTCTCTTCACCAATCCAAGTGATACGTACAGTTTGCTCGGAATGAAATTGAGCGACCTGCAACATGAGCATCCCCATGAAGGGATACAGCAGCAGCGGCAAAACGAAGATCGTAAACATCGTCCGCCGGTCGCGGACTTGGTCTCGCATTTCGCGAACGAAGATCAGTCGAATTCGGGACCAGTTCATACGGCAACCGTTCCTGTCTGCTGATCGTAGCGCGTCAAGAGATCGAAAAACAACTCTTCAAAGTCGTTTTGCTGATGGCGTTCGGATAATTCAGGCAAGGTTCCAGTGTCGAGAATAATGCCTCGATGCATAATTGCGACGCGATCGCAAAGACGTTCGACTTCGCGCATAATATGCGTCGAGAAAATGATACACTTCCCCGCATCGCGAAGCGAAGTGATCGTCTCAAGCAACGCTCGAGCAACCATGACATCCAAGCCGACGGAGGCTTCATCGAATATAAGCACAGGCGGGTCATGGACGAGGGCTCGAGCGATCGAAACTTTTTGCTTCATACCCGTCGACATCTTGCCGCAGGGCGTGTCGCCAAAATCGGCCATCCGAAGCTGCGTAAAGATCGTTTCGATCCGCGAATTCAACAAGTCTTCGTCGATCTCATGAATGCGACCAAAGTACTCGACCATCTCGCGTGCATTCATTCGATCGTAGAGAGCTGTGTTGTTTGAAACGAATCCGATTCTTCGTCGTACTTGATCTGCTTCCGTCAAGACACTGGCGCCATTGATATGAACTGAGCCACTACTTGGAAGCAGGATGGTGCTCAGAATCCGAAGGGCGGTCGTTTTTCCGGCACCGTTGGGGCCTAAAACGCCGAAAATCTCACCAGCCGAGACGCGGAACGAAATTTTATCGACGGCTACGAATTTGCCACGAGTCAGGTCCGCGTAGGACTTGGTAAGCTCGTTTACTTCAACCATTTCCATAGGGCAAATTTCTCGGGATTTCAGGGAGTAATCGATGGGGCAGCCGTCTTCTCCGAACTCTTGCACATCCATCGGTCGAGGACCGTCGGGATTGAGCGAAACTTGATAAGTAACCGAAAATAGGTCGAAAGCAGGGGCCGAGAAGTTCAAAAATGCCGATAAAAACGACGGTTTTGGTTGTAGAAGTTATAAGGGAGAACTAAACTAATGGCATTGTTACTGTTGCCGAGGAGGGAGTTCTCGACTCATTCGTTACTGCGGAATCCAAAAGTATGTCTATTCAATTTCGTTACTCTGCATGCCCTAACTTTTTCAAATGCGTCCTGTTAGGGTTCACCCTTTGTGGATTCAATCAGCAGGCAAAGGCACAAGAAGCATTACCGCCATTTAACTTACCGCTCTTTGATAGCCCCGTCGTCGTTCCTGAAACCCAGGAGAAGCGACCTTCTCCTTTCTTGGAAGACAAGCAACCGACCGACGATGCGAAACTCGATTTTGCGGCCAAGAATAGCGGTGCCCTGAATAACTTGTTTTCGCACCAATGGGTTCACACCGATTTCGACGGTAGCTTACACGGTTCGGTCGTTGCGCTAGTGGGCGAAGACACTCTTTCGGTTTCCGGTATCAATGTGATACTTGCTCAGAAAGGCAAAGTGATTGCGCGAGCCGAATCGAATATCGATGGCGAGTTTCGAATAGGAAATATCTCACCAGGATTCTATTCGATTGTGGCCGAAGCCGACAACTCATTCGCAACCTACGGATTGGCTGTATTAAACAATGAAGTCGGAGCGCATCTACCTCGAACAATCGAGTTGCGAGTCATTCGGCCTAAGAGCGATGACATTCGCCGCATACTTAAAGTCGATATGGTTCCATCGGTCATCTCGGAGACAGGTGAACAAATGGTCCGAGATCCAATTACTTCAAAGCGCGTTTTTGCAAAGTCTCATCGCGTGCTCTCGTCGAAGGACGGAAAGATTGTCGGTCGCCTTTCGCGACTCGGCGTTTCCCCAGAGTCGATCGATCTAAGCCAAATGAAAACAATGCTCCTAAAGGATGGTCGAGAAATTGATCGCTCGAGCGTCACAGCAGACGGGCACTTTGTCTTCTCGAATGTCGAGCCAGGTTGCTATGGCTTAGCAGCGGCTGGCAATCATGGCGTCGCAGCCGTCGCCTTTTGCGTGATCCGACCAGAATCGCTGACACAACGAAAGACGAACGACGGATCTCGGTTCATTTCCGCCGATGCCGACACAGCAGCCACCGAGCTAAACGTTGAATTGGCCGACCCGGTAGATGTTGCCAATGTTGAAGATCAAGTCGCCCAAAATGACGAAGAGATGCCTGAAGAAGTCGCTCCGATTCCGCAGCCACCCATGCCGGTTGGTGGCAGCAATATGTTTGGTGCGGGCCAGGTTTATAGCGGCAGTGGCGGCGGCGGGATTGGTGGATTAGGGAAAGATCTCATTGGTTTGGGTGTGCTGGGAGGCCTCGCATATCTCATCGCGAAAGAGATTGATAAGGACAACGATAATGATAATAATAATGCCGTCGTCAGTCCGATTATTCGATAATGTATCGGCTGATTTTGATGGCCGCATTGGTCGTTCGCATTGCAGCGGCATTTGTTTGGCAAAGCAAGATCGATGCTGAGAACAAGCTGTTTGCCTTCGGCGACAGCCAGACGTATTGGGTGTTAGCCGAAAAAATCGCTGACGGTCGACCGTATGACTATGCGGGACCGAGCAGCCGAATTTTTCGAGCACCGGTCTACCCGATCTTTCTTGCGCCAGCCACTTGGCTGAACGATCGCCTCGCGGTTCTTGTCGCTCGAATCGCCGGTTGCCTTCTCGGCGTTTGCTCGGTTGGGTTGGTCATGCTGGCGGCGTTTCATATTGCTGGTCGCCCTGCCGCGATTTTTGCAGGTTGTTTGGCCGCGATATATCCCGGTGCAATCGGGATGAGTATCTTCATTTTGAGCGAGGCCGTTTTCTGTCCTTTGTTTTTAGCTTGCCTGATTGCCTGGCAGGTTTCGATCGAAAAGAAATCGTCTATTTATTGGGCGGCTTTTTCCGGGATCGCATGTGCTCTGGCGACGTTAGCTCGGCCAAGTTGGTTATTGTGGACGGGTTTGCTAGCGGTTGGTTCGGTTTTAGTTTGCTGGCTAACCAAAGACGAATCGATCGCGAAGTCTGATCGATTTCGATTCGTGTTTCTGCGTCTGATGCTCTTCGCCGCATCCATGTCAGCGACAATGGCCCCCTGGTGGTTTCGCAACTATCAAATCACCGGACGATTTGTACCGACAACGCTTCAAGTCGGAGCTAGCCTCTACGATGGATTGCATTCGGGAGCAAGCGGAGCAAGCGACGAAGGGATGGCATTTTCCAACCCCTTCGAGCTTGAGTTGCGAGCTGAAGACGAAAAGAAAACGTCGGCTTCCACACATCTACCCGACCAAAGAAAAACGACGGAAGACACTTTTGAGTGGCGATTGAATCAACGTTTGTTGAATGCTGCTATTACTTGGACGGTCGAAAACCGCTCTGACACTCTCCGGCTAGCTATGGTAAAGTTCGCAAAGATGTGGAGTCCGTGGCCGACAGCCAAGGAATTGGGTGGGGCCTGGATTCGCATTGCGGAATCGGTCGTTTATATCGTCATCGTTGGTTGGGCTGCGTTCGCGCTATGGAGCGCTGGGCAGTTGCGCCGCAAGATGATGCTTTATGCGTCACCGGCAATTTATTTCGCGGCTTTGCATATGGTCTTCGTTGGCTCGGTCCGCTATCGCCAGCCAGCGATTCTTGCGTTATGTGTAGTGGCTGGGATCGGCGCAGCATGGATGCTGGAGCGAATAAAAAAACCGAACAGCATCTCGCTGACTGGCAAGCCATAAAGCTTCGCGAGCGAGATCGCGTATGGGAGCATCGATTCGTTTGGCTATTGCTCCTCACCCTCGTTTCGCTTGGCACTTATCACTACTTACATTCTCGTGTCGACACCACGCTTCGCAATACGGTCTTGAAGCTCATTGCGGCTAGGTTTCCGAACCATCTTGTGGCACTCGATTCAGCCCATCTCGAGCCTGGACGCGGTGTGCTCCTTGAAGGGCTTGCGATCGCATTGCCAACCAGCGATGGACCGAGAGTTATTGTCCGCGTGCCGCGATTAATTGCTCGCGGTGACATACAGCTCCTAGGTTTAATTCAGCGTGACATACCGATCGAGCGTGTCTATTTAGATGCCGTCGATTTAACGCTATGGCCGTTACCCGATGGTCGCACGTCGTTAGAAACACTGAGCAGCAGCAGTATCATTCCCAAAGACCTGCCGCCCATCGATATAAAACGAGGTCTGATTCGCATTGGCGGTATTACCGGTTCTTACAACGACGAGATGATTTTTCATGATTTCAACGTCAGTATTCGGTCCAACCAATCGCAAAAATCAATTGTGCGTGCCAACTTGCCTACGTTAGGAGATTCGAGTCCTGAATTCAGCCTCAATGCGGATAGCCATGAATCATCGGCTGGAATAGTCGCAACCCTTCGAAGTAGTTTTTTTTCAAAATTACAAGTCGATGTAACGCTGTCGCACGACAAGCAGGAGTGGAACGTTCGCGGAAACGTTGACAAACTTTTCTATACACCCCAGTGGACAGAACGGCTACCGACAGACTGGAAGAGATATCTAGTGCAGTTGTCGGGATTTAGCGGGAATGTTACAGCCGAATTTGAAATTGCGAAGCAACGCGATCAAGCCCCCGATTTTTCATTTCTCGGGCAAATCGAAAACGGTCGGCTTCAGCATCCCATACTTCCGTACCCGCTCGAAGAATTGGCTGGCCGATTGCAATATCGCAACGAGCGCATAGAACTTCGAAATGCAACCGCTCGAAGCGGCGATGCGCGATTTCAATTGGAGTCCGACGTTTACGGACTTGCCCTGGGTTCGCCGATGGTCGCTCATTTAAAGGCAAAAAACTTGCCGCTTGATGAACGATTGCTTCGAGCACTACCGCCATCGATTCAAGAGCAGTGGATCAAAATGAATCCTGCTGGATCGGTCGATACGGAACTTACGCTGACCTATGACGGCAAGTCATGGACTCCGGAGGGAGTCGTGCATGCTCGAAATGGTTTCGTGAATGCCGATATATTTCCGTTTCCGTTGACGAACGTTTGCGGCGATTTTTATTATCGCGATGGCATCTTAGTAAGTGAAGCCATGACGGCAATGGCGAACGGAAAAGTCATTCGAGGTATTATTCGCTTAGCTAGAGCATCACCGAAATGGCTCGTCGATTTCACGGTTTCGTCGGATGATCCAGTACCAATCGACGATAAACTGATCGAAGCCCTTACACCGCGAGGACAACCTTCCAACGCGCTGCAGACGTTTGTCCGATCGTTATCCGCAACCGGGGCTATCCATCTGGAGAATTGTCGTTTTGTTCGCAACGCAGATGACATTCATTCTGTTTCGAAATCGCTTGAACTTGGTTTCTACGGCGGAACTTTGAAATATAGCGGATTTCGCTATCCGATCGCCGACGTGCAGGGGCATATCAGTGTCAACAACCAAAGTATTCGCCTTCAAAGAATGAAAGGGCGAAACGATAGCGCTCGCATTCAGTGCGATGGTCAAATGGAGTGCGATGGATTTCGCGTCGTCGATATGGAGCTTGCATTCGACGTTCAAAACCTATCGCTTGACGAAGAATTGCATGCATCGCTGCCGGTCGCAGTTCGCAAGCTATGGAGTCATCTGCGGCCAAGTGGTGTCGTCGACCATGTCGATGTGCATCTTGCCCAACACGGAATCAATTCGCCGCTTGAATTGGTAGTCGGACTTCAGGAGGACGGCCGAGATCAAGCCGAGTCAGGTCGTAGTGTTAGCATGTTGCCACAGTCGCTACCTTATTTACTCAACAACGTGGCATGTGACCTGAGCTATCGACCCGGCTTCGTCGAAATTCGAAAATTTGGAGCTTCGCATGATTTGAGTCGCTTGAAGGCTGAAGGCGAATTCAACGTTAATTCGGATGGAACATGGAACGGCATCTTGTCTTGGTTGCCGACGACAAGACTGAGTGTCGATCAAAATTTGTTGGTTTCTCTCCCCGAATACATTCGCTCGCCTTTGATGGCGACCGAATTTCGCGGGCCGATGGGAATTACCGGTCAAACGCTGGTTGCATCGAATCGAGAGAGTGGAGAACCGACGGTCCAAGCTTGGGATATCGAAGTCGAAATCGAAGATGGCCAATTAGCCGGCGGCAAACTTGCCTCGGGTATCCGAGGTTCTTTACATGTCTTGGGAGAGAACACTCGCAACGGACCGGTTGCCAAAGGATACATGACAATGGACTCGATGGCGGTTCGAGGCATTCCAGTAACCAAACTCACCGGTCCTTTTGCCGTTTCAGATTCAAAGTTGGTTGTTGGCCGACAAGCGAGATTCATCGAGGTCGCGCCTCTTGCTGCTCGATTGGCTGCCAATCGACGAGCTTCGGACGTGGTGTTGGCTTCCGCTATGTTACCTAGTCAACTTTCGACACTCAGCAACACAGACATTCCAAAGTCAATGGGTGTTACACCGACAGAACTCGCGCCTTGGAATCCGGCCAGTGGCGGAATGATGCTAGAACGAGAAGCGTCCCGTGAACTCCAAACGAATCGATCTATTCGTCATTTCCGATCCACCGATATCCCAATCCTAGATGTGCGAGAGGATGATCTGAAAGCAAAAACCATGTCAGGTACGCTTTTCGTTCACGGGACGCATCCGTTAATCGAGGGACAGACCGAACTCAAGCTCGCTTTGTCGGATGCTGACCTTGTTGGCTTCCTGGCGGACATGGGTGAAAGCCACAACAAAGTTTCAGGACATCTTTGGATCGAAGGGCGTCTGGAAGGTTCGCTGATGCACACCAATACGCTCAGTGGATCCGGCAACGCTTGGTTGCGAGAAGCGAATTTCTATCACATGCCGGTTATGACGCACATGTTTCGAGCGCTGAGTGTAAAACCACCTGACGATGGCGCTTTCGAAAGCGCGGACGTTCAATTCCGCGTCGATGGCGATCGCGTTCCGATCGATAAAATCTCGCTGGATGGTGATATTATTTCGTTGCGAGGGAACGGTTGGGTGAACCTTCGCCGAGAAATCCAACTCGATCTTTACGCGTACGTCGGCAATCGAAGTCCGATGGCGGCTATTTTTGGACCTCTTATTAGCCAAAACGACAGCGCCACGATGCTGCAACTCGAAGTCACCGGAACCACTGATAATCTACAATTCCGCAAAAACATCCCGCTTATGAGCACGAGCTTGCAACAGATTTTTCCCGATCGAGTTGACTCTCCGAAGTGAATGGTTTGGGCTGCGTTGATGTCTAGTATTTCGTTAACAGTTAGGTAAAAAAGTGAGTCCGTAGAAATGAGAATCCCAATGACGCAAATTCAGGCTGCTTCGTTTTCTGCATTACCGCAACAGGCCATTCGCGAAGCTCGTACTCCCTCGGCTATGTCATCCGCCGACGCCGCTCAATTGGACGCGCAAATCGTTGAAAAATTGAGTGAAAGCAGCGAAACTTCCGATCGAGATGCCCAGGAAAAATATCAAAGTCCTAACAATCCCGAGGCAAAACCCGAAGAGCCGTCATCTTCGCCCATCGGGCCAATGCCCCAATCGCCTGATTCGATCTGGAATTTGGCCGTTGCCGACGATCAGCCTCCTCCCGACCTGGATATTCGCGGGTGATCGGATAAAGTAACAACTCAATACTTCAAATAATATTATAACCGAAGGGCGCAAAGCCCTGCGGTTTGTCAATATACGAGACGGTTCATGCGATTTACCAAGATGCACGGCGCAGGCAATGACTATGTTTACGTCAACGGATTCGAAGAAAAATTACCCGCCGACGTTACAGAACTTGCGATTGCAATCTCCGACCGAAGGTTTGGCGTTGGAAGTGACGGGCTAATCTTGATCCTGCCTTCTAAAGTCGCCGACGCCAGGATGCGAATGTTCAATGCCGATGGTAGCGAATCGGCAATGTGTGGAAATGGAATTCGATGCGTCGCAAAGTATGTCCACGATCATGGCATTTGCTCTCGAAAAGCCCTTAAGATTGAAACCGGTGCCGGCGTCCTATCGCTTGAACTCGAAGTCGAAAACAATTTGGTCCAACAAGTACGAGTCGATATGGGCGAACCGATTTTGCAATCGGATCGAGTCCCCACGACGCTGGCCGGGGATCAACCGATCGATCGAGTCGTCAATCATGAGATCTCAATCGATGGACATCGGCTTTTTGCAACTTGCGTCTCGATGGGAAATCCGCATTGCGTCATTTTCGTTCCCGAAGCTACCGACGAACTTGTTTTAAAAATAGGCCCGCAAATCGAACGTGACCCGCGATTTCCTCAGCGAACGAACGTCGAGTTTGTCGAAGTGCATTCTCAAGGCGAAGTGCGACAGAGAACGTGGGAACGAGGATCTGGCGAGACATGGGCTTGCGGGACCGGTGCCAGTGCAGTGTGTGTAGCCGGCGTGTTAACAGGGCATACCCATCGCAAGATTTTGAACCACTTGCTTGGTGGCGATTTGCATCTGGATTGGGACGAATCGTCCAATCATGTTTTCATGACGGGGCCAGCGGTCGAAGTATTCTCCGGTGATTGGCCCGCGAAGTGAGTTTCGATCGAATCCTATCGATACCCGCAGTTCAACGATTGGGTGGCTTATTCCTTTCAATGGCCATCCGATATTGGATGCGAACTTTGGATTATCGAGGGTATTACTATGATTCAAGCGTGGATGTTGCGCACGAGTCCTTTCGAGGCCCGGTAATCTACTTGTTGTGGCACGAGTATGTACCGATCTTCTTTTACCTTCGCAGTCAAACGAACCTCGGTATCCTTGCAAGTCGACATCGCGACGCCGAATGGCTCTCGCAGATGGCCATCTTAGAGGGCCTTCAAGTCTTTCGCGGTTCCTCCGGTCGCGGGGGCGTTGGAGCTCTCAAAGCAATTGTCGGCCAGCAAGATTTGCCTGGTTTCGCTATCACTCCCGATGGTCCACGTGGCCCGCGACGAGAAATGGCAGCCGGCGCAATCTTTCTCGCCTCAAAAATTCAAGCGCCGCTTGTGTTGGTCGGACTCGGCTACGAAAACCCCTGGCGAAATTATAGGGCTTGGGATAAGTTTGCCATACCCAAACTAGGCTCGAGGGCGCGAGCCATTTTCAGCCCACGCATTTGTGTCCCCGAAAAGCTAACGCGTGACGAACTGGAACAGCATCGCTTTTATGCTGAACGAACTTTAAATATACTTACTGCAACTGCCGAGCTGTGGGCAGCGACGAATCGCCCCTTTCCAGGCTCAATACCAATGTTTCGATCTTCCAATACGTTTCAAGAAAACGACTAAGGAACAATCCATGGCGACTATTCACCATAGCCCAGCACCCAAAGTAGAACTCAAAGTTTTAACAAGTTTCGGTTCAAATTCCCGTCGATTCATCGCGCAGCCAATACTCTGGTTTCTATCGTTCGTGCCTATAACACACGGAGCTACTGAGCCATCCTATGACATCGTTATTTATGGCGGCACCTCGGCAGGTGTGATTGCGGCAGTGCAAGCGAAACAGCTTGGCAAATCGGTTGTCATCGTCGGTCCTGATAAACACCTTGGTGGTCTATCCAGCGGTGGCCTCGGAATGACCGACACAGGCAACAAAGCGGTGATCGGCGGATTGGCTCGCGATTTTTATCATCGCATTTGGAAGGAGTATCAAAAGCCTGAAACTTGGCGATGGCAAAAGCCGAGCGAATTCGGTGGCCGAGGACAAGGTACGCCAGCTATCGATGGCGAACAACGCACCATGTGGGTCTTTGAACCGCATGTAGCCGAAAAGGTTTTTGAAGACTACGTCATGGAATTCCAAATCCCAGTCTATCGCGACGAATGGCTCGATCGAGCTAACGGCGTTACCAAATCTGGCTCACGGATCACGACCATTCGGATGCTTTCAGGAAAATCATTTTCCGGAAAAATCTTCATGGACGCAACCTACGAAGGGGATCTTTTGGCGACGGCTGGCATCGACTATCACGTCGGACGCGAAGCCAACGCGGTCTACGGCGAACAATGGAACGGAGTTCAAGTAGGCGTGTTGCATCACAGCCATCATTTCGGTGGCCTGAAACAAAAGATAAGCCCCTACGTAATTCCCAATGATCCTCAGAGCGGACTGTTGCCGCGAATCAGCCCCGACCCGCCAGGCGAATATGGCACTGGCGACAAACGAGTACAAGCATACTGCTATCGCTACTGCGCATCCAATCATCCCGAGAATCGAATTCCATTTCCCAAGCCCGAGGGATACGATCCGAAGCAGTACGAGTTGATGGTTCGCATTTTTGAGGCTGGCTGGAAAGACACTTTTAACAAATTCGACCTCGTTCCCAATCTCAAGACCGATACGAATAACCACGGCCCGATGAGTACAGATAACATTGGAATGAATTACGATTATCCCGAGGCAAGTTACGAACGGCGACGCGAGATTCTTAAAGAACATCAGACCTACCAGCAAGGTTGGCTCTATTTTGTCGCCAACGATCCTCGCGTCCCGCTGGAGACACGAACCAAATTGCAATCTTGGGGACTGCCTAAGGATGAGTTCGTCGATAATGGTGGCTGGCCGCATCAAATCTATGTTCGTGAAGCTCGACGCATGATCGGGCAATTCGTCATGACCGAGAACGAATTGATGAAAAAGAAACCGACTCCTGACTCGGTAGGGATGGGAAGCTACACCATCGATTCGCACAACGTCCAACGATACGTTACTCCCGAAGGTTACGTGCAAAACGAAGGCGATATCGGTGTCGGCATACGCCCCTATCCGATCGCCTACGGTGCCTTGATTCCGAAATTGAATCAGTGCGAAAATCTATTTGCGACGATCTGTGTCAGCAGTTCGCACATTGCTTACGGAAGCATTCGAATGGAGCCTGTGTTTATGATCCTTGGGCAATCTGCCGCCACAGCCGCCTCGATTGCCATCGATAGCAATCTCGCGGTTCAAGATGTTCCCTATTCGACGCTTCGCGAACGCTTGCAAAAAGACGGGCAGGTCCTCGAACATGCCTCTTCTGCCGAGCCGGTTAAGGAGAAGAAAGCCTTTTTGGTACCGTCGTCGCTTCCGGGCATCGTTGTCGATGACGAAGATGCAATACTCGTCGGCGATTGGAAAGTAAGTAGCTCGGCCCCGAGCTATGTGGGCAATGGCTACCGCCACGACCAAAACAGTCGCGATGGATTGTGCTCGGCGCGATGCGAAACGAAACTTCCCAAAGCCGGACGCTACGAAGCTCGATTAGCCTACACGCCCAACAGCAATCGAGCATCGAATGCAACCGTTGAAATACTGCACGCGGGCGGTTCGCAAAAACTGACGATCGATCAAAGAAAAACACCGTCGATCAATAAAACTTTTGTCTCGTTAGGCGTCTTCGATTTTGATGAGAACCAAACGGCTGCGATTCTTATCAGCAATCCAGGTGCCGACGGTTATGTCGTAATAGATGCCGTTCAATGGGTATCCCAGTAGCGATGGTGTTTTCAGCCGAGCGAAAAAGAAATCGAAGCAGTTCGCTGGAGTATCAAGCGTGGAAGTCCACCTGGTAGTGAAATATGGGTTGAATCGACAGCCCGTTGCCTTGACCTCAATTCGACGCTGCGCCTACACGGAAAGCTTCCGGCCGTCGGCTCGAAAGATACGGGATTGAGCAAAACCGGCACGCGCGAGACGGAATTGTAGCGCCGTCCTAAGACAACCGAGACCATACATGCAGGAGCGCCGAAAGTTGATCGACGATGCCTCGGCAAAATACTTCGTCGGGCAAGAGACTTCTCCGATTCTGTAATGAAAGTAGATGATCTGAGAAATCATTTGATTGTCGAAGACGAAATCATCGGAATTTTCTTCTAACGGTAACGATTCGAGCACGGCCCTCGAGAAAGCTCGGTATCCGGTGTGAAATTCGGTCAACTTGGAATTCATCAACAAATTCTGAGCCAGCGTCAAGAAGCGATTGGCGACGTACTTGTGTATGGGCATGCCTCCGCTGCGAGCGCGACCTCCGAGGATTCGACTCCCTATCACGCAATCGTACAACCCGCTGCCGATCATCGAAACCAACGCGGGCATCAAAAGCGGTGTGTACTGATAGTCGGGATGGACCATGATGACCATGTCGGCTCCGAGCGAAAGAGCCGTTTTGTAGCAAGTCTTCTGGTTGCCGCCGTAACCGCGATTTTTTGAATGGACAACGACATGCAGATTTAGATCGCGAGCCATCTCGACGGTCCGATCACGACTCGCGTCGTCGACCAACACCACCTCGTCGACCAACGATCGGTCGATTTCACGATAGGTTTGAAGCAGCGTTTTCTCCGCGTTGTAAGCAGGCATGACAACAACGACTTTGCGACCGAGATACATCAAGCATTCAATTCTTATAAAACTAGCAGCGTGTTCGAACCCAATTTTCAATCAACGCATATGTGGCTTGGCTACGACGACGAGCGTGCCGCCTCGGCCGATTCGCCCGGCCAACCAAACTGGAGCAGCCAAGATGCCGAACAGTGTAAAGCCAATCGCGAAATGCAACCATTTTCGACTTCTCGGTATCGGAGTCTCTCGATTCGTCAGCAGCTTCATCAAGCCGCGCGGCGAAGCAAGCCAACCATCGAGCAAGCTTTGCACCCATCCCATCAGATCGTACTCGAATTCCGAAGCTCTGAGAAATACAACATCGAATCGATGTCGAATGAGAAGCTTCTCCAAGGATGCACGACTAAAATGCCAGAAATGTCGTGGCACATCCAAATGCAGCCACCTACTCCCAAAGAATCGGGCTTGGAAGCTGCGAGCATCGGGCACGGCAATCAAGAGGCACCCCTCAGCATGCATTTGCTTCCGCAGCCCCTGAAGTATGGCGTCGAGATCAGAGAAATGCTCCAAAGCATGCCAAAGCGTAATTACGTCGAACGGCAGCGACGGATCGAACTTATCATGCGTTGTTTCAACTTCAAGTCCTCTCGATCGAGGAGCTTCCTTGGCCAGCTCCGTACCAAATACTTGAAAGCCTGCTTGTTCGGCGGCGATCATAAAGCTTCCGTCGCCACATCCGACATCAAGCAACCGCTTGTCCCTTTGATTGATACCAAGGGCAAGCCTGACAAAGCGTTGCCGCCGTCGATTGCACAGACCGTTCGTCACGCCGTGCCGTCCACCATAGTACGACGCAGCATAGTATCGCGCCAGGTCGGCGGGAACGGGATAGGTCGCGCCGAATTTGCATTCCGGACAAGATTCAATCGAAAAGACCTCGCCCGATTCTGCATCAAAGACGGATTGAAATCGAGTCTCTAGTGGCACGTCGCATAGTAAACATCGTCGAAGATTTGCAACGTCGGCCGGCATCGACTACATCTGTCTACGGAAAAGAGCAGGGAAAGAACGACTTTTCCAAGAAGATACCATAATCGTCGAAATTGGGGGTCGGCAAGCAAGTGCGAATGACTATCTTGTGGTGGACAACCATTCATCATATGTTTTTTCCCTTCACCCAATATGCCGTCCAAAGATCATTTCGATCGACAACCTACATCGAATGCTGATCCACCGTCGCGTCGCGACTGGCTCTGGCCGATCATTCCCGTTCTTTTTTTCCTAGCGATGCGGTTGCCGGCCGTGTTTCAAGCGGCCGGAGGGCAGGACGAAGAATGGTACGGAGTGCCAGGCTTAATTGTTTCTCAAACTTGGCTTCCGAAAGTACCGTACTCGCGCGCTTACGAGCCCGACAGTTTATTTTGGAAATCCGACGAGCTTCTCTTCGCAATGCCGCCGCTTTCTTTTTACGCTCAAGCTCCCTTCTTTCTATTTCTCCCTGGGAACTACGGTACGGCCCGATTGGCATCGGTAACCGCTGGTTGCGTTGCGATCTTCGTTGTCTATTCACTCGGCATTAGTTTCTTTCAAGATCGTCGCGTCGCCTTCTGCGGCTCCCTCTTCTATTCGCTCTCGCGCCTGTTCTTTTTTCCAGCTATGAGTGCGAGGCCGGATATACTTTGCGGAATGTTCGGGCTTCTTGCCGTTCGATGCCTATTGAATGCGAAATCTGGTTTCTGCACGGGCGATGCAATGGACTTGCCTGACAAAGGAATTTCGGAAAAGCGCTGGCTGACTCTATCCGGGATATGTGTAGGTTTGGGGGGACTAACTCACCCGTTTGCAATCGTCTTTGCGATGCAACTCGCCCCCTGGGTGGCTCTGCTACCCGGCGCGCCGATTCAACGAGTTACGAGGTTGTTCGTATTCTCACTTGGTGTCTCGGTTGCATTCGCGTTGTGGCTTCCGTTGATCGCCGTTCGCCCCGATTTGTTTCGTAGACAGTTTTTCGCCAACATCATGGACCCGGCTGGATCGGGCTTTTTATCGCGGCTCCTTATGCCGAGCGCAGGCTTCTATAATCAGATTCCGCAACTGATTGATCGTGCTCACCCTCTCCAATTTTTCTTGATCGCCACCGCTTTGCTCCTTGCAGGTGGATGGCTTCTACTTCGATATCGAAGCGAGCTCGGGATATGTTGGGTACTTTGTGTTTCCAGTTTCTATCTGTTAATTGCTTTGCTGGGGGTCCATCCCATCCAAGGTTTTTGGTGCTACCCTTCGGCCTTTGCCTGGCTGTGTACAGCCTATGTCGGCTTTGCCCTCTTCGACCGATGGATCGATCGAGGAAACGTTGGAATCGATATTGTTCCGCGAACTTCACGAAGAGCTTTCGTCTCGGTCTTAGTCGTTGGGCTTTTGCTACTCCTTCCGGGCTCCGGAATTCGAGCCGTAGTCACCTATTGGCAGACGTGGCGAGATCCACTTTATTCGAGCCCATTGTTCGTTCGTCAGATGCTGTCGGACCTTCCTGAAGATTGTCAGCTCACCATAGGCGGGGAATACTCACTCGACGCGTTTGCAACCGGACGGAAAGTTATTCTCGGATGCAATACGCCGGGCTATTTTCAAAGCGCGCGTTTTCCATCCGACTATTTGATTCTTGGACGGAGAGATTTAGAAAACGGATTGGCCAAAGACTATCGGCTCGAACTTGTCAAAACCTACGGCGAGAAAGAGACCCTATTCGCGAACTACGCCGAACTTCATCGAATACAAGCGAGAGCCAAATTTTCGATGCAACTCGAAGAGTAAATGTCATTGTCGCCGAACTTGGCGTGTTTCAAGAGACAGCCGTGCGATTTTCGCTTCTTCAAAAAACCTAATGGCTTCGCGCATATCATCGACTTGCCCCAGTTTTTCAAAGGTAAATTTTAATACCTCGAACGGTCCTTCGAACCAGGCTGGCAAGTGTCGATGAATCGTTCGATCTTTTCCCGAAACGATTCAATCGAATGAGTTCTTGTTCGCATTCGATACGTCGTGCATCAGGTTGATTGCCAACTTCGCGACAGACGGGTGTAAACAAAGGTGTCAGGAGTCATTGTTCTGGAAAATGGGTTGTGGTAGTATGCTTGGATGCCTAGACCGAAACGAGCCGATGAAGCCAATTGCATTTACCATGCTTTGAACCGTGGCAATGCGCGGTGCGTAATTTTCAAAAAAGATGCTGACTTCAACGCATTTGAGCGAATCGTCGCCGAAGGACTCAAGCGTTACCCGTGCCGCATCCTTGGCTATCAGTTGATGCCTAGTCACTGGCACTTTGTTCTGCAGCCTACAGAAGATGGCGGGATGAGCGACTTTTTGCGATGGGTGACATTGACACATACTCAGCGATACCATGCGCACTACGGAACGTCTGGGCAAGGGCATGTTTATCAAGGACGTTTCAAGAGTTTTCCAATCCAGGACGACGATCACTTCTTCGTCGTCGCTCGATATGTGGAGCGAAACGCCGTGCGGGCCAACCTGGTCAGTCGAGCTGAAGACTGGAGATGGGGCTCGTTGTTCCGTTGGTTGACCCAACCAGAACCCGATCCAAGATTACTTTCAGCGTGGCCTATCGCCAGACTTCCCAACTGGGTCAAACGGGTTAACGAACCGCTGAGCGAAAAAGAAATCGATGCAGTTCGCTGGAGCATCACGCGTGGCAGCCCATTTGGTAGTGAGACATGGGTTGAATCGACAGCCCGTCGCCTTGACCTCGATTCGACGCTGCGCCCACGTGGACGCCCACGAGTCCGACCTCTCTTAAACAATGACTCCTGACACCTTTGTTTTAATTTCTACCGAGCCAAGAGCTTGAATAGAGCTTGTTGGTTTCAGGTCGGGGAATGGCCATGGCTCGTGGATCGATATTGAATGGAACCGAGTACTGCTTGACCTTGACGAGTTTTTCCGATTCGCTGCCGTGAAGCAATTCTGGAATCTTGCGATAGTTGACGACATCCAAGAGAGTCTTTGCGACAGGTACGGGGCCTAATTGGCTGATTCGATATTCTTTGGCACCGCCAAACTCTTGGATGACTTGTCGAATCTCGGACGAATAGACAAATTGATTCTTCGCGTTTTCACTGCCGAGTGAATCGAAGCTGCCGACTGTTACGATGCTCATGTTGCGATCATGGAACTCGTACGCATCGTAACCAGCCCGACGCAGCACACCGGCGGCCAGATTAGCGTGAAATGCGGCTTGTTCGAGGGCTTCACCGGCAGGGGATTCCGAGGCCAGCTGAGCTGCGTGACTTGACTTCAGGACAACACTATCGTTGCCGCGAAACGTCGCGACGCAAACGGTAAATCGCCCTTTGGATTCCAAGAGCGAATAGTCGGCGTGCTGGTTCAAACTCTTGACAAACTTATCGACCTTCGGCGATTGGAAATAGTCTTCTGGCAAAAGTGGATTGCGAGTCACGAAGGCTCGACTCAGCGGTTTCTCGGTTCCGTTTTGCTGGCTGCCGCTATTCAATTGCTGCCAACCTTTTTCTGTCGAATTCGGTTGGCTATCGCTTTTCGAATCCTTTTTCGTGGCCAGCGTTGCCGGTTCAAGTTTCTTTATCTTCTGCAATGTTTCTCGGATATTGGGGTTATCCATCGAATCAAAGTCTCCGATGAGGACTCCGTAGACATCGATTTTTTGGTCATCGATGTATCGCATGCGTTTTTGTTTTCCGTCCAATTCAAGACCGTTTCCGAGAACACTTTGGCTATAGTCGAATTGCTTAGGAAGAACGTAGGCCGTAAGGCGATATTTTTGGCGTATTTCGCGAGCCAGCTCTTGGGCCTTTTGCTGCGATTCGGTCCCAGTCAATGTAGCGGCCAGAATCAACCATGGACCGTGCTCTGCTTTGAGTTCTAGATCGGCGTCGGAAACTTGCTCTGCCGAGCTCGACGCTCGGAAAAAGGCGAAAACCGAAGGCGGTCCAGCTTGAATTGAGGGCGGCAATACGAGGAAAGCGGCCAGGAAACGCAGGACGTTATAGGACCAAGGCCTAAAGATTAACCGATGCATGGAAAGGGCACTCGCTTTGCAATTCTCTGGTTTCTATGGATAAATAGCGATGAGGTGCCGAATGCACGGCTCCTGCGTAGGGTCTATATCAAACCAAGAAAGGATACGGCTAGTCCGGATTATTCTGGTATCCGTTGAGTAAGTGCCTGTTGGACTCAGCGGGCTAGTCGTAGAATTAGGGACCGCTTGCTGCTTTCCATCGGAAAAGTGAGCGGTTCGGCGCTAGCCGCCGGTTCCGAAAAAAGCCCCGGCGACGAGCGCCGATCCGCTCACTTCTTGGAATTTGGACGTAGCATACGACCGTGTTTCGAAATACCGCATTCGTTGCCCACGCACTTTGAATTATTAGCAAATGCCGAAAAAGAAAAAAAGCACACCGTCGGGCCAAAATGAGCCCGCCAAACGCAAGACGATTAAGCCAGACCCTTCGGGCAGGACAGAAGGACGCCAAGACGAGATCGAGATTGCCAAAATTCGCGAGATGTTCCCTCAAGAGTTTGAATGCATTAGCAATGATCAGTTAGCGGCGATGTGGAAAAAGATTCAGACAGAGGAGGGCGACAGGATACTCTCCGATGTTGATGACATACTCGACGGCGAAAGTGGCTCGTTCGACGACGAAGACGACCTTTTCGACAACGACGACGATTGGACAGAGGAGTTAGAGGACCTAACGCGTGAAGCAGCCCCTGCTGGTTTTTTTGAGGCTCTCGATGCCCTCGATGAAATAGCCATAGCCGACATCGATGACCCAAAGGAATGCAGTCTATTGGTCGATTCGATTATAAAAGCCTGTCCCCAGTGTGGCGATGCTTGGTTGACTTTAGCGATCTTTGAGCCTTCGGTCGAGCGAGCTAAAGAGCATCTATTTCGAGCCCTCGAGGAATCGAGATGGATGCTCGGAGCCGCGAGCAAAGAGCCAATGCTTGAAGAATCGATGTTCCGTTCTTTCATCGTGACTGGGCTAGATGTTTGCGCCGAGTTATGGAAACGTGGACTGAGAGCCGATGCGCTGGAAGTCCATTCCGAGTTACTGAACGTTTCACCGGAAGATATCGGCGGACAGCGACTCTTGTATGCATACCGACTTTTGGAGCATGGTTGGTCCGACGAACTGGACGAACAATTGGCGGCTCTCGCCATAGATACGCAATCGCAAGCCGGCCTGCGACTTCTCGAAGCGTTGCATTTGTATTCCAAGGATAAAGATGGCCCGACCGCTCGCCAGGCACTTTTGGATTCGCACGAATCGAATCCGCTGATCGCTCAATTTGTTCTAGGCGATCGCGATTGGGAAGATCTTTCCAACGAAGACGAGTCGAATCCAGAGGAAGATGAAGCACATTGGGTCGCCTATACAGCCATTGCGGCCGTGCGATCGATCGAAGGATTTAGTCGATGGATGCGAGATACGCTCAACTACACGCCGATGAACCCTGTTTCATCAGAACCGCCACACCGTCAGCGACTCGAAGAAATCCAAGATCTTGAACAAAATAGCGACGATTGGATACTTGGTTCAAGGACGCTGGATGGCGACAGCTACTACACTGCGATTTACGTTCCCGAAACCGAGCAATTAGTCGGGATCCTTTGCGATGATACGAAGCCTAGTACGAAGCGACTTTGGGAGATCTTTACCGATGCGATTCTCAATCCCGATTTCGGAGAGCCGATACGCCCTAGTCGACTCTTTGTCGATCGTCCAAGTTTGGCGACGACTTGGAAAAAGCGCTGTCAGCGGATGGGAATCGAGTGTCTATTCGATTCCGATTTTTCGGTTCCCGATGATTTATTTGCTGGTCTTCATGAGACTATCCAACGCGTTGAAAATCAAGTCTCGTTGTCCGACGCGACGATTGCAGCCGTCCGTGATTTGCCGATGAGCGACGAGATTTGGCACGTCGGGGTATTTCATCCGCCCATTTGGATTACCGATTCGGCGACGCCTCGAAAGTCAAGCGTCGCATTGGTGATCGACGAAGAGACGGAGTTGATCCGGATTCACGATCTGACCGACGGAAAGCCATCTACTGACTTCTTGGCTCAGACGGTACTCAAAGGAATGCTCTATCCCTTCGCACCTGGGCAAGAACCGTGTCGGCCTGCCGAAATTAAAGTCCATCCGGCGAGCAATCCCGACGCCCTCGAAAAACTTGCCGAGAGTCTAGATATCGAAGTATCAATGGCGGACGCGACATTGCTACTCGATGACGCGATCGAACATTTGATCCAGCACTGCAGCGATGCCTCGATGCGAATAAGCCTTCGCGAAAGTGCCCAAGCCGATGATCGCGAACTGACTCGGTTGTATCAAAACATTGCCCGCTTCTATCGCGCCGCATTGTGGCGAAGCATTTCGTGCGATCAGATTGTTCAGATTAGCTCTGAAGAGGAAGATCTCGGGACGTTCTATGCAGTGATCATTGGCCAAATGGGACAACATCGAGGCCTTGTGATCTGCGAAGATCGCAAACCGATCGACGATATCGTGACCGGCCGTGCGACGACGAACGACGACGAAGTGACGGTTCTCAATTTTAGTGAAGCTCACGAAATTGCCCCGATCGACTTGTGGTTGATCGAACAAATGGATTTGGAGATTGCGGGCGAGGATGCCTATCCGTTGCTCCAGCGTTCACTTTCGAAACAACGTTTTCGTCGTCCGACGCGAAGCGAATTGTTAACCGTTGACGTCGTGATGCGATGCTTGCCGGCCTTCGCTGAACAACCGATGCTGGACGAAGTGGTATCGCAGACCGTTTCAACATTCTTGGGACCGATTTCCGTTTCGCTCAAATGGACCGTTCCTTCATGAGTGCTGCCCTGGCCGCTGATTCCAGCCAATCCGACTTTGTCATCCAGACCAAGAACCTATCTAAGTCGTACCGTCATGGATGGTTCGGACGAGAAAAATTCCATGCACTGCGTGACGTCGATTTGAATGTCCGGCGCGGCGAAGTTTTTGGCTTGCTCGGTCCCAATGGTGCCGGCAAAACGACCTTGATCAAACTCTTACTGGGGATTGTGCATCCCAGCAGCGGCCAAGCACAAGTGCTGGGCGAAAACGCCGGTAGCCAACATGCTCGACGTCGCATCGGCTACCTGCCAGAGAACCTTGTCTTCCCACGTCATCACACTGGTGAAGGTGCTTTGCAATTCTATGGTCGATTGAGCGGGCTGAGTGAAAACGCTATCCGCAAGCAGATGAAACCACTGCTCGAAGTGGTAGGTTTGTTGGGCAGAGAACGCGAACCGGTTCGAAAATACTCCAAGGGAATGCGGCAGCGACTGGGGTTGGCTCAAGCCATGCTTCACGATCCCGAGATTCTCATTTTAGATGAACCGACCGACGGATTGGATCCCTTGGGGCGCTCGCAGATTCGGAAGCTTATCGAACGATTGAAACAGAGCGGCAAATCGGTCTTTCTCAACAGCCATATCCTTCAAGAAGTCGAATTGGTTTGCGATCGCGTCGCGATCATGGCGCATGGAAAAATTCGGGCAGTTGGGAATATCGAAAGCTTGATCGACCAACACACCCATGCCCGAAGCGTCGATGTCTGGCTCGAAGTTGCAGGCGATGAAAACACCTGCCGCCAACTGTTTGTCGGAACCGACGTACAGACGCTCGAATCGCTTGGCAAACTTGGTGCATCGATCGAGAGTTTGGATGCCCTGCATATCGCAGACGAAGCTGCCCTTCAACGGACACGCTTTCGAGTTCAATTGAAAATCGACGAACTCTCGCAAAGCGATGCTTGGGTCGATCGTATTCGATCTGCCGGCCTCAGTCTGATCAGTCTTCAGCCGCAACGACTCCGCTTAGAAGATATTTTTGTGCGTTTGGTGGCTAGTCTCGAAGCCGATAGCCAAGTTGCAACGCGCTCTAAATAACGCTTGGAAGGAAACTAGTTAAGACTCCATGAAACCTTATCTCGCGGTTATCTATGATTCCTTTGTCGATGCAGCTCGCTCGCGGGTCCTGTGGGTATTGTTGGCGTGCTGGACGATCGTATTAGCAGCGATTGCACCCTTTAGCATTATCCAAGGGACGACGATGGATTTTCAGCCCGATCAGATTTTGGATCGAGGGCAATTGGTAGAAGCCCTGACCGCAGCTTCGAAAGGTCGCGGATCGCCAGACCAACGAGCCGTGTGGGATGCGCTCGAACCGAGTTTTCAGCAGACAATTGTCGATCGTCAAAAAAATCGACGCGGTGGCCGTTTCCCGATGGGGCAGTTGGTCAACGGATTAACCACCGCGCTAGACCATACCGAACTCTACTCGGCGGACATATGGCCAACAGCAGGAAAACGAAGCGAGCTTCGCGAGCTATTGGAACAGCCTGGAAACAAACTGAGCACGACGGAATTGCATACCCGGAACCGCTATCTCATCGAGTTAGCCTTTCCGGGCCTGATCCGTTCCGGTCAAGGCAATGCGATCTGGATCGGATATGCAGGGATCAAAGTCAGCGATTCATTGCCGTTCCCGCAGAAACAGATACGCCCATTTTTCGAAGGCATCGTTCTGATGGTGATTCTTAAGATCGGACTGGGAATCATCGGCATCTTCATTGGGATTATTGTAACAAGCTCGATGATCCCCGAACTGTTTCAAGTCGGCTCGCTGCATCTGTTGCTCAGTAAACCTATTTCAAGAACATGGCTGCTGGTCGCAAAATTTATCGGCGGCACGGCCTTCGTCACGTTGAATGTAACCTATTTGTTGGTAGGTTTTTTTCTATTGGTCGGCTTTCGATTGGGTTTTTGGAACACAGGAATCCTGTGGTGTATTCCGATCTTCGTTTTCGTCTTCATGATCTACTACAGCGTCTCGACGCTCGCCGGTTTGGTTTGGCGAAATGCGATTATCTCGATCGTCATTACCATTTTATTCTGGGCATTCTGCACGACGATCGGGATCACGCATGGAGTCATGCAAGGCATCGTAACCGTGCTTCCAGAAGTCGTGCGTCTAGAACGAGTCGGCGAAACGATGTTCGCTGTTACCAACCGCGGCGAGCTGAAAATCTGGGACCAGGGTAGCGCTAAATGGCAGACTGCGTTTGGCGAAACGTTCGGCGAAGAGTCGATTATCGGGCCGTTTTGGATCGACTCGGAAAAATCGCTCTACTATGGTCGCCCGGCACGCATACCGTTCGGTGGAATGCAAAGCGAAGGGATTCGACTGCAAATGGCCTCGCTCCCGGAACTTGTCGACAAAAACGCTGCATCGCCGGACGCTCTGCCACTATGGAGCGATAAGCGTATCGACTCGGGACCCGAGTTTCCGCCGCGAACTCGACGTGCGATCGCTTGGAAGGATACCGTCGTCGCCTTGACCGAACGAGGTTTGTACCGTTTGGATATCGAGGTTGCCAAAGCGACGGACGCCAAAAAACTGTTCTCGATCCTCGATCTCCCACTTCTTGGTGGAAAACCGAGCGATGCGTATATCAAGATGACGCCGGAAAATTGGCAGCCCGAATCGCCGATGGACTTTTGCTACATCGAAGACGAAGAATGCTTTGTTGTCTATTCACGCGGCACGCTAGTTCGATTAAATAAAATCGACGACAACGAATTCGAAATCGGAGCCACGCTCAATCTCGACTTGCCGGACGGTTCGTTGGCCTTAGTCGCCTACAACGGAACGACCTGCATCATCGCAACCAACAAGAGCGGCGTCTTTCGCGTCGATTGCAAGACTTGGGATCGAGCCATCAAGCTCGAATCGGTTCAAGAATTTGTTCCTCGCAGTATTACGCACTCGACGATCGATGGTTCCTTCGCCCTATTGGGACGCGACGGCGAATTGTGGCAAATTGGCAACGACGGCATGTCCGCCGAGCAATTGAAGCTCCCCATTTCCGGAAAATGCTCGGCGATCAAGATAGACGATGCCGGATACTGGTGGCTGGCTCATGAAGTGAATCGAGTCGTTTGTTGGGATGCGCAAAAAAATCAAGTCATCCAAACGTTGGTTCCGAATTGGAGTCTGGTCGAACGCATTTACTACTGGGGCGTATACCCTCTTTACTGGGCGAACCCTAAGCCGGCGGGAGTCGATACCGCCATCCAGAGATTGTTGACTCAAGACGATCCATTGTCGCTAGGCCGCGAGACGACCGAATTGCAGATCGTCCGAGGCCCTCGCGAAGATCTATGGCAGCCGATCTGGAGCAACGCAATTTTTATACTCGTTATGCTCGGTTGCAGTTGCGTTTATCTCTATCGGCAAGATCTCTAGGTTTTGGGGTCTTCGTAAAGGATCATCAGCAAAACATCCGATGCGCTGAAGGTTCCTACGTGGCTACTGCCAGTGGACTGAGGAGCAATGTTGCCGGTCATCGAAATGATTTTTGCACCGCTTTCAGCGATCCATTGGTTGACTTCTTCCTCGAGGTTCCTTAGTTCACTTTCGATACTGGAAAATATTCGGACCTTTTGCATGGTTGTACCTTTCGAGTTAGTTTCCGTTTGCAGTTGATTAGTGTTGCTTTCACTTTATTCGATCGGGATCACGGGATCTCGTTCGTTGTTCGACGACCAGACTTCGAGCGTTGGGAATTCTGTTTTGAGAACACTCGCCAGAGTATCCATCGCAAATCGTTCACTATCGAAATGTCCGATCATCAACATACCCAGTCCCATCGACTGCGCTTCTAAACATTGATGGTAGGTTGCTTCGCCCGTCACGAGCAGGTCTGCACCGGCATGTCGCGCTGTTTCAACAAAACTACCACCGCTCCCGCATACAATCGCCAAGCGTTGCATTCGACTTTCAGATGGTAAGTTTGCGGTCACCTTGAGGTTTGGAATTCTCGATCGGATTTGATTCACAATAGTGCGGATCGATTTGGCTGGTTCGAGAGTTCCTATTCGTCCGACTCCTAGCGGTTCTCCGTTTGAGTCAACAACATCCCATTCGCGAACGGGATGAACGTCGGTGAGCTCCAGAATAGATGCCAACTGCGCGTTGATCCCCTGGGCAGCATTGTCCCAGGCGGTATGCGGCGAATAGATTGCAATTCCAGCTCGAATGAGACTCCAAAGCGACCGACCTATCGAAGTCGACGTAACGATGCGTCGAATCGGTTTGAATGGCATCGGGTGGTGCGCGACGACCAACTGCGCTTGACGATCGATGGCTTCTTGAGCTGTGTCTGGGCTAATCGTCAAGCAAGTCATGATACGATCGATTTGCATCTCGCGGTCGCCTGCCAAGAGCCCGACGTTATCCCAATTTTCTGCCATCGCCAAAGGTGCGATCAATTCCAGTTTGGCGATTACTTTGGCGAGCGGAATCGGTTCAAGGTGTTTAGAAGTCGGTAACATAAGAGTAGCAACAAACTGTACACGAGGCGGAGCCTCCGAAGCAGTGTGTCCCCAGGTAGGAGCTTGAGAACGAGCTTTTGCGTGGTGGCGTTCAGCGAGATATGACTATTCTTATCCGCTTTTAAGGTGTGGCTAATGCATTTAACCGCTATAATCGGGAAATGTCGAGAGCGTCAACCAAAAGCTTGGGTAGGTAAGAATTGAGCTTTTTCGGTTATTCGCTTATGATAAAGGTCTTTCACTTAGGTATTTTCTAATCGCGGGAGCTTCGACTGACATGAGTTCGACCAGAGATCGATCCGAAAAAACGATGGAGAAACGTAGCCGGAAGCGCGGCAGTTGGTTCGAGACTTTGCTCCACATCGATCCGGTGAATATCGTCTCGGATATGTGGGACGCTTTTGATATGTGGCGAGTCACACGCCGCTGGCGCCCCATTCTATTCATGATCCCCGGCATCCTTTTATTGTTTGTTTGCTTGGGAACGCTTACCTATGGAATGTACGTAAGCAAGCCTAAGGACTTAAAGGAAAAATATTCTAAAAAAGCTTCCGCTGTCGACCCGCTCAAGGAGGATTCACTCTCTTCCGACGATCTCAAAGCAGCCAAAAAAATCGCCGATGGTGCCGGCAGTTTGAGTACCGACGAATTGGAATCCGAGGTCGATGCCGTTTCGGAAGCCGAGAAAAAGGTTGAGGAAGCATTGGATGCTAAGAACTTGGATTATGCCGATCTTCTTTTTCGACGCCTCTTACAGATCGACCCGAACGAAAAACGGGCGCGATACTTTGTCGCTTACCAACTAGGCCTTCGTGGTCAAATCGACCAAGCGCGTTCAATGATGCAGTCGCTTGCACCGAGCGACTCGGCTTCTTACCCTCGTGCGCACGCTTGGGTCGCCATGGATCTATTACAGCAATTTTACAAAGGACAAAAAGTTGACCCGCGAGAACTGTCACATCATCTATTGATCGCCGCTGAATCGCCGTACACCGACCCGGTTGTTTTATCGGCCTATGCCAGCATGCTTGAAAAGGAAGGGAACAATAGCCAGGCGATCAATATGATGCAGCGGGCTGCTTCTCGCAACAATGCGTATTTTTTGCCGCTAGCAGCCATGATGGCTCGACACAATCAACCTGTTCAAGCAAAAGAGGCGGCTGATCGCGCGATTAGTTTCCACAGCGAATCGTTCGGCAAGAAGGACGAAACCGACTATAGTCGTATTGCCGTAGCCGAGATCCACGTTCAATCAAAGAAATTTGATGAAGCGATCAAAGTCCTTCGGGAAGGCTTGAGTTTACGTGAGAATCGACCGCAACTTCGCAGGGCACTATCAAATGTCTACCGACTCATGTACCGCAGCCAGTTGACGAAAACGGAGGCTGGAATCAAAGCAAATTTGGGATTGCTCAACATGGCCATCATGACCGATCCTACCAACCCTGGGGTCGGCGAGGAAATAGCCTGGCTACAAACGTTGGGGGTTACAGCCGACGATAATATGATTCAAGCGCTTCGCGAACAGTTGGCGACCGGCGGTGCGTCGGCAGTATCGCATCTCTTACTGGGCAATGCGTACATGAACAAAGTTTCCGTCGAAAAGGATGCGAATGAAGAAGAGAATGACAAATACATGACCAAAGCCATGTCTCACTGGCAATTAGCCATGGGACAAGACCCGAATCTCGTGCTGGCCATGAATAATCTGGCGGTCGGATTCTCGATGCTGAAGCCTCCCAAGATTAAAGAAGCGATTAGCATTATCGACCGGGCTATCGAATTGAGTGACGGAGATGCCGAGTTTTTCGATAGCAAGGGCGAAATCCTCGACCGAGCGGGCCGGCCTGACGAAGCCATCATCGAGTACGAAAAGGCTCTGCGGTCGGATCCGATGCGCGTTGCAACACGAGACAAACTCGTTCGGAGTTATCAAGCGGCTGGCATGATGGACGAGGCCGACGCTCACGAGAAAAAAGCCGCATCGATCCGCGCTCAACTCAAGATTTCTGGGTTAAATGAAAAAGGGCGGCCAGTCCCAAAGACGCCACCTCCGCCAATGGCAGCTCCGCCTGCGTTGGAGAAAAAAGATGATGTTGTCCAGCGATTGGATGACGATTTTTTCAGCGGGTTGCCTTCCAACAAGAAGGAAGCGCCCAAGAATGAACCGGGAGAAAAGAAATAGGCACAAAGTCCTTGGGCACGGCGTTCGAGGATAGGTTATTCAGTTCGAGTTATAGGGCGAATAATGGAGTATTCAGTGATGGAATCGTCCGTTTCCTTTAGACCACCTTGGTATTTGCGGAGCGGGCATTTTCAGACCCTATTGACGGTGGTCTACCGCCCTAAGCTCGTGTTGACCGATACACGTCAATATTCAGTGCCGTTGCCAAGTAACGTGGGAGCGACCTACATCTACGAAAACGTACCGGCGGAAGGAGCCCATTCCCGGTCCAACTATGATCCAAGCCACGCAGTTCTTCTGTTGCATGGATTGGGGTCATCTCATTCGGGGGCGTACATGAACAATATCGCCGCTCGTTTGGTCGCTCAAGGCTATCGTGTCATTCGCGTCGATTTACCTGGAAGCGGTCCATCGTCGAGTTTAACATGGCTGCCCGCCCACGCTGGTTGCAGTGAAGAAATGTGGACAATCCTCGATTGGTGCCATCAAAACCTTGGAATTGAAACGTGGCGTGGGATAGGCTTTTCGTTAGGCGGCAACCTGTTGTTGAAGATGCTTGCCGATCACGCTGGTGATTTGACCAATCAACGCGTCCCTTGGAATTTTAAGGCGGCCTTAGCCGTCGCACCGCCTATCGATCTAGCGGCGTGTTGCGACGGAATGGAGCAGTCGATCAATCGATGGTATGCCAAGCATTTTTTAAAAATCCTTATGGCTGAGGTTGAACGGCGGTCGAATTCATGGGAACGTTGGGCCAAGATACCGAGAATCCCCAAACCGTTGACGATTCGACAATTTGACGACCGATTCACCGCACCGCTGGCGGGCTTTCACGATTCCGAAGAATACTATCGCAAATCGAGCAGCGGTACGCACCTCCAGAAAATCTTGACGCCCACAATCATTCTCGGCGATCGGCATGATCCCATCGTCCCAGCACGAATCTTTAGTCAAGCTTTTGAAAACCCGTGCATCCAAATGAAATGGACGCAGCGCGGTGGCCATTTAGGCTATCTCCATCGAGCAAAGGATGGCCGGTACGTTCGATGGGCGGATGAGTGGGTGGCGGACCAGATTATGGAATTAAACCCGTCGTAGCATTCAATCCAAACATGCAGTTCAAATTCTGGACGGCTGCTCCACTGGCACCTTTCACGAGATTGTCGATTGTTGAAAGCAAGACGATCCAACTACCGTTCTCTCGTACTGTAATGTCACAGTAGTTGGTGTGGGCTACGAAGCGAGTCGCCGGGAGGTGGCTTACCGCTCGTACAAATGGCTTCTCTTGATAGAAGCAAAGTAAACAATCGCGAATTTGATTGGCCGTAACCGACGGGGCCGGCCGGACGTAGATTGTCGAAAGGATTCCACGTTCCATAGGAACCAAGTGAGGCGTAAAGACCAACTCAGGCGAAACGCCACTGAATCGATGGAGTATGTCGACGATTTCGGGTTGGTGACGATGATTTCCGACCGAGTAGGCCGCGATGCTTTCGTTGCATTCTCCATAGAGATTCCCAAGCTTCGGTGTACGCCCAGCGCCGCTGACTCCGCTCTTGCTATCGACAACGATCCCGGCAGGTTCGATCAAACCTTGTTTGAGCAACGGTGCCAACGGCAAAATCGCAGATGTTGGATAGCAACCAGGATTTGCAATCAAATCGGTGTCGGCTAACTGATCGTTAAATAGCTCAGGAAGTCCGTAGGGCGTGGCGCCAAGCCGAGCGGGATCTGGATGCGTCTCGCCATACCATCGCAAGTAAAGCTCAGGCGTGCTCAATCGATAGTCGGCACTGAGATCGATAACGCGACATCCGGCATTCAATAGCTCCATGACGTGATGAGCTGACGCGCCGTGTGGCAAACAGCAAAAGGCGACATCGCAGCGTTCGGCAATTTGCTTCGGCGATAAGTCTTCGACACTGATTGGCAATCGATTCTCGAATTCCGGATGCATATCCGAAATCGGGCTGCCATCCCCCTGCCGACTGGTGGCAGCCGTAATCGTTACTTCAGGATGTCGTAACAACCAACGGATCGATTCGATCGCGGTATACCCCGATGCACCAATAATCCCAACACGTATCATCTACATTATTCTCCAACTAGAGGCCTTTGTTCGAGCCCCGGTCGATCGTAATAAGTTTCACTGCATTGCCCGATGTGTCAATATAACTTACCGGTGGTGTCAACTACCGACCACGTTCGCAGGTTCCAAAATTTTACTCGCTACCTCGGCGAATTCGGCGAGGATCATGGCGGTCGCTCCCCATACGACATTTTTGCCGACTCGATACCCTGGGGCATCAAATCGCGCGGCTCCACGCTGCATCGTTGCAATCACTTGATTGTTCAATTCCAGCAAGTCGCCTAACGACATCATGATCACTTCCGCAACCTCGGATTCCTCAGGATTGAAAATGGGGCGGTGGTTCAATGCGGCTACAAAGACTTCAACATGATGATGGCTTCCGTAAACGTAGAGCGGGGTTAGCTGGCCAATCAAGTTATCTTCGCCGACTTCGCAGCCTAACTCTTCTCGAAACTCGCGTCTTGCAGCTTGCCAAGCGCCTTCGTTGATTTCGATCCTTCCGCCAGGCAACGATATTTGACCTGCATGATCAGCAAGCTGTTTGCTGCGCAGTGTCAACGGAATCCACCAGCGATCATCATGGCGATAAAGGCAAAGGCAAACGGCAGCTCGATGAACACCAAAGGCGATCGGCCCTCGATGACGACCGAATGCGAACTCAGGTGCCATACTTCGCTGGGCTGCTTTTCCTGGCAGCGTTTGGCAGAGTTGGTTTTTTAGTTGTTTCGGAAATTCGATTGCGTCAATCATGGTTTCATCACCGATAAATGAAAGATGGCGTAGGTTGCATTCGAATGAACCAGTGGAATCGTTGGCGGCTGCTTCTGAAGCCGACGGTCGACAATCAAGTAATCTATATTGTATTCAGTTAGCATGCGCATGATATGTTCCCCCGTCATCGGAATCGCATATCCTTCTAGCGACCGTGGGAAAATATCAAGCATCCGCCGCTCCCACTCGATCAGCCCAACGGCATCCTGGGGCGCGTCCTTCCAGCACGCGACCTCGGCTCGCTGAGCGTACCATTTGAAGGTTTGCTGAGATCTGGGAGTAAGAAAAAGCGAATCCTCGGGGGTATTCGAATGGATCCAATAGCAGACATCCAGCCAATCATTCCGGATTTTCCGCTGCGTCGGCTTGGTTTCTGAGCGTGTAACCAACGACGCTTGATCGGCCGGTGCTAAATCGGCTCGACCGTTCTCGATATAGCGAATTCCAAGCAATAGCGGACCTGGGACCAGGAGCAACAAAATCGCCATCGATCGCCAAATTTGGCTTTCATTGTTCGATGCGATCGTCGAAAGCTTCATCGCCAGCACGGTCAAAAGCGTCGGCCAGATCACGTCATTCCAACGAAACCAATAGAACCGAAGCAAACTTGCCGACCAGTTCGTTGCCCAGTTCGACAAACAAACGTCGATCAAAACACCGACTAATGCAATCAAGCTAACCACCGTTGTGATCTCGAAAAGTGAGGCAAGTTTCGTCCCTCGGCATCGGCGAAAGCCCCAGGCCAGCAGCATACTAACCGCGACAAGCACGCCGAATGAAACCCATCGAGAAGCCGCGAACCGAAGCGGCGAAAGGTGGTGTGGCAGCCTTTGAAAAACATAGATCATCGCTCCCTCCTCGGCCGTTGCCGCAGCGACGCCGCGACCGAGCATCAATGCGGGCAGCAAGCCGGGCAGCGAAAAGCATAGCCCGAAAAACAACCCGATCCATTGCTTACGAATTGGCTCAACTGTATCGATTAGCAAGTTTTCATCTACGTTGTCGACAGTCGATTTCAAACTCGCCCGCCATCGAACGATCCAATAACTGATGATGGTGGCAAGCGTGATCCATCCCCCGGTTAGTACATGGAAAGCCGAGGCGGCTCCAAACCAAATCCAAGCTTTCGACCATCGATTTATCGCGATTTCCGATAGTCCGATGAATGCCAATGCATAGGAAAAGACTTTGGCTTCGCACCCCCCCACGACCCATTCACCCGAAAGATGCCCGAAATGCATACATGCGATCCAAAGTGGGGCAGTGGTCGCCGCAGCCAACCGAAATCCGCTCAGCCGACGTATGAATAAGCACCACCCCATGGCGAGAGCCAGCCATCCTAGGGTTCGTCCAATCCAAGCGGCTACTGGCAAATTCATCCACTGAGTGAGAGCACCGACGGTAGCAAAAAAAAACCAGTGAGCGTCCGATGAGGCGAGAAAAAGATCTCTTTCAGCAAAAGCAGGATTCCAGAAATGTTGGGCTTTTACCAAATAGTGCGACTCGTTGACGTCTGGTGACATGACACCTGCGTAGAGCGAAAAAATGCAGGTAACCAGCAAAGTTTCGAAAGCGAGCAAGCCCCACTCTTTCCCAAAATCGGCACAGTCAGCGTTTTTTGAGCCAATTCGAGATGCTTTTGGCAAGAAAATCGAAAATTTCTTCAAATTTTTCTTGTCAAGCCCCTCTTTTTCTTGACTCGCGTGAATATGCATCTAGAGTTGCTTACTGTTGTAGGAAAAACGCGACATCGCGTGGAGAAAATGTCGCAAGTCGAGCCGTGGAAAGTATCTTAACGGTTTTTCGATGTCAATTTCTCCGCATAATAGTAGGAAAGGGGTGGAATACCCCAGAAACTAAGGAAGGGAATTATGTTAGTTCTATCCCGAAAGAAGAACGAGAGCATCGTCATCAACAACGATATCACCATCGTTGTTGTCGAGATCCGAGGTGACAAGGTCCGGCTTGGCGTTGAAGCGCCTCGCGAAGTACCCGTTCATCGCCGCGAAGTATTTGACGCAATTCAACGAAGTCAGAACCAGAGCGATTCAACAAGCGATACACCAAGCGATACGACTGGCGTAGAAGAATAAGCGACTGACTTAGGTCGCTTTCGACAATTCATTGTCGGGGCATTTCTTTTCCCAGAGGCAATCAATCGATTTCATTGGCGTAAGCTTCCAGCTTACGATCCGCTGCTTCTTTCTAACTTGCCTAGTCCTTGCAAGCTAGTCATAGAGCCAAGGCCGCTTTCCAAACGGATTGTTTCCTGATGACAACGGCTCACTCTTGGATTCACTTTTGGGCGAATGTAAACTCGTCGTTTTGTGATGAATCAAATGCCCGGTTGCATGTTCGATCATTTGATTGCAGTTCGAACATCGCGATGGCGGCTTCGCAATCGACTTCCCGCAATTCGGGCAGTTAAACGCAGTCGTGGGGCGTCCAGCCGCTTCCCAAAGGCCGTTGATATTCGATGACGCGACCCAGGACGAAGTTCCTTTGCGAACCATGGTGTCTTCCCGGACAACACCTTTACGAATCAGCTCCAATAATTCCGATGGCCCGATCGGACCATGCTCATCCGCTTCGCCCATACGATAGTACCAATGAATCATTTTGGTCTCCTTGGTGGAGGGATATTGCGATTCGGCTGCCTCATTTCAAGCGGCATACCATTCGCTAAGTAATGATCGACAAATAAGTGTCCGGTACCTTTTGTGCAAAGCACCTGAAGGGCCGTCCCGGCAAAAGGTACCGGACACTTATTTGTCGAACTATCCTTAAGTTAACTCGTACGATCCTGGATTACTGACGATTACTTCCGGAGCCGGCCCCCATTCGTAACTGGTCGGGCCAAGGGACTGCGCTGACGCAAGCGCTTCGTCCCAAGTAATCGCCTTGCCTGAATAACAGGCTTCTCGGCCCATGATGGCCATCAAGGTACTCTTGCACATGTAGTCGCCATTGTTGAGAGGCTTGCCGTCGCGAATCGACTTAAACAACGCCACATGCTCAAGGTCGTACATGCTCTTTTTCTTTTCTTTGTCCACCGTGTACTTCCAGGGCACTTCGCTGACGATCTCGTTGGCAAGTATCTTCGCAGTTCCGTCAGTTCCATAGACATAGTCCTGCGTTTCACTGAAACAACCGTCCATCTGCCGCGTCGAAGCAAATGTCTTCGAGCCATCTGCCCATTCATAAACAACCGTGAAGTGGTCGTAGACGTCGCCATAGTCCGGACTGGTCCGGACTTGTCGACCTCCCAAACCATAGCATCGGACGGGCGGTACGTCGTGTCGCAACCAAAGGGCCTTGTCGAGCGAGTGAATGAACTGCTCGACAATATGATCGCCGCTCAACCATCGGTAGTACATCCAATTTAAAACCTGGACATGCATCGGCGTCCAATCGGGCTCGGGATTTCGATACCACAGCGTGCCAGTCAGATAGTTAGCTTGGCTGACCAATACTCGTCCGATCGCCCCGTCGTGAATCCGATTCATCGTCGCTAATACGCCGTGATCGTATCGCCAGCAAAGGCCCGAAACCAAGGAAATTCCTTTTTCTTGCGCAAGCTTCGACGATTCCATGACGCTGCGAACGCCCGTTGCGTCGACTGCTACCGGCTTTTCACAAAAAATATGTTTTCCCGCTTTGACCGCAGCCGCCATCTGAGCCGGTCGAAAGTGCGGCGGGGTACACAACAAGATCACGTCGATGCCCGAGTTGAGAACTTTATCAAAAGCATCCCAGCCGCTAAAACAATGATCGTTATCAACGGCGTATTGTTCCGTTAAGCCTCGCTGCAGAACCTCTTTTCCTAGCTCAAGTCGGTTTTGAAAGATATCGCCGATCGCCGTTAGACGACAGCCGGGGTCCGCATTCATCGCGTTCTTAGCCGCCCCGTTTCCGCGGCCTCCGCAACCGACAAGTCCGACTTTGATAATGTCGCTACCGGCCGCATGCGCCGATCGAGTCAGAAAGGATTGCGCTGCGATTCCCATTGTCGCAGTGGTGGCCAATGAATTTGTAATTACCTGTCGTCGATTCAGCGACGGGCTTTCATTTTTAGAGGTTGATGTCATAGACGGGGCTTTTTTTCACGTGTGAAGGAGGGTGGGAGAGGCTGGCTTTCTGGAAGCCGTCCCCTTAATATAACAAGAACTACAGAATTGACATAGAATTCGTCCCAGAAAAGGGTTGCATTAGGACTGACTAAAGGATTTTTCAGATGACACGGATGCCCGCTAGAAATCCACAACCCAAGATTGCGTCCAACGTGCGCGCGATGCGATCGAATCTCGAAAGCTTACTTCACGACCAAAAAATTGGGGCCGAACAATACGCTGCCAAGACCAAGCTTATTCGGCAGCGAGTCCTCGACGAATCGCGAGTCATGAAAGAAGCCAATTTTTCGGCGACGACCGCTGCTGACCTTCGTTGCATGGCCGAGCACTACGACGGGCTTTTCTTTGAAGGGACCTGCTTCGCACTCGCCAGGCAATTCGGCCTCAGTTTTCGTTGGAGTAGCCGAATGACGAAAGCCGGCGGGAAAACCACTCGCTCTGTTTCCCGCCCTGTTCCATTGCTTCCAACCAAGGCACACTACGAAATCGCGCTATCCAGTTCGCTTATTTTTCAGACCTTTCAAGAAGCTGATCGCGAGGTCCGAGTGTGCGGCTGTGTTTGCGAAGATCGATTGCAAGCCATGCAGCGAATTGTCGAACATGAAACGATTCATTTGGCCGAAATGCTAATTTGGGTCGACAGCGATTGTGCGGCTGGACGTTTTCAGTCGATTGCCAACCGATTCTTTTGTCATACCGAACACAAGCATGAATTGGTAACACAGCGCGAGCGTGCTCAAAAGTTGTTTGATATACGCTTAGGAAGTCGCGTCAGCTTTGCGTATCAAGGTCGACAACATATCGGAATCGTCAATCGAATTACTCGCCGAGCTACGGTGCTCGTTGAATCGAGCAAAGGCATTCGTTATTCCGACGGAAAACAATACGAGAAGTTTTACATTCCAATCGTAAGCCTCAAGCCGCAAGCATAGACTACCGGTTGGCTGTGGCGGAGTCTTCGACGCCTCGGCTTATTCAAACGCCAATCCAAAATTCTACTGTCGATGTGTAATAGCTTTTACGCGTTGGATGACCGTTGCAACTTGATCCGCCTTGAGATCCAAAGCGATCTCTTGAAAGTAGCTGTTATCGATGCCGGTCAATCCCTTCAATTTCGACGTACTGTCGGGGTCACGATCGGCAAATATGGCTTCCAACTCGTAATCGCGATCCCAAAGCAACCGATCGGCCAAACGATCGATCACATGAAACCAGCAGTCGGTCCGGTCGTCGTCCGGGCCTGTCGGATAATGCTCGTTACTGTAATCGTCGTCACCGATCGAGGTTCCGACGAGCGAGCCATCGTCGGTATATCGCGGTTCGCCAAATACCTTAAGAATAAGTGATCGCCAAGATTCAAGCTCGTGGAACTCAGATTCATCCTCTGAGTCGCTCATGTCCAATTCAACTTCGACGTTGCATTTGATCTGCGCAAATATCGCGCCGATCGCAGACTCGCTAATCGCCGTTAACGGAAGCGTTGAACGAGTCGATTGCAAAAGGTAACGAACGACCTGATCCAACGTTGCAAGCTTTTGCTGCCACGTCAAATTATCCCAAACCGGGATACCATATTCGAGAGGCGGAAACGAAGTCTGATCGGCCAGTATCTCTAGCTCGTCAATCATGCCTGCTATCGCATCACGTATTAAGACAGCCTCATAACCGCATACGACTCGATCACCTTCAGGGGTTGACCACATGGCTTTGGCTCCACGCTAAGACTTCTCCAGTGTAAACCTACGCCTCGATTGTAATCGAAAGTCCAAAGATTCGAGATAGGCGTTGGAAAGATGGATGAATTTTCTGTTTAGGCAAGTAAATCAGCCGTCGGGCGTTAGCTCCGGTTTATTAAGAGAACCGGGCCTAACGGCCATCGGCTAATCTGTGCAGTTTGAAATACTGCGCTGCTGTGTGCTGAGTTTAGTAAAACTTGACGTGGGTTCTTTAGAAGACTCCAATGGCCTTGGTGAATGAGAATATTAACCAAAATGCGAAACGATCTGCCATTGCCATGACTTGCCGCTACGCCTTTGTCGCCGGCTTCCTTTTGCTGAGTGCTTCCGCATCGTTATTAGGGGAACAAGCCGAAGCGTCAGTCGATTTCGATCGCGATATCGCGCCGCTATTGGCTAAGAAATGCCTAGATTGCCACAACAAAACAGAATACAAAGCCGAATTAGACTTGAGCCGATCAGAGTCCGCTCTATCGCGATCGGCCGTAGTCATCGTACCCTTCGAACTCGAAGCAAGTCTGCTTTGGAAGAAGGTTTTCGACGAGGAAATGCCGCCGGAAAATCCGCTCAGTCCTCGCGAAAAGGACTTGTTCAGGAATTGGATTGCAAGCGGGGCAAGATGGGGCAAATCCGATCCGATCGATCGATTTGCCTACAGCACTGACCATCGTGCCGGCACAGACTGGTGGTCGCTTCAGCCGATTGCCCGACCAACGTTACCCCAAGTCAAAAATATCGCATGGATCCACAATCCGATCGATGCCTTTATCCTCGCACGACTCGAGTCTGAAAACATCAAACCAGCTCCGCCCGCCGATCCTGGCACGCTGATTCGTCGCGTCTATTTCGATTTGATCGGTCTGCCGCCGACACCGTCAGAGATCGAAGCCTTTGTAAACGATTCGTCACAAGAAGCTTACGCAAATTTGATCGATCGATTGTTGGCCTCGAAACATTACGGTGAACGTTGGGCTCGACATTGGTTGGATGTAGCTCGATATACCGAAAGTCAAGGCTTTGAATACGATCGCTTTCGACCGAACGCTTGGCACTATCGCGACTATGTGATCAACGCTTTCAATGACGACAAACCCTACGACGTTTTTCTTCAGGAACAAATCGCTGGCGACGTCGTAAACTTTGCATCGCCAGAAGAACTGATAACTCCCGAGTCGAAAATCGCGACCAGTCTTTTGGTGTGCGGGCCTTGGGACCAAGCTGGCAACTCGCAAGCCAATGTGACCCAAAAAAAGATTACTCGCGAGGAAGAATTAGAAGATTTGATTAGCGTCGTCGGACAAACATTCCTCGGAATGACCGTCAATTGCGCTCGCTGCCACTCCCACAAATTCGATCCCATACCGCAAGAGGACTACTATCGCTTCAAATCGGTTTTTGAAGGTGTCAAACACGGTGAGAGCTCGATTGCGTCCGACGCGGACGAACTTGAACGCAAGCAAAATCTTGCCGATGCAGAACGTTCCTATTCCAAAGCGACAGCATCGCTGCGGAAGATGGAACTTGCCGCAAGAATAGCTGCCGCTCAGGAATTGGAAAATTCGTCGTTGAACCTCGGGCGTTCTTTGTCGATTGGTCCCGAGCCCTTTGCTCGCTGGGTTTTTGATGGCGATTCCAACGACGCTGTCGGTTCGTTGCACGGCCAATTGGTGGGCGGAGCATCGATTCGCGACGGCTGTTTAGAACTCAACGGTGAAAATCAATTCATGTTCGCTACTCCCATAGACCAAAGCTTTACTGAGAAAACTCTCGAAGCATGGGTTGCGATAACGTCGATCGATCAGCGCGGCGGTGGCCTCATTACACTCGAGTCCAAAAACGGAAAGCAATTCGACTCGATTGTCTTTGGCGAACAAAAACCTCGTCTCTGGACGGCTGGTTCGGAGGGATTTATACGTACGAAGCAACTGCTTGCCGAACCAGAAGTCAGTGCGTCCAATGCGTTCGTTCATCTGGCGATTACCTATCGGAACGATAACACGATCGCGGCTTATCGCAACGGGATCGCGTATGGCGAACCGTATCTCGCTTCATCGCTTCAAGAATTCAGCTCGAATAATGGCCGCGTATTGATCGGACTTCGGCATACCGGCGCGAAAAACGGCTTTCTTGCGGCTAAGGTTGCATCGGCATCCCTCTATCAACACCCGCTCAATCAAGAAGAGATCGCTGCTAGCTTTGCCGCAGGCATCGATGGCGGTACGTTGATCTCCCGAGAACAAATGCGAATGGCGATGACGATCGAACAACGGGAAGAGTTTGACAGAACAACGGAGCAAATTGGAAAGCTGCGCAATGATATCGACCGTCATTTAAAGTCCAAAGTATCCTACTTTGGCACCCGAGTACAACCCGATCCAACGCATCGACTGGATCGAGGCAACGTCACGGAGCCTTCCGAGGTGGTGAGTCCGGCAGGCTTGTCTTCAATTAAAACTCCATCAAGCAATTTTAACTTGGCGCCGGATGCCCCTGAATCGGACCGCCGGGTTCACTTGGCACGATGGCTTGCCGATCCACGTCATCCGTTGGTAGCAAGGGTGATAGTGAATCGATTGTGGCATTACCATTTCGGCCGAGGAATTGTCGAAACGCCAACGACTTTGGCTTCAATGGCTCGCGTCCCACGCATCCTCAATTGCTCGATTGGTTAGCTGCCGAATTCGTCGAGGGTTCTCGGCCTTGGTCGATCAAACAGATTCATCGACTCATCTTGATGTCGGCAACCTATCGACAATCGTCTACCTTCAATCCACCGGCATTTTCAGTCGATTCGGACAATACGTGGCTATGGCGATTCGCACCGCGCCGACTGGAAGGCGAAATCGTTCGCGATGCGATGTTGGCCGTATCGGGGCAACTCAATCCTGAAATGCACGGGCCAAGTTTTATGCCGTTTATCGTTACCAAATTCAACTCGGATTTTTACGAACCGATCGATCCCATCGGGGCCGAGTTTAATCGACGCACGATTTATCGCGCGAACATCAATAGCGGCAAGAGCCCAATGCTCGACGCCTTAGATTGCCCGGACCCCTCGATCAAGATTCCGGCCCGCCGAGTGACCACGACTCCGTTAGCTGCCCTGGCTTTAATGAACAACTCGTTTGTCCATCGTCAAGCAATGCATTTAGCCAAACGTATCGCATCTGAAGCGAACGGGAACCAACGCCAAGCGATTGAACTTGCATTTCAGATCTGCTTCGGACGATCGGCGACTTCGGATGAACTGAGTTTGTCGTTAGAATTGGTTGAAAACAACGAATTGACGTCTCTATGTTGGGCGTTGATGAACGCAACCGAATTTATGTATGTGAACTAAACGGACATGAAAGCACGTTTCCCAAATAGCCATAGAAATTACGACGCAGTTCGATTCCTTGACACGGAAGCGAGCCGTCGAAAACTTCTCTTTGATTCGGCGGTGGGACTGGGTGGCATCGCGCTCGCTTGGTTGCTTCAGAAGGATTCGCAAAGCAGTGAGTCGTCACAACCAACGTCGATGGAGCTCGAACCACATTTTCCGGCTCGTGCCAAAAGAATTGTGCAAATTTTTTGCGGCGGTGGAGTGAGTCACATCGACACCTTCGATCACAAATTAGAGTTGGAACGTCTTCACGGAAAGTCGATCGATAACAAAGGTGAAAACATAGGCTTCTTCGGACAACCTGGAAAGATCATGAAGAGCCCCTTCGAATTTCAGCAGCATGGACAGTGTGGTGCTTGGGTTAGCGAACTCTTTCCAAATCTTTCTCGTTGTGTTGATGACATTGCCTTCATCCATTCGATGGTCGCCAAGTCGAACAATCACACGCCTGCCACGTTCCAGATGAATTCAGGGTTTACGCTGAATGGCTTTCCATCGATGGGAGCGTGGATCAGTTACGGACTAGGCACGGTCAACGAAAACCTTCCAACGTTCGTGGTTCTACCAGATCCAGCAGGATTGCCCGCGGGTGGCTCGATCAATTGGACGGCTGGTTTCTTACCGGCGTCGCATCAAGGCGTCGCCTTTCGGACGCAAAGCGGGCGTGAGCCGATCGAAGACTTGCAAACGCCAGAGTCAATCTCGAGTGCTTCGCGAAGTGCAAGCCTCGAAGCATTGCAAGCGCTGAATCGGCAGTACGCAGAACGCAATCTTGGGGATAGCTCGCTGGTAGCCCGAGTACGATCGTATGAATTGGCCGCGAGAATGCAACTGACGGTACCCGAAGCGACCGATCTCGATGAAGAATCGGAAGCCACCCTGTCCGAGTATGGCATCGATGATTCACGATCGGCTGGTTTGGGAAGGAATTGCTTGATGGCTCGGCGGCTGCTTGAGCGCGGCGTTCGATTTGTGCAACTCTTCAGCGGCGGAGCCTTTGGTCAGCCTCGCAATAACTGGGACGCACACGAGTCGGTGATCGAAAATCATAGCAAGATGGCAGCCACTCTCGATAAACCGGTGGCGGCACTGATTCAAGATCTAAAACGTCGAGGCATGTTAGAGGATACGCTCGTCGTCTGGTGTACCGAATTTGGTCGTGGGCCAGCAACACAAGGAATCGACAAACCTGGCCGCGACCATCATCCCAATGCGTTTACCTGTTTTCTTGCTGGTGCCGGAATCAAACCCGGTTTTCGATATGGAGCCTCGGACGAAATCGGTTACTTTGCCGTAGAAAATCCAGTTACGATTCACGATTTTCACGCAACCATTTTGCATCTACTGGGACTCGACCATAAACGGCTCACCTACTATCACAACGGCATTCAGAGGCGACTGACTGATGTCCATGGTTCTGTCGTTACGGAGCTCTTCAATTGAAACAATCGCCGATGAACACAAATAATTCACACTTCATTCGCGTATGCTCGATTGGTTTTGGATTTTTTTGCCTGTTTGGAATCGCCAGATCGCAAGAAAAAAATGAAAAACCTGCTGCGGCATCGGTCGAGCTGCATGTACTCGATGTCGATAAACATGCGATTGAAAATGCAAAGGTGACTTATCACGAATGGACAGGCAGAAAGTGGACCGACGCTCTTGCCACAGGCTTTACAAATACGGACGGAAACGTCGAACTAACGATTAACGAATGCCAAGGTTTCGCGACGCTTCGCGTTGAAGCGAAAGATTTTGGGCTCTTCCGCAGAAACTGTGGGTGGTTTTCGTGATCCGCAATCGATTTTAGCCGTGAAATCCATGAAAAACACTCGACTGAGTGATTGCAAAAACCAA
>JAWXCK010000035.1:0-7471 GCA_034408855.1 Pirellulaceae bacterium
CGCTAGTGAGAGACCTGCTAAGCCTTGCCGCATAACATCGTGCTGTCTGGCCCACCTCGATCAAATTCAAACTACAATTGTTTGCCTAAAGTGCAGTCAGCGAGATGTTCGCGAAAAATTGTTGCTTTCTACGTCTACAATTAACCAAGTGCTTGCGTTACTATAGGACGCCAGCGCATTCGGTCGTTGTACGCGATACTATAAAACGGCAGCTCGTTTTGGTCGCGATGTCGTGATCGCTGCGGCGGTTGAGTTCTTTTTCCAAAACAGTCTGGGATTACCTTGATGTTCGATTTTACGTTGCTCGCAGCTCGAGGTGGTGGATTCGGTTCGATCATAAGCTGGTTTATTCGCATTGTCATTTACGACATTTGCATCACCGGCATATCCGACATCCTGGGTGTTTCACGCATGGTCGCGTTATTCATCTTCTTGGGGATACTTGGGGTCATTGCGATCGGTGGATATGTTATCAGACAGCGCATGTCACCCGGCATTGAAGATTAAAAGCATTTCCGCTAACGATAATTTAATCCATGGAATATTCCGTCTTGCATGGTCCCGTCTTTTCAGTTCTCGAACTTCGACTGGATCAAGCGGATTTAGTCGTCGCGCAGCCCGATAGTATGCTGTCGATGACCTCGGGATTACAGCTTACGGCTGCCGTTGGTCGCCGCGGAAAAAGCAACTCGTGGTTTAGCGGTGCGAAAAGTATTCTCGGTGGCGAAAGCATGTTTACCGCCGAGTTTCTTGCGAAGAAAGATGGGCAAATCCTGATGCTTGCTCCGTCGGTACAAGGAGACATTCTTAGCATCAAGCTGTCCGAGCATTCGGGCGTCTACATAACTCGCGGTGGATACCTTGCAAATATCGGCAACTGCAATTTGCAAATCAAATATGGTGGGATGAAGGGCATGATGTCTAAGAAAGGTTTGTTTCTCTTGCACGCCAGCGGAGATGGAACGGTGTTTTGCCAGACACACGGAGCGATTATCGAAAAGGAATTGGCCGAAGGCGAGAACTTCTTTTTAGACAATCGGTACGCGCTGGCGTTTTCCGACACCATCACGTATCGATTGGTCAAAGCAACCGATAGCGTGAAAGACGCAATCATGTCTGGCGAAGGTTTAGTCATTCGATACACGGGGCCTGGAAAACTCTACTACCAAACTCGAGGTAAGGCTCCCATCAATTTCCTGAGCTATCTATTTAGCTCCTCTTTTTAAGTAGGAGTTGATTGTTCATGGCGTCATCGAACTCGGTCCCGCGTCGATCGGACTTGCTGGACCAATTGAACAAAGCCAATCGCTTTGCTTGGCTGTTGGTCCAATTTGAAATCGTACTGATCGCGATTGTTTCCGCGATCATCGATTGGAATTGGGTGCAACAGCAACCTGTCCTTACGACGGTCGCGATCGGTACGATGGTTTGTCCGACGGCGTTTTCAATAGTTCGATATGTTTCCGTAAAAAAAGTAAGAATCCAAGATCTCAAGGAAAGCACGCGATTCGGCTCATTTGACAAATATCGTCTTCAAACGCTCTTTCGGGACACGCTGTCCAAGCTTCATTTGCCCGACGAAGGACTATCCGTTTATATCGTCGCAAGCCGTTCCATTAACGCAGCGGCTATGCATGTCGGATTGGGTAGCTTCTTCAAATCACTCAATGGAATCTACCTGAATCGCCAAGCCCTACACAAACTAGAACCGACTGAAATCCAGGATCTGATGGGACATGAGTTAGGACACTATTACAAACATTACTTGGTCACCGATCGATATCGTATGGTGACTATTGTCTTAGGATCGTTGGTTGGAATCTTCGCCGCACAGCATATCGAGTTCGACAGTTACTTCGGATATATCTTTGGCTATCTCGTTTTGACGGGAGTGCCAGCTTTATTTTGGATGTTATCTTCGCTACCACATGCAAAAAATTCTCAAGCCATCGAATTTTTATGCGACGATTTTGGAGCCCATGTCGGAGGTGTTTTGCCGTCGATCCATGGACTACTCAAGCTAGGGCTGGATGCGGAATTGGAATGTGTAGTCATGCAGCAAGCCGTTTTGTCGAAGCTGGCCGGGAACTTTAACCCGTCGGAACTCATCGAGACGATTTCAGGAGCGATCCCTTACGGACATGCGTCGAGAGAAGAAATTGAAGATAAGGTCAACCGCGAATTGCGGAATCGTGCCGCCGAAAGAAAAATGTCGATTGGCGGATTACTGAACTACATGTGGAACAGCGAAGCGGAAGCGGACGCAGCCGAACAATTAGCGATTGAAGCAAAAAAAATGCGGAAACTTCAGTCCGAGCCACGGATGAATTGGGAATCGTTGCTGCCCAACTCTAGTCGCATCGAATTCAGCGAAAATGGAATCTCCAATTTGGTCGAGTTGCTAGAAAGCCGGACGGACGAGCATTTGTTTCGAATCCCCGAAGCTCCACACGACGCTCATCCGACGCTCCGTTCGCGGATTCTCTATCTTTGGCACAATCGAAGCGAAATCGAAAGCCAATCGCGAACCTGAGCGTCCGCATGGCTGTTAAACTAATTGTCTTTGGCCAGTTCTTTTCATTTCAATAACCAATTCTATTCATTTCAATAAGGCGCGTCGATTTTGGGAATGCAAATTACGCATCATGGTGGGCATCTTGGCGTTACCGGCTCTTGTCATCAATTGCACCTCAACGATAAGCGATCGCTGTTGATAGATTGTGGACTCTTTCAAGGTGCCGATGCGCGTGGTCACGAGGATATGGACATCGATTTTCCGTTAGACGGAATTCAATCGCTGATCGTAACCCACGTTCATATCGATCATATCGGTCGCATTCCTTATCTTTTGGAAGCCGGCTTTCGCGGTCCTATCTACTGCTCGCGTCCGACAGCATACTTGATGCCGATCATGTTGCAGGACGCAATTCAACTGAGCATTACTCGAAACAAACGAGCGATCAAAGAAATTCTTAGCGATCTGAAACAACTTTTGCGGCCACTTCCTTATGGCCGCTGGGAGAAGTTAGATGGTGGCGTCGAAATTCGTATGAACCCGGCTGGCCACGTACTCGGCTCGGCAGTTGTCGAAGTCGATTTTAATAAAGAGCGATTTGTGTTTAGCGGTGATATTGGATCGCGGTGCACTCCGTTGCTTAACGAACCAACCAGTCCCGAGCGGGCTGATATGCTGGTCTTGGAAAGCACCTACGGGAATCGCCTGCACGAAGGTCGCGAGGATCGTGTTCAGCGCCTCGAGTCGATTCTCTGCCATACGATGGAGAACCGCGGAGTTACGATCATCCCAGCATTCAGCCTGGGGCGAACACAAGAACTTTTGTTCGAGATAAATCTGATTCTGGAAGGGATCGAGGTCAAGCGGACATGCTCGCTGATCGATAACATCGACGTCATCGTCGACTCGCCGATGGCCTTGAAGCTCACCGATATCTATAACGATATGCAAGAGTATTGGGGTGACGAAGCACAACGAATCATCACTATCGATAGCCAACCTTTAATTTTTAAGAATCTTGTCGAAATAGATTATTCCGGCGAACACAAGGGACTAGTCGAGCATTTGCTGCGCAGTCGCAAACCTGCCATCGTGATAGCAGGCAGCGGAATGTGCAGCGGTGGACGTGTCATGAATTATCTCAAAGCGTTCCTCGACAAAGAGACGACGGATATCCTCTTTGTCGGCTATCAGGCTTACGGAACGCTCGGCCGAAGAATTCAAGATGCGAAGCCGGGTGAGAAAGTCAAAATCGATGGTCTTGAGTTCGCAGTTTGTGCGAGAGTGCATACGATTTCAGGCTACTCGGCTCATGCAGACCAATCCGATCTCTTGCGGTTTGTTCAAGGCATGGGGCAAAAGCCTACCGAGATTCGACTGGTCCATGGCGAAGATAGCGCCCGAGCTGTTTTGCGTGAAAAGTTGGAGGAGCTCGACTATAAAGTCAGCTAATCAACCTCAAGCATCGCCAGAAGACATTCGTGGTCGCCCTGAATTCGTGGGGAATGTTACCCAGCGCGAAAGCCCCCACGAATTCTGGGCGACCACGAATCGATGAAAATGTATGAAGTGCCGTTTTCCAAGAAGCCTTGAAATACCGCCGATATGGACTTGGCACTACGAATTTTCGCCAAATAAATGGTTTACTTGGCGCTCCCTGGACCGGATAATGGGGGGCTCGTACCCGCTTCGGCAATCGACTCCTACCTCTCCATTTTCTTAAAGGCAACTACCAATACGATGATTGTTGATCGTCTGGGCGCTCTCAAAAACTCTCGATGGCCGATTTCTATCGCCGCTTTCTTCGTTTCGTACTCATTGGTTTTCTACGTAGCTTTCGAGGCCTTTTCGCAAGATCCGTTTGGTGCTCCACAGGTAGCTCCCAGCGGGGCGATTATGGTCAATGGAGAAATCAAAGCGGAGCCGGCAGCTCAGAAGCCTCCGACAGAACCACCGAAAAACGAGAGCAAGGCAAAACCTGCAGGTACCGAAGGTAAGAGCGGCGAGAAGGTCGATAAAAAAGATGAGACATCGGTCGAGCCGATCAAGCGGCAATCGGAACCTCCTGCTCCGCCCGACAAACGCGAACTTGAGGTCAAACCCGACGAATCGGGAATGGTTCAATTCCAATTTCGCCATCAAGCATGGCCGGATGTCTTGAGATGGCTTGCCGAAACGTCTTCGATGTCGCTCGATTGGCAAGAGCTGCCTGGCGATTATTTGAACTTGGCAACCCGCCGACCTCATACTATCGAGGAAACTCGCGATCTGTTCAATCGTCATTTGCTGGCCCGAGGCTATACCATCCTTGAAATCGATGGTGTGCTTCAAGTTGCCAAGACCGAGAACATCAATTCGGCGTTAGTTCCGAAGGTCGAGCCAACCGAACTGGCGAATCTACCACCCAACCGATTTGTGCGGGTTTCGATTCCTTTGGATTCATTAATTGCGATCGATGTCGTCGAAGAGTTCAAAATGTTGATTAGCACCAATGGCAAGCTGATCCCGTTGCAATCGACGAATCGTCTTGAGGCGATGGATGCCGCCGTGAATCTGCGAGAACTCTATCGCATCGTAACGGTGGAGCAATCTGCCGAGGCCAAGTCGCGTTTGGCTCGTGAATTCGTTTTGAAACACGTGCGAGCCAATGACGTGAAAAGCAACTTGGAGATTTTTTTAGGGATTCAAAAATCGTCGTCGATGGATTCGTCGAGCAGCAGTTCGAGCCGCCAAATGCAGCAGATGCAGGAGCAGATGCAGCAGCAGATGCAGCAGCAGATGCAGCAAATGCAACAACGTGGCGGGGATGCAAGCAAAGCGATCGCTGACAAAAGCAAGCAGCGTCCCAAGGAAGTTTATTTGGTAGCCAATCAAAGGCAAAACAGCGTCATCGTCCATGCCCAGCCGGATAAGATGGCCATTGTCGAGGCGTTCATCCAGCGCGTCGATGTCCCGAATGAAAATGCTGACGATTTCACGCTATCGCAATCCAGGATGCAAGTCTTTCGCTTGGCTTCGATAAGCCCCAAGCAACTTGTCGCCTCTCTCTTAGCAATGGACGCGCTCGAACCGACGACGCGATTGGAGGTCGATGAAGAGAACAAAGCCGTCATTGCCTACGCTTCGTTGGCCGATCAATATGCAATTTCGAAGGTCATCGAGCGCTTGGATGGTTCGGCTCGCCAATTTGAAATGATGCAACTTCGCCGCCTCAAGGCCGATGAAGTTGCGGGCACGATCAAGTTCTTAATGGGAACAGACAAAGAGAAGAAAGAAGAATCACGTTCATCACGATACTCTTTTTATGATCCATTCAATCGAAACAACGATGATAAGACAAAACAGGACGACGCATTTCGCGTCGGTGCCAACGTCGCCGATAACCAACTGCTTCTTTGGTGCAATGACAGCGAGCGAAAAGAGGTAGTCAATCTTTTGGTTAAACTGGGTGAAATGCTGGCTGAAGGCGCCAAGCCAAGTCCATTTCGCACGATCGATGCTTCGCGCAGTCGAGATACACTCGAGTATCTTCGGCAGCTTCAGGATAAATGGAAATCCATTTCTCCAAATCCGCTGAAGCTTCCCGATGAAGATCAATTCGACCCGCCCGAGGAAGAGCCTAAGCCAGCCATCGAGCCGGACGACAGCCCCTTGAAAGACAACAGCCCGTCGAAACCTGCCAAAGCCCCGGTAGCCGATGCCATGCGCAGATCCAATCCGATGAACGCATTCGTCGATGTTGAGGAGACGAACGAACCGGCTGGAAAATACATACGGACCGATGACGAGGCAGCTCCGGGTCGTGCGTCATCGAGTTCGAAAACCGATTCGAACACCGAGCAAGTTCAACAAGAATCGAACGCTCCGAATGAGCGTTTAGCGGCCGCACCCGAACGAGCCAAAATCGCGGTCCCACCGCAGGTCGAAATTCGATTTGATTCGCAAGGGAATCTTCTTTTGTATAGCGAAGATCAGGAAGCCCTCGATCGATTGGAGCTGCTCATGCTTCGCGATGCCCCACCCAAGCGGCCTTACGATATTTTTAAGCTCGTTCATACGCGAGCCAGTTACATTGCAATCAACTTGGAAGATTACTTCAAGGATAGCGATAAATCAAAAAACGATAGCAGCCGAAACACCTACTATTTCTTTGACGGATCTCCGCAAGACAAAAAGAAAGATGACCCGCAGCTTGGCACTAAGCGTACGCTCAGATTTGTTTGGGATAACGACACGAGCACGATTATCGCGGTCGGTGCGACTGACGCTCAACGAAAAACGATCGCCGAGTTGATCAAGCTTTGGGACACACCCGACCCGAAGAAGGACAAGAAAGCCCGCCATCAACGTCTGGTACAAATTCAATATTCGAAGGCAGAAGTAATCGAGCAAGCTCTTAAAGATGCTTATCGAGATTTCCTTTCCGAAAACGACAAGACGTTTGATCGCAATTCGGAGGATAGCAAAAAGGGTGGCGAGAAACGTGACCGATCTGAATCCGATCGAAAATTCTCGATGGGTGTCGATACGGTTACCAACATTATCATCGTATCGGCCGAAGGCGAAGATCTGCTCAACGTGCTCTGCGAGATCATCGAGCAACTCGACCAAGCCGCTAGGCCGTCGGGAAGTTTGGAAGTGATTCAGTTCGAGACTGGCGGCACGACAAAAACGATGGAAAAAGCTTTTAAGGCTTTGATGGAATCTGCCAAGCGCGGTCCGCCTGAGGGGAAGAACGACCAGCAGAATGGGCAGCAGAACGAATCCAAGAACAGCTCGAAGCGTTAGCCAGGGATTTACTCGGATCCCTTGCTAACGCGGCGGGTTACGAAATACACACTGAACGCCAAATATTTTGGCTCTTCCGCAGAAACTGTGGGTGGTTTTCGTGATCCGCAATCGATTTTAGCCGTGAAATCCATGAAAAACACTCGACTGAGTGATTGCAAAAACCAA
>JAWXCK010000036.1:0-14426 GCA_034408855.1 Pirellulaceae bacterium
GCCGCCAACGTTGGCGGCATTACCGGCCCTTCTCTCAAAGGAATCGGTGCGCGACGAAGCGAACGAGATCTGATCGAATCGATTATCTTTCCAAATGCGACGATGGTGCAAAGCTATGAATCGTGGAAAGTACTCACTGATGATGGGCAGGTGATTCTCGGAGTCCTCATCGAAGATCGTCCCGATGAGCTCGTAATCTCGGCTGGCGTCGATAAGAACTTTCGCATCCCTCGGTCAAGCATCGAGGAAATGACGCGCAGCGATCAATCGATCATGCCTATCGGACTGGATAAACTCGTCACCGATCAAGAGCTTGCTGATCTGGTCGCGTTTTTGAAATCGATTTAGGTAGGGAGCGAACCCTCCTAGGACCCCGAAACAAGCTCGATTTGATTTGTCATCCGCTCGGAGCTTGCCTCCGACGGATGCGTTTGAGGTCCTAGACGACACGGCCTCGAAAAGAAAGGGGAAAAGGCGGGCTGCCTTCGCCCCTAGTACCTCAAACAAGCTCGCAAGGGGGCAAGCCCCTTACGAGCTCTCGCTGCTTCAAAGTATCACGAACGACGTGAACTATACTCTTACGAAAGACTATTTTTCTGGATGAGTTGTGGCTTTGATGAGATAGCAGATGATGGCGGCGAGTTTCTCTGCTCCGAGCGTCTGATGAAAATTGCTTGGCATTAATGAAGTTGTCCCGTCGCGACGTTGCTCGATATCTTGGGTTGCGATTTGAAGGGTGCTGCCATCGATGATAGCGATCAAAACTCGATCGGCGTTCTCATCGCGGACTAAGCCTTGAATCACTTTGCCATCGACGGTTAAGAAGGCTGTTGTTCGAAACGCTTTGTCGACGTTGCGATCGGGAAGCATCGTATCTTCTAACAACCGACGGGCTCCGCGTCCGCCTATTCCATCCAATTGCGGGCCGACGACTTTTCCTTGACCGGCAATTTGGTGGCAGACCGCACAGTGTTGTGTAAAGAGCTCTCGACCGAGTGGTTCATCAAGTGTCGATTTATCCATCAGCTTTAATACGTCAGTCATTTCGTCGTCCAAAGCGGATTCGATTGGCATCGCTCGTCGTCGTAGTTGTGCTGCCCGACTTGCGATCTCCGGCGAAGCTATCGCAGAAATTCGGCCCCAAATTTCCTTGTCCAAGAGGACATCCGTCGAGATCGAACCTTGATCGACCAATTCAACCAAGGTCGGAATTAGCTCAACGTCGCTGGCTAATCGCTTGGCGAATCTATCTTGGTGATACGAGGAAAGTTGCTTTGCCAATTGCGATGCTTGTTCGAATTCAACTACGTCAGTGCCGTCTCTGGCCGCTTTCAAGCATGGATTGATGGTCCGACGGGAAGCACCGAACTCGGCGGCAGTCGATAACAAGACCGATAACAGCTTTCGCTTATCTAAATCCGCAATGGCGGCCCCAATTCTGACTTGTATATCCTGGGCAGGTGAAACCAAATCGATCAATGCCACCAGATCGCGGCGCTGTTCGGTCAATCGATACGTCGTGACGATCGTCAAGAAGCGATCAATAGGCTGCGCCGAGGTATTAGGGGTGAGCCAATTGGGTTGGAAATCTCCGATGGCGATCCAGGCATACGACTTCGCCGAGTCGCCATCGGTGCATCGAATGATGAGCGACCGACCGGCAATTTGCGATCCTTTCCATTCAACTTTTCGAGCGATATCGCTCCGTGGCGGCCGGATGGTTTCGAGCACCTGGTTGGTACTGGCATCGAGCAACTCTATACGATTCTTGCCTTGGTCAATTTGACCAGGTTTGCTGTTGTGACCAGCAATCCATAGCGAGATTTGATCAGGAGCGGAAAATGGTTCGCTTTGAAGGATACCGGTATACGATTCACCGAGCGAGAAGGAACTGAAAAGTTGCAACTCGCGCCCGTCAACAGCTTTTCGCAGCTCGGGCGACCATGTCTTGCCGGTCGTTTCGGACCAGTGCATAGCCATCGCTTCGCTAGTTTCGATCGATCGCTTGGCCGCTTGGAAATTTCGATCGGCAAAATCAGATAGCCATTCACGCAAATCCGGCAACGTGGCTTTTGGTGAGTTCCCGATCGCATCGGTGACTAACTTCAATATCAGAGCTTCGTCGCTCGGTTGTCGCGCTGCGAATTTGCGAGCCAATGCGATGAAAGCCGGCAACCGATCACTGGATAAGCATTGAGCGATATGCCCGAGCAAGCTTTGCCATCGAGTCTCGGTCTCGAAATGTTGCTCCAGATAGTGCATTAAGTAGGTGCCGGCCAATTCCGTGCGAACTGCGAGCATTACTTCAGTGAGTTCGCGTTGCTGCCGATCGGATAGCTCCCATCGAAAAACATCATCGGTCCTAGAGTTAATTTGATCCAACTGTAGAAGATTCCGAATCGCGATGCGAATCGTTTGTCGCAGTATGGAATCCTGTCGGTCCGCACGATCCAATGCATCCAATAGTGGCGGTAGAAACTTCGTTTGCGACAGACTCCCGAGAATCTCGGCACCCATTCGCTGGACATTCGGGCTTTCATCCAATAGCGAATCAACCGATAACTTTTCTATAACGTTGAGCGAAATCGAATTTCGAGTTTGTTCTTCCCCCAGTACTCGCAATAAATGCGTGCGAACGATCGGTGAAGGATCGTTCGCGAAGGAACTGACGTGCTGCTCTTGAAGCAATCCGCGTTGCATTAAGTAGCCAATGGCGGTTACGCTTGCGAAGGTTGTTTGCAATTCGGGATCGGCAATGCAATTCAAGGCTAGGCGATCGATTCGCTCGTCCGATAGTTCGATCGCTCGCTGTAAACCCAATCTCCTTCGCGCCGGGTTGGAGTCTTTCCACAAGGCGGTAGGGTCTTCTACTTGCGCAATTGGGATAGGCGGCTTAGTCTCTGCGGCAACGTATCGAATCTGCCAGATTCGACCTCGAAAACGATCGCGACCAGGATGTTCGAGTGGGACTTCGTAGTGACCGATGATCCGATTATAAAAGTCGGCGATGTAAATGTGCCCATCCGGCCCGAGTTGGATATCGACTGGACGAAACCACGGGTCGTCGCTGGTGAGAAAATCAGGCAATTCGTCAGCTTTGGCCGTAGCACCTCGATAGACGACGCGGTTCCGATTGATTCGCGATGTCATAACATTGCCGCTGAGCATCTGATCAGCGAGTGCGGGTATGCCGAGCGAACTTGGAATGTATAGAAGCCCACTGATGGCCGTGCTTCCGTGCAAATGGTCCATCATCGATGGAACGAATCCAAGTCCATCGTGTGATCCGCCAAAACTTGGGTAGCAGCCACCAGCAATCAATTGGCTAATCGGCTTGCTGTGGCAATCGGCCGTATAGTCGTAGCCCCAGTTGTCGGTGGTTCGACCGAACGGATTGACTTGGCCCGATGTCACGAGCTCGATACGACTGCCGTCGGGTTTGAATCGAAAGCTGTTTCCTGAATGCATCGAGATCTCATGGCCGTCGCTTCCAGCGATACGACTCTGATTGTTGAAGCCGTGGTTAGCATAGATCCATCCATCGTTGCCTAGACGAAGCGAGTTGATCATGCCGTGCGTGTCGCGCGTCGTATCGAAGGGACCCAGTACGACGTCTCGTCGATCGCATACTCCGTCGCCATCGGAATCTTGGAGGTAGTAGAGATTGGGGATGCTAAAGCAAATACAACCCGTTCCGTAGGGAAGGACACCGATCGGAATGTTTAGTCCATCGGCAAAGATCGACGAATGCTCGGCGAACCCATCGCCGTCGGCATCTTCTAGAACTCGAACCGAGTCGCGACCGGCGTTGCCTTCGGGTGCTGGATAGGGATATTCGAAGCTATCGGTGATCCACATTCGACCGCGATAATCGAATGCAAGATTGAGCGGCTTAGCAATCTGCGGTTCGGCGGCAAACAATCGAGCTTCGAAACCGGGCGGAAGATGAAATCCAACTAGCTCGTCTTGGGGCGATCTCGCATCGGTCGATCGAACGCCCTCGCCATACCAAGCCGAAGGCGACGCCGGCTCAGCGGCACCGACGATACTGTCCGCAGCCGAAATCCTAACGACGCAGGTGAAGTGCAGTAAAATCAATACCAAGATTGGAAATCGAAGAAGTACGCAAACAGACAACCTTCGCACTAGCATTTATTCAAACTCGCTATTTTTTGGCTTTTTGTTGGTCGCGAAGATCTTTTAGGTCCGCTTGCATTCTTTCGGTTTCCTTTTTGAGCGTCGCCATGTCTTTTCGCAATTCGACCAATTCCTTCGGAACGGTCGGTTTCGATTCGCGAAGCTGATCGATGGCACGCTGTGCGGTTCTGGAAATCCCTAGGTCATTCGAATTCGTGAACGACTCGAGAACCGAAATCGCCGTTGCATCGCCTAATTCCCCTAGTGCGAACATGGCGGTACTTCGGATTTTTGACTTAGGATGATTGAGGTACTGCAACAGAAAATCTCGCACCTCGTGCTTGTCGGATAGTGCTTTTGAAACATGAGCTAATGTATCGAGTCCTTGGCCAAAATTTGCAGACGAAAACTGACGTTCGTTTTGTTTCAGGATTTTCATTAGGACTTGCTGGTTCGACGGATCGTTTTGCTGTCGCATGGCCGAGATTGCGGCAACCGCCAGCTCGTTGCGAAACGAACTCGACTGCAGATACGTAACGATCCAATGCTGGGATTCTTCACCATGGAATTTCCCCAACGCTTTAATGACGCTCGCCAAAATGGCGGGATTACGCTCTACGGCTAAAATTTCGGCGATCAATTTTGGAATGCGTTCTGAAAATCGACTGGTGATTTTATCGACTACCGACAATCGTACGCGAGCATCGGTTTGATTCTTCCAGGTTCGTTCGAGAATATCGAACGCTTCGTCCGATGCATGCATAGCTAACGCATTGGCGGCGGCGATCCGCACGCCATAGAAAACATCCTCGTTCAACACTTTTTCCAACATTCGTTCCGACTCGTGCGTCTTTCGATTGCCGAGTGTCTTGCAGGCGAGCAACCGTCCGAGCATATCGTCAGCGTTTTCAAGTTGAGCCTGAACCAATTCTGCCGGCAAGTCGAACGTCACATCGGCGAGTACCGTAAACTCCGGGTCAAACCGAACGACCGAAGGTTTCGCTTCGAGTGGGAAGTAAAAATCTTCGTGCGTCTTCGTGACTTCAATCGAATGATCGATGACTTTTCCATCGACAATAAAGCGGAGTTTCGTCGGAAACTCGAACAGCATCACATCTTCGCTGATCTTTTGAGTCTGTTCAATCGTGACCTTTGCGAGCTTTTCATTGAGCAGCCACGTATACGAAACCTTGATATCGGGGTGGCGAGCATGGTAAAGCCATTGATCAAAAAAACGATCCATCGACCGACCGCTCAGCTCTTCGATGACTTGTCGCAGGTCATCCGAAACGACGCTCGTCAACGCATGCTTTTCTAAGTAGGTTCGGATGGCTTTGCGATAAAGATCAGGGCCCAGTTGGCTGCGCAGCATGTGCAGGACCCAACTCCCTTTGAGGTACGATCGATAGTCGAATTGTTCTTGCGAATTCATATAGCCGCGAAAGACTACCGGCCGTTTGTCGTCCTTCTGATTTAGTATTTTGTTGTTTGCATCGGTGTATAACCCATAGAGCATCGCATCCCGACCATGCGCATGACCTTCGTAGAGATGCGTGTAGAACGTCGCAAATCCTTCGTTCAGCCAAAGGTGACTCCAATCTTTGCACGTCACGTAATCACCGAACCATTGGTGAGCCATCTCGTGAGCGTCCAGAGCTCGCGATGACCGAATATTTTCCGTTTCCTCTGAAAAAATTGTATTGGAAGTCAAGGTCGTCAACGTCGTGTTCTCCATTCCACCAGCCGTAAAATCGAGAATCGTCACCTGGTCGTACTTGGGCCATGGGAATGGAAGTCCGATTTCTTCCTCGTAGAATTTCATGATTTCGGGAGTATCACGAAACGAGTTTTCAGCATGTTCGGCAAGCGATGGCTGAGTGTAAAAGCCGAGCGGGACATTGCGATGTTGCTTTTCGAGTTTCTCCAAATTGCCAGCGACCAAGCAAATCAAATAGTTGGGATGTGGTAGCTCTTGTTTCCATCGAACGGCGGTCAATCCGCGATTGTCGATTTCTTCGCCGATTCGTCGACCATTGCTGAGGACGGTCATCCCTTTGGGAACGTGACAAATGACTTCCGTGGTCGATCGCTCATTCGGATAATCGAAGCAAGGGAACCAGTTGCGAGCTTCATGCGTTTCACCTTGAGTCCAGATATGCGTATCGGTCGCCGGATACCCCATTTCAGGTGTCCTAAAATATAATCCGGCCATCGGTTGAGCCGAGTAATCAATGTGAACGATAATTTCCGTGCCCAGTGCTATCGGGTCGGCAAAGGCAATCTGAAGATCATTGCGAGTTGACACAAAGTCGGCGACTTTCGCGCCGTCGCAACGAACATCTTTCACAGAGAGGTCGGTAGCATCAAGCCGCAAAATCGAGACGGGTTTTGAAATCGGAACAGCCGTAATCGATGCCGTTCCGGAGACCGTGCGCTTTAGAAAATCTGGGGTCACATCCAGCTTGATATGTTTGACATCAACTTGTCGATCCGGCGCATATTGATTCGAACCATCCAGTTCCAATCCAATCGACCATTCGTGCTCGCGACCTTCCGCACAATATCGGCAAATGTTTTCTTCGGCGTTGACTGGCGTCCACCAAGTAAACCCGGCTACAAAAAAGTAAAACAACCGCTTTTGAAAATTCATGTCGTTGGTAACCTCGTTGATGATCGCAGCGTAAAGATCGTAGCCCCGGCTTTAGCCGGAAAAAAATGCAAGGTGCCGTTGGTCTGGCAAGTAAGCTTGGTAAGCAAGGCTGCCGCCTGAAGGCGGAACTACGAAAAAGTTTGAAAATTCCAGCCCTGGATTATAGTTAATCATGCGGAAAGAGACCATAAAATCTAAATTGAACAATGGACTTGCTCAAAACTCGTCATTCTGCGAGCCCTGATTGCGTTGATGGTAGTTCAACGCGATACTTTCGTTGGTTCGTATTTTGGATTCAAGAAACTCTTCCCTTTACTAAGGCTCCTACCATTATGCATCGCCAGGCCATTTTGTTCGCGCTGACACTGTTCGTCGTTTCGATTTCGTACGGTTTATATGGCCAGGCAGGTCGAGCGGCCGATGCCGACAAGCAGGTCTTTGAAATGCGAATCTACTATGCTGCCGAAGGGAAGCTCGATGCACTCCATTCTCGTTTTCGCGACCACACCGTAAAACTATTCGAAAAGCATGGGATCAAAAACATCGGCTATTGGGCGCCTATCGAGAATCCAGAACGCAAGCTTGTTTACCTACTCGCCTATCCCAGCCGCGACGCGCGAACCGCTTCTTGGAAAGCCTTCATGGCGGACCCTGATTGGCAAAAAGCGTACAAGGCGAGCGAAGTCGATGGCAAATTAGTCGATAAAGTCGACGCAAAGTTCTATAGCGCAACGGACTATTCGCCATTGATTCAAGCGAGCGCAGCCGGTGATCGGGTATTTGAATTGCGAACTTACACAGCATCGCCCGGTAACCTCGACGGACTCAACGCTCGCTTTCGAGACCATACGGTGAAACTATTCGAGAAGCATGGGATGACCAATATTGGCTATTGGAATTTGATGAGCGATCAAGAAGGTGCTGGAAATACATTAATGTACATCTTGGCACACAAGAGCCAGGCATCGGCGAAGGAATGTTTTGGAGCCTTTGGAAAAGATGAGGCGTGGCAAGCCGCTCGCAAGGCGTCTGAAGAAAAGGCCGGAGGGTCGCTAACGATCAAGCAAGGCGTTCAATCGGTCTTCATGAAAGCCACTGATTATTCGCCGATTCGATAGTGTTCTGTCCAACTGGATGAGTCGGAAAATCTGATTGTTACTGAAAAAGAGGGATGCTGGTTGGAACTCTTGGTGACCTGCCGCTATACTGGGTTTTTCTAGTCGTTTTCGAACGAAAGCATGGAAAGTTCGTGCTTTGGTTTGAGACGCCCGACGTTTCTAAGCAGAGTTTTCGTTGATAACGACAAATATGAGTTCAGATATTGAGATTTTGCGGCGACTTCATCGGATACTTCGTCAGCAAGCGGACATTCGCAGCCAGCTCGTTCGCGGACCGCGAACGGTGCAAGTTGCAAAGAACGTGTGGGACTTCGCTGCCAAGGGGCTTGCGGCACATCGCGAAGACGTCAAGAAAAAGCGGATGGATGCCGACCGAATACAGCTTCAATTGAGGACTCGCGAAGCCAAAATCTTCGAGCTGGAAGGGAAGATGAATATGGCCAAAGGGAATCGCGAATACCAGATGCTCAAGGATCAAATCGCTGCCGACCAGCAAGCCAATTTGGTTTTGTCCGACGAAATTCTAGAAACGCTAGAGGGAATCGATAAGCTCCTCGGACTAACGCACGGCTTCGAGGAACGCGTTCAATTGACCGAAAGTGAAGCCAAGAAGATTGAAGCGGCAACGGAAACCAGAAAAGCAAGCCTCGAAAGTGATCTTGAAAGGATTACCGGCGATCTCGTAGCCACAGAAGCACTGCTCAAAGGCGAGCTCAAAAATACCTATCGGCGGCTCGTTCAATTGCGAGCCGAAGATGCGCTCGCACCACTCGACGGCAAAGCTTGTGGCGGATGCAACACTAGTCTGTCGCCCCGAATCCTCGATCGGCTCCGCATGAACGAACCCATGGTGTGCACAAGCTGTGCGTGTCTCATCTATCCTCCAGAATAATCGTTTGCCTTCAAGAGTGATCGGCCAATCCGAATGACGACTCCGTGGTATGCCGACGGTCTCGCTTTTCAGTGCACGCAGTGTGGTAATTGTTGTAGTGGCCCCAATTCAGGCTATGTCTGGGTCGATGAAGCAGAAATTCAATCGCTCGCAACGGCAATGGAAATGGCCGACGATACCGATGGCTTCGAGCGACGATTTGTTCGCCAAGTTGGAATTCGCAAGAGCCTTGTCGAATACTCGGACGGCGATTGCATTTTTCTAGATCCTAAATCAAGAAAATGTTCGGTCTACGATGCGCGTCCGATTCAGTGTCGAACATGGCCTTTTTGGGATCGAAATCTGAAGTCGCAAGCAGCGTGGGCTTCCGCCGCCGAAGGCTGTCCAGGCTGCAATCGTGGTAATGTCTACCCGCTGCAAGCGATTGAAAATGCGCGACTGAAGAAAACGGTATGAGGAGACGCTAGATGGCGATGAATCGATGGGGATTTCTGGGAACCGGTCGCGTCACTCATAGAATGGTGGAAGCCGTTCGTCAGGCACGAGAAGCTCAGTTGTCAGGAATCGCAAGTCGAGATTTGGATCGCGCAAAGGCTTGGGCCAACGATCGAAGTTCGGAATCGACTCGCCCCGACGATGAAGCCATTCGAGCTTATGACGGTTACCGATCGCTGATCGATGATGAAGCGATCGATTGGGTCTATGTTGCGTTACCACCAAGCTTGCATCGAGAATGGACGATCGCTGCACTGAAGGCCGGCAAAAATGTTCTGTGCGAAAAGCCGCTCTGTCTCAACGCACACGACGCGGCCGAAATGGCCGAAGCGGCTGAACGCTACAAAAAGCGACTATGCCATGCAACGGCCTTTCCATTTCACCCTCGATCACAGGCCGCGAGAGCCGTTATTCAGTCGGGAGAGTTGGGAGCGATTCGACGTGTTCATGTCGCTTGCTCTTTTTCTGGAATCCTGACGCGTGGCGATGACCATCGTACCGATCCAACGCTTGGCGGCGGATGTTTGCTCGATCTTGGTTGGTACTGCGTCTACTCGACGAAATGGTTTACCGGTCTCGACTGCGTTCGACTTCAAGCCCTCGGAAGCAAGAGCAATGGTGCATGGAATCAAGTACAAGTGATTGCGGAATTGAGCGATCGCACATTGGGACTGCGGATTCGACGCCGCACCGCGACGATGGATCGAGATCGCCGGAACCGATTCGTCGTGGATCTGCGATGATTTCCTGCGACCGCTCGACGTTACGAAACCAAGGTTTTGGATTCATGGACAAAACGGCAAGTCGCGAATCGAAGTCTTCGGTGAAGGCGTTTTTCAAGAAGCATTGATGATCGAATCCTGCCAAAATCCAGATTGGGGCAACGAACGCAATCAAACCGCAGATGCAATAGAAACGCATCGCATTCTCGATAACATTGAACGGTATTGCATTTAGGAACGGGGAAAAAAACTTCGGCATTTCTTCCGTAGCTACGGTCGCCAGACCGTGGAGAATATCGCGTCCACCGTCTGGCGACACTAGCTACGGTCGAGGAAGTTGTTTTTGACCGTTCCTTAAGGCCAAGAGGACGCTCGATCTGTAAAGTGAACGACTTAGAGTTGTCGGCAAGAGAGCTTGCTTGGAAGTCACGATGCGGCTGGAAAATATTTTTCGAGCCCGTGAAATTTTAGGTTTTCTTGCGGGACATAGTAAACGCCGCATGGAAAGCCAGCTTGTGGGGCACCGGCTCCGATCGGTTCGTAGCTGCCGTCGGGTTGCCAGACTTTCTGATCTAAGAAATTCTGATCGGCCTCTTGGTATTGCAGGCGATAGTCATCGGTATAACGTAGCCATCCGTAGTGTTTGAATTGAATATTGGTTCGGCCTGTATACTTATTACGATTGCTCATGTCGGCGCAGTAACCAAACATCCCGGGCCCCGTTCCTCCGCGATAAAGATAGTCGAGCAATTCTGCAGATCGAACGGTATAAAACCATTCGTCGGTCGGCATGTGTACAAAATTGCCAAATGATGTTGCTCCCGATGTTACCGCGTCTTCAATAAACTGAAAGCCTTTGTCATACGGTGGCATCCGCTCGAATTCGATACTGACTGCTCCGACGTCGCCGTATTTTGCCAGGATATCAGTCAGTTGAAAAAGCCAGTTGTCGAATCCGTTAACGATTCCGAGATCTGCGCTCCCCATGTTGACATATTCATACTGCTCGATCGAATTTGTCAGATATCGAATGGCTCCCCAGATGTAATAATTGTAGTTCTGATCGCTTTCGACAAAGCCAAGCACATGCTTGTCCTGCATCAAGCGAAAACAATAGTCTTTGATAACATCCGTTCGAGTAGACAGGCTATCTAAAATAATGATGTCGACGTCGGCGGGCTGGTGATACTTCATGACGCTCTCGAGCGTCGGTATCAGCCATTCGACCATTTTCCAACATCGAGCGATATACAAAACTTTCTTCATCGTGGTCTCATGTTGTAGCTAGTCGATCCGAACGTAGAAATCATTTACTTCGTATCGAATCACTTTTTGATAGCCTCGCGGTCGAAGGTGTTGGGTGATTTCGGGGTCGTCATGGTTGTTCTCGATAATCAAAAGCGACGGTTTCCAATGATCCAAGTTAAACCCCTCAAGAACAGCCAGTTCCGTCCCTTCGGTATCAATCGCGACAAAATCGATTTTTGGCCATTCGAAACAAGAAAGACACCAGTCCAGCGTTCGCGTATTGACGAGAATTTGATCGAAAGCGGTAATCAGATGTTCGTGTTGATCGATGAGCTTTTGATCGGGAACAAGTGAAGTACACGCGCCAAAGCCTTCTCCCATTTGGACTCGATGGAGAACAACCCCGTCTTTATTCTGGTTCGATACCGCGAAAGGCATTGCGACTTTCCGATTTTTCGCCAATGCCTCGTGATAGTAACTGTTGGGTTCTATACAAAGGCAGCCCCATCCACGTTGTTCGAAATACAACGTATTCGAGAGATGCACTCCATCCACCGCCCCTACCTCGACGCAGTGACCGACATACTTCTCGGGAAAAAACCGTTCGATTAGCCAATCGACCGGCGGATTGAATTGACCATAGTACATTTGTTTGCTTCCAAGGTACGTCGATAGGTTGCCTGTCGAAATACAGGCATATTGCTTGAATCGTAGCGTAAAGCTCGATCGGGCTAAACCCTCTTTCTTTTGTTTTATCGCTTCGATACGATGAGCCACGCCGATGCGCCGCTACTCGGATCTGTTTCATGCCTGTCGAATATACACCCATTCAACGCTGTCGCCTTTGCGGTAATTCGGATCTTCGTCCGATCATCGATTTAGGTGTACAGACTTTGACCGGCGTTTTCCCGGCAACGGTTGATGATAAGGTAAGTGCTGGACCGCTCGAATTGGTCCGATGCCATCCAAAAAATGCATCGCAGCACTGTGGGCTGGTACAACTTCGCCATTCATTTTGCCTCTCCGAAATGTATGGCGATAACTACGGATATCGAACATCGCTCAACCGGTCGATGGTGGATCACCTTCGCGATAAAGTTGCATCGCTGACGCAGAAGGTGAGCCCGAGAAACAACGCCTTAGTCGTCGACATCGGCAGCAACGATGGCACGCTGCTTTCCTTTTACCATGCGGGCGGACCGACCCTCGTTGGTATCGATCCAACTGCCGCCAAATTCAAGGCCTACTATCGAAAAGAAATACAAGTCATCGCCGATTTTTTTTCCAGCACCGCGATACAGCAACGATTTGGAAACCGCCAAGCGGATATCATCACGTCGATTGCGATGTTTTACGATCTCGAAGATCCGATCACTTTTGTCAAGGAAATTGCGGCTGTTCTCTCGCCAGTCGGAATCTGGCATTTCGAGCAAAGCTACTTGCCGTCGATGTTAGCGACACGATCTTATGATACCGTTTGTCACGAGCATCTCGAGTACTACGCGATCCAACAGATCCAATGGGTTCTGGAACGTGCGGGCTTGAAGATCGTCGATATTCAATTGAACGATGTAAATGGCGGAAGCTTTGCCGTGACGGCTGCCCATGCCGAGGCACCATTTGAATGTACTCGAACTGCTTTGGAATTGATCGATCGAGAGCGACAACTCGATTTAAATGGCAGCCGCCCTTACCTAGACTTTGCAGATCAAGTGACCGCCCATCGAACGCAACTGATTCGTGCATTAGCAGAAATCCAATCGAGTGGTGCCAAGGTATTAGGTTACGGTGCGTCGACGAAAGGAAATGTACTGTTGCAATATTGCGGAATAACCCAAGAGCAAATCCCGGCGATTGCCGAAGTCAATTCCGATAAATTCGGTTGTATCACGCCGGGTAGCCACATACCGATTATTTCCGAGGCCGAAGCGCATGCGATGAATCCAGATTATTTCCTGGTACTGCCGTGGCACTTCCGAGAAAACTTGATACATCGTGAAATGGCCTATCTTCGTGCTGGAGGAAAGATGATTTTCCCGTTGCCTGAAATCGAGGTTGTATCGCGATGAAGAAAATGGTGATCGTCGGAAGCGAAGGGCAGGACGGTAGCATGCTTTTTGATCGCTGCTCGCAATACGGCAATGACGTCGTTGGGCTAGGGCATTCCAGTATGCGTATCCATTCTCATGACAATCGTTCGCTCGATTCGATCAAAGAGTGCGGGTCGACTGTCGATGTGATGGATTCGTCGAGCGTCGATCGCTTAGTCGGCAACTATCAGCCGGATGAAATCTACTACTTAGCCGCTTTTCATCAATCAGCCGATGCGGCAAGCCTTGAGTCACGAATGCTTCTCGACCAGAGTTTCGCAACCCACGTAACCGGTTTCTTGAACTGCTTAGAAGCGATTCGTATCCACTCGAAAGAGACCAGGATCTTTTACGCCGCTTCGTCCCACGTTTTTGGTGATCCGACGACTCCCACGTTGTCCGAGCGATCTCCGATAAACCCTACTTGTATCTATGGAATAACGAAAGCGGCCGCAACGCACTTGGGGCGATTTTATCGAAGGAATCATCGGCTGTTTGTTTCCATCGGGTTTCTTTTCAACCACGAATCGCCGAGACGGCGTCCCGATTTTCTTTCGCAGCGGATCGTTCGAGCGGCTATTTCGATAAAACAGGGAACTCAAAATTCACTTGTGCTCGGTGATTTGTCGGCGACAGTAGATTGGGGAGATGCTGGCGACACTATCGACGCGATGACGCGGATTTTGGAACTCGATGAAGCTGACGATTTTGTCGTCGCGACCGGTATCCCGCATTCCGTTAAAGATTTTGTTGCGGTTGCCTTTCGAGCTGTTGGACTCGATTGGGAGACGTACGTGTCGGAGGATCGGAATATTGTTTTAAAGAAACGAGCACCGCTTATCGGGGATGCAACGAAGCTCTACGATAAAACAAAATGGCGTCCGACGGTTTCGTTCGAGGAGATGGTTTCTGAGCTAGTGTACTGTGAAGCAATACGACAAAAGCTAGACTTAGGGCGTGATTGTTAATAATTTATGGCTCTTCCGCAGAAACTGTGGGTGGTTTTCGCGATCCGCAATCGATTTTAGCAGTGAAATACAAGGAAAACACTGGACTGAGTGATTGCAAAAACCA
>JAWXCK010000037.1:0-4188 GCA_034408855.1 Pirellulaceae bacterium
GCCAAATATACTACATATCCGACTCACATGACGGCGACCAGCCTCCCAATGATTTCGAGGAGTCTGATCGCTACCTTTTGGTTCCCGATAAACAGGAACTGGATCTCGGACAATCATTGGTTCGCGAATTCATTTCAACCTTTGCGCCGAATCTCGAAAATGAGGTTCGCGATATCTTTCGACGACGAGGTGCATACGGACACTTCAGAGCGTTGCTTGAAAACAAACGCTTGCTTGAAAAATGGTACGCATTCGAGAATGAACGTGAAACGAGTGCCATTATCGATTGGTGTCGCGAGAACGGAATTGAATTGTCCGGGACATAGTTTCAACAGCCTCTTGGTAATTCTGATTCGTCGATCAGGAGTCGGCAGTTTAAGTGTGCCAATTCGCGCTGTGCCAAAGCTGATTTCAAAGCGTACTTTGTTGCGATCGGCGCGTCATTCTTGACAAATTGAACAGAGTCGAATTCCAAGCTTCGCCATCTCTCGTTGCTCAATGCTTGTTCGACACGCGCTCGCATGTTCTCGCTTTCTCCGACGTAGAACCCGACAGGGCCTGCGTTCAAAATAAAAACGCCAGGAGACTCGAGCTCGGAAAGCCCGTCCTCGATTCGGATTCGCGACAATTGCTTTGTCTTTCGTATCCAATCACCGAATTCCGCCGCCGCCGAAACTCGTGCCGCATTGGACCTTTTTCGAATTGAAATAGCTGCTCGCCGAAGTTCAATTGTCGAAACAGTTTTGTCCGTTGGTCCAAACAAGATGGCAAGCCGATCAAACTCCGCCGCAAAATCTGGTGAGCAGAGAATATCATCGAGTGTTTTTCGGTAATCGATCGATAGTAACCGCCAAGCGACTTCACTTGCAAATCCGAATTGATCCATCTGTTCGGCGGTAGTTTGAGGTGGACGATTCGTCGCCCTCGGTAGTTTTCCAGCCTTTCGTAGGCCAAGCAGATAGTGGTTCCAAACAAAAGCGTTGCCACCGATTCCTCGCTTGCGACATTCGGTTATGAACTCTGCATCGAGATCTTTGTCGCACAAAAGATAGTCGGCAGGGAAGCCGTTTCCAACTTTCGTGTACGATTCGATAACTACTTTCTCGGTATCCTCATCGAACCCTTTTTTTCGTTGCTTTCCATGGGCCGTACTCGGGGCACTTTCGATCGGATCTTCTGCGCCATCGATCAGGGCACCGACGCTGGTTTTTTGAAGCCTTTCGTTGATGTACTTGACATATTCATCCGACAATTCGAAGCCCATCCATTGTCGACCAAGTTTCTTCGCAACCGTCATCGTCGTCCCGCTGCCGCCAAACGGATCGAGCACGAGTTCTTGTGGATGGCTTGAGGCTCGAATGATTCGCGCAAGCAACTGCTCGGGCATCTGACAGCCATGAAAGCCTTCACGTTCCTTGAAGGTTCCAGCGACTCGAGCAAAGTACCAAGTGTCGTGACTAGGGCTGAAGCTCAATGGCGCATCCTGAGGACGAGTGATCCATGTGTTGTCAGGGAGTCTACCATTCGGGTTGGCGCGGTTATCCGCGTAGACCAATTGCCTAGCCGATTTGACTCGGATTTGTGGATTGAAGCGATTGAACGTGAATCGAGTTTTGTCTTTTACGAAATGAAAAAGATGCGTGTGCGACCGACTGAATCCATTGACGCAATTAACGCCGAAGGTGTAGTACCAAATCACCCAGCTTCGACAGTGAAAGCCAACTCGCTGGGCTTCGATTTTCAACTCGGCCGCATACTCATCGCCGATCGCGAGCCAGAAAGTACCGTTCGGTTTGAGCGCTCGATGAACGCCGCTGATCCACTTCCGACACCAGTCGAGGTATTCCGAGGCTTGTTTGTCGTCGTCGTATACATCGTATTCGTAGCCGATATTGAACGGTGGGTCAGCAAATACAAGATCGATCGAGTCTTTGTCAAGCTGGTTCAATAACTGAACGCAGTCGCCTTGATGGACCATGTTTTTCGAGAGAGTCATGCAATTTCCTAGAAGATCGACTGTTCCCGACATTCTAACGAAAGCGAAGGAATCATCAATCGTCGCAAGGCATCTGCAATCTAGCTCCAAGGGTCATGCCATTCCTCCCACTTGTCGAGATACTGTGCATAGGCCGGGTGTTCGTCGACCGATGACGTTAGCATGTCTTTCGCTTGAGCAACGAGCGCTTTTTCGCGTTCCAAGGTTATCGTTCCCATCAGAACGCTAACTCGAAGGAATACAAAATAAGTATCGAGCACATCGCAGCGGCAATACTCATTGATCTCTGCAACCTTACCTGCCGCGTAAAGCTCTTGAACCATATCGCCGTGAACATCCATTTTACCGGGCTTGCTAATGAGATGCGCCGCAAGGTTCAATCCGCCGCGAAACCAGGTGCTTCCGAAGTTCGTCAACAACTCATGCAAATCGATATGAGAATTCAAATTGTAGCGGTTCCGTTGTTGCTGGTAGGAAGGTCCAGTCACATTAAACCAGGTTGGGATGCTGATCCCATATCGATAGGCCGCCAACTCCATCAACGGAACATCGAATGAGCGACCGTTAAAGGTTACCAACGTCGGACGTCCATACTTTTCCCAACCGACCCAAAAGTGTTTAGCGATGACGTGCGGCCGATGTTCGGGTTGATCCAATGATACGATCTCGGCTAAACTCAAATCCTGTCGAAGCTTGGCGACCACGACGGCTACCGGAAGGTGATAGGTGTAGGGAATAAAATCGCGACCGCTTTCGAGGAGCAATTCTTGTCGAAATTTAGCGATCGCCTGACTAGGTGAAAGCTCCTCTCCGGGATAGCGCGTCTTCGCGACCGCCGCCCCATCTGCCACGCTCTCACAATCAAATACCAAATACTTAATGTCGCTTTTGCTTGCCATAGTCTCTGCAATCTAACGAATTTTGAAACGACTGGTTAGTAGGCGTCCGGCGAGCAGATTATCGTTCGATCGATAAATGAGCGGTTTGGCGCTAGCCACCGGTTCTTCGTTACCCGGTTGGAATCACCAAGGCAGTTGTCTGTGTCGCGAATGGAATGAACTCCGAGCGCGAGTACATGTATGCCGAGTTGCAGACGGTAAGGGGAACAAGAAGTTCGCATGCGTTGCGGTCCTGTGGTATACTCATAGCAAGGAACAAAATCATGATCGAGATCAAGTATACGGGTGACGCTCTCTGGGAAAGGATCGAAAAAGCCGTGGAGATCGTGAAGGACCGTCTGCGACGCGTCACCCGAGCCCTAAACACTGCAAACATTCCGTACGCCGTGATCGGTGGCAATGCCGTCCAACACTGGGTTTCTCAAGTCGACGAATCGGTCGTACGAAACACCCGTGACGTCGATATTATCCTAAAAGAATCCGATCTGGATCGTGCGATTCCAGCGTTGGAGGCAGAGGGCTTCATTTACCGCCGCTCCGCCGGGGTGACCATGTTCTTAGATGGCCCTAAAGCAAAGGCACGTGATGCCGTTCACGTTGTCTTCGCCGGGAAGAAGGTGCGCGAAGAGTATTCGGAACCCGTTCCAGAAATCGACGAGTACGAACTTATCGCCGACGCACGCACTTTACCTTTCGCTCTTTTGGTCAAAATGAAATTGACCTCCTATCGTGATAAAGACCGCGTTCATATCCGAGATATGATTTCAATAGGTTTGATTGACGAAAGTTGGCTTGAACGATTCTCGCTTGAACTACGATTACGATTGCAGGAGTTGCTGAACGATCCCGACGGCTAAATTCTGAAAAACGGTTCCTGACATTTTTTCTGACTTTACCTTGGACAGACGAACTCGATTGGCAAGACTTTGCCGTACTGATTCACGAAAGTACTCTTGATGACCTCGAAGATATTCTCCGATCCTTTTCAGAAGAACGAAATGCAAATATGAGAAACAACCTTTCGAATGTTTGGCCAAAGTACTTTTCGATGGAAGGACTCTATTCGAACATCCTCAAGCGAATAAAATAAGCCGTCCCCTTCGATCTCTGCTTTGCACATCGAAAGCCACCCGTGGGACACGCTTCCAGCTTGTTCATAAAACCAGATCGTGGTAATTAGACTCACAATAAAGCCGCTCTTCCGCAGAAACTGTGGGTGGTTTTCGTGATCCGCAATCGATTTTAGCCGTGAAATACAAGGAAAACACTCGACTGAGTGATTGCAAAAACCAA
>JAWXCK010000038.1:0-16077 GCA_034408855.1 Pirellulaceae bacterium
TGCTGGAATTGGTTTGACCTACGCAAGGTTTCGTATTGGGATCGGGTCTAGCGGATTTGGACCTACCGGTAACATTTATTCCGGGGAAGTTGAAGACTACGCCGTTACCATTTTTGATCCCAACCTTGTAGTCAATTTGCCCAACGGAAATGGTGCAGATGATGTTACCCTGAGAAAGAACGGTCTAAATCTCGAAGTCTATGACAATCAAACCAACGCATTGATACTAAGTCAATTGCTGGCAGCGACATCTAGGATTACCGTAAACGGAACGAACACGGAGCCCGATCGACTGACAGTCGACTACAGCTACGGAGGATTCTTTGCGTTACCAGAAGGTGTTTACTTTAATGGCGGAACCGGACTTGGTGATTCACTAATTGTCAAAGGTACCGGTGCGACGTCGTTTAACTTTGTCTCGTCGGGCGGCTCGATCGGCAATGCAGCGATCGAAGCCTTCGATTGGATTGAGAGAGATACGATTCGCTTTACCGGCGTCGAACCGTTGTCGATCTTGAATGCGATCGATATCAATGTTACCGGCGGGGTGAATGTTGGGAATCAAATTCTGACGCTGGATTCGGCTGGTTTCACCACCCTGGGACAAACGACGACGCTTACCGGCGGCACGATCAATGCCCCAAGCGGATTGGTGCTGGCAACAGGTCAAACAGTTGTTGGACGCGGGGCGATCAACGCGCCGATTTATTCAGCGCCCGGTTCTACGATTACGCTCAATGGCAATTTGGCTCTCGGCGACGCGAATGCCTTTGATGGTATCGATCTCCATGGTCGATTGAATGTCGGGGCCTTCACGGTCACCTTGAACGACGGATATAAGGCGGTCTTGGGATCGCAGACGACGATCGGAACCCTTACGGTCGATGGAATACTGAACGCGCCGAACGGAATTGCTCTCGAAGACAATCAAACGCTGGTTGGACGAGGCGTGATCAATACGACGAACGGCTCCTTTGAGAATCAAGGTCATGTGCAAGGCCAGAGCGCGGCTGCCAAAATCAAGTTCTCGCAGCTCGTCACTGGGCGTGGCTCGTTTGCCAACGTCGAGTTCAACGGCGGATCGAGCCTGGGCAACAGCCCCACGCTAACCGATATGCAAGGCGCGACATCGTTCGGTACAACGAACGTGCATACGGTTGAAATTGGTGGCCTGATCGCGGGCTCCGAATTCGACAAGATCCAATCGACGGGAACGGTCATTCTTGGTGGTGCGCTGGATGTCAAATTGATTGCGATTAATAACGGTTATACACCGACACTCGGCCAAAGCTTTACGATCGTGTCTGCCGCTCAAGTGAACGGTACATTCTCAAGTGCTTCCTTCCCGCCGAGTATCCTCGGTGGCAGTTGGAAAATAAACTACTCGCCGACCGCCGTTACCGTTCAACTTTCGGGGAGTACGCCTATCGATTTGACGGCATCGAATCTCTTGATCCCCGAGAATCTACAGCCCTCACTATTCCTGAGCGCGTTGAGTGCTATCGATCCAGACACGATCGAGCAGCATACATACAGCCTCGTAAGTGGTGATGGTTCGACTGACAATGGCGTGTTTGAAATCGTAGGCAATCAGCTTCGACCGAAACAAGTTTTCGATTTTGAAACGAAGTCGATTTATTCGATTCGAATTAAGGTCGTCGACGCGGCAGGTTTAGAGTACGAGAAGAGCCTTTCGATTGGCGTCGTCGATATGACTGAAGTTGCCGCCGTAACGATTGGCGATGGATCGGCTCAACGATCGCTACTGAAGCAAGTTAAAGTCACTTTTGATGGTTTGGTGGACATTACCAATCTGAATTCGGGAACCTTCACGGTGAGGAAGCGAGATTCCGGAATGGCGACCATTGCGAACAATGCGATCATATCAACGATCGGAGCCGGAGCGAGCGCGCAGACAGTCGTGACCTTAAGTTTCACAGGGTCGTTTGTCGAATCAAATGGATCGTTAGCCAACGGCAACTACGAACTAGTGATCGATGCGAACAATATTGTTCGCACGGGCCTTGGAGCCAACACGCGATTGGATGGCAATCGCGATGGAACTGCAGGCGGTAACTTTCGGTTTGGATCCAATGCGCAAAACCAAGTCGCCCTTACCGACGCCTTCTTCCGCCTCCTGGGAGATTTTTCAGGTAGCGGGGCGGTCGACAATGCGGACCTCGGAATGTTAAACACGTCGTTCCGCAAGAAGTTGGGGCAATCCGGTTTTAACCCCGACACCGACGTGAATGAGGATAGTGTCATCGACAATCGCGACGTAGGCATATTCAACCCGCTCTTCCGGTCGAAACGAAGTGAGGCATAGGAAATCTATCATGCGAAACATCCTGATTTTACTTGTAGCTACTTTTTTTACAAACTTGGATTTTGCCAAGGCGGATTTTGTGATCGGCTTTAACCCCACAAACACTTTGAATTCGGCCAACGTCTTCGTCGGCGACTCCTTTGCGGTCAATCTGTATTTGATTGAATCCAATACGACCAAACTAACCACTTTTGGCTTACTGGGATTTGGAAGCCGCGCCACCTACAACTCGACGGTGATACAAGCGACAGGCGCGACCAACGATGCCAACTTTCCTATCGTTGGCGGCAGTCCTGATCTTTCGGTGAGTGGCCAAATCGATCTCTTCGGAGGAGCGACGACACCTCCGAAGTTGTCTTCGATTCACCTTGCAACGCTGAACTTTTCGGCAGCGGCGGCGGGGACAACGGTAATTTCATTTGGTGACTACGATCCATTGATCAGCGATTTCACACTGAATGATACCCCCGCTTTCACCGATCTCGACCCCAGTTTGTTCTCGCCTTCGTTGGCGTTTAAGTTTGACTTCACAGTGAACGTCGCAGCGGTTCCTGAGCCCAGTTCTCTTCTGGGTTGTTCGACTCTAGGGCTAACATTTGTAATGTGGCGCCGGCGAAGTCGTACCAAGGCGAAGGTTTCCCCAAAGAATGGACTGCAACACCCCTTGAAATCTTTGGCACTTCCGAAGAATCTGTGGTTCAAAGTAAGTCCAAAGCGGAAAAACAACCCAACCGAAGTGGATAGCGTCAACGTAAACGATGGATTTGCGCAACATTCGATGTTAAAACTTGACAGTAAGCTTCGACGGACTCGTTGACATTGCCAATCTCAACTCCGGGGCATTGTCCGTCAGAAAGCGCGATTCCGGTTTGGAATCGATCGCAACTCGCGCTTTTGTTTCGACTGTTGGAACGGGTGCGGCGGCGAAGACCGTTGTGACGCTCACTTTTTCCGGAAACTTTGTCGAATCCAATGGATCGCTGACAAATGGAAATTATGATCTGATCATAGATGCTAACCAGATTTCACAACGCGGCGATCCGAGTTCGAGTTGATAACGCCGACAAAGGAATATTTAACCTTTCATTCCGAAAGAAGCTAGGGCAAATTAAATACAACACGTTTGCGGATTTCAATGCCGACCATGTCGTAGATAATCGAGACTTAGCAATTTTCAATCCGCTTTTCCGGTCTAGACGAACCGTGAACTAGGAACCTCATCATGCGTAACGTTCTGTTTTTATTCATAGTGATCTCTTTCACGAAAGTCCAGTTCGCCAATGCAGGATTTGTGCTCGGCTTCAACGGCACGAACACTTTGAATTCGGCAAATGTTTTTGTCGGCGACTCCTTCGCGGTCAATCTGTATTTGATCGAATCCAATACGACCAATCTTACCACTTTTGGCTTATTGGGATTTGGAAGCCGCGCCAACTACAACTCGACCGTGATACAAGCGACAGGGGCGACCAACGATGCCAACTTTCCAATCGCTGGCGGCAGTCCTGATCTTTCGGTGAATGGCCAGATCGATGTCTACGGAGGAGCCACGTCACCCCCGAAGATGTCGTCGATTCACCTAGCTACACTAAACTTTAACGCAACGGCGGCAGGGACTTCGGTTATTTCTTTCGGTGACTTCGATCCTTTCGTTAGCGACTTTACATTGAATGATTCCCCCACTTTTACGGATCTCGACCCTAGCTTGTTCTCGCCTACGTTAGGGTTCAAGTATGACTTCACCGTGAAAGTCGCAGCCGTTCCTGAGCCCAGCTCACTTCTGGGGAGTTCGGCTCTGGCGCTAGCTTTTGTAATGCGGCGCCGCAGGAGTTGTTCAAAGGCGAAGATTTCCTCAACGAATGGACTGTAACCGAGCCGCTAATGCGATTGGATGAACGGCTTTCGACGCCGAAACCGACGCGGCTAAGAGTTCTGAAGGTCTACGTTCACAATCCAGTGGCGACTGCCGCAAGCATCGGTTATATTATCGCTTCAGGGTTAAAGTGGACACTTCGCGCTGAACGCCACCATCTGGTTCCGGGGCTCTGCCTCGGAACCCACTGCAACGCAGGCTCTGCCTGCAGACATGTCAATTGTTCGAGATTGGCGACAAACGGTAGACGAGGCGGAGCCTCCGAAGCAGTGCGTTCTAGGCGAGAGCCTTGGAACAAGTGTTTTCGGGGTGGCGATCAGCGAGATGTGTTTTAAAATGCTTCCGTTTGATAGGTGACCTCAGCATGTTAAAATCGCATTGCGCACTTCTGATTTTTTTCATTGCGATAACAGATTCTTTCGCGGCATCGGCCCCAACGGGTTGGACGACCGCGTCTCCTCGCGAAGAGATCGCTCCAGCTTTTTCTTTCGACGCGAAGGGAGGCCCGCAAGGCGACGGTTGTTTCGTTATCGAATCGAATGAACGCGAGGGATTGCAAGGTCGATGGGTAAAGACGTTCGCGACCGATGGCGGAAAGTATTTTCGTTTTAGCGTCATGCGAAAAATGACGGGCATCGATTCTCAGCGTCGCTTTGGTGTCGCTCGCATTTTATGGAAAGATTCCAAAGGAGCAAAAGTTGATCATGCTGAACCGACAGCCGCGACTTATGCGGCCGGTTCGACGGTTCGTTCTGAACCTGAATACCCTATGGATGGTCGTTCGAATGCTGACGGTTGGACGGAGCTTACAGGCGTTTATCTCGCGCCGCCGAATGCGACGCAAGCGGTAGTCGAATTGGAATTTCGTTGGGCTCCCAATGCTCGTCTCGAATGGGCGTCGGTATCGCTGACGCCTACCGAATCGCCTAAGCCAAGGATCGTCCGACTGGCGACCGTTCATTTCGTCCCACGTAGTGCGAAGTCGGCTCAAGAACGCTTGAACGCCTTCGTTCCAATGATAGAAGAAGCCGCAAAAAATCGAGCGGATTTAGTTGTCCTCCCCGAAGTCGTGACGTATGGATCAGGAACAACGTACGCCGATGTCGCCGAATCGATTCCAGGACCTTCGACAAAATTCTTTGGTGAATTTGCCAAACGCTATCAAGTCCATATCGTACCGGGATTGGTCGAACGCGACGGGCCGCTTTTATACAACGTCGCTGTCTTGATCGGACCCGATGGCAATCTTATCGGTAAGTATCGTAAAGTTTGCCTGCCGCGCGGCGAGATCGAAAATGGAATCACGCCCGGTCATGAGTATCCTGTATTTCAGACGAGCTTCGGCAAAGTTGGAATGATGGTCTGTTACGACGGTTTCTTTCCTGAAGTTGCCAGACAACTGAGCAACAATGGTGCCGAAGTGATCGCATGGCCAGTAATGGGTTGCAATCCATTGCTCGGCGCCGCTCGAGCTTGCGAGAATCATGTCTATGTGGTCAGCAGCACTCACACCGATGTCGATCGCAACTGGATGGTCTCAGGAGTCTTTGGTCATGACGGGCACTTGCTTGCTCAAGCTACCGAATGGGGAACGATCGCCGTTGCCGAAGTCGACCTGGGACGCCGTCTGCATTGGCCAAGCCTGGGAGATTTTAAAGCCGAGATTCCTCGCCACCGTCCGTGATGTTTGAAAGGAAGCTCGATGAACCTTCGAAGTCGCTATACGTTACTGACGCTTGTCGTACTGTCGGCGGTTTTCAATCCTGCAATTGCAAATTCGAGACCGCCCGATATTTTATTTATCGTTGCCGATGACCAACGACCAGACACGATCGCAGCGTTAGGCAATCCGATGATTCGGACTCCGAATCTCGATCGACTTGTTGCCAGCGGAACAGCCTTCACCCAAGCTTACGCCGGATATCCGATATGCCACGTGAGTCGAGCTGAAATGCTGACAGGATGCACGGCGTTTCGTGCATTGCCGCAATATCCGGCTGGCTCGATCGATCCATCCCTCAAGACGCTTGCCCAAACGTTCAATGCCGCCGGTTATCAAACTTGGTTCACCGGCAAATGGCACAACGATGGCCAGCCTAAACAGCGAGGCTATACCGGAACACGCGGACTTTATAGCAGCGGTGGCGGTCCGAAAGACGGTCAGACTCGAGACATCGACGATCGAGGCAACCCACTTACGGGTTATCGAGGTTGGACTTTCAAAACCGACGATGGAAAACCCGAACTTGAAAAGGGCGTCGGGTTGCAGGCCGACAATAGCCTCCATGTCGCCAACGGAGCAATCCAAGCGATTCGCGACTCCGATGCCGACAAGTCAATTTTATTGCATGTCAATTTTGCGTTCCCACACGATCCTCGACAATGGCCGCCCGATCCGTTGCATCGATACGATCCTAGTCGTATTTCGTTACCGGCGAACTTCGCGCCCAATCATCCGTTCGATCATGGAAATATTAACGGTCGAGACGAACTACTGCTGCCGACCCCTCGAACAGAAATGGCAGTTCGAATGGAACTCGCCATTTATTACGCGATGATCACCGACCTTGATGCCCAGATTGGACGCGTCGTTAGCGCACTCGAAGATGCTGGCAGAAAAAACACGGTGATCATTTTTACCAGCGACCAAGGCCTTGCGATGGGCAGTCACGGCTTACTTGGGAAGCAGAATCAATACCAGCACTCGATCCGCAGTCCCTTATTGATCGCGGGGCCGGGTTTGCCGACTGGTCGCCAGTGCGATGCATTGGTTTCGTTGCGAGATCTTTTCCCGACGTTATGCGATCTTGCGGCAATCCCCATTCCCAATACCGTTCAAGGGCTCAGCCTAGCGGACCTGATTCACGGAAAGTCGACGAGCGTTCATGATTTTGTCATGGGAGCATTTACCGACACCCAGCGCATGATTCGCGATGCTCGATGGAAATTGATCGAATATCCGAAAGCGGATCGCGTTCAGCTTTTCGATTTGTCGACGGATCCCGATGAAAGGATCGATCTCGGTCAGCGTGAAGATTATCACGAAATACGTGAGAGACTGCATACTCAGTTGCAGGATTGGTCCCGAGAAAATGGCGATCCAATGTTTCGATTCGAAAAGGAAAAGTAGACGAAAATTTCGGTATTTCGTGACGCAAAAAGCGACTTTTTCCTAAAGCGGAGGGCACGGGATTCGAACCCGCAACCCCTTACGGGGCACTTCATTTCCAATGAAGCCGCTAACCATTCGCTTACCCTCCTTTTTCAACTCCCCGATGAGACAATTTAGTCGCGTTCGAGTATGCTGCAAAGCATAGCTCAAGAATCGTTTTTGGCAAAGGTAACTCTACAAAGGTCGTGCAGATGCTTTTTAAGGCCTGGGTCTATCGCGATTTTAACTCGGCGTATCGCCTGGAAATTGTCGATCGTCCTGAACTGAAGCTTGAAGATTCCCAGGTTCGGGTGGCTATTCGCGGCGTGTCGCTGAATTATCGCGATGTGATTGCCTTGAAAAACAAGGCTGGACGGAAGGTGGATGGACGCATTGCCGCTTCCGACGGCTCGGGCGAAATCATCGAAATCGGCAAATCGGTGACCGAATGGCGGGTGGGGGATCGGGTAGCCGGATGTTTTTTTCCTACCTGGAAATCTGGCCGATTTGATCTTGGCTACCATCGCGAAGACCTGGGGGGGAGTTTAGATGGAATGTTGGCCGAACAAGTTGTCGTAGACCAGGACGGCTTAGTGGAAATACCAAATCAACTGAGCTTTGCAGAAGCTGCCACCTTGCCCTGCGCCGCTGTGACGGCGTGGCATGCACTGGTCATTCGAGGATCGCTTCAAAGCGGCCAGACCGTCTTAGTTTTAGGGACCGGCGGCGTCTCGATCTTTGCCTTGCAAATAGCCAACGCGATGGGCGCCAAGGTGATCGTAACGTCGAGTAGCGATGAAAAACTGGAAAAAGCAAAAGCGATGGGAGCGTGGGCGACCATCCACTATGGGCGCGAACCGGATTGGGATCGAGAAGTTTGGAAGCTCACCGATGGTAAAGGCGTCGACCATGTTGTCGAGACGGGCGGGCCGGGTACGCTTGAACGTTCGATGAAGTCGATTGCGGCTGAAGGAAAGATTGCTTTGATCGGCGTCTTAACTGGTTTTGGGCCGCCGACGGCGAGCCTGTTTCCGTTGCTTGCTAGGAATGTTTCGCTCAATGGCATTTACGTAGGTTCGCGTCAGCATTTTAAAGAACTCAATCAGTTCCTGACACAATCGAAGATACATCCCGTCATCGATAGCCAATTCGCGTTTGACGAGGCACCAACTGCCTTTGAGAGTTTGGAAGACGCGCGGCATTTTGGGAAAATAGTCATCAAGGGTCTCCATGCCTGAGTTTTCGGTATTGCAATGGTGCTTGATGATTATCGCTGCCGCCGGCATCGGGATCTCGAAAAGTGGGCTCTCAGGCATCAGCATGGTTCATGTGCTTGTCTTCGCGGCCGTATTTGGTGCGCGAGATTCTACCGGAGTCGTTCTCCCGATGCTTATCTTTGGGGATATATGCGCGATTCGAGCATACGGACAACATGCCAACTGGAATCAGGTTTGGCGAATGATGCCGCCAGCGATCATCGGTGTCATAGCTGCGTGGTTGTGGATGCAAAGCCTCGACGAGACAATATACAAACCGCTCATCGGCAGCATCATATTAGGCCTAACCATTTTGCAGATCGTCCGCTTATGGCGTTCCGATTTTCAATCGAAAATCCCGCACGCGGTATGGTTTGCGTGGATGATGGGGCTGACGGTGGGGATGACAACGATGTTGGCGAACGCCGCCGGTCCCGTCTTTGGACTTTATCTGCTCGCGTTAATGATCCCCAAGCTTGAGTTTGTCGGAACCAGCGCTTGGTTTTTTTTAATGCTCAACGCTTTTAAAGTCCCGTTTAGCTGGCAGCTAGGACTTATCGACCTGGAGAGCTTGCAACTGAATGCGTTGCTTTGCCCCATCATCATCGGCGGCTTGTTTTTTGGCAAAGCGATCGTCAAGCGCTTGCCGCAAAAAACTTTTGATAGCCTCATCCTCGCCTTCACCGCCATCGCAGCGATGAGACTCTTGTTCGGCTAACGCACTCCGGCTGATGAATAATCCAGGCAAGCGCCGTCGGCTCACAATTGATGGCGAACTAGCCAGCCATCCGACGTGTACCTGATTCGACGGATTCTTCATTGGCGATATGTCGAAGCTGCATGACGTAGGCATCTTCGGTTGTATCTTCGTAAAAATCTCGCAATACCGATACTGCTTGGAAGCCGACATTTTTAAAAAACAACTGTGCAGGGAGATTCGTTTCGCGAACTTCGAGCAAGATACGGCTACGTCGCTGGTAGCTCAGTTTGCTAACAAGTTTCTCGATCATCGCTTGCCCAACTCCGTTTCGTCGATAGTCCGAGTGAACGGCGAAATTTAGGATATGCAAACGGTTTTTGTGGAGTTCGTAGATCATGAAACCCACGACAACTTCGTTGAGTTCAGCGACCATGCCGATGCAATTGCGTTGACGAAGCGCTCGAATGAACTCCTCTTCGGACCACGGAAATTCAAAGCTGTGCCCTTCGATGTCGAGGACCGCTGGCATATCGCGTCGTATCATCCATCGAATATGAACGCACGATTGTTCCTTTTCAGCTCTTGGCATTTCGCTCGATCCTTCCCGTGATCAAAATATTTCATGGATGCGCCGTCGGGGACGTAGGATGATTCCATGACTGGCGGGACGGAAGAGTAACAAACGCGACTCAAATTTCCAATATTGAAAAAAGGGCAATTTCGGGATGGCATAATCGCTACAACCGCAGCGAACCTTGCCGATAGGGTAATCTGGCTAGCATTTCCCAAATTCTCCTACAACGAGAACTTTGCATGCTGGGTCGACTCTTGGGGCGTTCGATACCTAGCCTGTCATGCCGATGGAGCATGATCTCGCCATTCGTTGCTTTCACTCGACCAAGGGACTCTCCTACATGCCAACCGCTTTAATTCGTCGAATCTTGATCGAGTGGACTGGTAAACTGAGCATACTGTGGCTTCTGTCCACCAATTGTCTGGGAAATTTCGAATTGCAACCATGGCTCGATTCGATGAGCTCGATTGTAGAATCGTACGATGCATTTACCAAACGAGTCGAATCACAGAAAAGCTTGGGGCGGTCGATAGTTTCAGCGTCCCCCTCTGACGAGGCACTCATTCAATGCGAGCTAGTCGATGGGAAGGATGGGAGTAATGAGAATTGTCAGTTGAACTCCGATCAAGTGCTATTCCAGCGCGAGGAAGCGATCCTTGATAGCTTGGCCAGTAGGTTACTCGTAGAAGAATACCTCCCTTACGATATTGATATTCGCGAGACGCTTTGGTTTAAAGACTACCGCCATTTGGAAATTGGCGTGAAACCGCTGTTGGTTTCCGAGTCTCGTTCAACGGACGCAATTGTCGAGATTCCATGGTTGGCAACGATTCTGTCGCACAACTGGTCGTCAACCACCGAACTTTTCGACGGCATGATTGCACAATCTGAGACTTGGACGAATTGTGCCATTGATCAATCGCTAGCATTGATCGCCGTCCATGGGCGAAACGTTAAGAGAAACGTTGCTAAAATGTCGACGTCCATGACGCATTTATTCGGTAATTGGGTGATGCCGAACGAAATCGAAGTATCGCAAGAGGAATATACAGCCCTCAGGATCCAAGAATGGATAGATATGCAAGCGTGTCCAAAGCGACACAGTGTATTGATTCAGTCAACTTGGTATCAATTCAAAAGCCTCGAACCCGTAAGTTCTCGAAGCTTTGAAAACGTAGCGAACTCGTCGCCCAACCAGATTCCGATGGCTCAGCGCTGAGCATCAGTCAGCTTTCGAATTTGCAGATCTTGCTCTTCAGCCATCTCGTTCATTCCAAGTTGTCGATAGCAATCGGAAAGGCGTTTTCGAGTTGTCTTTCGAGTAGGATCGAGTCGAATCGATTCTTCCAGTTTTGCAATGGCATCCATCGGTCGACCTGCATTCATATAAACTTCGCCATACGTATCGCACATCTCGGCGCTCATCGGTTGTATTCGATATGCTCGATCGATCAACTCGATTGCCCGCGAGAGATTGGGTGGGGTCTCACGGCTAAGCAAAACGGCCAAATTATTGAGTGCCGGTATGACGTAGGGATCTTTTTGAAGGATGTGCTCCCATTGGGCTCTTGCTTCTTTGACCCGGCCGGCAATGAGGTAGAGTTCCGCAACCATGACTCTTGCACCATTGGAAGCAATATCGTTTTGAAGCTGATAGGAAAGGACTTTGAGAAGTTCTCTAGGCGGACGCTCGAGCTTACGCCACTGCATCGCTATCTCCTGCCCTACGACAGGGTTATCTCGATCGAACTTTGCGGCTTCTAGAAGATTCGTCCAATCGATGACGACAGGCAGTGCCACGTCGGCACTTTCTCCAGGCTCTACTGCCGCTGTGTCGTCACGTTTGGGATCGGCCTTGGCAAGTTGCTCGCTGTTATCGCTTCTGAACTTGTCGATGTACATGTCAGCCAAACCACGTCGCAAAGGTTTGTGTTCGCTAACGTCTTCGGATAGACCGGACGCAAGGATCTCGATGGCTTGTTCGTTATTGTCCTGCAGCAAGAGCGCTTGAGCCAATCCGATTCGATCATTGTCGGTTTCGAGCGGCGTTCCAAGCTTGGAATTAAAAGCGACTTCTGCCGCCTTGGCCGCTTTCTGTAATTCGCGATCATGCTCGGGGCCTAGCATTTTACAAATCTGTGCGTAAGCCAAATTCAATTCAGGACGAAACTCGGCAGCCAGTTTCGCCATGCTCAGTGCTTTTTTAGGCTGGCCGGATTGGAGGCAGATCGAGCTATAGAGCGACAGTAAGCTCGGCTCAATCAGCTTCCATTTCGACGCGATTCTTAAATAGTTATCGAGTTGAATAATCTCGACGGGATCCAGTTGCTTGGGCAATCCGTAAAGGGAAACCGCCAACCATGCGTGGGCTGGGGGAAATTCTTCCATTGCGTTTTCTGCTAGCGACTCCATGAGCGCATCGGCTTCTTTTTGGCGGTCGGGACGCTTCGAGTCGAGCGAAGTCAGCAGCGCAAGTCGATATTTAGCTTGAATGCTATCCGAACTCGTGTTGGTGGCGCGGTGCAGTAAAACTTCGCTCTCGCGAAACTTTGCGGAATTAACAAACTCGTCATTCGCTACCAGTTCAGTCTTCTTGAACGCCGGCTCCTCGCTACTGGATGACTCGATGTAGATAGTCGGATCTGGCCTGACTTTAATTCGATTGCGTATGTAATGTTCGTCGAACGCCAATGACTCTAAGTCGTCTCTCGGGATTTTCTTATCGACGACACTCAATGCCGATTGGACAATGCTGCTGGAACTGCGAAACGAAAGGAAGAGGCCCGCGAGCATAAATCCTAAAATCGCAATCAAAGCCGGCATTGTCGACCAAATCAATATCCATTTTCGATTTCGACTCCAATCCGTAAATGATTCGAGCAAAAGCCCCGGAAATGTTTCTGGCGAACGAATCAACGAAAAAACACTCACGGCGAGCGATTTTAGATGGGCTTGGACGCTTACGTTATTCATTTTGAATTCAATATGCTATTACTATCGGTGTTGACTGTCTGGCGATGATTTTCGGTGCTGGACGACGCATTTCTCCTGACGACTATGCTCGATCATGCGGCACATGCTTCGTGACATCGTCGATTTCATCCACGACCATACTAAAGTGAGACGGCCCTAATTGGGGGAAGCTTACGCAAGCGTTGTATAGTTGCGTTAAGGATGAAACTTCGTACTCTTCTTGACTGATTGGAATCGGAGCAAAAATCAAACCGATACAAATATTCGTTGCGGCGATAATCATTAGCATTCCAATCAAAGCGTACGACGGCATGGCTAACTCTGCATACGGACCATTGAGCTGACCGTTCGCACCGATGCTTACGCAATAACCGGCTCGGAAAACGAGCCACCAAAAGAAGGCCATGCCTAATGCCACCGTCCCTACCAATAACGAATGCCTGGCAATAATCGAAAGCCCGAGGCTGGCGCCCAACGCGACAAGAACACCGCACATGTTTTCAAAAGAGGCAGCCGTGAGAAGGTCTCCTGATGCAAACTTCAGTCCACCGTCGATCGGGGCATTGGTGACGCTATTCAGATCGGCCATGATTCCGGCGTACCAAAAAACCGCTTGATCAACAATCGTTTTAATTTGAGTACCCCAAACGCGAAACAAATATCCGCCATTCAGAAATCCTAAGGGCAAGGCGGCTGCCAAGCCCAACGATAAAGATCGGACAATGCTCTCGCCCAATAGACGTCGCACGGACCAACCAGAGATTGTTAGTCCTATCGCGGCACTGGTCCAATGACTAGAATTCGGAAGAGGTCCCCAGGCGATCGCTACAATCGCAAATCCGAGGCCCAAGACGACAAGCGAGACTCCTAACACTTTTTTGAACCGAGTCTGGTCCCCTGCATATCGGCCTGAGATCGCTGCGACGCTGATTCCTAAAAGAACTAAGATCCAAGTGAAGACGATGTCGAGTCGCGACCAAAAAACGGTGCCAGAGCGAACGACGTTAGCAAATGCGACTAGTAAAACGACAGCGCATAGTCCCTCCCACCACGTTCCAAGATCAGACTTGAAAACCGGGCGCTCAATGATCACTTCTTCGATCGGTGCGACTTCATGCCGGACGACGTCGAACTCTTCGACAGCGACGGATACGGTTGTGCGAACTTTAGCTTTAGACATAGAATCGACCGCAGACGCTCAAAGGCATATTTTTACAATCCTCTTATTGTGCTTGCCCCCTATCCATGTCGTCAATGCCCGAGTTGCTAACAGCCTATCATGAAGCTGGTCATTGCGTGATGGCTATGATGGTAGGAGGTAATGTAGAGGTTGCGTCGATTAGTCCGGATCGGTCGGATAGGCCGCTTCACGGGATTGTCCAGGTGCGTTGGGATCGTCGTCCTTCTTTTGAATCGGAATGCCTCGTCGCTTTAGCCGGACTTGCCGCAGAAATGGTCTATCGCCAGGAACCATTTCACCCAGGCAGTGTCGCAGAATGGTCCGAAGACTGGGGAATTGCTTGGGATTTAGCGGGATTGCGGGTTTCAGACGAGGAAAAACGCGTGCGACTCCTTGAAGCATTGACGGTTAAAATCTATCAACTCTTTCATCGAGATTACGTCTGGAACGCCGTCGCGGCACTCGCCGACGAATTGCTCGCTCATGAAACGATCTATGAACCCGAGATCGATGAAACGGTGCGTTTTTGGTTGCGCTGAATTATTCACCTATAACGGGCCAATTTACGCCAATCATTAGCTGGGCATGTTCTTTAGAATATTTTATTTTCAATCCGGTCAATGCTATAAAATTAGCCCCATGAACAAAGAGGAAATAGTATGACGCTCAGTCCTTGGCAAGCCAGAATCATGGCTGGTATCCCCTCGCTCAACGCCGCTCTCTACCGACGGATTCGATTTCTCGTCGGCGACCCTGTCTCGATCATTGAAATTGGTGGCGATGCGGGCACTGTTACATCGACACTCATTCTTCGAGACATCGAAATCGAGCGAGCGAAAGCCAAAGCTCGGGCCGATGCTTTTGCTTGTCCCAAAGATTTTGAACCTGCCACTGGACTTTCGGGTGATCGAGAAACGGCCACAGCGCAAGCAACCGCTGAATGCTTATTGCGAAACGGTGTCAATTCGGTGGTCGCTGATCGTAGTCTGCCGTTGATCTTCGCAGAGTTCATACGTCGTGCTGGAATCGAAATTATTTGCGATACCGAATGGGGAGTGATCGAGCGACGTCAGAAAGACGATCAGGAGTTGGAATTCATCGAGAAAGCCCAAAACATTACCGAGCTTGTCATGAAACGAGCCTGTGAGACAGTTGCCAATGCTGTCCCCGATCGTCTCGGACAGTTAACCTTGAATGGTGAATTGCTTTCGAGCGAATCGTTGCGGGCAAAGATCGATCAGTGGTTGATTGAACAAGCCTATTCGAATCCTGGCTCGATCGTCGCGTGCGGTCCCATGGGCGCTGACTGCCACGAACATGGTCATGGCCCGCTCGTTACAGAACAGCCGATCATTATCGATATTTTTCCACGCGATAAGTCGACGCTTTACAATGGCGACTGTACACGCACTGTGGTCAACGGGAAGATTTCGGAACGCATACAAAAAATGCACGCCGCAGTCGTAGCTGCCAAGGGGGCCGCGACTGCCACCGTCAAGCCTGGCGTCACTGGGCATGCCGTTGATTTAATTACCGCAGAAACAATTCGCAGCCACGGATTTTCGATGGGACTGCCGAGTACCGACGACAACGACGATTACACGGCCATGACTCACGGCACTGGCCACGGAGTAGGATTAGAAGTCCACGAACCTCCGCTACTTGCCAGCGGCGGTGTCGAGCTCCTCGTTGGCGATGTCGTCATGATCGAGCCCGGACTTTATTGCCGAGCAGTCGGTGGCGTTCGCGTCGAAGATATGGTGGTCGTCACCGAAGACGGATGCCGCAACTTGAATCGGTTGCCCGAAGGACTTGATTGGCGCGATTAATACGAACTTGCAATTCGTCGTCGCGGCTATAACATAGCTAGTCCACTGTCCAACGCATTCCGATTAAAATTAAAATCGCTAAATGATATTGGAAGTTGTTGAACGTCTTCTTGTTTCGCTCTTCCGCAGAAACTGTGGGTGGTTTTCGTGATCCGCAATCGATTTTAGCCGTGAAATACAAGGAAAACACTCGACTGAGTGATTGCAAAAACCAA
>JAWXCK010000039.1:0-2682 GCA_034408855.1 Pirellulaceae bacterium
AGTCGGCGTCAAGAACAAACGCCTCCTCGCCGCCTGCAGCGAAGAATACCTGGAGGAAGTCTTGTTCGACACGTAACTTATGACGCAATCGCCCTGGATAAGTCATGGACCGGAAAACTTGTTCGCTTCTGGGAAGACGTTTCCGAGCAAGTCGGGACACATTTCGAGGAAGGATGGTCACTTTGCGTCCACCACTATCTGGCGACAGACCGCGCGGAAAAGGCAGTGAGAGAGCGCAACAATGAGGTCCTGAACGAGAAAGGAGCGGCGGGCTGGTTCCATAATGTGCAGTTTTCGTTCGGCTCGATCCTCCCGCCTGATTTCCCGCTTAACGTTGAATTGAACGCAGCCTTTCTGGCTCTAGCGGATAAATACTACGACCCGTTGATCGAGAACGAGCATACCAGGGTCGCCGGTACCGACGCGAAGCTGGGGTTTGGGCAATGTGCCTTGCCATTAGTCCTGGAACACAACACGCCGAACAATTCAATCGCTCTCGTATGGGCCGACACCGTTGGAAAAGACGGCCGCCATGCGATGAGACCGCTGTTCAGACGCCGACAGCGTCATATGTGACGGAGAACCAACCGTGGAAAACCCATTTCATCGCCGAGCCACCGAACAGCTTCGAGACGACGAGGCGTTTCTATCAATCGTCAGCCCTCAGCCGCTGACGTATTTCTTGAAACGTCCGGCCGAGCAAGGAACTCTCTACGATCGGCTCGTGGTCCTTGGAGGTACACCTGGAAGCGGCAAGACAACGTTGGCGCGACTGTTTGAGTTTTCTGCCTTGAGTGCCGTGCTCCGAAGTACTGGATCAACCGACTATGAATCCGTTGCCGGTGCGCTTGAACAGTGCGGGGCTATTCGAGATGGATTACCGACCGTCTTAGGTTGCCGACTTCCAATGGAAACGGACTACCGCGAGTTTTGGGAGTTTCCTTATTCGGATGCGCTTAAGTCTGGCTTGCTGTTCAGTTTCATCCAGGCCCGCGCGATTCTCGCGTGGTTTCGACATTTGCAAGCATCGAACGTGAGCGAGGCTGATATCGAGGTGATTCCGAAAGGTGATTCCGGTGCCGCCCTCGACTCGATTGGTGGTTCCGCAGGTGCATCAGTTGTTCAAAAAGCCCGTGAAGTCGAGCGCGCCGTTTATGATGTCGTTGGCGCGCTGGTGGCCCCTAAGGAATCCGTGTTGCCGACCACTGTCACTGGAACATACCGACCGTTCGATGTAATTGAGCGAATCCAGATCAACGGCTCCGCATTGGCACAAGGAAAGCCGATGCAGCTCACTCCTCTGATCATCCTCGATGACGCGCACTGGCTTCATCCTACGCAATTCGAAGCAGTAAAGCATTGGCTCGCTCGCCGAGAGCTGCGGATCGCTCGCTGGGTAATTACCCGGTTCGACATTCTGCAACCTAGTGAAGCGCTATTCGCTGTCGCGGAGGATCGTACCGAACGCCCGTCCTATCCCGGGCTGTCCGCCACTCGGGACATCGAGTTCGTCTTACTTCAGAGTTGGGGTCCACGACGAGACCAGCGAACCGCATTTCGCAAAATGGCCCGTGACATGGCCGAGCGCTACCTTCAAAAACACCCGCTTCTTGGTCAGCGTCGACTCACAGACATAGGCTACTTGCTGAGCGAAGAGCCAGAAACCATTTCGCCCTCAAAGGTCGGCGACTTAGAAAAGCAAGTCTCGTCCGTTCAAAATAAATTGAAGATCACCGATACCCGACGCAGCGAATTAGAAACGACCGTCGAGGCTTTTCGGAAAGGAGGAGCACCGGTCGGACGCGATATTCAGCTTTCGATGTTGGCCATTCTCTTGCACCGTTATTCAAAGCGCACCCAAGGTCAGGGAAACTTATTCGGGGATGATCCAGAACCCTCACGTCCGATTGCCGCCAATGATAAAGTGTTCGAGGCGGCTCAACTTCATTTGCTTCACAAATGGGACCGGCCGTATTTCTTTGGAGCAGACCTTCTATGTGACGCGAGTTCGGAGAATGCGGAGCTGTTCCTTCAGTTGAGTGCCATCTTGGTAGACACCGTCGCTACCCAAGTGATTCGCTCACAACCTGCTACGTTGGATGCATCAACGCAAGATCGATTGTTACGAGAGCGAGCGTGTCGCATCATCGACGCCTGGAACTTTCCGTACTTTGAGAAAGTACGGAAACTCGTCTCCGCTATTGCTTCAAAGTGCGTCGAAACGTCAATGCAACCCAACGGCTGGTTGACTCCTAACGGTTACGGCATTCTTCAATCCGAATTCGATTCGTTGGCAACCGCAAATGCCGAAGTCGCTCGGGTGCTTCAGTTCGCAGTCGCCTACAACGCGGTGTTAGTCGTCGCGAGATATGACTGTAAGGGCAAGGAATGGTGCTTGCTAGAGATGGGAGGTCCCATCTGCGTTTCGTACGGTTTGACGTTAAAACGCGGCGGCTTCTTAGAGGGAAGCACATCGGATTTGGCGGCGATGATTGAGGAGAACCCTCAATGAGTGTTGCCCGCAAATGGGAACCGTGCATTTATCATCGGGGTCAACACGCCGACCAGTTTGTGCAAGAGTATTTGGCCCTCCCGGGGCGTAAGGTGCTGCTGATTGCTGGTGCCGGATTTGACCCTCGTTCTACGCGTGTGGCCGCGTTGTTTCCAGAATTAGCAAAGAAG
>JAWXCK010000040.1:0-73319 GCA_034408855.1 Pirellulaceae bacterium
AGCAGAGCCCGCTTCCGCTTCTCCCGGCACAACCATCATGTCCGATCAATGACTTTGTGGCAATACTTTGGACATCGGAGCCATCCCTTGTAAATCCATTCGCCAAACTCATTGCACCATCCAAACCATAGCAATTTTTTGGGTAAGCATTTTCGGTCAGAAAGCGAACCTTGGTTTTTGCAATCACTCAGTCGAGTGTTTTCCTTGTATTTCACGGCTAAAATCGATTGCGGCTCACGAAAACCACCCACAGTTTCTGCGGAAGAGCCAATCTTATAACATCATACCACCTGCTTGCCGCTCGAATAGCGGCTGATTATCATAAGCCCACTCGCCCTTCATTGAAGAACTGCTTGCAGTCCCCACCGGAGAGAACTGTGAATTATTCCTGCCGTATTCTGATCGCTTTTGTTTCAATTGCTGCGACGTCGCTAATTTCTTTTCACAATAGTCAAGCTGCTGATACGCCATCCGTCCAATTGCCAGGTAAAAGTGCCGGCGATGCAACGTCGAACGTAAACCGTGATGCATTGTCGACGATCGAAAGCACGCGGGGCGGACGGCATTGGGTCGATGCTCCGACGGCGCCGCCAAAATCGCCCGAAGAATCGCTTGCTTGCTTCCAAATTGAACCCGGATTGCGCATCGAACTGGTGGCTTCCGAGCCGCTCGTCTTCGACCCCGTTTCCATTGCGTTTGATGAACTAGGTCAGATGTTTGTCGTCGAGTATGGTGATTATCCGGAAGGCCCTGGCAAAGCCGACGCGCCGCCACTTTCTAGAGTTGTCTTATTGCGGGACACCGATGGCGATGGCCGGATGGATCGTCGGCATCTGTTTGCGGATCATTTGAACTATTGTCATAGCGTAATGGCGTTCCAAGGTGGCTTGCTCGTCGGCGCCAAAACTGAAATCGTGTATCTCAAGGATACCGACGGCGATCATCAGGCCGACGTTCGCGAAGTACTTTTTCGCGGGTTTGATCCTGCTCATCCTCAAATGCAAATCGGCAATCCTAACTGGGGCATGGATAATTGGATTTATCTTAATTATGGTCCCGGTAAAATTGAACGCGTTGCTAGTTTGTCATCCAGTGCATTGACAGCGAGTAGTTTGCCTACGCATCCAGTAGGGAATTTCGCGATGCCGCGCAAGGAATTCCGCTTTCATCCGCTTACGTTTGAGTTCGGTGTAGCCAGTGGGCTTGGTCAGTTTGGGAACACGATCGATAACGATGGTCATCGATTTTATTGCACTAATCGCAATCCCATCATGACGGCTCCCATTTCATATGAAGAGCTTCACAGAAATCCATATTCGATTTTCGCGAAAGACCAGTATGACGTCGCGCCGGCTGGTGGTGATGCGATTGTTTTTCCGCTTGTCGAGATGAAAAGCAACTATCTCGCTCACGCTGGAACGCATACAGCGGCCTGTGGCACAACGGCTTACCGCGGCGATCTCTTAGGTTCGCAATTCGACAACAGCGTGTTCGTTTGCGAGCCGATTGGTCATCTCGTCACCCGATCGATCGTCCAATCGAATGGTGCAACGCTCGTCGCTCAACGCGCTCGTCCGAAAGCCGATTTTTTGGCTTCGACCGACACATGGTTTCGTCCAGCGAGTCTTGCAACGGGTCCTGATGGTGCGCTTTACCTTGCCGACATGTATCGACTCTGGGTCGAGCATCCAAAGTTCCTTCCACCGGAGATTTCGAAAAAACTAGACTGGCGAGCTGGCGACGATCGAGGTCGCATTTGGCGAGTTGTACCCGAGGATCGTCAAACGAAGATGCGTCCTTTTGTTTCGCCGAAATCGACGGACGATCTAACAAGTCTACTTTCCGACGCCAATGGCTGGCGACGTGTTTTAGCCCAACGATTACTGGTGGAGCGACAAGCCAAGGAAGCTGCGGCGGCACTACGAATGCTGTTGCAAAACGATCGCAATCCGCACGCTCAACAGCATGCTCTTTGGACACTCGAAGGACTTGGCGAGCTAAATGCTACCGACGTTCATGTCGCGATGGGATCGGCGAACCCATACGTTCGACAGGATGGAGCGCGATTGTCAGCAAGGTTTCTTAGCGATGGAATAATACTGAATCGCGTTGCGGCACTGGCCGACGATGCGGACGCTCGCGTTCGCTTCCAGGTTTCCTTGGCGATGGGAGAAACGTCTGATTCACTAGCGACAGAGGCCTTAATCAAGATCGCGAGGCGCGATGGTGGCCAGGATTGGTTTATAACCGCCATACTCACGTCATCGAAAGAACGAAGCGGTTTGATCTTGTCGAAAATAGTACAAGGCAGCGACTCGAACTCGGCTTCTGACGGTGCCATGCAAGTTCGCTTAGTGCGCGAATTGGCGACGGTTGTTGGCGTACGCGGCGATCTTATTGAAATCGATGGCGTGCTTCGCTCGATCGGTTCGAGTGGAAAGCAAGGCGTTTGGTGGCAGACAGCGGCCCTCAGCGGATTGGCTGCTGGACTTTCGCGGCATCAAGGTGTTTTGGGACGCACTACCTTGGCTAAGTTATTGGCGAACCCACCGGTAGCGTTGGCGGAAACCGTAGTCCCGGTACGCACACTTTTTGAGAGAACGGCGAGTGTGGCGATGGATATCAAGACGCCGATTGGCGATCGTGTTACGGCCATCGAACTCTTAGGCTTTCAGCCGTTCGATCAATCCGCAGCGTCGTTCAAAAGTCTCTTCAGCAGTCGTCAGCCAATTGAAATTCAGTTGGCTTCACTCGAAGCGATGCAGCAAAGTGGAAGTGACAAGGCTGGGCAGATCGTTTTCGATCAGTGGTCCGTCCTTGGCCCACAGGTGAGACCTGCGGCTTTGAATCTATTGCTGCGGCGAGTCGGAACGACTCGCCAGGCTTTGGAAGCGATGGTGGCTGGAAAACTGAATGCAGCCGTGATCGATATCGACCAGCGCGTGAGACTGCTCAAGCATGCGGACCCCGACATTCAAGCACTCGCCAAAAAGATATTTGGCAGTGCCGTGTCTGCTGATCGACGTGAAGTAGCCAGCGAATACCAAGCATCCCTCACGATGAACGGATCGACCTCCGAGGGTCGATTGGTTTTCGATCGCGTCTGTTCTAAATGCCATCGCATCGACGGTCGAGGATACGAAGTCGGTCCTGATATTAGCGATGTTCGAAACCGATCTCGCGAAGCCTTGCTTTACGATATTCTCGATCCGAATCAGAAGCTCGAACCAAAATATACCGCCTATCAGATCCGCACTGACGACGGACTCGTGTTTCAAGGGTTGATGGTATCGGAAACTCCAGACGCCGTCGTTTTGCGACTGGCCGAAGGCAAGGAACAAACAGTGGCTCGCCAAGAAATCGAGGAGATGATTGCTAACGGAAAATCGCTTATGCCCGAAGGGGTCGAGAAAGATGTTAGCATCCAGCAGATGGCCGATCTCATGGAATATCTTAAAGGCCAGCGATAACGCTTTTGGTTGAACCGTCGCAATCATGCCCATCGCAACTTTTACAAACCGCTGTGAGGCAAACTCGGTTCGAGTTTTTGATCATGAACCGCTCAAGCAAATCGCCAGAGAGCTCGGCGATCAATTGCCCAGTACACTAGCACGTTGTCCCGAGTACGAGACAAGACAAATTACGAAGCGATCCAGTCCTGTAAATCAAGCCCTGGTACACGTCCAAAGTCAACCTTATTTCGCGTAACGACAATCATTCCATGTGTTAACCCGATCGATGCGATTCGAAGGTCCATCAAACCAATTCGGCATCCATTCGATCGAAGTCTCGTAAACTCTTCAGATGCCTTCTCGGAGAACGGTAGAAGTTCGCTCGATGAAAACGCGTCGAGCAAGGCTTCAAATCGAGCGTATGCGTTAACGACTGATTTTTGTGATTTGGGCGATGCGATGTACTTTAGCCAACCGTTCATAACTTCGTGGAAAGTGACAATCGAAGTGAAGCAAAGTCCCCTACCGACTTCATTCATCTTTGCGAACAATGCTTCGTATTGCTGGCCATTTCGCAATTGAAGGATCGTCCAGTGATCGGTGTCAAAAAGGTACAAGATTTACTCCTGAATGCTCTTACGCTCTTTTTCGCGTTCTTCCTTACCCAAGCGAAAGATTTCTTCCAAAACTTCGTCGCCCTTGTATTTTTCATCGACCTGCGAAATGGGCCAAGTTTTACGCTGCTCTCGAAGCAACTCGATCTCTCGCTCCATTTTTGCAAGTCGCTCTTCAACGTTAGCCATTGTCAAGCTCCAAAAGTCTGTAAATCGCGTTCAAGATCCTGTCTAAACGCCGTTTAAAGTATACCACGATTCCAAAGTGAACACGAATCCACTGACGGCTTACTAACTAAGAATACTACGCAACTTGCGACAGTCGAACTAGACGGGTCTCGGCTGAGGCGGAAGATCGATCTCGAAATCGGTATTTTTGATTTCGCTATTCTGATCAAGGTACGGGGAATAATCGACGACGCGAATCGTCTTGCCTTCAGGTGGGAACTGCAGCAATCGTAAAAATCCGTTGCCGCCGTTTTCCTGATTTTGATAGTCGACCACCATCTGGTGAACCGTGTTACCATGCTTGCCGGTGTCGATTCGTCGACCAGTTACGCAAGTATGGCCGCTGATTACGAGTACAAAATTTGGATGCTGCGAAACGAGCTTTTTCCAGACATCTTCGCCATCGTTAAAACCTTCTGAAAATCCGCTTAGCTTAAAGTTATCGAGTCCTTTATTTGATTCCTTTCCTTTGGACGTAAACGTTGCGTGACGATCGAAGCGCGTGTTGTCCGTTCGGAGGTAGGCATGGGTGACTAAGATGACCGAACGGTCCGGATGCTTTTGGACAACTTCGCCTGCCCATCGCAACACATCGTCGCGTGGGCCAAATTCTAACGCCAGGACAAGCCATTTGCGCCCGCCAGCTTCTAATGTATGGAAGCTATTTTCCGTCCTCTGTGGTTCGCGATCGTAGAATCCACCAAACGTTGACCATCGTTCGAAATCCGTGGGCGGAAAATACTCGGACATCAGCGTTTGACGGGTAGATGCGTTTCCTTCGGGACCAAGATCGTGATTTCCTGGGAGCAGTAGGCATGGAACTTTTTCGGCGATCAAATCGTGAGCCTCGCGAGCTGCTTGCCATTGTTCAGCATTGTTGTGCTGTGTCACATCCCCGACATGCAACACCATTGGAATTTTATGCTCGGCGATATTATCGGCGATCCACTGTGTTTGAGCGCGATAGATACTTGGATCTTTCCAAGCATACATTTGTGTATCGGGGAGAATGACCAGGGTGAATCCGTCGCCATCCGGTGCTTTTGGCGCCGATGCGTACGAGCGGCCTGAGGCGAATGGAAGCAACGCGGCTAGTCCAAACTTCTTCAGCCAAAATCGTCGGTTGGCACTGGATAATACAGTTCTTAGAATTCGCTTCGGGGTTTTCATAGGTTTGTCCAGAAAAAAGTTGTCGAAAGCGACAGGGTGGGTGTCGCTATTATATCTGTTCTATCGTTCTTCGTGTTGGGGACGTCGGCGCACCTATTAGCTCTTCGTCGCTGACATGCGCTTTCGCTCGTACTCCAGGACTCCAGTTACCAAACTTGTTAAGCGAGGCTCGGCGGCATTGGCAGTTGCGATAATCCTTGGCACGTTGGCTGGCTCCAAGGCGTCGGGAAGGCACATGTCGGTAACTACGGAAAATCCGATGGTTCGCATACCACTGTGAACCGCAACAATTGTTTCCGGAACCGTCGACATCCCGACGACATCGGCCCCGATCATCCGAAGAAAACGATATTCAGCGGCTGTTTCCAGATTAGGCCCAGACACAGCAACGAATACTCCTTGATGCGCCACGATGTTATTGAGCCGAGCTGTCTCGAGTGCTGCTTGAATTAACTCGCGATTGTAAGGCTCGGACATGTCCGGGAAGCGTGGTCCTAATCGGTCATCGTTGATTCCGATGAGCGGATTGTCGCCCATCAAGTTGATCTGGTCCTCGATCAACATAATATCGCCCGGTTGATAATACGGGTTCATCCCGCCACATGCGTTAGAAACGACCAGTAGGTTGGCGCCAAGAGCCTTCATGACCCGGACCGGCAACGTGATTAGTTTGAGCGGATACCCTTCGTACATGTGAAACCGCCCCTCCATCGCCATAACGTTCAATCCGCACAACTGTCCACAGACGAGCCGGCCTCGATGGCTGGTCGCAGTCGATTTTAGGAAATGAGGGATATCTCCATAGTCAATGGACGCTTCAATCTCGATTCTCTCGACTAACGGTCCGAGGCCGGTTCCAAGAACGATGCCGACATGCGGTGTCTTTGTCCAAGCTTGACGGATAAACGAGGCCGCTTCCTGGATTTTGTCAAATAGATCGAGCATGGAGTTTCCTAGCGAGCAGATGTTTGTCGCGATGCTTGAGCGAGGTCGCTTGAGCCACGATAGGCATAGTCTATCGAAGGTTTGCTCTGAGAAGTAGGCACGCCTGCTCAAGAGTAACGAGGGATACTGGTTCCCAGGCGGGGCTAGTCAGAAATATATATTGCGCAATTAGCCGAGGGCCGTTAGTCCCGGTTTTCACAAGGAAACCGGAGCTAACGCGCTGCGGCTAATAGCGTCGCTTCAATAACTGACTTGACTAGTGTTCCAAGGCAAGAGCCTGGGATCGAGCGTTTTCGTGGTCGCGAATCAGCAAAATGTTGACTTTTCGAAACGCCTGGTTGCGTACAATCTCAGTAGCACGTTGAAATTCGGCATCATCGGCTTTTCAAAGCATTTTGCACAAAAAGAACGCAAGTTGTATCCACAGAAGGACTTGCGACTGCCGCCAGGACTCCTTTTTATTGGTTGGCATCTCGAATGCATTTCTCTAGGAATTGTTCCAGCGGGGGAACAACGGACCACGTTTGTGAGTCTGAATCAATCCAAGAGCCAAACCTTACAATTCGAGATTGCACTTCTATGACAAAGCGATTCAACCCAAGATTTGATTCGAAAAAAGGACGACAAGGGGAAGCGTTTGCGCCGGGATTGGATGTCGAGCAGGACGAAGTTTACGGCGCAGCCGAAGGTTTTGATGATTGTGAAGAAGAAGAGGAAGAAGAAGAGCAGGGCGATCTCGAAGAAGAAGGCCTTTTGGACGACGAAGAAGAAGAATTGGTTGGTAGCCTGGATGCGACCGACGACCCCGTTCGAATGTACTTAATGCAAATGGGACAGATCCCGTTGCTGACTCGCCAAGAAGAACTAACTTCCGCAATCCTTATTGAAAAGACGCGGGAAGGCTACCGACGTTGGATGGTTGCATCCGACTTCATGCTTCAAGGTGCGACGAAGCTTTTGGAACAAGTTCGCGATGGAAAACTTCGTTTGGACCGGACGATCGAAGTCAGCGTTACGAATGCTGCCGAAAAAACGGCGATCATGAAACGTATCGGTCCGAACATCCAGACCCTCCGGCACCTGCTGCTTCGCAATCACGGCGATTTCTATCTAGCGATCAATCGCAAGATCGATATGCCCGTACGACGTGCAGCGTGGAAAAGGCTTGTCCAACGTCGCAATAAAGCCCTTCGTTTGATTGAAGAGATGAACTTGCGAACCAATCGACTCGAACCTATTTTCGACAAACTAGAAGCGATTTCTTCGCAAATGCAATTGCTGCGACGACGCTTGGTTGTGGCCAAAAAAGAAGGTCACGCCGACGGACAATCGCTGAGCGATATTCGCAAGGAACTTTGCTATTTGATGCGAATCACTTATGAAAGCCCGGCTACCTTGGCACGCCGTGTCGAGCAAGTGGGCCTTCATTGCGAACGATACGATCATGCTAAACGCGAGCTATCGGCTGGCAATCTTCGATTGGTTGTCTCGATCGCCAAGAAATATCGCAATCGCGGTCTGAGCTTCTTGGACTTGATTCAAGAAGGGAACACCGGATTGATGCGAGCAGTCGATAAGTTCGAACACGCTCGTGGCTTCAAGTTTTCGACGTATGCGACCTGGTGGATTCGACAAGCGATCACGCGTGCGATCGCTGATCAGAGCCGAACAATTCGAGTTCCGATTCACATGATCGACACCATGAGCAAGGTTCGACAGGTGACACGCGATTTGGTCCAAATGCTCGGTCGTGAGCCTTCGGTCGAAGAAACCGCCAAGCAAGCCAAAATTTCGATTGAAGATACTCGCATCGTCATGAAGATGGCCCGCGCTCCACTCTCGTTGGACCAACCCGTTGGCGATAACGATGACAGCTACTTCGGCGAATTCCTCGAAGATCATCGAGATGAAGATCCATTGCTCGAAACGAACCACCAATCGTTGAAGCTTCATATTCAAGAAGCCATGGAAACGCTGAACTATCGCGAACGTGAGATTCTCAAGCTTCGTTACGGCTTGGCTGATGGTTATGCTTATACCCTTGAAGAAGTTGGTCGGATTTTCTCGGTGACTCGCGAACGAGTTCGACAAATCGAGAGCAAGGCGGTCCGGAAACTACAACATCCTCAACGCAGCAAGGCCTTGACGAGCTTTGTCGATGGCTTGGACATCAGCGTCTATCGTGGCCTTGCTTCAGGCGAAGTCAGTGAAACGATGTAGGGTTTTGCCGAAATCATTGCTTGTCGATTCTAAAGCTCTCGATCCAATTCGCCGCTCTTGAGCTTGGACCAATAGACGTCAAGGTCTGCCTTGACTTTATTGGATAGCAGGAACAATCCGATCATGTTCGGAATCATCATCCCGAAGATCATCAGGTCGCTAAAGTCGAGGACATTCCCGACCGAGATGACCGAGCCCATGAAGGTGAAGCCTAAAAAAACCAATCGATAGATGAGCGACCAGCCGTCACCGAACAGATAGGTCCAACATCGCTCGCCATAGTAGGACCATGAAATCATTGTGCTATAGGCGAATAGGAACGTTGCAAAAGCCAGCACATATCGAAAGTACGGAATTTGACTGTCCATCGCCATCGACGTCAACGCAGCACCCTGAACATGCGGGAAAGCTTCGCCCTCCAAAAACGCTACTTGGTTTCGGAACTCAATCGGCGTATTCTCATTGGTGTAGTCGTAGGCGCCGGTGATCACGATCACCAATGCGGTCATCGTACATATGACGACGGTATCGATGAAAGGTTCGAGCAAAGCTACTAAGCCTTCTCGAATCGGGTAGTCAGTCTTCGCGGCCGAGTGAGCAATCGCTGCTGAACCAACGCCTGCTTCGTTCGAAAACGCGGCTCGTCGGAAACCTTGGATCAGGACACCAAAAAAGCCGCCAGTGTACGCAGCCGGCGTAAAGGCCCCGACGAAAATCGCTTGCAATGCTTCTGGAACCTTCGAAGCGTTCATCAGAAGGATGACAACAGCACCGAGAACATAGACGGAGCACATGATCGGTACGATTTTCTCAGCGACCGAAGCGATACGGCGAATTCCGCCGATGATAACAATGCCGGTCAAGACCACCATGATCAAGCCGTATGCCCACGGGTTTTCCGTAAAAAAGGGCACCGTCTGACTTACAGCCCCCAAGCTTCCATTGACTTGATACGCATTGCCGCCGCCAAAGGAAGCACCGATGCAAAGAATTGCAAAAAGTCCACCAAAAACTCGACCTACCGGCGCAATTCCAAGCTCAGCAAATCCGCTTGGCAAATAGTACATCGCACCACCCATGATCGTTCCGTCCGAACGAACTTGACGATACTTTTGCCCCAGAGTGCATTCGACAAATTTTGACGACATCCCGAGCAAGCCAGCGACGATCATCCAAAAAGTTGCGCCTGGACCGCCGATCGTCACTGCCGTTGCAACACCCGCAATATTTCCAAGCCCTACCGTGGCCGACAAGGCGGTCGTCAAAGCTTGAAAGTGACTGACTTCTCCAGGGTCGTTTTTGTCATCGTACTTGCCACCGGTTACTTTGATCGCATGAACGAAACCCCGGAAGTTAATAAATCCCATTCGAACCGTGAAATAGATCGCTCCGGAAATGAGCAGCATAACTGCGGCTGGCATTGTTGTATTGGGCGCGATGGGAACGGGATAGAAGATGACGTCGCCCACGTAACCATTGAGCGTTCCAAACCATCCGTCGATCGGTTTAAGAGTCTCGTTGATGGAATCAAAAACACCGTTGATCCCCTTGCGTCGAAGCGGCTTACTATGAGGCAATTGGGGTTGATTTCCGTCAAGAGCAAGTGTGCCTTCGGTTGCGGAAAGGACGCCATCGGAAACAGTTGACGATGCGCCAGCAGACTCCAATTCCGTGGACTTGCTTTGTGCACCGCTGAAGGATGCTTCTCCGCCGATCAAAATGCATAGTGCAAGAACGAAGTGCGAAATGGGAATCGTACACCGACTAGCAACCGAGCGCATCATTGATTTACTTTCTTGCGAGTAGACAAAAACTGGAACCGCTCACGCTTCGAAATAAAAAGAGTGAATTGTGTAAACTTTTAGCCGGTACGCGTTAGCGTCCGGTTTCTTCGCATCGAAACGGAAACCGGACGCTAACGCGTACCGGCTGATCGGCGTCTGAACGGTTACAAAAATTTGGTTGATGCCGGCGGTTGAATCGTGGGCTTTGTTCGGAAATTACTTACGGCTTTTTCGCATCGGCCGGTTCGATTCGACCAAATAGATGGCCACCATTACTATCGTGAGTCCATGTACCGGCATATTTTCCGTCATGAAAAACAACTCGTGCCGAGAAAGTACCCAACCCAGGAATCAAAAGGCGGTCCATTGTCATAACCGGTGTTTGATCGGCCCATTTGATCGACGTAACGATCGGAACGCTCACATCCTTGTCGCCATATTTGATTCGAGCGATCAAAGCCCAAAGGTCGTCATCGTTCGACATTTTCTTTATGCTTTTGATCTCGTAACGCTCTTCGTTCATGTCGTTCATCTTCTTTCGGTCGACCGTAAACAATCCGATCAAAGTAACGTCCGTCAGCATCTTTTGAAGCTCACGAAATCGTGGCTCTTTGTTCGTTGGGTCGTCAGGCTGGGACGCCGCACTGCTGGTGGAATCTCCCTTAACCGGATTGGCTTTGGATGCATCCTGTCCCTGGACGGATATGGAACCGATAGGCAGCGAAAGGAAGACGCTGGTGAGTAAGGCAACAGTCGATCGCATAGTAGGACCTCCGATAGTCATGGAATGTAGTTGTGGTATTCTTTGAACGACTGATATGGTAACTGAAATTTTCGATTTGGTTTAGTAAGAAGGGATGATTAAGGTGAGGCAATTTTTTATAGCCGGGAATTGGAAGATGAATCTGCTTGATGAGACTTCCGTAAGTCTTGCGCGTGAACTGACCCAGCAACTCCGCCCCCATGCGAACGTCAAGATAGCGGTATGTCCGCCAAGCCCCTATCTTGCTTCGGTTGCGACGGCTCTTCACGGCAGCCACATCGAGTTGGGTGCCCAAAACATGTACCACCAGGACGCAGGGGCCTATACCGGTGAAATCAGTGGGAAAATGCTGCTCGACGTCGGTTGCCAACATGTTATCCTTGGCCATAGCGAACGCCGGGCATTGATGGGTGAAACGGATGCCATTGTCAACCAAAAGCTACTCGCCGCTTTAAAATGTGGTCTGAGTCCGATTGTTTGCATCGGCGAGACTTTGGCGGAACGAGAAGCTGGAAAAACTCGGGAAATCGTTCGCGGACAATGCCGAGGTTCTCTAGTCGGCTTGACCGTGGAACAGATGTCGAAAACCGTTTTGGCATACGAGCCAGTCTGGGCGATCGGGACCGGCAAAACGGCCACCCCCGCTCAGGCAGAAGTAGTTCATGCTGATATCCGCAATCTATTGAGCGAACTCTTCGGTCCAGCCTCCGCATCCAAGACGATCATCCAGTACGGCGGAAGCGTAAAAGCCGACAATGCCATTGAACTGCTGTCGCAACCAAATATCGATGGCGCTTTGGTAGGTGGAGCAGCCCTGAAAGCGGAAAGCTTCGTCCCCATTTGCAAAGCTGCCGAGTCGATTCAGAAATAGGTCGATCGCTACTACCGATCGTTTAACAGTCAGCCACGCAAGCTGGAAGCTTACGCCACGTTCATTGACTACGCGTTTACGACCAACTGGCCGCAGGCTGCCGCGATCGATTGCCCTAACGATTTTCTAAGTGTCGTGAAAATCCCGGCTGCACGAAGACGTTGGACAAATTGTTCCTGAATCTCGATTCCAGATCCCAAGATAGGCAAGATCCTCAATTGTCCATTTGGTTGAATGGGCGACGGTAAGCTTATTTCGTTGTATGGAATGACGTTGATCTCGACGTCCAATCCTTTACAGAATTCGATGAGCCCCGACGCATCCTCGTCCGAATCATTGATCCCTTTCAAAAGCACATACTCGAGCCAGAGCGGGTGTGTTGGCATCATTCGATTCAACTCGACAATGGTCTCTCGAAGCACATCAAGATCAGCGGTGGATCGCGGCACTAGCTTTTTACGTACCTCCGGAAAGACGCTATGCAAGCTCAGTGCAATTCGTACCAAAGGGAATTGCCGACCTAGTTCTAGCATCTTGCTTGGTATGCCAATCGTCGAAACACTGACGTGCCGCAGCGACATTCCAAAGCCATTCACCGAAGAAATCCAGTCGAGAGTATCGAGCACCACATCAAAATTATGCAGCGGCTCGCCCATTCCCATGAACACGACGTTTCGCAAATGGCGATCGGTTTGAAAAGCCATCTGCCGCGCATAGTACAATTGCTCGACAATTTCCGGCGTGGTCAAGTTACGTCGCAAGCCCATTTGTCCGGTCGCGCAGAAAACACAACCAACCGCACAACCAATTTGGCTGGATACACACACGGTCGCGCGATAGGAACGCGGCAAAAGCACCACGCATTCGCATGCATCGCCTTCTTGTGATTCAAGTCGCAGCTTAATCGATTTTCCATCCGTCGACTCGATTCGATCGGAAATGTGCCAACAAGTCTGAGCTGAGCTTAAACCGTAGTTCTCCGAGACTTGACGTGAATGTACGGCAAGCTGATTCGCTTCCGACGATTCACAAACTGTGTCATTGGCGAAAAGTCCTGCATCAAGTTTTTCGATTTCAGTACCCTTGCGCAATAACTCCCAACGGGCAACTTTATGCCGACGAAGTTGCTCGCGATCAAGGACATCATCCCATATCGTACCGCTTTGTGATTTCGAGTTCATCAAGATCCGCTCTCCAAATTTTCGCTTGATCCTAACAGTTTGTGCAGATAAAAATGATGTCGACCGAGTTTGCCTCCGTAGTGACCGCCGGTAATCTGACGGACACCGCACGCCGGACCGATTTCGCAAGCGGCTCGAATACCGACTCGCATGGCTTCGGAAACAATTTCAGGAGTCAGTCCGTCGATGACCAGTTCCAGCGCCGCGCTGGCTTGATCTACGATCAACGAAGACGATAAATCGCGCAGCGTCGGACAAAATGCATCATTGGTCGAAGCAGACAGCATTTTATATCGCGAGCCGACTTTGGAACCGCTTCTCGCCACACCACCAGGAAACGGTGCGATCGCTCCTCGAACATGCTTGATGGCTCGAACGGCAGCATCGCAGGCGTGCAGAGCGCCATGAATCGTGTCGGCTAAGACTAAAAAATTTCCGCCGCCCACGGCGCTGGTGCGCGACACTTTATCTTCACACACGAACTCGCCATCCATGACTGGAATGCGCCAGTATCGCTTCGAACCAATCTTTTTCGATATTTGAAATCCATCACCAAAATATCGCAACTTCGAACCCATCGCGATTTGTTTGGCTCCGTCGATCGCGCCGAAAACCGACGTGCTTGGACAAGTCAAAACACATTGCCCGACCCGTCGAACGAGTTGCTTTTCGAGTTCGCTTCCCGAAACGCTAAACATGAGCACGCTAACGCCTGGCCGACCATCCGGCGTATCTTCGCCGTCCAAAAAGCCTTCGATGCCAGCCTCGACGCCGCATCCGATCACACTGGTTGCAAATCCTGTCATCGCCTCGGCAGCCCGACGCGCCCAAGTTGGCTCGGCGGCCGTAATCACAATTCGCGTTGCCGTCATATCGAAGGCTTCGGCAAATGTATCGACGATTTCAATACCGTTGAGTTGCATTGACAGCTCCTATTTTTGTAGCCGACATCGATTGGCAATAGAAATTCGCCCAAATTTTTTCAAGCTCACGTTCAATCGAGGTGTCGAAATTCGGCGTGGCTTCAAACGAAACTTTATCGCAGCCTTCGAGGAATTCGCCGTTGCGATAAATGAGCTTCCCACGCCTGAATACCATTTCTGGACGAGCGAACATCGATTCTTGATTGCTATCCTGTTTATAGACGACGACATCACCGCTCGCTCCTGGTTGCAAATGGCCTTGGGTCGAAAGTCCGAGGATCTGGGCTGGACCATTTCTTGTCAGAATTGCAATCTCTTCGAGCGTATACTCTCGGCGCAGTGACGGCAACTGGCTAGTGGCTTTGATGTCCGGATGCAGTTGCTCGAAAATGCTCATTCGGAAATCGTAGTCCATCAACAATCGAATCAAATGAGGATACCCAGTAAATGGTGCACCGTTAGGATGATCGGTCGTTAAGAATACTTGATAAGGACTCTTAACGAGCAAGAATAATTCAAGCCCGATCGCCCACTGCAATCCGTGAACGTACTGTGATTGCCGGTATCGGAACGGCAACACTCCACATCCGGCCTGGCATTCTAAATCTTGAAAAATTGTCTTGCGTGGTCGAGCGAGTTTGCGGTGGGCGAATTGATGCATCGTATCGCCAGAGATCGTAACGGTTTGTCCGAACAGAACTTGGCCAACATCGATCGACAATTGCTTCGAACTATTGACTCGGTCAGCCAATTGGTTCGCCGCCGAGCTGAATCCGTGCGGACCGTCTTTGCCATAGCAATGGAACTGCGCATGAGTGATGTGCAGTCGCCTTCCTTCCACTGCGCCGATCGTTGCCAAGGTAGACGCTATGTTTCCGGGAACACCGAGATTGCTGCAATGGACATGCAACGGATGAGCAATTCCCAATGTGTCTATCGCTTCGGCCAGCGTGCAAAGAATCTGCCGCGGTGTGATGCGATATTCCGGATGCACATCATCAACATCCAAAAATCGTTGATTAAACTTGAATGCGTTGATGCCGCCGGCGTTGACAACTTTGACCGCCAAGCATCGATGAGCCGTCAACATCCATCCAACGTAGTCGTTGATCTGTCGCTGCGGAACGCCCTTGGATATCCATTCCAAAAGAAGATCTTCATTCCCAAGCATTAAATAGCCGCCCGTATCCAGCCACGGAATATCCGCCATCTCGAGATGAGCATGCCGAGCATTGGCCGGAAGAATGGCGGGTTCGAAACAGGTAGTGTAACCCATCTCCAAATATCTTCGACCTGTTTCCCATGTACCAGGTACCGGCGACGATAGTGGCCGAATAATCGATTCATCCGTTTTCTCGATGCGAGCTCGCTCGGGAAGCAATAGTCTCGCAAGATTGACTTTGCCACCTCCGATATGCGTATGCATGTCGATCGCACCAGCCATCAAAACTCGACCATCCAGTTTGTATTCGTGGTCCACCCGTCGACCCTTGTCGGGCGTCGCGACGACAGTTCCATTTTCTAGATACAGATCTCGAACTTCGGTTGGCGTGCCGAATTGAGGATCGCAGAGTTGGGCCCCGGTAAGTCGTGTTAGCATCCTTTCGCCACTCCCAATCGTTCGAGAATGGCAGGAACCGACATAAAGCGCTTCGTAGAAGAATTGAGTTGACAGTCCATTGCTTCGATGGCTACTGCGGCATCGGCGCGAAAAAACGTTGCTGGTTGGTCAATGCCAGCGACGGAGCACGGAATAAAAACGCGCGGCATCGGATTACGTTCATGCAGTTTCGGTGCAATCACAATCGTCGATTGCTGGCGACCTGCTGCCGATTCGTCCGCGATCGTCGTTTCGTCGATGTGGAGTCTCACGATCGCTTGATCGGAAAGCAAGTTTCGATAGGGATCGTAAGTAAACGCGTCGCCGTCGACTAACACACGTCCTGGAAATCCTGTTATCCAAGTGCAAACTTGTTGGAAGGTCACGTAGCCGCCGGACAACGGCAGTCCTACACAGCGGTGTGAATTATTTCTCTGCACAATCCATTGGAACAGCCGTTCGACCCAAAGGTCCGCTTGGGGTTGATCGATAATTGTTGCAGACCAAACGAGCGACAGATAGCGAGCTTCGCAAAGCCATCGCGAAACGAGGTTTGACGATTTCGTCATCGACTCTTCGTTACATCGCGACCACTGAAAAAGCGACTGGGGAATACTAAGAACTTGAATGTCGATGGTACTAACATCCAAACCTGCGTTTCGCAATCGAGCAACGACTTCGGACGTCCATGGACCAAGGGCAATGATTCGACGACGAGCGATCTGAGGCGAGCTTTTCGGTCGCTGGAGTAGGATTTCTATAAGCCGCGGAAACGACTGCAGCAATCGATCATCGCCGATGAGCACGATGCAATCCGACCGAAATCGAACTTCGCTCATCGAAGCGGTCATCATTCCCTGTCGCTGAATCGCGAGTATGGTTTTGAAAGCGTCGTCGCTTCCCGTTGGATCGACGTAGGCGCCGACTCTTGAAGCCAAAGCCAACACAGCACGGGCTGCCTCTACCGATCGAATGGCACCGGAAATATGGGAGCGGTTTCGATCGGCTAGCAGTTGGTTGGCAAAGGATATCGCTTCGTCGAAGGTCGTCTCGTGTCCATCGATTCTGGGAACAGGCACAACATCCTCCGACGAGTCACGCGAAAGAATCTTCGAACGGAGAGAACACGCGAGTGGTTCGCTTGGGTGGAATTCACATAACAGTGAACAGTAAGTGCAAATTGCCACGGCGAGTTTTGGTTGTGGGTAATAGATTCTTATCTCGAAAGCGAGCCGAAGGCGCTTGCCTTGGGCGTTTTGCATCAGCCGAAAAAACGGTTGCCGAAAATAGCTGCGGCTAGCCTAGACTGCTCGTAACCCGACGCGTTAGCGAAGGATCCGAGAAAATCCCTCGCTAACGCGTCGGGTTACGAAATACGCAATGTTTTTGGAATAGTTTCCGTAAGGGTTTGCTAGTGCCGGTGGCTAATCTTTCCGGCTCGGTTACGTTCGCAAGCTGGAAGCTTACGCCACTATTCTAATTCTTCGAGCAATCGATCGGTGATCGCAATCGTGCCTGTACTGATTTGTCCCTTTCGGACAAGATCGGCGGTTCGATGACCGGCAGCGAGGACACTCTTGACTGCGTTTTCGATGGTGACTGCTTCGTCTTCTAATTTGAGTGAATACCTCAAGAGCATTGCGGCGGCTAGGATCGTTGCTAGCGGATTCGCAATCCCTTTGCCGGCGATATCGGGTGCCGAACCATGAATCGGTTCGTAGAGTCCAGGCCCGCTGCTTCCCAGCGAGGCACTCGGCAGCATCCCCAAGGAACCTGGGAGCATCGAAGCTTCGTCGGTTAAAATGTCGCCGAACATGTTACTGGTCACGACGACATCAAACCAAGTTGGCTTGGAGATCAAATGCATCGCCATCGAATCGACCAGAACAACGTCGTACTGAAGATCGGAATACTCTTCTTTCATTAAGCGAGCCGTGACCTTGCGCCACAATCGACTGACTTCTAAAACGTTGGCTTTATCGACCATCGTCAGATGACTCTTTCGCTTGCGAGCAGCCTCGGCTGCCATACGAACAATGCGTTCGATTTCACCGGTCGAGTAAACGGCTGTGCTGAACGATTTTTCGCTTCCGTCTGCCAACTGCTCAGTGCCTGACGGTCCAAAATAGAGGCCGCCGGTCAATTCGCGAAAGAATAAAATGTCGGTTCCTTCGATGATTTCTCGCTTGAGCGGCGAAGCATCGAGCAATTCCGAGAACGTCACAATGGGGCGAAGATTGGCAAAAAGTCCGAGCTCCTTGCGGATCTTGAGCAAGCCCGCTTCGGGACGCGTCTTGGCATTCGGATCATCCCATTTCGGGCCACCCACGGCACCTAAAAGAATGGCATCGCTCGCTCGACAAGCATCGATGGTCGCTTGCGGAAGCGGGTCACCCAGTTGATCGATGCCAATTCCGCCGATGATATGCGACGAAAAATGAAATCGATGGTGAAACTTTGCCGAAATCGCTTCTAAAACTCGAGCGGCTTGGGCTGTCACCTCAGGACCAATCCCATCGCCGGGGAGAAGAACAATATTCGCTTCCAAAATGTACCTAGACCTTTCAAACCGACCAGAATTCAATCCACGCGATTCTACGCAAAATGCCGTAATTCGCTAGGAGTGCAGCGCAGTTAGAAAAGCCTTTTGACGCCAACCCATTCGACGGTCCCAAGAAGCGTTATTCTCGGTCGGATCTATGCCTTGGCATCGAAACGGCTTCCGCTATCTGGAAGGTTAGCGGCGGACTGGAGCAATTCAAGAACCGCATTGGCAGTGCCTTTCTCAACGTCCTGCTGCTTTTTGAGAATGGCAGTACCAATATCCTGATTCGTCTTTGCCGATTCTGCGAAGATCTTTATCAGTTGCTCAGCATTCGACTGCTCTGTGACTCTCATGGTTAGCACCTCCAAATTGGCTTGTCAGCGTCACTTTACGAATTTTCACCCTTGGTTTGATAGCAATGGCATCGGCGGAATGTGTGCGTCAGGCAGGCGCAGTTGGCTAAACTTTTAAAGATTTGAGTTGCTTCTTGCGATATGAAGTCGGATTTAACGGTTGTATCGATTTTAGGGTCATCTCCTATCGCGGACTGGACGATAAATCCAATCGAGTCCAGTTGCGTAGTCATTCAATCTTGAGCATGGCGTCGAATGGAGAATTGAGCTTGTTTGGCAAGCAAAAAAAGGACAACGTGACGAACGGTGTACGAAGTGAAACTCCCAATTTCGTGTCTCAACCGTCGGTAGACGTTCAAAAAGATTTCTCGTCAGTCAAGTCGACTCGCCGCCGAACGATCGCGTCGCTAGCTACCGGTGCGATCGCTCATGCGTCGTCGGTTGATCATGCTCGCGGAGGCGAAGTTCTTTCGCGGCGAAAGACGAGCAGCTCACCGTTAAAAGAACTTGCGATCGCCGACTACCATCAAAATATGCGAGCCTTCGGTGGCGCATTGTGCCTGCCAATCGAATGCTTGGCAAAAAACAGTCCGGCCGGTGTTCCGTGGCAATATGACGTTGCCGTTGTCGGTTCGGGGTATGGCGCTGCGATAACCGCCGCGCGACTTGCCGAGAAAATGCGCCCAGGAACCAAGCTTTGCATTTTGGAACGCGGTCGAGAATGGATTCCAGGGACATTTCCAGATGTACTCGGCGATGTCATGGACGAAACGAGACTCAAAATATTTGGACGCAATCAGCGCGAGATCAACAATCCGACCGGCCTATTCAATGTGCTTCAAGGCGAAGAGATTTCGGTTCTCAGCGGCAGCGGCATTGGCGGCACTTCTCTCATCAACGCTAGCGTTGCGATTCGACCTGACCGCGAAGTCTTCCTGCAAACACAATGGCCAATGGCCCTTCGAGATCTCGATAGCTTAAACCTCTATTTCGACCGCGCCGAATGGGAATTGCACGCCCGAGTTGATTCATGTGACTGGACTCACAAGATGCGATCTCAACGGCTAGCTGCTGAAAAACTTCGCGACCAAGGATGTCACTACGAAGCCGCCGCGATTTCGGTAATGCGTAGCTATCAAGGCCCGAATCTTCCCATCATGAATCGCCAAGGAATCATCCAACGCGATTGCACCGACTGCGGCGATTGTATGACAGGTTGCAACGTCGGTGCCAAAAACTCGTTGGCCATGAACTATCTGCCGCTCGCGCGACGAGCTGGGGCCGAGATGTTTGCCCAAGTCGAGATTCGACAAATCGAAAAATGCAATGGTTTCTATCGCTTGCATTTTCTTTATCATCAGCGCGATGCACACGGCAAACATCAATCGATTCCTGGTTGTATTACTTCGCGATTGGTAGTGCTGGGTGCCGGTAGCCTTGGCAGTTCGGAGATTTTGATGCGGTCTCAAAATGATCGCTTCGCGTTTTCAAAACAGCTCGGTTGCAACTGGACTGGCAATGGCGATGCCCTTGGCTTTGTTGGCAAATCAGAATACGACACGAACATAGGTGGAGTTAGCGCCTATCCAGAGCAAGCTTGTCGAATCGGGCCGACGATTCAAACCAATCTGACGTATCCATGCCGACCACACTTGTTTGATCGAGTCTTGATTCAAGAAGGCGCCGCGCCGCGTTCCTACGCCAACTCGCTCGGTATTTTGATGCAAGACATGGATCTCGATAACACTTTGGCCTTACTCGGGATGGGACACGATCGACAAGAGGGAAAGATCGTTCTGGAAGATAACGGCAACGGCGTCGTCACATGGCCAGGGTTGCTCGATAGCCCCTATCGAAGACACATTCGCGAAGAGTTTGCCAAAGTCGCGCACGCTCATGGCGGCAAGTACAAGTACTTGAAAATTTTTGGTGATCGAATGGTATCCGTCCATCCATTGGGTGGCTGTGCGATGAGCGACGATCCTCGGTCAGGCGTACTCAATCACAAAGGCCAAGTTTACGATTGTGCATGCGGCGGTGATATCGATCCGCAAACGGGTGAACTTCGAGTTCATGAAGGACTATACGTTTCCGACGGTGCCATTTTCCCAACGGCGATCGCCTGCAACCCGTACCTCACGATCTCCGCAATGGCCGAACGAAACGCTCAGCTTCTCACGATGGAACCGCAATACGCCGATCTGTTTAAAGTCTAAGTGGGGCAAGCTTCCAGCTTGCCGCATGAGCTACCGCAGAGGTAAACCCCTCGTCGTCGGACGGCAAACTAAGCCATTGTGCAATTCTCGGAACCTGATTTCTTTTATTGACGCGCAGCAGTTCAAAATCGACGCGCAGTTGGGATTTCACAGGTTCGCAGACCGTTTGGCTTGAACGTCGAACGGCAGTACGTCTTCCGACGCCCTTGAAATCCCGCTGGCTTGCCCAGCGGATCATTCGGCATTGGCCCGACTCTCACATTCTCCGGAAAATTTTCGAATGCAAACTCTTGCGACGCATTCATTAGTTCAGTCACCAACAGAGCAGGCGAAACGGTAGGGTGCGCTTCAACCGCAATATGCTCGTGGTCAGGTAAAAAAGAAAACTTATCAAAAACCACTCGCAATCGAGCTTGCTGACCCCACCAATTTGCGTCAACTGCCTTCGCTGTTGAGGCAACTGGTCCGCTAACAGCCTTACACAGTTGACCTTTGGTTTTATTGGCCGCAGTTGCAGTAGATTCTTGCGGCAGCAGACTGACACAGCCACTACTGTTCGGCACTGGGCTTGCGTTGTGCGTTAGAGGGCTTGGTTTTACGGGATAGTAAGTCGAGGCAGGTCGGGACAAGAGGGGATCGGTGACTGATTACTGGGATAGCTCAGAGGTTTTCACGCGCTGGTTTTACCGACCGCGCAGCAGCGAACCGACTCGGTACGCTCGAAGCGCAGAGCTCTAAAGAGGACTAGGGTTTCAGTTTTTCGATATGCGATTCCAACTCATCGAGGCTTGCCCAGCCGCTCATGTATAAGCATATCATCTCGAAGGTACGTTTAGTTGGGCTTCGACCGGTATAAAGCAAGATCAAAGTGCAAACGATGATTGCACAGTAGACTTGTGCTTGAGAGCTTGCGACCTCTGCGGCAACCACGGCTAGTGTGTGGTGTTGCTTTGACGATAACTAATCGAACAGGATGATCGATGCTGCTTCTTTTACTGATGACACGAATCGTTTGGTCGCTGATGACCCCTGCTTCTATGTCGGCTGGGGTAAGCTCCTTAGACTCGCTGATTTCATAATTGATCTTGTCCCGCACACGACAGATATAGCTACTGGACTTGGCGTGAATAGCATTTCATAGTTTCCAACTCTAATAGCCACGATCGGTCACATAAAGACGATCGGGTTCGAGGGTCCGTTCCAAAACAGCCCGTTCATCGGAACGGCCCTTTAGGATTTGCCGATGTCGTGTCGATACGATTAGGAATTCCTTTCAGGATTTCGAACTTCTTCTGAACTTTCTTCAGCAGGGAAGCCTGTTGTAAGCCCCGCAACGAATCGACGATTGGAGAATAAAGCCAAAGCAGGATGAGGGTGCAGTACTGATCCATATGCAACTGACGGTTATTCGCTTTGTCGCGCTGGGTTCCAACATCATGCAAGCGTTCAAGCAAGGGGCCTAAAGCTTTAAAGTACTTTAGTCCTTTGACATCCTTGGGCAGGATATTGGAGTTGGATTCGTCGTTGGCCATACCGAATTGCAAATGTGACAGCGGAAGATCGTTGTCATGGAGGAGCGCAATTCTTGTGCCAAACTAACTAAATATTTCTAAAAAACTACCGTGCCGAAACGGTGTGCGAGGGGGGGCCGGTAATCAGGCTTGCCGCAACGCAACTACCGTGCCGAACAGTAGTGTGGGTGTCCCCAACGTCTCGGTGCCAACGTCGGTGCCCCATCGTCGCCAACGTCGGTTTGCCAACGTCGCCATCAGGCGGCCCGGCTTCTGTCGTCGGCAATCGGCTCTGGGACAGAAGTTCCTAAGTTCCATTCCACATAGGGTGTGATAAGCCGATTGACGGCCTCGGAAAGACGATAGGCTTTTTCAGTGCTGCGCTGTCGCGTGATGTAACCTGTGACCTTCTGAGAAACTTCGTGCTCAGCCGGACAATAGCCGTGCTCCCGCGTTCGAAGCCGATTCATTTCGGGTCTTCCGTGCGATTCGAGCAGTTGTTGTGTCTTTTGCCTATCGGTGATTCGGAAGCCGCCAAGGAATCGCGGAATGTGGCAAAACCGCAGCCCCTCCGCTTGAAATCGGAGTAGCAGGTCCCAGTCCATGGCAAACTGAAAGGACTCATCGATCCTGCTACCAATCCTGTCCCACGCGCTGCGCCGCCAGAACAATGTCTCTTGCGGAACATAGTCGGTCCAACGCAGCGTTTCAGGATCATGCGGAGGTAATACCCAGTAGTTGATGACTCGATCTTGCTCATCGATGAGCAGTCGATTTCCATAGACAACATCGACATCGGGATGTTCCTGAAAGAACTTTGCGACGTAGGCGAGACTCCCGGGAAGAAGCACGTCGTCCGAGTTGAGGTAGGCCATGATCTCGCCGTTAGTTCGGGCTAAGCCCAAATTGATGGCGTGTGCCTGACCATTGTCTCGAATACTCTGCCATGAGGCCAACTTCGTCTCATAGCGTGCGACAATGTTAAGGCTTTCGTCGGTCGAGCAAGCGTCTTGAATCGTGTACTCGAGATTCGGATACTCTTGATCCACAACGCTGCGAATCGTCCGCGCGATGAACGTACCCTGATTCAAACTGGGGGTTACGATCGATATCTTCGGCGGATTTTCGAGATTGATTGGGGTGAAATAGGACTTTGGCAACCTGCAAGGCTGAGGAGCATCAAATCGCAGCTGAAACACTCTTCTTCCGAAAGAATTTTGTATTCGTTCCTTTGCGGGAAGCGGTAGAAACCGAATCATATAACGCGGTTTCCTTCGGATCTTATTGAGTTCACTGAAGGCATGCTGTCGTAGAATCTTCCATTTTCGCGACCAACCTTGCCAGCCCGTATGCGAAGCTTGGCCCATTGCCCGAAACGCATGACTAAGCGTTAGGTAGTCGTAGGAGGCCGAACGCATAGGTGATACGCCCGCCTCCGTTGCCATGCAGTGTCCGTAGAGGATTGCCCAGCGAGTACCGGGTGAACCGAACTTGGTCTTCGTCAAATCCAGAGCTTCCAAAACAGATTCCTTCCGCAATTCGTCCAATGCATCCCTTTCATCGGCCTGATTTCGAGCAAGGCAGAAATCCGTACCATCGAATGTCACACCGGCCTGAATCAGCCGGATCCAAAGCTCATAGTGCGCCCAGTGCTCCAGTTTCTCGTCGAATTGACCGAACGCTTCCAGCACGCTCCGGCGGTAAAAGACGGCAGAACTCTGTAGGCATGCATGATCCTGTAGTTGCGATGGAGTTGGAGGCCGTACAGAGCGTCGGCGGTTCGATTGGCTTTTCGAGCCATTGTTATGGACTTGACCGTACAGGATTCGTGAATCACCATGCGTTTCGAAGTGTTTCAGCACGTTCTTCAAAGCATTGGGTTCGAAAATCGCATCCGGACTCAAGATGCCAACAATAGAACCCGATGAAGCGTGCACGCCAGCATTGATCAAACCAGCAAGGCTGTTAGTCGAAACATGGTGAGTCAAAAGGCGTTTGTCGACCGCCGCGATGTATAGAGGGTTCGGCTCTGGCTCTCTATTTTTTACAACGTGACATTCAAGATCTTCTCCGTCGTATTCCAGCACGCTTTGAATTGCTTGATTCAAATACGAATTATCCCGCAGCAACGGAATGATGATTGAAAGTCGGTAATTCATGAGCGGGCTACCAAATGACAAGCCAGTGAACGGGCGTTTAAAGAGTCTATCCTCACGTCTCATTCAATAACAACAGCAGTTTTTTCGATAGCAAAAACCGATCGAACTTGATCGGCTTCGATCTCATTGCAAGCAAAGTCCGACTCGCTATTTCCATGGGAGCGGTGATATTGACCCAAGACATCCGATCGAGCTAGACCCTTTTTTTAGTAAAGCATAGCATTTTGCTGGGAATTTGCTCCGAATGTTTAAATGGTTGCTTGCAAACTGCAAATGGCGGGCTTAGTATCCGTTCGTGTGCTGAATTTCCGTTGAGTCGTTCTACGCTAATTTTGCACATTGAAAACGATTTTCGTGTCGATAGATTTTGATTCGTGTTATGCATCAGGAGAAGCAAATGAATGTGTTTGCAATTGTAGATCTGAGTATTCGACGGGCGTCGAACGGTAAGCGCCTATCCGTCTCAACTGCCAAGGGACTTATTTGGACATCGGCTATTTTATTGGTAGCGGTGTCATCTCCGATCAGCTCCTTGCGAGCGGCCGTAGTCACAGGCAACGGCGCGAATCCGGCTGATATACAATCATCTGTCGACAACTTTCGTTCACTGCTCGGCCCTTTAAACCCGAACGTTGCGGGATCTTTTGGCAGTGGACGACGTGAAATTAACTGGGACGGCGTTCCCGATGGCTTTTCGGCGCCAAACAATTTGCCCGCGAACTTCTTTAACTCCAATTCACCTCGCGGCGCGGTCTTCAGTACTTCTGGTACGGGGTTCGCCGTCAGCGCTGATAGCTCGAACCCGACTACTACCCCAACGAATTTTTTAGACCAGAACGTTGCCTACGCCGGCCAGTTTCAGACGTTCTCGGCACAGCGGCTCTTTTCGCCGTTGGGCAACAATATGATGCAGATCGATTTTTTCGTCCCAGGATCAAATACGCCAGCGGGCGTGTCCGGATTCGGAGCCGTCTTCGCGGACGTGAACATCGACGCGGCTTCGCAAATCTCTCTGTTCTATACCGACAATAGCTTCGGTGGAGCCTTTGCCGTTCCAACAAGCGTTGCAGGCGGTCTCAGCTTTTTAGGAATTACTTCGCCAGACACTCGCCAATACGGACGAGTTGTGATCCAAAGCGGCAATGCAACCATCGGAACCACTCAGAATCTTGCGCTCAACATGGACGTTGTTGTGATGGACGACTTTGTCTATGGCGAACCCATCGCAGTTCCCGAACCGTCGTCAATGGTGTTAACGTGTGGCGGGTTGTTCTGCCTAACTTCTCTACTGCGTAAGCGGCGAAAATCCGAATCCAACTCGGGATGCAAAGCCGACTAAACGCTGTGAAACGCGACTTTAGCCCATTACCTTATTTGGATAACTGGCCCGTTGGCGCAGCGGATTTTTACTTTGCGATCAATGCGACGTTCCGCTTCATTCTCGCCCGGGCTGGTTTGGTTGGCTTGCGATGCTAACATAGAAATGCGATTGCGAATATTTGTCATTTTGGGAACCAAGCTTACGAGTTCTACGTCCTGGTTGACGTGTAGGCCACATAAATGAGGATCGCAAACATGGTTCGAGTATTGATTTTCCTTATAGCATCGCTTGTTATCATCACTTCTGCCAAATCGACGGATAGGTCGCCGATCGGCTCTCCTGCTCTGGAGGCAAAATTGCACAGAACGTGGATCAGCGGCCCATGCGTGGGTGAGATGACCTTGAGAGCTGATGGCACTTTTGAACGACGGCAGTACTCGCCGGGTAACAACCATCTCACCGGTACTTGGGAAGTGCGTTGGAATTCGCTGCCACCGAATTTAGTTCGGACCTTCACGAGCTCGGACGACCCGGACCAAAACGGTGTTGGCAAGACGTGGGAAGTCAAACTTATTGAGTTGAACGATGATGATTTGGTATATCAGTATCCGGAACAATTTCCGGATGGTCACCGCCTAAAGTACACGCGAGCAAATAAGTAAGCGTGAATCCGCCTTACCCGTCGGCACTAGGCAGGTAGACCGCAAACAGTCAACGATCGAAGCGTCGAGCAACTCCGGTTAGCGGATGTAGGTTAGATACCCTTGCCTTGCAGATTGTCAAGACATTCTGAAGAAATGTGTTCGAGAACTCGACATCTTGCGCGATTCGAGTGATTGTCTCGCGACGGTGCGATCTAGTGAGCGTTGTTTTTGTCGTTTGCTTTACGTGGCAGCTCGATCGTTGCTACTTGAATGCGGCAAAGGCTTCCATTTTTCACGAAAATTCGATGTCAATGCGGACGGCGAAACCGTTGGCAACGTGGGAAGGGTTTGAAAAAGTGGTAGGATTGGGCCATTCGAAGCTACGTCGAGTTGGGAGGAATCGGTGGTGGTTTGATTTGAACGATCGCGGGCTCTGCACGGCAAGCGGAGCAAGACCTCGCTCAACTTTCGCGAAAAATGCGCGACGTGCTGAGTCCCCAAGCGTCACGCACGAGGGTTACAGCCCTGTGGAAGAGTCCGGAATAGGTTGTAGAAACACATTCGAGGCTTTAGGCAGCAACTTTTAGTCGATCGTTCAACAAGATGATGTGTCCCCGGCAACTTGCTCCTCTTCCAACTTCGGCGATCGTAAATCGCTCGAAATTGTCTGCCGGATCACGAGCCGCAATTCACGAGCAAATGACCTTTGCGTTATCTTTCCGACGATATTCGGCAAATCGCTGACGTCGCGACAAAAATATTTTCCCCCTACGAAAACGATCTGTGTCCCCAGCTCTCCCCAAAACGATCTGTGTCCCCAGCTCTCCCCAAAACGATCTGTGTCCCCAGCTCTCCCACGATTTGCAGCCACAGCCAGAAGCTGCACCCGACATTTTGGCTCGCCGCTTAAGCCTTTCGCTAACCGGTCTAACGCTATCGCTCGAAAGAGTCGACCAATTTGTAGCGAACTATCACGTTGAAAGAAAAACGGCAATTGAACAATTGGTTGATGAACTATTGAGCAGTCAAGCGTACGCTGAACACTTTGCATGGGGCTGGTTAGATGCCGCGCGGTATGCCGATACGAACGGCAATCAAGTCGATGGCTTTCCAGGTTCTGTTGGATGGCGAGCTCACACGGATGAAATGCACGCATGATGTCACCAACGAAAACGGTGGAACGGTTGGCAAAGATGCTTTGGTTCTGGGCGGTGGTCCATTCCTAGATCGCTTTCGTGGAGCACTCACCGATGGACCAGCTTGGAAATCCGGTAACGGCAAATGTTCCAGCGGTTTTACCAAACTTGGCCGACGTTGACCAAGCTGATCGATTATCGCTTGCGGACTGGTTGGTTGCTCCCAATCATCCGTTAACGGCCAGAGTTGCCGTCAATCGCGTATGGCAACAGCTTTGGGGGCTTGGTTTTGTCGATTCGCCTGAGAATTTCGGGACCCAGTGTGGCCGTCCTGAACATACAGTGTTGCTCGATTGGTTAGCGACCGAGTATGTGCGTCTTGAATGGGATACGAAAGCCTTGATCAAAACGATCGTCACCAGCGCGACCTTTCGGCAAAGCTCATCAGCATCTGAGAGTGCCTGGAAAATGGATCCTAGCAACCGTCGGTTGGCGCGCGGACCGCGTTTCCGATTGCCCATTCACGTCCTTCGCGATCAAGCCCTAGTGCTAGGTGGTCTGTTGAAGTCTGAGGTCGGTGGACCGCCAGTGCTGCTGGAACCGCAATCCGAACTGAAAGGTGAGAAGCCAACCAACGCAATGAAAATCGATACTCATCGACGAACGCTTTACACGTTTTGGAAACGCAATGGTCCTCATCCGATGCTGGCGTCTTTCGATGTTGCCGATCGCAATCAATGCGACCTGCGCGTTCGGCGAACGAATACTCCGCTACAAGCGTTGGTGACGTTGAATTCTTCAGACTTTGAAGAGGCGACCCAGGGCTTGGCCGGAAGAATTCTAGATCATGCGTCGGATGATGCAACAAGATTGCGTTTTGCATTTCGATCGACTGTCGGAACCATTCCATTCGAAGAAGAGTTAGAAGTCTTACAGCAGGCCTTAGCTAACTATCGAGTCAGTCGAGTAAAAGAGTCGAATTTAATCGATGCCGAGCAGGCAGCTTGGTTGGCGCTTGCGAATATGCTTCTCAACGTCGACGCGACTCTCACTTTGGAATAGGATTATGATGAAGCAGCGCGAAGGTCATTCGCAGCCGGAGTCGGAGGCTTCCCGCAAAACACTCCGAAAGCAAAACGTGTTATTTCACTTTTTCAAGCAGGTGGTCCATCACAACTCGACTTGCTCGACTACAAACCGGGTCTCAAGAAGTGGCATGGCATCGATTTGCCGAAGTCGGTCATGGGCGATGCGAAATTCACTGGAATGGTCAACGGTCAATCGTCATTTCCTGTAGTCGCCTCGCCTTGGAAGTTTTCTCAATACGGTCAAAGTGGGGCTTGGGTTAGCGAGTTGTTTCCCGAGTTCGCGAAAGTCGTCGATGAAGTTTGCATTATCCAATCGATGACCACTCCTCAGGTCGATCACGATGCGGCCATTACTTTTCTACAGACGGGTCATCAGATTGCCGGACGACCCACCGTCGGAGCTTGGGCGGCATACGGCTTGGGTAGTGTATGCGAAGATCTACCTGCTTTCGTGATTCTCCGAAGCAAGAAAGGCGATTCGTTTCTTGTAGACCGTCATTGGGGAGCGGGCTTCTTGCCATCTCGATTCCAAGGTATTCAGTTTGGAGATCAGGACATTCGCCGGTTCAGTATCTTGATAATCCACATTGGATGAGCGATGAACTTCGCGGTCGAACGATTCATGATATTGCTTCATTGAATCGGTTGCATCATCGTGAAGTCCACGACCCTGAGATCGAAACCCGAATTTCTCAATTCGAGATGGCGGCTCGTATGCAGATGAGTGTCCCTGAGTTGGCTGATCTTAGCCGTGAAACTGAATCGACGTTTGCATTGTATGGCGAGGACGCAAAAGAACCGGGTACGTATGCTTACAATGCATTAATGGCGCGACGGCTAATCGAACGCGGTGTTCGCTTTGTTCAACTATTTCAAGGTGGTTGGGATCATCACAGTCACTTACCGCGTGAGAACGTCGAATTCTGTCAACACACCGATCGCGCCAACGCTGCATTGGTATTCGACCTCAAGCAACGCGGCTTGCTCGATGAAACGTTGGTGATATGGGGAGGTGAGTTTGGGCGGACCGTCTTTTGCCAAGGCAAGTTAGAAAAGAATGATTTTGGCCGAGAACATCACGGTCTATGTTTTACGATGTGGCTAGCTGGCGGCGGAATTAGGCCAGGCATCGTTTTCGGAAAGACCGACGAATGGTGTTTCCGAGTGACCGAGGAGCCTGTCACGGTTCATGACTTATACGCCACCATTCTTCACTTGATGGGCATCGATCACCAGCTCCTGACTTTTCGCAATCAAGGACGCGACTATCGACTGACCGATCTCTACGGAAGCGTCGTCAAGCCGATTCTCGTTTAGCGCGCTGCGGGCTTGGGCAAATCAGCGGGCAGAGCCGATATCGGGTTGATTCATAAAATGATTTCCTTCGCCACTTTGCAGGTCGTGTCGACGCCGATGCCGTTGTGCTGGAGCTTGGTGAAATCGCGGCCGCACATCCAGAGGATGGTGGCGTGGAGGTCGCGGACGTGGATGGGATTCTCGACGGCGGTGAAGCCTTGTTCGTCGGTGGCGCCATAGGCGAAGCCGGGCTTCACGCTGCCGCCGGCCATCCACCAGGTGAAGGCGCTGCCGTTGTGATTCATGTGGCCGGGGCCGCCGCGCCCCATCTCGCCGCCCCAGACGACGAGTGTTTGATCGAGCAGGCCGCGTTGCTTCAAATCGGTGATGAGTCCGGCGAGCGGTTGATCGCAGGCCTGGGCGAGGTTCGGGATGAGGCCGCGCACTTGCGTGGGGGTGTGTGTGTCCCAGTCTCCCTGACCGCCTTCCAGGTTCGGCACGGACATGCTCGGCACGACTACGAATCGCACGCCGCGCTCGACGAGGCGACGCGCGAGCAGGAGCTTCGTGCCGGTGCTGCGGGTGGGCAGCGAATCGAGACCGTAAAGTTTGCGAATCGCCGGATTTACGGCCTCCTTTTCCACGTCGAAGGCCTCGGGCGCCGCGGTCTGCATGCGATGCGCCGCGAGGAAGGACTCGGTGCGCGAGTCTAGCTTGGCGACGTGCGGATGACGGGCGCTGAATCCGGCGTTCAACGCGCTGAGTTCCACAAGCCAGCGTCTTTGGTCGGCATCGGCCATCGGGCTTTTAAGATTGGCGATGGGATGCTCCAGGTCGCTGACGGGTTGCGCCTGCAACGATGGCGGCAGTCCGCCTGCGCCCGTGGATCGCGCGCCGCCATGCACCTCGCCATCGCTGACCGCCCACTTGTCGCCGAGCACACAACCGGAGAGCAGCACGTGCCCAGGCAGCGATGGATTGCCGCTGCCGAGTCCGTGCAGCATCCACGCACCGAGACTCGCACCAAGTTTGCTCGCGGCGGTGAAGATGTGAATGCCGCCTTCGTTGTGCGTCGCGAGCGCGCCGTAACCTGAGCGAATGAGGCACAGTTCATCGGCCACTTTTTGCAGACTTGGAAACACATCGCCAATCTCGATTCCGGACTGGCCGCATTTCTTGAAGCCAAACGGATACAGATCTGTATTGGCGATGTGCTTGGGTTTGTCGAAGGTGTGCGCCTGCCCCGGACCGCCTTTGCAATAGTAGAAGATGATGCTCTTCACCTTGCCGGGGTGATGCAGCGGCAGCGATTTCGCGGCGACGAATTTCTCATCGGCCCAAAGTGAACCCGTTGCGCAAATGACGGGCGCGGCGGCGATACGGGTGAGAAGGTGGCGACGTGTGATCATGGTATGTTATTCGATGTAAAGGATTTCATTCCCGCAGAGCAGCAACGTGATGAACTCGGTGATTTCATCCCTCGCCTGCGCGGTGCCCGTTTGCATTCGGCGACGTTCGATAAAGTCTCGCGGAAAGGCGCGTTCGTCGCCGGTGGGCGGGCGCTGGAGGATGTGTTCGTAGGACGCGGCGGGCGACGAGATCATAAACCGTCGGGCGATCGAAGTAGGGTGTGTATTCGGCGGCATCGAGCTTGCCGATATCAGCGAAGGGCTTGCCAGTGCGCAGCCTCGCCATCGTGTTGAGGATCGCTTCGTATTCGAGACGTCGAACCGATTGTCGTGCGAAGAAACGATTGTCGGGGTCTTTCGTGAAGTCTGCTTCCGCCGTAACGGATGAGCGGCGATACGCATCGCTCATCACGATGCGACGAATCAGCTTTTTCAACGACCAGCCATCGCGAACGAACGACTCCGCGAGGCCGTCGATGAGTTCGGGAAAATCAGGCGTCTCACCGAGCCGACCGAGTTCCTTCGGCGTGCGGCAGAGGGCTTCGCGAAAGAGATGCTGCCATGCGCGATTCACCGCAGCGCGGGCGACGAGCGCGGCTTGCGTGGAGTCAGGAATGGTGAGCCAATCGGCGAGTTGTGCGCGTCCGCTGCCTTCGATGGCTAGCTTAGATTCGCCAAAGAACACCGGCGTCGCACGCGGCACAAGTTTATCGGGAACCCGGCGTTGAGCTTGATGCTGGTCTGGCGGATGAAGCCGTTCAGTCGCGCCTGTTCGGCGATCAACTTGCGCTGCTTTGCCACTGCGGCCTCAGCCTCGGCTTGCGATTTCGTATTGATCGGCAGAGGCGCATTCCAACTGCTCTGGAAGAAACCCAGCAGCGCGTAGTAGTCGCGCTGCGAGATGGGATCGAACTTGTGATCATGGCAGCGCGCACATTCGAGGCTGATGCCCATGAGCGAGCGGCCCATGAATTCCACGCCCTCGTCGAGCTTGTCCATCAGCACGAAAGTCTGTGTGGCGACGTCTTCAAAGGTGCGCTGACCGTTCAAAGGCACCGCCGCCGCCAAGGCCTGATCCACCGAGTAATCACCACCCTCGAAGGCCTTCATCTTGTCGCCCGCGAGATGCACCCGGGATCGGCTGCGCTAGCAGGGTCCGTCGCGGGCTCGACCGCCGAGGCCACGAGCGACAGGGTCCGGGTGAGGAGGACTGAGTGGAGTTTCATGGAGAACAATCTATCTAAACATACACGTCTTGTCACGCATTTGAGCCGCGTTTGACCTGGATCACCTTCACATCAAGCCGCGAGGCCTTGCATGCTGCGATGTCATCCTCAGGGAAATCAATCGAGTCGAGTGGATTAGACTGAAGGTTAAACGGGACTGGCTTTCGACACGGTGAGCATCGTCACACCCGATGCAAGTCCGCAACGGCACTTGAACAAGCCGCATTCATCTCGCCGGATAAGGTGATTCCCGATGGAGCTATCGCTGTCCATTGGGCTGGTGCCAGAGATTCGATGATTCGATTAGTTCCCGAGAATTTTCCGCAACCTGGAAATCTCGAGTTGGTTTGGATCCCACGAATCTTCCCATGAATAAGAAGTTGCTTATCGTGTTTTTCGCACTGCTTTCAATAGGCATCGTTTTCCTGCAAATCGGGAACGTGCGAGCACAGGCAGTTCCGTCTGGTCATGTCGAGTTGAAGATTCCGTTGGGCGATCTTGAGCGCCGATGCGTTGTTCATTTGCCGCCGGAGCATAACAAGACTAAGCCGATCCCGTTTAGTCACTATGCTGCACGGAATGGGTGGCACAGCAGCCAACGCAATGCGCGAGACCGGCTGGTCAGCGAAAGCGGATTTGGAAGGGTTTATCGTCGTCTATCCTGAAGTTACGCGACCAAACGCTCAAGGCGACTGACGCCATTTGGGATTTCCTAAAACAGCATCCTATCATTTCCGAGGTTTCGCCGCTTCAATCAGGGCATCGATTTCCAAAACATGGTCATATGGAGCGCGTTTACGCTGGTATTTATTCGAGATGAGTTCGTGCAGTGTTTCGAGATCATCAAGTGGAATGACAGGAAACTCAGTCCATTCCGTTTCTGTTTTGAGTCGGGACCGGAGCTTCCATTTACCCGCGTGTCGCGTCGCGGTGACGAGGCGAGTCTCGCCCTCTTCGGTGTTCTCACGCCATTCGTGTTTATTCATGATTCGAGTAGTCTGAAGTGATGCGACATAGAAGTTTAGACGCAGTAATGAGATGGAGCCTAGAAACGAACATTACCCCGCGTGCGGTAGAGAAATGCGTCGGAGGTGAGTAGCGATACGAGCAGTGCGTCCATGCTGCCGCCGCTGTCTTTGTAGGCGCGGTGTGCTTCCTGGAGAAAGGGCGCGTCGTTGAGCGTTTCGTTGCGGCCCATCCAGAATCGGAAGGCGTGGCGGACGAAGACCTGTTCGGCGCGTTCGCTTTCAGCAAGCTTCTGAATCATCTCGATGGCGTTGGTGACTTTGCCGTTCAGTGTGGGGTCGCCGGAATCGATGATCTCGCCTGTGGTGTCGACGGGTTTGTTGAGTTCCGTCTCACGATACAGGCCTGCGTGGTTGTACATCTCGAATGGTAGGCCAAGCGGATCCATCTTCTTGTGACAGGTCCAGCAATAGTCTTCCCTGGTGACCCGCATTCGGTCACGCAGTGTGTTGTTGGGCTCATCCGGAAGCATCGCGTCGACGGTAATTGGCACATCGGGAATGCCGCCGCCCAGCAGCCGTTCGCGAATCCATCGGCCGCGCCGAATCGCGTGATTGTCCATGGCATCGGAGTGGGAGACGAGCCAACTCGGATGGGTCAGGATTCCCAGACGTTCGCCTTCGGGCGCCGTCGCCAAGATACGTTCTGGTTTCATGGAGCCGTTGCCGAAGCTACGCCGACTCACGCGAGCGTAAATCTCTGGCCCCGAAAGGTTTGCTTCGGTGACGTTATGATTGACGTTCGATCGCTTATTCTTTTCCTTTGGCGTCGGCGGTTCCGTTCCTGAGTTCGCCTCCGCATTTTTCTCGGCGGCAACGGACGCTGCGATTTCTTCCCGGGAGCGTTTCCTGCCGAAGTAGACGTTGTCTGCTTTGGTGGCCACGACCTTGTCGGTTGTTAGCAATTGTTTGAGTACATCCTTGTCTTCCTGCAGGATGAGTTCGATCAGGCAATCGGTGCTCGCCGTCGCGTCAAACATGGCACCGTAATGAGACTGTCCCTTGTTACTCGCCCCCGTATCCGCCAACGCTTTCGAATCTTTACAAATGTAGCCGCCAAGGTCGTAGTCGAAGTACTCGCGGAAGAAACGCAGGATGCGCGGCTTTCGTATGCTGTCGTCGGCCAGCATGCGTTCTACTTCACGCTTCACATCATTCCTGGTGCGCATCCGCCCTTGGGCGATTGCGCTGCGCAACGCTTCTTCTGGCCTGATGTATCGCAGCGCGTGATTGACCGCCATGCCCAGTTCCCAGTCCTGCAGCATGACACGACCCTGTTGATCCGGTTTGCCGTGCTCGGCCAGTTCCGGTCGGAAGAGCGCGTCGCGATCAAGAAAGATGGATGACAGACCGAGGACAGCACCATCTTTCATGCCGAGCTTCTCGATGGATTGTTTGACGATTGCAAGGTAAGCGTCTGACTCGATTTTGCTCGGCGGCCGGAAGGTCAATGCTTCGAAGAGGTAGTCGACCGCTGCGAGTAAACGCTCGTCGGTCACGCCGTCTTCCTTCAGGAGCTCATAAACTGGCGTCAGCGGACGTACAACCTTTGGGCTGTAGACCAGACTTGTGGGCAGGCCACGTAAGTCGCCCGTCATTTTGTCCGCGATCGATTTGGGATCGTCCGTGATTTGATACGGCTTGGCGATGCTCAGCGGACCATCCGCCATATAGCGAATGATGTCGCCAGCAATACCCAAAATCTGTGTCGCTTCGGCACTGTTGACGGTGTAGAAGTCAGGATAGTTTTCCAGCCCATGATTGCGTGCTGACGAAAGGACGGCAGGGACGCTCTTGACTGCTGTGGCATAGGCGACCGTCCCACCCTGCCACTGGATAATGCTATCGGTACCGAAGTAGAGTTTGAGTTCACCGCCATGGTTGGTGGGAACGGCATCGCCATGGGTACGAAGGCCCGGCTTTTCCGGGTCAAACGCTGCTTCCGTGTTGATCAATTCGTTCAGACGCGTGATGTGTTCCTCAGGGGTCACGCGCCAGATGCGTGCCAGCGAAGATGTCGGTTCGAGTTGGATGCCAGCGGGCAGCGACCCAAAGAGCAGTTCGTGATCGACGAAATTGCCTTTGTTGGGATCCAGGTGAGCACGAAAACCACCCTTGTCTTGCATGACCTGTGTCAGTTCACCGACAATCCAGTCGGAGAACTGCAACCGCTGGATCACCTCTGGTTGCGCCGTGTCCCGGGGAGGCATCTCTTTTAAGGTGACCTGTGCCCACACGCTTATCCAGGTGCTGGCGTTGACTTCATCCACAGGTCCCAGGTCTTCAAGCGAAAGATTGCCCTCGGGATCTGTCTTGCCATGACAGTCGACACAATGGTTGGCGAGAAACGATTTAGCAAAGCTGCCAAAGTCTTTGTTGACCGTCTGGCCGGGCGTGTAAGTCTCGCCTCTGGCCATGGACAGTTGACACACCATGAATATTATCGAGGCGAGTGACAACTGCGCGTTCTTTACTCTCCCTCGGGACGTCGAACTTACGACTGTCGAATTCGCCGTAGTGGATCTTGTTAAAGATCCTATCGTGCAAGGATCTTTAACAAGATCCACGACGCCGGCAATTGGTCTGACGGGCCGGCTTCCTTTGTTGATTCTCACCTCCAGCTCGCCAACCAAAACAAATTCAAACCTACTCATACCAGCACTTCCTTGAGGGGGCCGGTACTGACGTCAAATTTTTTGGACAACTTGTCGTTCATGTTGAATCGATCGCAGTTCTGGCCGGAGGCGCGCAGGAGCGACGCGTAGAGCGCGTTGATCGGTCGCTTGCCGTCCAGTTGCGTGAAGCAACCGGTTTTGAATGCGCCGCCCAAGTTGCCCAACAGCATGACCGGCCAGTTGGCGCCGTTGGTATGCTGTTTGTCCGCGTTGTTGCTGGTGTAGACGATCAGCGTATTGTCCATCATGGTTCCACTTCCTTCGGGAACGCGTTCCAGCGCTTCCATGATCCTAACCAGCATGCGACTGTTATACTGACGAATCTTGATCCAGATCGGATTGTCGGGCTGATCCATGTGCCCAAGGTTGTGGCCCTGTTCCTCGATGCCCAGTCCCTTCCACGCACCGAAGATCTCGCCACGACCTGAGCCGATGGTCAGCGTATTGGTGATACCAGACGTCAGCGCCGAGATGCCGAGGTCCAGCAGAACATCGTGCCAGTCGGTTTCGAACTCCGGCTTAGTGTATCGCTCGTCCACCGTGGGCGCGAATTTTCGCATGTGATCGGCAACCATGTCGAGACGCGTCCGCAGGCCGTTAACATCCTTGAAGCCCTGGACGAATTGGCCGTAACGCTGCTGCTCTGAGTCTGGAAGCGATCGACCGTTCATCGCGGCCAGCTTTTCGACTTGATCGAGCACACTCGATCGGGCTTCGTGCTGGAGTCGTATGTCGCCGGTGGAAATGCCGCCGAACAGCATCTGATAAAGATGATTCGGATTCGAATGCATGAAGATCGGCTGACCGGCACCGCTGGCCGACAGCGTCGCAATGGTCGGCTTGGTCTTCATGTTCTCAATCGAGTCCATGCCGATGCACAGATGAGGCAGAAGCGTCTGTGGGAGAACCTTGCTCAGTTCATAATCGATCGTCGGTGCACTGGGCGGCACACCGTCACTACCGCGATAGCCACCGAGCGCGCCGAAGAAGGCGCTGTGCGAGGGACTGGTGTGGATGCCGTGCAGGCCGTTGATAATGTGCAGTCGTTCCTTATAGGGTTCAAGTGCACTGATGGGCTCGGGAAGTTTGGCTTTCGCCAGCGACCCGCTGCTGCTCATCCCTATGGGAACACAGGTCTTTGGATCGAAGCCTTGGTTCTGCATGAAAAAGACGATTCGCTTTGGCGTCGTGTTGCTGATGGGCGACGCCAAGAGACGTTGCGGAGCAAGCGAAGTGCCAAATGCGGCACCGGTGCTGGCGGCCATTCCTTGCAGTAATCTTCTACGGCTGAGCATGATTAATCTTTCAACGTAATAAATGTCTGAGTGTCTGATGGGACTCGTAGATACCTACAGACTTTGCTTCGCGAAGTCACAGGACGCGCCGCAATGGAGTTAGCAGCGGCACGCAATCGTAATCTTAAATAAGTGCGGAAGGGTTGGGGGCAGGATTTGTCGATCGTTGCTTGACGCAACGCACCTATTGTAACTGCTTAGAGACCTGCCGCAACTGCTAAGGTGCGATACTTCCTTGAGAAATCCTGTATGCTAAGATCAACGAATTGATCAAACACTAGTGCTTGTATAGGTATCGAATATGACATTCTCAGGTTTAAACATCAGAGCTTTTTTGGCTGTCGCAGTTGTTGGGTTCGGTTTTATTTCCGTTAATTGTATTAGCGATGGGCAGGAGATTGGACTTCAAGGTTTTCCCCAACTATCGATCGAACGCGATTGGCCTTGGTGGCGTGGACCATTCCGCGATGGCCGTACGAGCGCGTCATCGGTGCCGAGCGAATTCAGTGAGACGAAAAATGTCCGATGGAGAGCCGATGTACCCGGTCGAGGTCATTCTTCGCCCATCGTCGTTGGAAATCTTGTGATCCTGACGACGGCCGACGAGTCGGCTCAGATTCAATCAGTGGTATCCTTTGACCGTGCATCAGGAAAACAAGCGTGGAAGACAGACGTCAGTCAGGGAGGATTTCCAAAGAATAACCACCCTAAGAATACGGCAGCAAGTCCGACTTTGGCCTGCGATGGTAAAAGTATTTTTGCCACCTTCTTTCATCACAACAAGATCCTACTGAATGTGCTTGGTCTTGACGGAAAGATTCTATCGGAAAAAGATCTGATGGCGTTCAAGCCAACGAAGTTTGAATACGGCTACGCTCCATCGCCAGTGCTGTATCGCAACAGCGTTATCGTCGTCGGAGAGTATGATGGTGAAAGTTTTATTCAGGCCTTGGATCGCGTCAGTGGCGATTTGCTTTGGAAAACAAAGCGTCCGAACAACATTACCTTTTCCTCGCCTGTCGTGGCACACGTCGCTGGCAAAGATCAATTGCTTATCAGCGGTTCGAATCTTGTGAGCGCATACGCACCCGATACCGGAAACTTGCTTTGGCAAGTGGATGGAACGACCGATGCGACTTGCGGAACGATGGTCTGGGAGGGAGATACTGTTTTTGCCAGCGGCGGTTATCCGAAAGCGGAAACAATAGCTGTTTCAGCGGACGGTAGCAAAAAGATCCTATGGAAGAACAATCAGAAGTGCTACGAGCAATCGATGTTGGTTCATCAAGGCTATGTCTACGCTTTAACGGATAAAGGAATACTGTTTTGTTGGCGCGGTACGGACGGAAAAGAGATGTGGCAAAAACGACTGAAAGGCCCTGTGAGTGCATCGCCAGTCTTGGTCGGTGATCTAATCTATTGGGCGAATGAACTGGGGACACATTACGTTTTCCGCGCCAGCCCAGTGCGTTTTGAAATGGTCGCACAAAACGAACTGGGCAGCGAATCATTTGCCAGCCCAGCGGTTGTCGGCAAGGAGCTTTTTCTGCGCGTCGCGAACCAGACCGGAAACCAGCGACAGGAAGTCTTGTATTGCATTACGAATCCATAGCTTCTTACTTGGAGAGCATACTTGATGAATAGCCAGATATCCTTTTGGCGATACGTTTTTTGTTGGTGTTGGATAGGGGCTGTGTCGCCTTGGTTGACCATTTTGTTTGCTCAGGACAGCAGTAGCCTGCCGAAGCGATTGCCTCGTGAGAATTTGATGGTATTTCATGACGCTCGCGGCGAACAACAACCGGTGACAAATGCGAAAGAATGGGAGAGCCGTCGACGAGAAATTTTGCTCGGTATGGAGCAAGTCATGGGACGACTGCCTGGCAACGAGAAGCGTTGTCCTCTGGAAATGCAAGTGATCGAGGAGTACGACGGTGGAAGCTACTTACGAAAACGCGTGACATACCAATCCGAACCAGGTTGTCGCGTCCCTGCATACTTGTTGATTCCAAAAATACTCTTGGCTGGCTCGATTCGCGCTCCAGCGATACTCTGTTTGCATGGCACGAACAATGTCGTGGGCCACGGTAGCGTTGTTGGGCTTGGCGACAAACCGAATCGAGAATATGCTGTCGAACTTGCGGAGCGAGGCTATGTCACGCTCGCACCGAATTATCCTCTGCTAGCAAAATATCAACCTGATCTTGCCAACCTTGGCTGGGAGAGCGGGACACTCAAAGCTGTCTGGGATAACATGCGAGGACTCGATTTGCTGGAGTCGCTCGAGTACGTCGATCCCCAGCCAGGATTCGCCACGATCGGACACTCGCTCGGCGGACACAATTCGGTCTATACGGCTGTTTTTGATGAACGCTTGAAGGTCGTTGTATCGAGCTGCGGTCTGGATTCCTTTGTCGACTACTACAGTGGCGCGGAGAAGAATTGGTATCCCGAAAAAGGTTGGTGCCAAACGCGATACATGATCAAACTGGCCGACTATCGAGGCCGATTGGATGATATCCCATTCGATTTCCATGAGTTGATCGGTGCACTTGCTCCGCGATCGACGTTCATCATTGCTCCAACCAGAGATTCAAATTTTCGCGCAGAGAGCGTTGATCAAGTCGTCGCAGCCGCTAAGCCTGTGTTTCGACTATATGGGCAAAGCGATAAATTAGTGTTAGCCCACCCTGAATGCGAACATGACTTCCCGCCCGAGATGCGGCAGGCTGCATATAATTTGATCGATCGAACTCTCAGGCCGCAATAGTCAACCAAGGTAGGTTTGACGAAGCTAGCGTTAAGCCGGAACGTATTTAACCAGTTTAGCGCGAAGCTCATCTGCTTCAAACGGCTTAGCAACATAGTCGGTCACGCCTGCTTGAATTGCAGAAATAACTTGGCGACCAGTTCGCTCGAAATACGGGGAAACCGGACGCTAACGCGTTCCGGCTAATGAACAGCACTGAGCAGCCCATGGTCAGCTACGCAGAAACGGTACGATTGAGTTTTGCTTCCAGTATCGCTCGCCGTCTCGCGGCGAATCGTCGGATCAATTCGTCGGAGATAACTCCGATCAAGATCACCAAACCGATGATAGCGAACTCTAATTCGTCGGAGATCTTCATGAGTAGGATGAGATTGTTAAGTATCTGCATTACCGCCGTGCCAATGATCACACCCAACACGGTCCCCTCTCCGCCTCGAAGACTGCAGCCACCTAAGACGGCCGCGGCGATTGCGTAGAGTTCGAAGAAGTTCCCGAAGCTCGACGGCGAAACAGAATTCGAGTCGATAGCGAAAAGCATTCCACCCATGGCTGCTGCGACCGTACAAATGACGTAGGCGATGGCGGTGATTCTCGCGGTATTAATGCCGCTATACCGGGCCGCTTCTTCGTTCCGGCCTAGGGCTAAGAGGTATCGCCCCCAAATCGTCATATTCAAAAAGATCGCGGCCGCAATCGCGACAAAAACCAAAATGAATAGCGGATAGGGTATCCCGAACGTCTCAGTGTGGCCATGATTGGACCATTGGTGGAGCACCCATTTTCCGCTCCCAAGCGGACTCAACGTATCGGTAAATTCGTTTCCAAAGCCAACGGGCTGGTCACTGACCAACCATCGGGATGCACCTCGATAGATAAGCAGACCACACAACGTCACCACAAAAGGTTGAAGTCGCACACGCGTGACCAATAGACCATGTATAAGACCAAGCAAAACAGCAATTCCAATCACCGATAAAATCGCGAGTGGAACGGGCATTCTCTGATGACGCAATTGCGGTATCACTAGCCATTCCTTCGAGAAATCCGATCCAAGATCGCGTTGAAGGTGAAGGGTCGTCGAGCCTTTCTCTGATTTGACCGTGACAATTTCGATCTGTTTTTGACCTTGCTGTGGATGTACCAACGTCAATTGATCGCGCGGTCGAAGCTTTGGAAAAGCACCGTCCAGCACGAGTTCAGAAGCCGAACTTTCAGTCGATTTTTTGAAGTCGCTTACCGGATAGACCTTAGCAATTCGTCCGCTATCGTCGTCGCGACTGATATCCCCTTCGACGGTTAGCATGGTTGCCGAACCGGCCGCCTGGCCCTGAGTGTTTTCGAGTTGAACTTGTTCGACCTCGGAAATGTTCAGGAGAGCGTTCTTGGCACGCCTAGCACCAGAAAGTCGTATTCGATCACCGACACCGAACGCTGGAACTTTTCCAATGAGCAATATCGATTTTTCTTCAGCCTTGATTTTCGAAACAGAGTAGTCATCGGCAGCTTGGTAATTGACCTGTAGAAACAACGCCAATAGGCAACCCGCCAAACAAACGATCGAACCGATAGAAAGATCGATGCCGCCGGTGATAATCACGAAGGCGACGCCAATTCCAAGCAACCCGTACATCGACGTTCGACGAAGGAGATTTTCGATATTGTTTGGTTGCAAAAAGGTACCGTTGAGTACGTCATACCACGGATTCGATGTCATGATGGCCATGAAGATCGATAAGGCTAGCAGCAGTCCAAAAATACCTAGCGTCTTAATACTCATTCAGTTTTGTCCGGTCGCTAAAGCCATAATCGCTTGCTCGGTAAGTTCATTGCGTTGCAATTCGCCAGCAAGTCGCCCTTCGTGCATCACGAGTGTGCGATCACTCATTCCAATAATCTCTTCCAGTTCGCTGGAAACAAAAAGGATCGACATGCCGTCTTTGGCGAGCTGTTCCATCAGTCGGTAAATCTCTTGCTTGGCACCAACATCGATTCCTCGCGTTGGTTCATCCAATAAAAGTAAGCTTGGATTGAGGGCAAGCCATTTTCCAATCACGATTTTCTGCTGATTGCCTCCGGATAGAAATCTTGTAATCTGTCGATCGTGCGGTGTTTTGATTCGAAGTTTGTCAATCATCTGCCGCGAGTCGCTCCGCTCACGAGCCGCATTTCGAAAGCCGCCAAAGCGCTGGTGCGCCCGTAAGCTTGCCAAGCCAATATTCTCGCGGACGGGCATATCGACGATCAAGCCATGATGTTTGCGATCTTCCGGAACTAAAGCCATGCCTGCATGAATGGCATCGCGTGGGTTCTTTAATCGAATCAACTTGCCATTCATCCGAACGGTACCGCGTATCGGACGATCGATGCCGAAAAGCGTCTGGAGCAGCTCGCTACGCCCTGCACCCACCAAACCGGCTATCCCGACGATCTCACCGCGTCGAATCGAAAATGACGATGCGTGTTTAGGCCATTTGGAGGTTACCAAATCGTCGACTTGCAGAACCGTATCGCCGATCGGGTGCGATTGACGACCGTAATATTGCGAAATTTCGCGGCCGACCATCATTTGAACCATGTTGTTGTGTGTGATCTCTTCACCGGCAAGCTCACCGGCGTTGGCACCATCTCGAAGCACCACCACCCGATCGGCCAACTCTCGAACTTCGGCCAGCCGATGCGAGATATAGACGACGCTTATTCCTTTGGCTCGTAAATCTTTTACAACCTTAAAAAGTTGCTCGGATTCATAAGACGAGAGGCTCGATGTCGGCTCGTCCATGATAAGGACACGTGCATTGACCGACATCGCTTTGGCGATTTCGACCAACTGCTGCTTGCCAATTGATAACCTCGACAAAGGTTCGGTCGCCTTTACGGCTAGTCCCAGCCTCGCAAGAACTTCATTCGCATCGCGATTGAGCTTACGACGATCGATAATTCCCAATCGTCTAGGTTCCCGGCCAAGATAGATATTGGCTCCCACTTGTAGATTCGTCGCCAAGTTCAATTCTTGATGGATCAAGGCGATGCGCGACTCGAGCGCCGACGCAACCGAATCGAGCTTGACCGGCCTACCATCGATCAAAATATCACCGGCGTCTGGCGATTGAACTCCAGCCAGGATTTTCATGAGCGTGCTTTTGCCCGCTCCGTTCTCGCCAATGACCGCCAGTACTTCGCCGGTTCCCAATTGGAGATCGACCCCCCGAAGGGCGCGAACTCCCGGGAACTGCTTGGTGATTTGTCGAACTTCTAAGAGCGGTGGCAGGTTGTTAAGCATTCGATGGAAGTCGAGCGATTGCGACTCTGCGAAAGAGTAAGATTGGTTGCTAACTCTTCTTGGCTTTTAAATCAGCCCAGTATTCGTCGACGTTTTCGCGAGTGACCGCACGCGGCGCGATGTCGATATACTTCGACTCCGGTATCGCTCCCTCCACTTTTTGAAGGATGTTCTTCAAGGTCTTAACCGATTCGTATCCGTAAAGGTAAGGATTTTGCACGATGGTTCCTTGGCAATGGCCATCTTTAATCGCTTGCAGGGTAACGTCGTTTTCATCGAAGCCGATCAGTTTGATTTGACCTCGCTTGCCGGCTTTCTCAATCGCTTGATAACATGCTGGCGTATTGTATTCGAATAAGCCAACCATAGCCTTCAATCCTGGATAGCTATTGATCGAGTCCTCGGCTTTCGTTTGCGCGACGTCGGGTTTTCCCTGGTCGGTAATCGTTCCGAGCACTGTGTACTTGTCGCCCTTTACTTCTCCGTCAGCCGGATCCCAAGCGTTGGTTTGAGATAGATAGTATTTGATGTCGCGGTCACGATTCATCAAAACGTCGATAACGCCTTGTCGTCGGTACTTGCTATTGTCTTGTTCGAGACGACCGATGTAAAGCATCACTTCGCCGCCATCAGGAAGAGCTTTTTTGATCAGCTCACCGCAGGCACGACCGGCGGCGTAGTTGTCCATGCCGATGTAGAGCAATCGATTGGAGCCAGGTGCATCCGAGTCGTGGGTAATGAGCGGAACTTTCTTAGCAATTTCATTGAGCCAATCGATTTGATTGTCGGCATCGATCGGGCTGATCGCTATAGCTTGAATGCCCGAGGTGAGCAAATCTTCGATAATGCGTTTTTGTTCGACGGCCGTCGCCTGAGATGGCATTCGAACCTCGACCGAGACGCCAAAATCCTTTTCAGCATCGACGCAGCCCGCTTCGGAAATTCGCCAGAAGTCCGCGATCTGATTGGTGACAAAAGCGATCCTGAGCTTTTCTCCGCTGGCATCCGGCGATTTTGCGTTCGGAACACCATCTTCGCTTTTATTCTTCACGACTCGAAGATCAGAATTGGAAGGTTGGTTGTTACACCCCAGCAACCCAATCGAAGCAAGTAGTACGACGAACCAACCGAATCTCATAATCCGAATCCTTAATGAATTAGCCAGCCAAAACAAAATAATCAATGAACCTGAGCGGTACGGCGAGCGTTGCATGATTTGGGGACTTGGTAGCATCCCGGAAACTTGATATACCGAAGGCTCCCAGGAACGCGCAGGTTGGAACGGTTATTGTAGGATAATTGTGGCTTGTTGTTTCGGGCACCAAAAAAATAATTTGGAACTTGGATGGGTTCGTTTTCGAACCCGTTGGTTTATAAGATAGGAAAGCGACGATGAGCGAACAGAGTTCTACGACCGTGCCGACAAAAGCGAAGGCAGGCGGCGAAGAAGGGCACGGCATGGTGGTTCGCGAGACAATCGAAAGCTTTGCCGTCGCCCTTATTTTGGCCTTTTTGTTCCGAGCCTTCGTCGCCGAAGCCTTCGTCATTCCAACCGGCTCGATGGCCCCAACGTTAATGGGAGCACATAAGGATGTTCGGTGCACGGAATCGGGACTTGGATACCAAAGCGGTGCAAGCAGTGAGTTCGAGACCGAGACGGGGAAGTCAACGCCGTCGATTGTCGTCGGTACAACCTGTCCACTATCTAGGTTCGAGCAACCGCTTGAACTGAAGAAGAATTGGAACCATGCGACATTTTCGGGCGATCGAATTTTAGTTAGCAAGTTCAGCTATCTTTTTACAGACCCAAAACGCTGGGACGTCATTGTCTTTAAGTTTCCTGCGAACGCGAGACAAAACTATATTAAACGTTGCGTCGGGTTACCCAACGAAACATTGCGAATTGAGCATGGCGACATTTCTATTCGTCCGAAGGACGTTTCCGATTTTACGATTGCTCGAAAGACACCGAGCATTGTAGAAGCGATGTTGCAGCCGATCGCGGATACGAAATCAATCGCTCCGAAAGCGGTACAAGCGGGCGTGCCTAGTTCGTGGCAACCCTGTCCCGATCTTTTCCTCGGAAACCCTGGATGGTCTGATGAAAAAGCCAAACCGTCGAGCGAAATATTTTCCAACCGTTGGGAGATCGAGCATACTCCCGAAGTTTGGTCGGCGAATTGCAAAGCGACCGAAGATAAAAGCGACATAGCTTGGATTCGATATTTCCATCGTGTCTTAACGCCGCTTCAATGGTCGTCCATCGAATTGACCGGAAAACTTCCAGCACCTATTGCCCCTTATTCAAGCCGACTGATTTCTGACTTTACCTCTTACAACGCGTCCATTCACACCGACCGTAGCAACGTATGCGAGCGTGACGGAAAGCTAAGTGACGATTTCAAAAACGATTGGTTGCCGAGCGATGTGCGAGATTGGGGAGGTTCAAAGTTCTCGAGAACTTCGCGAGGAATGCCCAATGCTAACCTTGAAAACGACGGGAAGCATTGGACGGGTGATCTTGCATCTGAATTTGACGTTGAACTAAGCGCAGGAAAAGGAACGTTGTCGCTCGACCTTGTTGAAGCTGGGGTGCATTACCGGTGTTCCATCGACCTCGAAAGTGGCGAAGCAAAACTTTCAGCAATTTTCGAGGGGAAAAAACTGGAGATTATCGAATCCGATGAGAAAAAATTGGTAGACGAAGCTAAAGGAGCGACAAGTGTCCGCGCTGGCAAACATCTTCGGCTAAAATTCGCCAATGTCGACGATACGTTGACTTTGTGGGTCAATGGAAGCACGGTTGATTTTAGTCCAAGCAATCGGATCAGTGATTCGATCGATAAAACCTTGCCTCATCGTCCGCAAAGCAGTTCAACGGACCCGATGGATGCTGCCCCAGCCGGCTTAGGAATTTCCGGCGTTGCGGCAAAGGTATCTCGCGCTCGAGTCTGGCGTGACATTTACTATATCGCCGATCGTTACGCTGCGGATCGTTTTGTTGAACGAGAACTTGAAGATGTAAATCTTGATACGTATTTAGGGCAATCGATGACAGACGAAGCCTTGAATGGCTATCGAGAGACCAACTATCCGGGATATCCAGACAGCAAGATCACCAATGCGGTTGCACTTGCCAGGGACGTCCTTTTCTCATCGCCGTCGCTTTGGTCGAGCAGCCCACTATTTGCCAATAGCAATTCGGTTGAATTCACCTTGGGAGACGACCAATTCTTTCCAATGGGCGACAATTCGGCCGCTAGTTCGGATGCGCGTGCATGGACGAATCACTATATTCCGCGACGATTGCTGATTGGTCGGGCGGTAGTGGTTTTCTGGCCACATGCTTGGATGGCTCCTATTCCGATGACGCCCAATATTGGCCGGATGGGTTTGATTCGATGATGGATATCGAAGTCGATTGCGTTGAGGATTGCATTCGTGGATAAACGCCTCAAGGCGGTCTTTTTTCTCACGATGGTCAATGCGTTGTGGGGAATGTCGTTCCCGACGGTCAAGGCACTGAACAGACAAATCGACCAGCAATTTCAGGATACGAATGAGGCCGCGACAAATTCGTTTCGCGTCGCGTCGGCCACATGGATTATCGGGTTGCGCTTTGGAACGGCCTTTATCTTGCTGTTCGTGCTCTTGAATCCCCTGGTGCGTAGGACGCGACGGAGCGAATGGCTTGCAGGAGCTTGGATTGGCCTGCTGTTTCTATCGGGATTGATCCTGCAAACGATAGGCTTGGCGACTATTCCTGCGTCGAGGAGCGGATTCTTAACGAGTCTCTCCGTCGTTTTTACGCCGCTCTTGGTGGCGATCAGTCTTGGTCGGCGCCCTTCGAATTTAGTTTTCGCAGGAATCGCCATTGCCGTTCTCGGCGTATCGATCCTCACCGGTTTGGTTTTGCTCGATGCAAAGGGGATTCGGCTAGCAGCCGATTCGATGCAAGTTTGGACGCGAGGCGATACGCTGACGACGATCGCTTCCTTTTTCTTTTCCTTGCAGATTATTTTTATCGATCGATTTGGAAAGCAACTCAATCCAGCATCGCTTACTCCCGGAATGTTCGCATCGGTTGCGCTCGCTGCAGGCGTCATTTTCTATGGTGTATCGCAAACATTGAGCGAGGTCACGATTTCAGGCTTTTCGGCTTTATCATCGCAATCTAGTTTTTGGCCGCTCATTCTGATGCTCAGCGTATTTCCGTCGTTACTGGCTTTTTCGTGGATGAATACGTACCAACCCGAAGTCTCGGCGGTGCAGGCAGCCGTCATCTATACGATGGAACCAGTATTTGTCTCGACGTGGGCACTTTTCCTGCCAGGCATCCTGAGCTTTGCCTGCTGCTTGACGTATCCCAATGAAACGCTGAACCTACCGATGCTGTTGGGAGGCGGATTAATCTTGGCCGCCAATGTATTGGCCCTCTGGCCTGTTCGTACCCGCAAGTGGGGTAAGCTTCCAGCTTGCCAACAAAAAGTGGGATAAGCTTCCAGCTTGCCAATTCGATTCTGCGCAAAATTAACTGGCGACTATAGCAACGCATTGCAATACTGCCACGGTTTGCAATAATGGAACTACGAAGGGGAAACCTGATGAAAGCCGTTTTGTGGAATGGGAACATTGAGCACGTCGAAGAACACGGTTTGACCGTCGAAGACGTTGAACATGTTCTCGCTAATCCCAAAGCGAAGCTTCAGTAAGTCATCGGGTTTACCTTGCGCATTCGGCTACACGCCTGAACGGCTTTTTATCATCGTCATTTATGAAGTCTTTGATGCCGACACGGTATACCCAGTATCCGCCTACGAAGTCGATGAAGGTTGAAACATGCAACGCAAAGTAGGACATAAATTGACAGCCGGCGATGCCGCTCGTCATGCCAAGATTCGGAAGGAAGTCAAAGCGGAATTTCCGCCCAAAGCCAAACCGCGAGCGACCGCCAAGGCTGAAACGAATTCGATTGCAAGTCGACTACGCGAAGCCCGAGTATCGCAAGGCTTGACCTGGTACGCGGTTGCGAAGGCAGCTGGCATTCCGAATTCTGGCACAATTCGCGACATCGAAGCTGGACGCGATGCAAAGCTATCGAACGTCGAAGCTATCGCCAAAGCGTTAGGGCTGCGTCTCGATTTGCAAGCCGTTGGTTAGTCTGCGATGCTGGACACGGCTGGATAGCCTGTCTTCAAATTTAAGGCTGTCTGAATAAATTTATTTACTGAAGAATCGAGTGAACCCAATGATACGTTCACCAACGAAAAACCAGGTGAAAGTGAACTTTCACTAGTTGGCGAACAAGCGGAGGGCAAGGGATTCGAACCCTCAACCGGTTTCCCGGCGCCTGATTTCGAATCAGGTTCCTAACCATTCGGCTACCCTCCTCGGCTTCTGAGCAGACGACACTTTAAGCAGCCAATGGCTCGCCATCAAGTCCAATCGGTCCTATTGTAGGGAATCTGCCCTTAGCTCCCAATATGCTTGAGAGTCTTTCAAATCCCGGCGTGCTGGTCACTCCTGCGATGGCGATCCTGCCTGGGAATCGGCCCGAGGCCATAATTGCGATGAAACCTTGAAGATCCAGTCGATGACCGATGGAGTCAGGGTGATTTCTGCGCCAGGCATAGCCGCTTTCAATTAAGCGACTAAACGCAAATCTGCCCTTTGCCCGTTACTAGGTTTATCAAAGCTCGAGGACTCGGCGATATTCGATCGGATGGTGGTGCTTTCCAAGTAGCATCACCGCGAGAATCCGATCAGAAGCGTCCAGTCCTCCGCTTTGTTTTACCTACGTCCCAATTCCGTTGGAGAGCGTAGTTTATGTCGAAGAAAGAGATTTATCGGATCGTAACACGCGGCCAAGACGGAAGTCTTCGAATTCGCGATTTCCACTCCGCCGAAAATATTATTTCCACGCATTCTCAAATTGGTGTCGACGACAGCAGCACCGATCTGGATCTTCGTGGAATGCCCGTATTCCGAGGTCTCATCGGGCCGATTCCCGAGGGAAAAAACATTGTTCGCTACGAATCGCCGGAAGTCTTTGAGACCTTGACCAAAGAATGGGCTTCGTCAAAACCTCGTCGCCGACGTCGAAGTGCGGCTCAGCCCGAGCAACAACCAGCCGCTCCAACCGGTTGGACTAGCCAGGAATAGTGCTGGATTTCTCGCATGAATCTGTATTGCGTTGCAAAACTGTAAAACCCTATTGTTCCAGTAGGTTCGCATAGTCTAGCTAAGGAAGCTCCATGAATCGTCTTATTTGCTGCGCAATGATCAGCACGCTCGCACTGGCGGTCGGCTGTTCGAGCAGCGGTTGGTACGGCAACAACCAGCCAGCTTACCCCATCGGGACGTATCCTAATTCGGGCTATCCAGCAACCGGCTACCCAGCGACTGGATATCCGCCAACCGGCTACCCTAACGCGGGCATTCCCAATGGAACGTACCAGGCCGGAGCTCAGCTTCCACCGGGATATAACCCCAATCTGGCGACGCAGCCTGGAGCCGCACCGCAACTTAGCGGCCAGTTGCCGACCTACAGTACGCCGCTTCCAGGGGGGTTCCCACAAAACGGCGGCTATCCAGCATACGGCGGTTACCCTGCGGGCTATTACCCTCAAAATCAAGGCGTGCCATTGAATTCGTTCTCGCCGTCCCCGCCACTCTTCGGCGGACGGTAGATTCTTTGCATCCTTGGCTATTCTTCAATGCCTATTCGAATGGTCATTTTTTGGTAGGCTTTGCAGCTTCGTATTCAAGCCACTGTCTACTTTCATCATCAAATCATTCGGATGCCTAAACCTCGAGTTCTTGTTCTTCGCGCGCCGGGTACCAATTGCGACGTCGAAACAGCTTTTGCTTTTCAGATGGCTGGTGCCGAAGCCGTATCCATTCACGTCCAGCAGTTGATCGAACGACCGATCTTGGCTGACAGTTTTCAAATACTTTGCTTTCCTGGCGGATTCAGTTACGGCGACGATATTGCGGCTGGTCGAGTCTTAGCGACTCAGCTCAACGTACATCTCCGCGACGCTATCGAGAGTTTTCGCAGCGAAGATCGATTGGTGCTCGGCATTTGCAACGGCTTTCAAGTCATGATGCGGCTCGGAATATTCTTTAACGACACAACCTCAACGCCGCCAGCAACGCTAACGTGGAACCAACAAGGTAGATTCGAAGATCGATGGGTTCATCTCAAAGTATGTAATCCATCCAGTCCGTTTCTCAATGGAATCGATCAAATCTTTCTACCGATGGCACACGCCGAAGGCCGCTTTGTCGTTCGCGATGAAAACGCCAAGAAGCGTTTGATCGATCAGCAGCAGATTGCGATTCGATATTGCGATGCAAACGGATTAACGAGCGACGAAGTACTTGATTTTCCAATCAACCCCAACGGTGCAGCGCTAAATCTTGCCGGCCTCTGCGACGAAAGCGGGCATGTATTTGGATTGATGCCGCACCCAGAGCGGCATCTCTTCGCGACGCATCATCCGTTTTGGACTCGACGCGAAGTACAGCCCGAGCACGGTGAAGGTCTAGCGATTTTCAAAAACGCCGTAGCATTCTTCAATTAATGATGAATAATCTACTTCAGCTCGCGAAAACTTGTCCAACTTAAAAATCCCAGGACGCCGCTCGACACAAGAAACACCAAGTCCATCATAAGACTTGTCAGATTAAACGGCGCAAGGGAACTCATGCCCATGAGACCAAAAATAAGGTCCATAAGAAAAATTAGGGCGACGAGGCCGGAAACAACGAGCCCTGTAAGGCACAAAATCTTGGGCATTCACAACCTCAAAGAATCGTCACGGAACCACCCGTTTCCGGTTTGGCTTACTCGCGGCTAGTATAGTTGAAGTTCCTCGCCTGTCACCATGTACTCGAAAGAACCGACTGATTTCTTGCGCCTTCAATAGCACCGGAAGCGAATGATACAAAATATCGCTACAAACGGCCCTAAAAATCCCGATTATCTTCGAAATCAGATGGTAATTGGCGAGGAATTGGCCTATCTCGACCACGCCGCCGTTTCCCCGATCACCCGCCCGGCACAGGTCGCGATGTTTCGGTACATTGACCAGGTCGCTACTCAAGGCGACCTGAGCTGGGGAGAATGGGCCAAGGGCGTAGAAATCGGACGGGAGCGAGCGGCAGCATTGCTTTCGTGCCAGATCGATGAAATCGCCTTCATTCCCAATACTACGTTTGGAATCAACGTCATCGCCCATGGCGTTCCTTGGCAGCCTGGCGACAACTTAGTCGTTCCCGATAACGAATTTCCTAGCAATCTTGTCCCCTGGCGTCTGCTGCAAAAGCGGGGTGTCGAAGTCCGTATCGTACCGACCAACGGCGACTTGTCGCTCGAACAACTAATGAAATTCGTCGACTCCAGAACGCGAATGGTGACGATCAGTTGGGTTCACTATGCCTCGGGATACCGAATTGATTTAGCGAAATTCTGCGAACAGATTCAATCTCGCGGAGCGAAATTCTTTGTCGATGCCATCCAAGGGCTCGGGGCTTTCCCACTCTCGGTTCGAGAAATCCCGATCGATTTTTTAGCTGCCGACGGTCATAAGTGGATGCTCGGACCGGAAGGAGCTGGCCTACTTTTCATTCGCCAACGCCATCTCGATTGGCTCGAACCGATTATGATGGGATGGGGAAGTTTACAGCAATCGCATCGTTTCGACCCCAACGAAAAAGAACTCAAATCGCAAGCTTCACGCTATGAAGGTGGCTCGGCGAATATGGCGGGCTTGCTCGGTTTTGCGGCGAGTTTAGGTGTGCTCCTTGAAGCGGGTTGCCATCAGCCGTCGAGCGGGATCGGCGAAAGAATCGTCGCTACAAGTCATTTTCTCGAATCGGGTTTGTGCCGCTTGAATGCCGTTGTTTACCGCGATCCCGACCCACTTCGCCAATCTGGAATTGTCTCCTTCGAGTTTCCCGGTCATGACAGTCATCGGGTTCGGCAGATACTTCTTGACCGAAATATTGTTCTCAGCGTCCGGCACGGTCGCTTGCGTGCCGCCGTTCATGCTTATAATTCGAAGCAAGATATCGAGCGACTTATCTCGGCCCTCTCGGAATTTTTATGAGCAGCAATTTCCCTAGCGATTCAAACATACCTGCGATGGCCAATCCGTCCTTGAATCCCTACACGCCAAGTTCGTACGGAGGCGATCCAGGCAGTGAGCACTCCGGTGCAAATCCCGCCGCGCCTTTCCCAACTGCGATCACGGTCATCGCGATCATCTTTATCGTTTTCGGTGCCCTCGGCATTTTTACCGCACTTATGTCGGCACTGTCGACGATCGTTTTTTCGATGCTGCCGGCCGAAACCATGAACGATCCTGCCATGGCGCCGATGAAAGCCGTCCAGGAGACGAAGTTCGTGCCGATTGGCATCGCGTGTTTGAACGCGGCGTTGTCGGTGCTTTTTATCACGACCGGAGTTGGGCTCCTGAAAAAACAAGGCTGGGGAGCGCGGATCGGCGTGATAGCAGCATGTTTGGCCATCGTCTACAAAATCATCGAGGCGATCGGAAACATTTACATTCAAATGCGATCGATGGGGTCGATTCAGCAGAGTATCGCAAAATCGAATCCCAACGTAGATTTCGACGCTCAGTCGATGCAATCCTTTATAAGTGTTGCATCGATCATTAGTAGCATCGTGATGATGATTCCCTTTATTATTTTCTATGCGTGGGTCGCCTACTACCTCAGTCGACCAAAGACCAAGGCCCATTTGAAAACTTCGAACTCGCAATTCGCAGAAAGCTAAAATGACCCGTCGCGATCTATCTGTTCGTCGAGCTGTTTACACTGGTTCGTTTGATCCGGTGACGCTAGGGCATTTGGACATCATCGAACGCAGCTCGCGACTCTACGATTCTGTGATCGTTGGGATTGGAGTGAATGCGACCAAAAGCCCGCTCTTTGATGTCGATCAGCGTCTCAAGTTATTGAAATCGGTCGTCGGGCATTTAGACAACGTTACTGTCGAAGCCTTCGATGGTTTGGCGGTCGAGTTCGTGCGAAAGTCACAGGCCAGAGTCATGGTCCGGGGCGTTCGACCGCTTACCGATATCGCCGGCGAGTTCACGATGATGATGGCCAATCGACAGCTCGACTCGGATCTCGAAACCGTTTTTTTGATGGCCGACGAAGAATACGCCCACGTTTCAAGTACCTTGATCAAACAGATTGCTGCCTTGAGCGGCAGTGCCGCACTCAATAAATTTGTGCCGCAGATCGTGATCGAACCGCTTTTAGAAGCGATGAAACGACAGCGTCGCGAAGACCCAAGCGTTCGCGGCAGCGCCGATGGATAGCTACCGTAAGCATCCAGTGCCGAATGCCGCCTCGTCGTGTGAGCCGTTGTCGCTCGCCACGGGCTGTTCTTTGTCGACGGAACCGGCGGCGATCGCCGTCCCGTTCACAGAAGATGCGATTCATGATGCTAGTCCTCGTGGCGTGCGTCGACCATACGATCCGAATGATGCGTTGCAATTCGTTCGAGGCGAAGGTGTTTATCTTTGGGATGTCGACAATCGTCGCTATATCGATTTTGTTTCTGGCTACTCTTCGACTATCTTTGGTCACTCACATCCTCGATTGGTAAACGCGGCCATCGATCAACTTTCGATACTCACTCAGCTCGTCGGCCTACGGCACCCTTGGCGTCAAAAATTAGAATCGGGACTTGCTGAGCTTGCACCCATGACGTCGCCGGTAAAAGTTTGGTTGACAACAACAGGGGCTCGGGCTGTCGAAGTCGCATGGAAAATAGCCTACGCCGCGCGTCCGGGTCGACTGGTCGCCTTTGATTTGGGATTCCACGGTCGAAGTCTGGCAACGGCCGAAATAAGCGATACCGCTAAACTACCGATCTTGCCCACCGCAACCGATCGCCTTCCCTATCCTCGATGTCAAAGTTGCCCAGTTGGACTCCATCCCAAATCGTGCAACGCCGAATGCTTCGAGCCGTCAGCGGAGTGGATCGACAAAAATGCTGACGAACTATCGGCTATTATCGTAGAACCGGCCATTGGAGCGCGGGGCTATTTTTATGCACCGAGTGTGTTCTTTCAAAGGCTACATCAAGTTGCTCGTCGAAACGGAATCTTGCTTATCGACGATGAAATTCAAATGGGTCTTGGAAGACTAGGCGGCGTTTTTGCCGCTCAGACTCAAGGCTGGGAACCCGATCTGGCGATCTTGGGTAAAAGTTTAGGCGGAGGCATCGTTCCGATTGCGGCTGTTCTCGGAAACGCACTGTTGATGGATAAACTACCCGAAGGATACGAATCCGAAACGTTTGCCGGTAATCCTCTCGCTTGTCGTATTGCGGTCGAAGCCGTCGACTTGTTGCGTAATGATTGTCTGCTCGATCGTATTCCGATGATCGAATCTTGGATCGCCAAAGGGATGACGTGCCTACAGAAATCCTCCAAGCAATCGATACTCGTTGATTGGAAAGGAGCTTCCGGCGTTCTGGAAATTGTTGATGACACTTCCAGTCGTAATTCACCTACAAGTCGCAACAAGGTCGCCGCTTCGACGATTGCCCGAGATTGGGTAACCAAGGCTCGCGACCTTGGCCTACTAGTACATCTGACAGGCCCCAAGCGAAACCGAATCGCAATCATCCCCCCCTTAATCGCAGACGAATCGAACTTCCAACAAGCCTTCAAGATTCTCGAGCTTGCGACTTCCGCAGCGCAAGCACGAAGCTTACGCCACTAGACGTACCACTCGATAAATCGCAACGATCGCTTATCGAGCTGTCGTGTATCATCAATACGAAATCGCCCACCGTTGGCATCGATGATCATGACTTCATGGTCGCTCAATCGCCGGATATCTTCTTCGGCCTTGAGCACAAAATTGGTCGGACCGTGATTGGTTTGCACATGCCATTCGCAAGGTTCAGTTGTCCCGGAGACGCTGATTACTTTCGTAATGCGCGGGACGAAATCTCGATACATGAGTTCTTTATTCAGATGTTCGAGCGTGTCAGGGCTAAATTCGCTAGGGTCTTCGACGCATTCGATTTCCTTTCCGTCGGCCGAAACGATCGAAATCCATTTACGAGGCTCGCTAATCGGGAACAGCGGAACGACTAACACATCGTCGTATTGTTTCCCCTTTTGATCAGTCAAAATTAGGTGCCCCCATTGATCGCGTGAAAGCTGGCTTCGCGTGGTTCGGCTCATGGTATGACTTCTTGAATGGTAATTTCTTTTTGCATCTGCTCTTGAACTCGATTGAGTCGAGCATACGTCCCGCCCAATTCGAGCAGTTGTTCATGGTTACCGATCTCGGTAATAGTCCCCTTTTCGAGCACCACAATACGGTCGGCTTTCCGCAACGTGCTGATTCGATGAGCGATCGCGATCGTCGTGCGACCTTGAACGAGATAATCGAGCGCGCCCTGTATTTCACGTTCTGTCTCGGTGTCGACCGAAGAAGTGGCTTCGTCCAGGATTAGAATACGAGGATCCGTTAAAAGGGCTCGCGCAATCGAAATGCGCTGTCGCTCGCCACCCGAAAGCGATTGACCTCGTTCACCGACGATCGAGTCGTATCCATCGGGCAATCGAAGAATAAAATCGTGCGCCTTCGAGGCTCGGGCGGCCGCAACGATTTCGGCTCGTTTGGCATCGGGTCGTCCGTAGGCGATGTTTTCACCAATCGAACCGAAAAACAGAAATGGCTCTTGCAATACGATTCCAATGTTCGATCGAAACGCCGAGATTGGGAACGATCGAATATCGTGACCATCGACGCGAATGGAGCCGCTCGCCACATCAAAAAACCGGCAGACGAGATTGACTAAGGTGCTCTTTCCAGCTCCGCTTGGCCCAACCACCCCGATCATCTCGCCTGGTCGAATCGATAAGTTGACATCGGTGATAACCTGTCGCGCACCATATCGAAAGCAGACATTCGAAAACTCGATTCCTCCTTGAAGTCGTCCGGGTTGGATCGGCTTGATCGGTTCAGCCACGCTGGGAACTCGATCGAGAATTTCAAAGATTCGGTGCGTCGCGGCAGCGGCCCGCTGAGCATTGGCCAACATGCGACTCATCGAATCCAAGCGAATATAGAGACGACCGATGTAGAAAATAAACGTCTGAAGTACGCCGAATGTGATTTGATCGTGATAAATTCGATAGGCGCCGAATGCCCAAATCACAAGAAGTCCTATTTCCGTCGTCAGACTAATAATAGGGCCGAAGGCTGCCCAAAGCCGATTGACACGTGTGTTGGTGTAAAGCACTTGAGCGTTGCGGGCAGTAAAACGATCGACTTCTCGATACTCTTGCGCAAAAGCTTTGACGACGCGAATGCCGGGAATCGTATCGGCCAACACATTGACCATTTCTGCCCATGCCGCGCTGCCTCGTGCGAATCCTTGACGCATGCGATTTCGAAAGAATTGAATGAGCCACCCGATGATCGGAAACGGAATCAAGGTAATGGCTGCCATCATCGGATCGATCCATATCAAAATCGCCGCCGTCATAATGATCAACAAGAGATCGGTCGCGAAATCGACCAGATTAATCGAAAGAAAATCGCAGATGCGTTCGGTATCACTGCTGACTCGCGAAATCAAATCTCCCGTCCGGCGACCGCCGAAGAATTCCAACGAAAGCTGCTGCAGATGTTCAAAAATCCTATTTCGCAAATCAAAACTGATCTGCTCACTCACTGTTGCCATCACAAAAGTCTTTGCCCAACTTAGCAACCAGGCGACCACGACAGTGAGAAATAGGCCGGCGATATACCAAGGGACCCACTCAAAATGCTTTCGCGGAACGAGAACTTCATCGATTAGCGGCAACGTCAACAAAGGAGGAACCAAGCCGATTGCCGTACTGAGCAGCGTTAGGGCGAAACCAAAGACGATGATTGGCAATCTTGGTCGCGCGAATCGCGTTAAACGCCATAATGATCGCGTCGTATCTGGGGCAGCCGATGGAGCACACTCCGAACAGACACTTTCTCCCGGCTGCATCACCATTCCGCACGAAGGGCATATCGAAACGGCCACCGTCGTCACTACATCGGTCGAGCCTAATTTTTTGATACGCTCGAATTCGAGCAACAAGCGACGGGCTTGCGAAATTCGGACGGAAGAAAAACGCCAGACGTGTAAAAGCCGATCGTGCCCTACGATTTCGATTGACGCCAAACCCGCTCGATCACGCAAACGCAACTCCGCAATGTCGGAGATTGGCCAGCTTCGCCACTCGCCAATACTTTCGACATGCGACATTGAGTCAGATAATGCCTCAGATTCGAAACTGATCAGCCTCTGCTTGGTAAGAAAAATCAAACCGTCAGCGAACTGAAGTGACGGTGTCAAGTTCGTCTGAAACCAACCAACGACTTGCTCGTCTGGCGCAAGTTGCCGACAGACTCGAATAGCAAGATCGACGGGAATGACTTCCATTTCAGAGACGGGCGATTCAGATGCCACGCAACGATTATTCCTGTGATACTAGTGCTATAAAATCAACCGTTTGTACCAAAATCGGCCATTTTCATAAAGCGGAAATCGATTTTAACAAGCTTTTTCTCGCCACTCAGTTCTCCGGCTTCCCGATCCGCTATGCTATAAAAGCCTTTCGGCAGATAGGGTTCCAACGCGTAGCAGCGTCCCTCCTACCACGTAGCAGCGTCTCTCCTACCACGTAGCAGCGTCTCTCCGAGACGCTGTGTGAGTCTCGAAGAGACTCCCCTACGTGAAATCAGGTGGATTCGTTTCTGCCGCTCGGATAAGTAGCTTTTTCAATGAGGTTCACGATGCAATTCGCTCGACACACAGGTTTGGTACTTATCTCGCTATTCGCATTGGGTTGCGAGATCAAATCCGACGCAGATCTTGCTCGCGAAGAAGAAGGTAAAATCATCGCGACGCCGCCCCCTTTGGAGGCTCGACCTGCAGAAGTTGGGGTCGGAATCAAAGGCCAGAGTCTCAAGGACGAAACAGGGGTCGGCAAAGTGATCTCGCAACCCGCGATGGTGCTTTTTCAAACTAAAGAAAGAATCGCGTTTGAGATTCAAATTCCGCATGCACTCAATCTGTTCAAGGCCAGCGAAGGTCGCAGTCCTGAATCGCATGAAGAATTCATCGATAAAATCATCAAACCCAATCAAATCAAACTGCCAAAACTTCCCGAAGGGATGGAATATCGCTATCGCCCCGACGACGCTCAACTTTGGGTCGAACCGATCGCCTCAAAATAGCCTACTGCCTCCGATGGACATTTAGACATTCGACTGGTCCAAATCGTCCATCAATAGGTCGAGATGCTCCCAAGCTTCGTCTTCATCTTGGTCGAGATCGACGACTTTCGAAAAGTCCGTCGTCTTTGCCACCAACTTCGCAACGACCTTTTCGATAATAGCTTTCGGCAAGTCGGACTTTAATGCGACCATCGGCTTACTATCCGTAATCTTAGTTGGCATCCTAATTTGAAATGCTTTGACATCCCGAGATTGTAGTGTCTGCTTGATCTGATCGATCCAGACCGACGGTAGCGTTTCCGTTCGAAGTTGATAGTGATCTATGCGTCGGTCAATACCTTCAACGCCTGGCGCTTTGATTTCGACGATAGTCACCTGATTATCATCGCGATCGGCGAGGCCACCCTGAATCGATAACCTCGCAAGCTGGGACGCAACTTCCCTGACCGATCCCCAGCTCAACAGTGCAAACGGACCTTTAAGCCCCTCCAGGCAAAGATGGTCGGTACTGCCAATCTGAATCGATTCGAGAGGGCCGATCAAAGTTGCATCGAGCCCCTGTGTAAAGAGCAACTCGGTTATCAAATTTTCTTCGCAAGACACCGAACGAGGTTCGCGTCGAATCGATTGAGAAACCACAACAGGAAGTCGCGCGGCCATAATAACTACATTATTCACGAAAAAAAGTAAAACTGAGTCGCCCGTACTCCAATCGATTGACTCCAGCTAATCATATCAAGAAACTCACAGAACCGGATATTCACGCTGAAGTCGAGCACCGAGTTGCCCTAGAACCCACATTGGTTCGCGGGGTCGCGACGTCGGACTAGACTTTCCTAATGACAATCGAGCTGACTTCGGGCGAACAGGCGACTCGAAGAGGATGAGTACCCGAGATGCCTCGAGAAACGTGCATCAACGTCGGTGAGCATTTAAACCAGCCCGAAGCGTATCGGCTTCCATAGCGACTTGGAGCGACGATTGGTCCAATCCAAGGCAGCCGAACTTGACCGCCATGCGTATGCCCGCAGAAAAGAAGATCGAGTTCGAGCTTCCTTGCCCATTGGATTTGATCGGGCGAATGGGAAAGCCCGATTCTCAATGGCGCTTGCGTTCGTTGATGGATTGTATTTTTCTCGAGAACGTTGCGGATCGGATTTTCAAACCAAGGACGCTCGATGCCGATAAAATAGATTTCGTCGTCAACATGAACGACGCTTCGAGGCTCGGCTCCCAAATCGTGCCAGCCTAATTCGACGAGCATCGATCGCAATCGAGCGACATTCTTGAGTCGCCGATCGTGGTTACCGAGTACAAAGTAGCAACCTAAACTTGCTTCGACAGATTCCAGCAAAGGTTGCACTTGGTCTAAACAAGAATCGTAGTCGATCAAATCGCCTGTCAACAGTATCGCATCTGGCTGCGTTGCCATCAATCGATCGATGGCTTCTCGGTAATACTCAAAACTCATTAATCCAGTCAGATGAACATCGGAGAAATGCCCGAGCTTCAATCCATTGTGCGACGACGCTAATCGCGGAACGCTAACTTCATGATGGGTTATGTCGATCAAATGAAGTTGATTGCCAGGCGCATGGCCTAATACCTGGACCCATCGCTTTGCAAATACACCGTCACCAAGCTTGTCTCGAAGATCGAATCGCTCGTACGTCGTGCGCAATACATCGCGAGGGGGATTGTGCAAACGGAATCTCGCTAATATCCAAGATGGAAAATGCCAAGCTAAGGAAGCCAGGGAGGTAAAGGCGAAAAACATCGAGGTCCAGGGCATCACAGATATAGTGGCGGACTGCATTGAACTAGCTTTGTGAGCGACAAGCCATTTGTACCACCACGTTCCATCAAGCCAAACGACGAATGTTGGTGTCAAAAAGCAAGCGGCGATAATTAGCTTTTCGGACACTTTAATTGTCCGGCGTGCGAGCCCTGTGGAGTTCATCCGATTGAACCAATGGAGCCAGAATGCAATATTGCCCAAGAGCACTACGATTACGACCAACCAGCGAGATAGCGCACCCAAGGCATCAACCTCAGGCGGCTGAAGGTTTGTAAGCGTCGATAATGGTTTCCGTAACGCTTACAAGCTGGTCGAGACGGAACGGTTTGTAGAGAATGGCTTTCGGATGCAGACCGGCCTGACGGGCCTTGACGATGGAATGACCTGGGTCGTAGCCAAAACCGGTCATCAATACCATCGGTACTTGCGGGAGGATCTCTTGCAAGCGAAGCATCAATTGATGCCCCGAAAAATCGGGAAGTCGAATATCTGAAATAATGACATCGTATCGTTCTGCAATTGGACAATTCCTGACCATCAGGACCGCTTCTTCGCCTTCGTGCGCAGTTTCAACAACGCATCCATAGCGTTCAAGCAAAGCATGGGCATCATTGCGAGTTTGATCATCCGCATCCACGACGAGAATCCGCCGTCCTTTAAACTTCTGATGCTGGCGAGCGTTGCAACCGACAGGGATCGCTTCGGCCGGCCCCAGCGTTTGCCCAATAGCTTGAATCGACCGCTTGATTTGGCGAGCTTTCCGCAAGATCCCTTGAAGCCGCTGAAGTACGTCGGGATCATGCCCGATGTACTTCTCCATTACCGTTACCGTATCTAACAAAATATCGTCGATCGGCAGAGCCACCGCCGAGTGGATCGCTTCACAGCTTTGCTGTGCCGCATTGGTCTGCTGCGCAACAAGCAATTCGAGGGTGTTTAGCGCAACCGCAATGTCGCGAGCAAAGATTTCCAAAAACTGTTGGTCGGATAGATTGAATGCTGCAACCTTCGGACTCTCGACATTAATAGTCCCGATCAATTGATCGTGCAGCATCAGCGGGACAGTCAATGAACTTCGCGCACCTTGAAATGCTTCCAAATACATTGCGTCGCTTGCCGTATCATGGCAAAGATAACTTTTGCCGCTCGAAGCAACGTAACCGGTGACTCCGTTGCCTTTCGGACTAGCCATCAAGCGGCGATCGGCCGCGACTTGGTCGATGCCCACCGAAAGCAGCGGAATCAAATTACCAGTCGCTTGTTCAAGCAATCGTATCTCAACGACGTCAACATTCAAAAGATCTTGTGTGTAATGCCGAATGTTATCCTTAAGCAACTCGATGCGTTGCTCGACATCCATCGCGAAGATCTCTTCTGGCTTGAGATCGGTCAAACGATTTCCAGCTTGATGTATCGCTTCCAACTTTTGTTGTTGCAAGATTTCATCGGTAACATCGCTCAGCGTTACTACCAATCGCCGCGACTCGAGCTCATCTGGCAGCGGCGAAGCATGAACCTGATAGTATTTCCCGTCGCTTGCAAGAAGTGTTGCGCTTTGCGACTTGCCTGTGTTGAGCGAACTTTGAAGAGCACAGGTATCGGCACCGACAGAATCCGGATTTCCAAGCGCGGCATAGAAATTCACCCCGCTGAATTGCGCCGTTGGAAACCATCGACGAAGGCACCCATTCGCCCAATGAATAAGTAAGTCGCTACCAACTAAGGCGACTCCGTCGGGCAAACAATGAAGAACATTCTCGCTTTCCGTGCCGAGCTCGCTGACGTAGGTCACTCTACATTTCCCCTGCATTGATTTGTTACATGTCTACTTAACTATAGAACTATCGACGCGTTGCATCAACACTTGAATTCCAGAATCGTAAGCTTTCCCTCGATATTGCAAAAAGCAACGGGCGGTATAGCCTTCATCTTTATCGGCAATTCGCGTTCAATCCATTCGCCGCATCACCGACAACGAAAAATTCAGAACCTAAGATGCTTCGTCAGTTGGCCTGGGCGAAGTCTTCGACGTCGTGGCGGGCCACCTCGGCAAAGTCAACGGCGCACTTGGACTGGCTGTTGTGGCGTCGAAGACTCCGCCACAGCCAAGCAAATCCGGTTTTACGCAAAGCCGGCAAGAGCGCTTCGTTTTCCATTAACCGCGAGTTAGCGGAGCGTTATTGCGTCAAAAATGTTGTGGACGTGACCCGCAGCTAGCTCCGACGGCTCAGTTTTCATCTGAATACCTACAGCCCCCGGTTTCATCGCAAGAGTCTAAATGAAGCAGAGCTGGCGAACCAGATTTCCAACTGGCAGTCAAGCTGCGATCAGCAAAAAACTGGAAATCATCTCGACTTTTTGCGAAGCGCTGCAGACTTCAAGGAATCTCCGAAACCTTTTACCACTTGACGACTGGATATCTAGGTTATTTGGGGGGAATTTTTCCGTTAGGCACTTCCACACAAGCTCCACTAAGATAGACTATTTGCACAATTAGACCTGCAACAATACTGATTTCTTGATTGTTTTTTGAAAAAGCAGCCGCTTTTCGGAAGTCCGCATGAGACGATCATTTTGATGCTGTTAAGTACTACCTTGGCCGCGTGGCCATAATTTTTTCCTTGAGGAGACTACAATGAAGTTTCGTCTGAGTTTTTGCCTAGGGCTGGCCACGATGTTATCGGGCGCTGGGCTTGCTTTTGCTGATTGTGGCTGTGCCGCAAACAGTGGTTCCGTTGTTGCTAGCAGCGGGATGGTTGTCGGTGGTGGTTCCGACTGTGGCGGCGTCGCCAGCGGTTGTGGATGTGCCCCACAGCTTAGCTACGTAGAAAAGACCATTATGGTTCCTCAGCAAGTTGCTGAGACGCGAACTGTGAACAAGACCTTGACTCGCCAAGAGCCACGCACACGAACCTACACGGTTTCGCGTCAAGTGCCTCGCACCGAGACCCGAACTCGTGACGTCACCGTCATGGTTCCACAACAAAACACACGAACAGAGACTTACACAGTTACGGTTCCTGTGGTCAAGCAAGAAACCCAAACCTACCAGGTTTGCGTACCACGAACGGTTACCGAACAAGTTCCGTACACTGTCAACAAGACGATCTGCGAAGATCAGCAACAGAGCTACAATGTCCAGGTTCCATCGACCGTTGTCGATCAAGTTCCTTACACCGTGAAAGTTCCTGTCTGCACAGACGAAGTACAGAACTACACCGTTCAAGTACCATCGACGGTTCAAGAACAAGTTCCTTACACGGTGCAAGTACCTGTAATGACAACGGTCCAAGTTCCTTACACGGTAAAAGTACCGGTTACGACTCAAGTCGAACAAAGCTACACCGTGAAGGTTCCTTACACCGAGCAACGTCAAGGCAGCCGAACGGTCTGCCGACAGGTTCCTGTCACGCAGACTCGAACGGTAACCAAAGATACTGGCTGCTATCAAACCGTAACGGAAGAAGTACCAGTTGCTTCGTCATGCGGAACTGTAAGTAGCGGTTGTGGTGGCGGTTGCGGCCAAGCTGTCAGTAGCTGTGGCGGATGCTCGTCCGGTTGCGGATGTACTGCAGCTCCAAGCTGTGGCGGATGCTCGACTGGTTGCGGTGCGGCGGTTGCTAGCGATGCTAGTTGCGGTTGTGCACCTCAAACACGAACCGTCTCGCGACGCGTTTGGGTTCCAAATGTTGTGACGGAAGAAGTTCCTTGCACGACCTACACATCTCAACAAACGCAAGAGCCATACACCTACACGGTTAATCTCTGCCGCGATGAGACTCGTACTCGTTCGGTTCCTCAAACGACCTACACCACTGAACAACGAACTCGTTCGGTTCAACAGTGCAGCATGACGACCGAAACTCGGATGCGAACGGTCAACAGGTGCGTAATGAACACTGAAACTCGACAACGTACCGTCAAGAGGGTTAGCTACAACACCGAGACTCGTACTCGACCTGTTTCGCGATGCGTCATGAACACCGAAACTCGTACTCGCACGATCAAGGTACCAAAGACGGTTCAAGAAACTTTGACGCGAACGGTTTCGAACGTTGTCAACGATATGGAAACTCGAACGCGTACGATCAACAAGACCGAGTGCACCACCGATACCAAGACTCGTGAAGTTCCTTACACGACGATGGTAGCACAGAAATCGCAACAGACTTACAACGTCACAGTGATGGATACGGTCAACGAAGAAAGGACCGACACGTACAATGTATGTGTTCCTTACACTGTTTCGGAAGAAGTAACTGTCAACGTTTGCAAGATGGTTCCACAAACAATCACTGTTCCTGTCACAACTTCCGGTTGTGGTTCGTGCGGTGCGGTAAGTGGTGCTGCTTGTGGCGGCGGATGTGGCGCGGCTAGCTCCGGTTGCGGATGCGCAGCAGCTCCAAGCTGCGGATGCGGTGCACCAGCAGCTTCAGCATGCGGATGCGGTTCGTAATTAATAATCTAACGTCGTCCAAGGCGATGTTTAGATGATAAAACAAAAACGGCCAGCAAGGAAACTTGCTGGCCGTTTTTTCGTTGTTCGTAGCCCTTCGCTCCGCGAAGGTGCTCGTTCCCAGGCTCTCGCCCGGAAACGCACTGCTTCGGCGGCTCCGTCTCGTATATGGCATGTTACCAATCTCGAACAATTGTTATGTCTGCTGGCAGAGGCTGCGTTGCAGCGGGTTCCAATCAACCCGGCTCAATCAAACACAGTCGATCGCGAAGGCACTCGATCTCGACTGGCAAGTAGCCACCCCAATCGCCATCCAATTGAAATGAGATGTTGGAACTATTCTGCGATGTGCTTTCAATCCGAAATGACGAGATACGTCGATGGCTAAAATCTGGACAATTCTGATGTCTTCCCAGCCGGATGTTTGCAAAATATCGCAACCCATTCCATACCCCCCCCTTCTCAAACGCGCAGACGTCCAACAAACCATCGTTGCTAACAGCCTGAGGTGCGATCATAAGTCCGGCTGCGTATTGCGGCAAGTTATGGACAAAGTACCAAGCGGCTTCGATGGATTCCCCATTCGACAATTTTAGCTTGGGGAAGCGGTACTGAAACATCGACCGTAGAATGGGAAACCAATAGTGCCATCGCCGGATGTGGCCTCGACGATTGGTATGCACCTGACGTACAACTTCTGCGTCGAAGCCTACTCCTACCATGATGAGAAACAATTTGCCGTTGGCCAGCCCGGCGTCCATTTTATGAGTCTTGAGGCGCGTGATAGCGACAGCAGTCTGATTTGGATCGGTTGTCATTCCCAAATAGCGGGCTAATAAATTCTCGGTTCCCAACGGGCAAAGCCAGAGCGGAGTAGAAGCAGGTACGCGAGCAGCGACAGCGCTGGCCGTGCCATCCCCTCCGGCTGAAATCACTGCCCGTAATCGATTCGATTGCGTGAGCAGATCGGATTGCTCCTGGAATGCATCTAGCGACGTATGCGCGTGGGCTATAAATCCTTCCGAGCAAAGTTTATTCGACAATCCATCGACGATTTCGACCGCATGGCGGAAACCCGATTTAGGATTGTGAAGAATGAGCACTGTATCGCGCGAGGTTGTCATGCAAAAACCGCAGGCTCATTTGGTTAGAAGTTCGGCAACCTGCGTATGACCTTTGCTTTGCGCAAACTGGAGCGCGGTTTCGCCATCGACATCTTTGCTCTCCACCTTTGCGCCGTGGGCGAGCAAAATCTTAACGACTTCGACATGCCCCTCGGCTGCCGCGAACATCAGGGGCGTCCAGTTTTCTTCGCCATCGATGGCATTCACATCGGAACCAGCATCGGCAAGCAACCGGACCGTTTCGGCATTGGGTCCAGACGCTGCATACATCAAAGCTGTACGTTGATTGAGATCGCGAGCATTGACATCGGCTTTGTGCTCGATCAAATAAGCGACGATCGAATTGTGGCCGTCAAAGGCGGCCAGCATCAAGGCCGTTCGTTTGTCTTCGGCCGTTGCGGTCAGTCGAATACCTTGCCGAACACCGCGTTTTACCGTCGGCTCATCGCCGTTCATGGCCGCTTGAAGGAATGCATCTTCGCTAATTTTAGGCAATACGGCTGCAACAGCCGGCTGATTAGCGTCTGGCACCGCTTTCGCGGTTTCATTTTGAGCGCCATTAGCGATTCCGGCCGAACCTACCGATAGTGCCGGCGACTCAGCATTCATCAACCCAGTTTTCGGTTCGATACCAGGCGAAGCCGGCTCGGCATTTTTTTCGGATGCGGTTGCGTCTTTTTCGACGAGGTCCTCCACCATTTTCATGGTTTTTTCGAATTCTTCGCGTGTTCTCAGGGCTGGCTTTACTTCTTCCGACTTGGCTCTGGTCGTTTTGTCAAACGGCGACGGGTCGCAGCCCAACTGGCACGTTATGGCAGCCAGCAAACAGCTCAACTGACCGGCCCGTGCCGATTTCAAAAAAAACATGCTATTGAACGAAGACATAGTATTAGATCCGGCAGTGAAATGGCTAAAACAAAATGCAATTGTAACCGAATCGTGCATCTGAGCCTATTCGTGACTGAGGCGGAACGGGCTGTTGATTTAGCTAAGGGCTGATTCAACTAAGGGCTGATTCAACTAAGGAACGTTGAATCTTCGAGATGTCGTTGGGGCGGGTTTCAATATCGGCTTTGAAAGGTCTACTTCAAACGCTCGCTCAAGGCTGTTTCCGGTAAGGTCTTCGAGCAACGGATTGACTTTCAACACGTATTCGCCCGCTGGCATTTTTGATTCTGGCGAAAAGCACCATCGACGTTCATTGTCGAGGATCTGAACTTTTCCAGCGATCGTTTTTCCGGCAGAATCGAAGACCGAGATCGAATGTTCCAATAATCCTCGATCAAGCGGTTCAGGAAAAACGACCTGAATTTCTAAATCCAACGGCCTGTCGGATCGATGCTGCGTTGACTCCGAAATTTTTTCACTACGATCTTTAACCGTGTCATGTTTGGCCGCATCTAGCAGAAGAACAATCCAATTCGATGCATCGGGTTGCTCGAAGTCTTCGGTAACGATCGAGAATTCTTTGATCGCATCGGCCACCATCGGCTGGCCGATGGCGTCGAGCCATTCCTTGCGAATAGTGAGTCGGTATTTGTTGCCAACTTCGAAAATGGCTCCATCCTCCTCACGAGGTACAAGACCACGCTTGACTCTCGCGGGATCGAGGAGCAAAGTGAGTCGCTTGCCACTGGCGTCCCATAGTTCTTCTGCAAGTTCCAGAAAAGGAAAAGCTAACGGTTTGCCTTCAGAAGTTGTGATTTGGATAAATCGATAGGCATTTCCTTGCTGCATGGGAGCCGAGAAATACAGATAGAACTTAAGCAGATTTTGCGGTAGTTCCGAAGAAGAAGGGAATATTCCAACCAACTCTGTTACGGGCTGATGCGCCAGGGCCGTCAGCATGAGCGATTTGGAAACAGCCGTACCCGTTTCTTTCGGCGGAGTATATTCCGCTCGATAGCGTTGTCCAGGCTGCAGTTCAAAGCGAGGCGTGAAAACGAGTCGTTCATCGATTAACTGGCGGTCGCCAAGCACCGATGGGAGGCCAACAACCGCACTCTCAGGTTCCTGATGCACGTACAAATTAAAGAATCGGTGCAAACTATCGACCGGTTGAGCGATTAAAAACTTGAGCTCAACGGAAGACAGCTCTTCTACGATAATCTCGTGCTTACCCTGGCTAGCCGAAGTCACTATGCGAATGGTGACTTCGGCGTCGGAGGTTCGCGAGAAACCCGCCAGCAACACGAGAGCGAATAAAATGCTACGCACTCGATTCACCTTGAGTTAGGGCAAGTCGATTGAACGTAGATCGGCGGTCGATTCTGGAGTTGCTCGCGAAAGCACCACCGCGAGCGAATCGCTCAAGCGATCCAGTTGCTCGACACCTTTGAGGTTTTCAATGGTTTCGTAGGTCAAGCCAGCTTTATCGGATATCTTCGACTCGATCGACTCGATTGTCGAAATATTGTCGGTAGAGATCTTCATGACGCCGCGAGCGCTGTTGGCCATGAGAACATAGGATTTTCCTCCTTTGTTGTAGACGACCATATCGAGTGGTCGATTGCGATTGCCAAGTTCGGCAACGGTCACTCCGCGAACCTTCTTGCCAGGTTCGAGAGCTTTTACAGGAATCTTCACCAGTGGCGTGCATGTTTAGGCGGCAAGCAAATGCTCTTCGCCATCGATCGAATATGCAGCAAACGTACGAACGGGTGAACGTGTCTCGACGGCCCCATGCGCACCGTGATAGATCTCGACGCTCGAACCACCTTCGATATCGCTGAATGGAAAATCAAGCGTTCGTAAATTGGAAGCGAATTCCTCATTGGATAGTCCGGCAACAAACACCTTGCCATTGACGTAGGCGATGTCGGTAATCGATTCGGCACGAGGATTTCCACGCCGTCCTTCTTGATCGGCGGCAGGATTAGGAATTTTCGCTACGCTGTGCTGGACGCCTTTGGTTGGGACTTCGTCGATACTTCCATCGGGCTTTGCCCGGAGCAAGACAGCAGCGGCGGCAGGACCTCGACCGCGAGCAACCGACACATAGACTTGGCGGCTGATTGGATTGGTGGCAATATCGACGATTTGAATGTCTTTGGCGGCTGTCCCCAATTTGGCTGCAATCTTTTCATCAAATTTTTCGATTGAATAAGAGACGTTCGCTGGTGCCGGGCTGATATCGCCCGTTGCAATCGCAACTACCGTAGCATTCATGGGGTCCGCTACTAAAAGAATTCCGTCGGGTGCGAAGGCAATTTGCCCGGCACTTCCGAGCGACACATCGCCTTTCTTCATCGTCGATGTCAAGTCGACGCCTTGGGCGGAAAGTGAGAACAGACTACCCGACAACAAGAACCCCAATATCCATCGCTTCATGATTTGACCTCCACAGAACAGGGAACAAAAGACACTTCGATCCCCTTCAGTGTATCAAATTAGCGGGGTCGAAGTCGAAGAACTGTGAGCTATTAGATTGCTAGATTGCTCTGGCAAGCTGGAAGCTTACGCCACCTTAGGTTTTACTGCCCATGAGTTCGGATTCAACGATAGAAAGAATCCGTTCGGCGGCCGTGCCATCGCCATAAGGATTGGCGAGTTGCGAACGCTGCCGGTACTCGCCAGAATCATTGAGCAGTAAGCAAGCTTCTGCGAGAATTTTTTCCGGATCCGTACCAACCAAGCGGCAGGTACCCGCTTGAATTCCCTCGGGTCGCTCGGTCCTATCACGAAGGACCAAGACCGGTTTCCCAAGCGAAGGTGCTTCTTCTTGAACACCGCCTGAATCGCTAAGAATGAAATGACATCGATCCATCAGCCACACAAATTCTTGATAACCTGCCGGTTCGACTAACGCGACTTGAGGATTATCGGCCAAGATACGATTTACCGGGGCACGAACTTGCGGATTCAAGTGAACGGGATAAAGCACGCCAACATCTTTAAATTCCGATGTCAAGCGATTGATCGAATGGCATATTCTTTCAAATCCGTCTCCAAAGGACTCACGTCGATGACCGGTAACGAGAATCCAACGACGGTTCGTGGGACGCAAATATGCGTCTCGAAAGTGGTCGGGGACGCCAGTCCGACGAGCCACTTCGTCAGCGGATAGACATTGTTGGTTCAGCTTTTCTCGAATCCATAGCAAGGCATCCACCACCGTATTGCCGGTAATGTGAACGTTACGATCAATCTTTTCGGCAAGAAGATTGTGCCGACTCAGTTCGGTTGGACAGAAGTGCCACCGGGCTAGCGGTGAGGTGAGTCGACGATTCATTTCTTCGGGGAATGGCGATTCCATATTCCCTGTTCGAAGTCCAGCTTCAACGTGTCCAATTGGAACGCGGCAATAGAAAGCTGCGATCGAAGCTGCCAAAACCGTCGTCGTATCGCCTTGAACAAGCATCGCGTCGGGCTTGAATCGTTCGCACCATTGCGTAACGGATTCGATGACTCGACTAGTTAAGCTCGACAGCGACTGACCCGGCTGCATCATATCGAGATCATGCTCGGGTTGAATTCCAAACGTGTTGAGCGTTTGGTCTAGCATTTGACGGTGCTGGGCCGTCGCCAAAAAAGTCGTATCGAAGCTTTTCGACTTCTTAAATGCAAAATAGACCGGTGCCATCTTTACAGCTTCCGGGCGAGTTCCTGCGACGATTGCAACCAGTTTGCGCACGTTAAGGAATCGGCTCAGCGGGCTTGGCGAGTATGCGATCTGTCAACAGCTTTCTGACGGCAAAGAAGTCCTTGAGGACTTCATTCTTTTCCACATCTCGCAACCGAGAGTCACTCTGGTATCGCATTTGAATACAAATTGTCTGTGGCTTGAGAGTTTCTTGTTTTGGATTGAGCAAATCGAGGATTCGAAAAGAAAACCAACCCGACGTGACTTCAGGAGTTTTCGAGGTTACCTGGAGTTCATCCTCCGTCGGATCGTACGACGTCCCATTGGTATGCATCTGAGTCGACAAAACCAGAAGTGAAAAACCGCCTTCCGATGAACCGGTCGTCTCGGACCATGCCCATTGTGATGCATCGTTCTTGATTACCGTATCTTGAACATCCCAGCCTGAATCGATCAAGTAATTCGGACTATGCCAACCTCGCACCGGCATTTTCAGCACGATGATTGAATCCATTCCACTCCCCGAGTAGTGCCATGTGAAGGTTTTTGCAATGGACTGAGAAATACCATCGCCAAGATTGCTCCGAAATTGACGCTGTCGCTGCCGATTCAAAAAGTCATCCGAAAGCGTGGACGCAACAGGCAAGCGATCCTTGGAAATCGCGAAGTAGTTAGCTCGATTAAAAATCAAATCGTTTCTTACGATCGCGAAAAGTGACGGTAACATCAGCGCTCCCATCACGATTCCGGCCGCTAGCCCGATCCACTTTGGATATTCGGCACGTGGCAAGTCCGGCGACGTCATTGGCGGGCGACCGCTGACGTCTTCGGCGAAAAGTCGAACTGGCAAAACGACAAGCTGGTTAAATACGTTAGCGGTGTTGCTTCGGTAAATCGCATTTTCATCTCCGACGCGAATCGGCGTTAAAACCGCACTCCAAAACGCATCGCTTGCAACGACCAACAAGATTGCGATCAAAGCAATGATGAGCAACACAACCGTGCCCAAATAGCTTTGAGTAATGTTTATTTCGTAATAGCTGAACAATGCCGTCGTTAATAGGAAAAATGCCTTCGCAAGCATGGCCCAAAGACAGGCGCTCAGGGCACTACAGGTTGTCGTTAGGAACGGACGCTTCCACAACAAACTAATCGCGATCGAAAACGCGAGCATGGCTTGCACGCTCATCGGAGTGGAAAGCAAGACCGAAACGTCGAAATTATGGTCTTTGAGCATAATTGTCGGCGCGCGATACAAATGGTAAATGTTGATCGCGTCCAACACAGGACTCAATAAGTAGATGACCAAGGAATCGCCCTTACTCGTCAGGTATTGATCAAAGCCAAGAGGCAACGGAAGCGTGACCAAAATCAACATGGACAAAGCCAGGACTCTAAAATGCGAGTCGGACGCCAAGCGAACCATCCCCCAACTGATAAAAACCAAAGCCAAAGCGAAATTAGCTGTCCAGGGTGAGAAATCGACGACGGCGACAGTCCCCACTAATACGGCTAGCAATAGACAAACAATGCTGAAGCCTATTCGCCATCGAGATGTCGTCATCGACTTAGGCGCAATCGCGACGAGTATAGCCAAAAACAACCATGCAAATGGAAGGAATTTTGCGTAAGGTTTGCCCCACAATTGCAACGTCTGAAGAAGCAGCATTGGTAGCAGCCCAAACAGCGGCAACAATAGCACAAAAACGTCAAAGACTATTTGACGAGTTCGGATCGGTTTGTCAGGAGTCAACTCGGACATTCTGTTTTCCTATTAGATTTAGCACGACATTCGCTCCCAAAGCATTCTAAACGCAAAATCTCTTTCAAGGGAGCGACGTTGAAAGATCGTGAGTTCTGTTGCCGCGGATTATGCCAAAACACGTTTGGGCCTAGTCCAAAATTGCCTAAGTTTACGGAGCGGCTTCAGAAGTTGGAGCGCAAAGGGCGGCCGCAGATCATTTACTTCCCAAGCTCGGCGATCTTCCCAATTAGCCAAAAGCCGATTGTGCATCGACGCGTTGCTCTTCCCTCCTAAACGCATTTTTACAATCACTTCATCGAGGTACGCTGTCTTCACACACTGTTTGAACATCATACGGATCAGAAGCTCGTAGTCGGCGGATATTTGAAAGTCTTTTCGATAGACACCAAAATCCAAGTACCTTTGACGGCGCAGGTATACCGTAGGATGCGGCGGCATCCAACCTCGACGGAAACGGTTCGATTGAAATTTCCCAGATTTCCAATAGCGAACGATTCGATCAAGACGCCCAGCATCGACATAAACAAGATCACCATATACCGCATCGATCGACGGATCAAGAAAAAATTTCGAAATCTTGCTTACAACATCTGGACCAGCGAACAGATCGTCGGC
>JAWXCK010000041.1:0-12753 GCA_034408855.1 Pirellulaceae bacterium
CTATTACTCTAATTGGCACACAACCGATCCGCGAAGAGAAAATCGCAGCCACCCAAAGCCACCCCGCGAAAGTGGCTCAGATCTCAACCGCGATTGATAATAGGGCTCTGCAGACGCTTTCACAGCCACAAAATTCTTTTGCATTAGGATTGAAAAACGGGTCTGCGTTTGCATGCCTCCCCACTCGCGGTAGGCAGCGTATAACTCGCTTGATGGCACGACTAAATCAGCGGCAACCACGCAGCAGTCCTCAATGAAACGACCGATTTCATCCGACTTGCCACGATAGGATTTGGTCTCATCGATAATCGAAGATGGTTCAATGAATCCGTGCTCACGCCAATCCTGGAACCCATCCAAGAGCCAATTCAATATCCCTGGCCCTTCTTCACGAACGAGCACCTTGTGATAATCGGGGATCGGCTTGGTAACCTGGCGCAAATCGACGCGGAACGGTATCAGCTTGATTCGTCGCCAGATGCCTTCATCGGTACCGGTGATCCGTGGCAGATGGTTGGTACTGAGCCAGAACTTATGCGTTCTGTGAAAGCTCCAGTAGTCCTCGCGCATGCGTCGAGCGGTAATCTGTTCATCGCCGGTCAGCTCCTTAACGCGCGCTTCTCGGAGTTTTGCCCCTTCGTCAGGCTCGCTGATGGCTACCAGACGCCGTTGGTAAAGCGATGCGATGATCGTGTCGTGTTCATTTGCCGTGCCGAGCAAGAGCTTGCTAGGAGCCAACATCGCGTAATCGCCAAGCAGCTCGACGATCGCGTTCCACAGCGTTGACTTGCCGTTGGCTCCAGCACCATAGCAAATTGGCAGGATGTGCTCTCCAACGTCACCCGAACACGAATAACCTAATAGAGCCTGGATGTATCGCTTGGCCTGATCGTCTTCGCCAAAGATCAAATCGATGAACGCCTTCCACTTGGGACATTGTGCGTGTGGATCAAACGCAACGTTTGCGATCTGAGTGATGGAATCGGTCTGGCGATGCTCTCGAAATTCCCGTGTTGTTAAATCAATTGTCCCGTTTTGAAGATTCAGAAAGTCCGTGTTTTGATTCAATAGCTCGTGGTCGATTGCCGTTCTTGCATCGCATCGCGCTAGGTTGACAACATTTTCAATCGTCGTTTTGCGATTCGCCCATCGGCAGAAGTCAGCCCACTGCTTCTGTTGCTTCTCAGACTGAATATTCAGCAGACGATCCCAATAATTACGGACTAATCTTCTCGCGAGACGTGTTGTTCGACTTGAATCGATATCTATCTTCCATCGCTTACCATCCCATGCGAGCCACTTTTTCCAAGGTGGCACATATCGCAGTTGGGTTTGATTTGCGTTAATGAACTCAACAGCCATCGCGTTTTCTGTTTGCTCGCTCTTAAACTCCCGGTCGATCGCAGACTTTGGAAAGCCGAGGTTTGGTGGCAGTTGTAGTCGTGAAGCTGTGGACCGTTTTGCCTTCGGAGAGTACTGCTTGACTACTTTACGAAGAGCCCGGGCGATAGTCCTTTGACCATAGCTTTCATTGCCGCGCAGTTCATTCCACTTGGGACGCATCAACGCCGAGCGTCGAAAAATGCGATCAATCTGCGCTTCATCTTTTGTGAAGTAGGCAAGCGTGAATATGACTGACGCGTCAGCCTCGCTTGGCGAATTCATCAGCTGACTTTGCCAGTTGCCAGCCCATAAAGCTTTGAACTTTTCGCCTGACCCACGTTGACTGGATGCCAAATGAATAATTTCGTCGTCACTGAGTTGAAGATACGCCGTAGAATCTGATGCGGAGACTGGTGCATCGGGACTGATTCTCGCATCGGGCTCTTCATCGCCAAATACGCGTGCATATACGAATTCGAGCTCTTCTTGTCGAAGGTTGACCTCGTTAGAAACGTTCGGCAGCCGATCGCCCGTCACTGCGAAAAAGCGATCGCGATCGTAGATTTCGACTTCGCCATCTGCATAGGCTTTACGACATCGGCTGCCAGGTTTGCTGGCTTTGATAAAAACCTTCAGGCCAAGTCCGGAAGGACTGATTTCTGTGTAGCTGTCGAGCTTGGCAAGTAGTTCAAGAGCCCACGGTTTGACGTTGCCATCAGCATCAATGCAGTCGTCTAAGTCAACGCCACAGTACAGGTCGTCGGCGGAGAAGACGAATCCTATGCCGGCCAGCGAACGATATTTTTGACGCGCCTCCACTGCCTGATCGAATGTGCCCCAAGTCGCCTTGGAGGTGGAATCAGCGAGACTGCCATCATGCGGAGACACAGGAGCCTTGGTTTCTTTTCCATCGCGTATGATTAAACGCCAAGCCACCCACTGTGCACGATCTCGCAAACATGCTGGAACGACCGACCGAAGATCATTTACGTTCATTGCAAGACCTCCGATCTTTTACAGGCAAAGACATATTCAACCACGCTGAACTCCTTTCAGTCGCATCGTTGCCAGTTCAGCGAATTGCGCCGACTTCTCGATTCCGATGTATCGACGACCGTTTTGGATCGCCGCAACGCCCGTAGTTCCCGAGCTGTTGAAGGGATCGATGATGAGATCACCGGGATCCGATGCGCATAAAACGATCGGAGTCAGCAATTTCAACGGGAGTTGCGTTGGAAAATCTGGCACCCGTTCATTGCACGTCCCTGTAAGCCGAGGGATTGGTGGATCAATACCCCAAATGTTGTCCCACAATTTTCCCGTTTCAGCGGCACGTTTGTCGGCATATTTGGTTTGACGGTCTGAGAGACGTGAAACCGCATCCTCGTGGAAAACGAAGTTGTTAGGATCTCGAACGCAATAAAAAATGTGGCGGGAGCAGCGATTGAAGTTGCGAGAACAATTAACCCCAAAGGACTCGAACCATTTGATCCACGATCGAACCGTTAATCCGAGACGTTTGAGCGTAACGCTGTACTCGGCTGCATACTCGTCTCCAATGAGAATCCACATCGATCCATCGTCGGTCAGCATATCCCGGCAGCCGACCAGCCATTGTTCGACCCATGCCATATACTGATCGTCAGGCAGCAAATCCGCTGACTTTCCGCCGCCATAGTTGACTCCAATGTTGTACGGCGGGTCGGCGAAGATAAGACGGGCGCGATCTTTGACCATTGGCAAAAGCTCCACGCAGTCGCCGGTTCGAATCTCCCAGTTGCCGTCGTTGCTCAAAACGTCCTGCGCCCGCGTTTTCAGTTCTTCGCGTTTTTGACGCCGGCGCAGTTCTTGTTTAACTTGCGGGATGGTCCGTGCGCCCGTTTTTACTTGATCGAGCAATTCCGGAGCTTCATTGCGGATTTTTTTGGCATCTTGAACATAGCGTGCGCTTGCTCCGAATTGGTGAGCCACCGTTTCGCGTGCTTTTTGGCTGACCGTAGTCGGTTGGACGACTTCATGAGTTTTGCATTTCGAAGAAATTGAACCTTGAGGAAAAATTTCCTTATCATTCGATTCGATTGAAGGTTGTTCTATTGAACCCTGTGGCAATCTTGCCACAGGGTTCATACGAGGGCGTCGTACCTCACCCGATTTATGACCACCTTTTATTGCCGCTTCGTTCATCCTCTTATGAGCTTCAATTTCAGCTATTTCCATCTCATCCGCTTGAACCGCGACAGCGGCGCGCTGACTTGCGCTAAGATGACGTCGCCGCAGATTTTGTGAAATAACGTATTGCGTAATTGAACCATTCCCATTCCAGGGCTTAAATTTAGGCTCAATTTTCAATTCGCAACAAGCGTTGTAACGATGGCGACCGTCGATGATTTGCCCGTTGTGCAAAACAATCGGCTCGAGCTGACCATTGGCAGCGATATCCGCAACGAGCGATCGATACTCTTCCTCCACCATGCTCGGGAACAATGTGGCGGCTTCATGCAAAGGAATTATTTCCATTCGAAACACCTTTCAATCCTAAGTTCATAAAAATTCAAAATATGGAGAGTACGAAGACTGATTTTCAGCTTCTATCAACCGTAGGTTGATTCAATCGACGAACTCGGGCATTGCCGACGGATGTGCGATGTCATCCATTACCTTCATCGAGACAGTCGCCTTTCCTCCGGATACTTGCGCTGACTTAATCGTCAACAACCAAACGATTTGTGAGTCGTCCCAAAAAGCGCCACCGTTTTGCAACGCATCTAAAATAGTTTTTTGTGCGTTGTCACAATCACGGCGCCGCTGATCGGGCGGACTGATTTCAATCCGCACGGCCAATGGACCCATCAATGGCTTCGCTCCCGAAGCAGCGATTTGCCGACGAACTTGCTGGCGATATGCCCGAGCTTCCTTGGATAAAACAGGTCGCCCTCTGACGTAACTAAAAAAATGATTCCATGACGGCGGATAATCCAACTCAAGTGTGACCATGCTTCCTTGCTCCGGTTTGTTATTTGTTCGCTTCTGTGCACAATCGATCGCCATGGCATCGACATGGGTGACACCAACACCCCAGAACCTTACCCTTGAGCGAATGAATTTTGTGTTGCAGGCTCGGCTTTAGATCAAAAAACACATCGAAGGATTCGCATACCCGATCCCTATCGCCATCCTCTTTCATAATGAACGGATTCCCCCATTGCGTGCCGCGATCGATCGGCATGAAACATCGATTCTCGCTCGCCCACCGAATTAAGCGTCCGTCAAGTCTCTTATTCGCAACAACCGAGATCCCGTTCAAAACAAGCTTTTTTCGTTCTAATTCGCTTTCGGTCCATGCTTCGTTGGATCGTGCCACGTCGGCTTGTGCGACTGCCTTGATGGGACCTTGCCCTTCGTTTCCTATCGGGTCAGGACAATTGTCCTTACCCTGTGTTTTAGCAATGATCGTTGTGTTGATTTCCATATTTGTTTTCTCCAAAGGAAGACCGTACAGAAGTGGATCGGTCGGGATTCGAACCTGCGTGCTCTGTACTCTGGCGGGTCCCACCACGCCGCCGATCCAAGTGCCGTCTCTCCGGCTGTCACGACTTGAGCTAACCCCGTCGTTCGGGTCGCACCCTCGCATCGATGGGTGCTAACAATCAGAACGGAGTGTTTTCATCGTCGTGGTTGCTCGATGCATTTCCAGCGAGCTGAATCCGACGATTGAAATAAACGTTCGCGAAATCGCCACGCGTTCGCTTAGTTACTTCGAGCGTCACGTCAAGTAAGCTCTCCAGCCGACCAGCTAACTCGCTGAACTTGGTAAGTTGCAAGCCAACCGTGCTCAAATCGCCTTTTACAAACGGCAGGGACGCCGCTGTGATCACCGAATTGCGGAAGATGCGGCGGCCGGTTTGTGGACCAGAGATCACCAACAACTCCCACTTAATCATGGGGTCACCTTTCTGGCTCTGACCCAATCGCACGGAATCGATCCGTACTTGGTACTTACCATCGGGCACTTCGTCGTAGCTGGGCGCCTCTACCGTTTCGAAATCGTTATCGAACGCACTGAGGTCAATGCTGCTTTTGCTGGATTCATAGGTATCGAATTCGCTCATGATTTTGCCTTTACATTAGGGGTGCTGACCGGCGTGGAACTATTAGCTGCGCTGCCATTGCCGGAATCCTGGCTGCGAGCGGGTGAATTGAAAGCCTTCACGAAGGCGTCGTAATCGAGTGGTAATACTTCGGGCAAACGACCTGTGCGATCGCCGGCTTCGTAGGTCGGATGCGGCTTAGTCCGCAGCACGCGTTCGATGGTCACATTGCCGGCGGCATCTTTTTTGGCAACAGAGTCGCCGAAGAGAATAATGTCGACGAGTCCCAACACAACGTTGCGGGCACGATCGGGGAGACTCGGTTGCGTCTTGGTATATTCACCAGTTCGCGTTTCGATGGTTTTGTCCTGGGCGTGTGAAATTAGAATCAAGCCGTAGGGCAGACTGGCTAAGCGAGTTAACACTCGATGCCACTCGTTTTTGACTAAAGCCCAACCTTTTCCGTGGCCGAGGTCTCCTTCATAATCGACGCCATACTTGGCACAGACATGCTCCGAGCACATTTTGAAAGCGTTGTCGACAGTGTCGATAACGATCGTTTTGAATGGATGATCGCTCTTCGCAACGAGCTTGCATGCTTCCAGAAAGTCGTCCCACTTGAAGGTCGGTACCTTGAATACTTCCAAATGGTTTAGACCTGGTTCGCATTCAAAGAAGATAGTGTCAGGGAATTTTGAAGAAAATTCAGACTTTCCGGACTTGGGTGTGCCGTAAAGTAAGATCGTTTGCTTGCCCAATTCGGCAACGGTTTTCGATCGCTGTGTTGGTAATGTCATAGTCATTGTGTAAAACTTTCCTTTTCAAAATATGGGTGCATCAGAATCGACAGGGGTGAGTTCTTCGTGTGGAAGTGCAATCTCATAGAGGTTGTCCGCAACGTTGGGATTGAAGCCCGATTGGCAGAACGGCAGATATTCACAGGGGCGTTGAAATGAAAAACAGTTGGATGTATTTAGCAGCCACTTGCCGCGGCGCTTGGCATCGAGATATTGCTGCGTGATCTCCCAGACTTCTTCCTGAAGCATGGCCAATCGCTCTTCCGACAAGTAGACGATTTCGCGATGGAATGCATCCGGCCGTGAATACCAATCCGCCAAGCGGGCTTGAAACTCGTCATCCGTCTCGGGCATTTGACGCTTCGCTGTCGACTTGCCACTCTTGTTTTTGGCCGCCAGTTCCGCGTAACGAGCCTCATATTCCTCTTGCGTCTCACCAAGGCTTTGTTTCAATCGTGATTTCAGCAGGACGTTGTAAATGACGCCGACGATTGGGTAGCCAAGTTCCCGTAGGTAGTGACTGTAAAGTGCGATCTGCGTGTCGGTCCAAAGCTTATCGAGATAGTTGGCGTCGATGCCAGATGCTGTCTTATGCTCGAGCAAGTACATCCCGTCGTGGCATTGGACGATCGCATCGGCTTTACCGGCAATCACAAACGTTTGGCTGAGTCGTCCCGTTACCGGATTACGAATTTCGCCGACGAACGATTTTTCGACTTCGACGATGCCAAATTCTTCAATCGCATATCGATCGGCATATCCTGTGAACATGGCCCGAGCCAAATGCCAGGCTGCCATTTTGGATTCATCACCGATACGACCTGAGAATTGCTGGTCGATGAAATCCAAGACAGATTGGAGGCGGTCGCAATCGTCATCCGTTCGATACCAAAGTTCGATAGCGTTGTGGATAACGCTTCCGAACGACAATGCATCGGCTTTTTCACGCGGGCGAAGATTGTCGACGTATCGATGCTTATATTTTCGCGGGCAATTCCGAAAGGTGTTCAGTGCCGAATAGGTCAGCACGTTTTTAACGATTGGTGCTTGAAAAGTAACAGTAGACATGAATGGATTCCGTTTAGCGGGTCTGGTTTTCAACTAAATGAGTTAGAACGAAGTGTCAAAAGGGTCGTTTTCGAAGGTCAAGCCGTTGCGGCGTTTCACTCCGCGTTCCTTACCCAGTACGGCTTCGGGGAGATTGCCGTATTTGTCGTTATTGATGCATTTGCAGGGAGGACAGATGCGATTGCCCGGTCCTTTCGACTTAAACTCCTTGTCGCACTTCAAGCAGACTCGTATCGCGGCTTTGGGTTGAATCGAAAGCATGGTCAACGCAGGGTTTAAGTTCGGTGCTCGCCAGTGTGGTGCGTTCATTTAGATCACCTCAATCTGCTCGACGTCGAAATTCCCGCAGTCGTCGCTAACCACGAGGTAGTGCCGGTAGTCGAATTGAGTAACGAATCGCAGCGGCTCGGGGAGTTGATTTCGCAGTGATGAGCAGGCGTCGGTCAGTTCTTGGGATGCGGTCGCAAATCGATCGACGGCTCGGACGTAGCGCCCCACCGCAAGCGAAATATCGATTCGTCGTTCAATGTTGAGTTGTGAGTTGGACATAGGGTTCCTTCTTGAGTTAAATGGTGTGTGATGAGTTGCTCTATCTCTTACCTACCCGGTTGGCGCGAATTTTGGACAGAAATTACAAATATTCTTTTATGCCGATCGCTTCGAACTTCGCTCGGATCTGTCGTATCCAGCCTCGGATCGTTGTGCGCGAGATTCCGGTGATCCTCGCAATCTCCGAGAATCGGTATGTCTTGCGAAGTTCAAGCACTCTCTGCCATTCGAGCGGCAGGGAAGCCACAACCTGCTCGATGTCGGCGCGAAGTTCTGTGAGTTCGCTTTGGTCACGGCGTTTGCGCCCCAGACGCGAATCCAATTCGTGATCCGAAATCGTGGCGGACATTTCCACAAGCCCGACGTCGGCCACTTCTATGAGTGAGCTCAACGAGCACGTTTCAGAATCGTCGCGTTTGTCGGCACTGCGATTGCGGAGCAAGTTTGCTGTATATCGTTCGACGACCGTTGCAATGAATCGATTGCGATGCGAATGCCCAGGTTGGTAGCTTGGCCAACTCTGAAGGATGCGCAGGAAAATGTCTTGTTCGATGTCTTCGGCGTCCGCAAGATTGAATTGGGCATTCCTGGAGATTTGCTTGGCTTTACGGGTTACAAGCTTGCGAGTGAAGGGATCGTCCATGGGATTGAAGTCGGCGTGCGTCATACCTTGAAAAACTCCTTGGAAAGGCCCGCAACCAACGGTGAATATTTGGTGATTGGGCGACTTTAATAGCTGGATGATTTCGACACCGATCGAGAACCATTCACGTCGGGCATCCATAGAGTTATTTGCCGCCGACGCTCTGAGTTCGAACCAAATTCCGCCACGCTCACGTGAGTGATTTTGTCACCGGTGACAAACACATTTCACTCACATTTAGCACACATTACGCACACTCAAACACCTAAAGCTCTACATACATGTCACCGGTGGCAGCCTCAGAATCATCCTGTGTGATGAGTGCAATTCGTGACCAATCGCGGCGAACAAGGGAGCTTTAATGCAAAACGAAACATCGGCTGAATATTGCCTTGACGAATGGAAAGTCGAGATCATTAAAAGACGTGCGAGGCAGCGGGGATTCCGACATCACGACCTCGAAGATGCGGTTCAAAGCGTGGCCATCGAAGTCATGCAATTTAAGTTCGATTCATGCAATCCCAATCAAGCCTGTGAAGAAACAGCCTTGATCGCTTTAATCGATCGACGCTTAGCAATGATCTGGCGCGGTGAGTATCGGCGAAAAAACCGATGGATTCGGCATGCCACTGAGATCCGAGATGGCTTTATCTCAAGTCGCTACTCGTCGGTAGATGAGTCGGCGAGCGCACACGAATTTGGCATGGAAGTCGCGGAGATCGTCAGCGATTTTGATGACCTCAGCAAATCGATCGTCGTTTCTTTAGCAAAAGGCGATTCGACCGCTGCCATCGCTGAGCAACATGGCATGAGCTGGAAATCGGCGGCATCTCATATCGATCGGATACGCAGGGCCTTTACGCAAGGCGGTTTTGAGAAGGCGGCCGCATCCACGACAGCCGGAGGTTGGGTATGACACACGAAGTCTCACAACCTCTGTCGGAAACCGAGCCCTCAATAACAACCCCGCTGCTTCATAAAGCGCACTTCGTCGCCGCGATGGTGGGAGTTTCCGTGAGAACATGGTGGAAATGGAATGCGGCAGCATTGATTCCTCGACCAATCCGCATCGGCGGGTCCGCGTTTTGGCGAGCAGAGGAAGTGAAGTCCTGGCGCGACGCCAATTGCCCATGTCGAAAAGAGTGGGAAAAAAATCCTGAGAAAGTTCCGGTTCATGCCTTGAGGAGACGCCCACGTTGAGCAAACTGTGACACCCGTTTTTTATGGTTTAGTCTCTTTATAGAAAAGGAACATCTTCGATGGCAAGTCTCTTCAAGAAAAAGATCATGGTTTGCAATCCAAAGACCGGTAAAAAAGTACCGTCTTGGTCGCGGAAGTGGTGGGGCCAATATCGCGACGAAAATAAGAAGCTTCGTCGCAAGCCTCTCGCACAAGACAAAGCAGCTGCGACCGCCATGCTACAAAAACTGGTTCGCAAAGTCGAACTGCGAGTTGCGGGGGTCACCGATTGTTTCGACGACCATCGGGCAATACCGCTGGCCAAGCATATCGACGAATTTATCGAGTACTTACACAACAAAGGGAATATTAAAACCTATGTCTCCCGTACGCAACAGATGCTGCGAGATATCGTCGATGCATGCAAGTTCACCATGATGACGCAGATCAGTGCAAGTGCTGTGCAAAGTTTTTTAGGTAGCTTGCGTAACGATGGTTATTCGGTCAACAGTGTAAATCACTACCTTCGGGCTGCAAAAATGTTCTCGCGATGGCTGTTCCGCGATCATCGCAATCAAGAAGATCGCTTGATGCACCTTCGAGTCCAGAATCCCGAGACCGACCGGCGCCGCATACGTCGGCCACTATCGACGGAAGAATTAAGTTGGTTACTCCTGGCGACGCAACGCGCCCGATCGAATCAAGGGATCTCCGGATCGGACCGCGTAATACTTTATATCTTGGCTTGTTACACGGGCTTCCGAAGAAACGAACTCGGTTCGATCACCGAGAGATCGTTCAATTTTGAATCGAAACCGCCACAACTGACTGTAGCCGCATCTTTTTCCAAGCGACGTAAAAACGACGTGATTCCGCTGCGATCAGATTTGGCGGAGCGCATCCAAGGATGGCTTGCGTTGCGAACCGATCGTGACGACAAACTGCCACTGATTGGTATCTCGAACAAGCGAACTGGCGAGATGTTGAAAAGAGACTTGGCGTTCGCTAGAAAGTTATGGCTGGCCGAAATCACGGACGAACAACTACGAAAGAAAGCCGAGGCTAGTTCATTCCTATGTTTCATCGATGTGAACGGTCGGTATGCTGATTTCCATGCATTGCGAAAGACCTTCATCACCAATCTTTCCAAATCCGGCGTCTCTCCGAAGATGGCTCAGAGCCTTGCTCGCCATTCCGACATCAACTTAACGATGAACGTCTACACCGACGTCGTACTCGAAGACCAAGCCATTGCCGTTGAGTCGCTGCCGCAGCTCCCTCCGGCAACGCCGCTGCCACCACCGCCACCGGTGCAAGAGCCTGGCATCTATAAACATCTTGCCAAGATGCGAGCCCAAGCCGAACGTCGTGTGTCCAGTAAGAAGCGATTAGAAGAACAGTTGAAAAAATCGGGTTAATAACCTGGCGTGGAATAACGCGACGAGGTGGAGAGTGATCAGTCAGCGATGATCGCCCGTACGCAATTTCTATGGACTGTTTGAGCTACCAGCGATTCGACGGACGGTCAGCACTCATAGATGGTGCTTACGGCCGAACAATTATTCACCTTACATTATTTCGGCGGAATACCCGTTCCGACATCACATGTCCTCGATCGCTTCACGAACGTCGCTATCGGATGGATTGTCGCTGCGTCTAAATGCCTGCGCGATATGGACGCGATTTTCGTCGCAATAGGCAACCACGACCAGACGCAGGCTCCCACTTTTTCCACACCCCGGCAATGCCCAACGCACTTTCAGCACCTTACCGCCGCTTGGCGTTCCCTTTAACGGAGAAATGGAGTCCCCCTGTGTGTTATTGCAGTCACCGGAGGAGAAATACCCACACAGAAATTCCTGCAGGGCTCGCTTGTTCTGGTCGTAGTCTTCGTCAGTCATTTGCTGTCGAAGCGCGAACAGCAGTTTTGCCTCCCCGCCCAACTGCCACTTGCCGTCTTCCGGCCGGTAATGCATTACCAGTCATCTCCCACTGCATTGTCCGCCGAAGCGAGGATTTCATCATCCCCGGACAGCGGCACTTGCATCCAAGGATCGGATTCGACGATCTGCTGCATCGCAATCCGCATGTTGACGGCTGCCGCATTCCCTTCACGCAGGTAGTGATTCCAGGCAAGTTGCCAGCCCGGATTCTTGTGAGAGAAGTCGGACGCGATTCGAGACGTGGCGTCAGCAAAGAAACCGGTCACGTCCGAAATCGTGATCATGGCGTCGGAATCGAGAAACTCAAAGTGGGCCGGGCAATTTTCCAGCACGATCGGTTTCGAGCCGTCCCATTGGCTAATTTGCCGAGCAAGCCCTTTTTCGTCGAGTAGGTTGATCAATCGTTGCTGATATCGAGCAACAACCGGTCCGTTCTGAAGTGCGATATAAGCGTTATGAGTGATGGTTTCTCCGCGATCACGCAACGAAGCAAGGTCTAGATAGAACAACACCTTGTTTAGTACGACCGCGTTCAGCGAACGATTTGGCGCAGCGTGCAAAGCCGCGCAGGCGGCTTCCAACAATCGCTGACTCTTTTCATTCGGTTCCATGATCGTCAGTATACACACAAATTCTAACTTGATTAAAGACAGGCTGGAACCCTTATCGGTTCGTTTCGGCCGGCAATCATCAATTTGCTTACGATCAAGGTGCATTCGCCGGTCGCAGCCAAGTACGCTCGAATGTTAGAAAACGCCCGACGATGACATGGCTGCATTGAACTAGGCAAGTCAAAAAATAGCCGTTTGGCGGTTATCACGATCGGCATATGAATTCTGACGAACGTGTGAATGCTCGACGCCAAAAAGGTGCTCCCGGTGGGGCTGCACAGGACTAAAGGGGCCTTCTGTGGTGTCATGTTTTATGCATTGATTTGCGTAGTTCTGCATTGATCTGCATCAAGATGCACTAGAAAACGGGGTAATACACAGGACTATTTATCTTGTGCATGTGGCGAGAAGGCCAACGGAAGTGGGAGTAAAAGCAAAAACCCAAGGAAAACCCTGGGTTTTTAGTAGCCGAGGCGGGACTCGAACCCGCAC
>JAWXCK010000042.1:0-7580 GCA_034408855.1 Pirellulaceae bacterium
CTCTCAACTCTCAACTCTCAACTCTCAACTCTCAACTCTCAACTCTCAACTCTCAACTCTCAACTCTCAACTCTCAACTCTCAACTCTCAACTCTCAACAAAAGAATAAACCATGCAAACAGCAATTGGACTCATTGAAACTAAAGGCCTCTTAGCAAGCATCGAAGCAACGGACGCAATGGCAAAGGCCGCGAACGTCGAAATCGTCAAGCGTATTGATATCGGTGGAGCTTATGTGACGACCGTTGTCACCGGCGACGTCGGCAGCGTACGGGCGGCCGTTGAAGCAGGTGCTGCGGCAGCTTCGCAAGTCGGCGAACTCGTCGGCTCGCACGTGATTCCACGTCCTGCAGAAGGACTTGCCATCGCACTCGCCGCGTTCAAGAAGTAAGTCGATCGCCCCAAGGACTGCCATCATTAGCGGAACGGCGTTAGCCGCCGTTGTGAGCGGTTCGGCGCTAGCCGCCGGTACTAGATTGCGATCAGCAATGCGACACGTTTTTTACGTGAACCCAAGGCAAACGTAGTCGTCGAGTTAAACTTTTTCGTCGAAGGATTAGTACGCCATGAAGGTGCTTGTTGCGAACCTCGGTTCGACCTCGTTCAAATATCGATTGTTTGACATGACTACCGAAAGCCAATTGGCTCGCGGTGGTGTCGAACGTATTGGAGCGGCGTCTAGTCTCGCGTTTGTACAAATCGGAGACTACCGAGGCGAGCTTGAACTATCAGTTCCTCATCACGGTATCGCCGTGAAAGCGTGCATCGATCAGTTGAGCGATCCCGAATTCGGTTGCATCCAATCGCCAAGCGAAATTAGTGCCATCGGCTTTAAGGCCGTCCATGGTGGTCGACTTCAAGGTGTGTTTCGAATCGATGCAAACGTTTTAGATGCGATGGAAGAAGTGAATTCGGTAGCTCCTGCTCACAATCCACCGTATATTGCCGCAATGCGGCAGTTAGCTGCGACTTCGCACATTCCATTGGTAGCTGCCTTCGAAACCGATTTTCATCGGACGATTCCCGAGTCGCAGCAAATCTATGCGATTCCTTCGGAATGGACCGAAGCGTTACCGATTCGGCGTTGGGGATTCCACGGTGCTTCGCATCGATACATCGGATGGCGAGCAGGTCAACTGCTTGGACGCAGTGATGCTCGAATTGTGTCGTGTCACTTGGGAGGCTCAAACTCGCTATGTGCAATTCGCAGTGGTAGGAGTGTGGCGACGACGATGGGAATGAGTCCTCAGTCGGGCTTGCCGCAGAATAATCGGATCGGCGATCTCGATCCGTTTTGCTTGCCGATGATGATGGCATATACCGGAAAATCACTAGAGGAAGTCCTTAAAATACTGGCAACGCAAGGCGGTCTATTGGGCGTCTCGGGAGGTTTGTCAGGCGACATTCGCGATCTCGAAGCAGCTTCTGAATCTGGAAATGCCAAAGCCAAACTGGCCTTGGATATTTTCGTGACCGAGATCCGACGGCATTTAGGTGGCATGATGATGGCGATGGGCGGTGCCGATGCCATCGTGTTCACCGGCGGGATCGGCGAGAACAGTCGGTTCGTTCGAGCCGGCGTTTGCCAAGGCCTAGAAGACATGGGGATCGCACTCGATCTCGACTTGAATCAAAAGACCGGTGCGATTGAAGCAAGACTCGATCGCAACGACTCGAAGATTCAGTTGTGGGTGGTTCCGACCAATGAAGAATTAATCGTCGCTCGACAAACCGTCGAGGCGATCGAGTCCACCGATACGTAAGAGAAGTCAAACAATGCTGAGCGAGCTGTGTTTATTTCGAAAAACGACTTGCAAGCGTTAGAGGATTACATGCGATGTTTGTAGCCAAAGTAACTGGAAGCGTGGTATCGACTCAAAAGGTCGATTCGATGAAGGGGTGTAAACTCTTGATCGTCGAACCGTTTCGTCTCGATCCTAAGACTCAAGCGACGTTGGTCTCGACCGGTCGTACCTTTATTGCAGTCGACATGCTTGGAGCTGGTTTCGGCGACTATGTTTTAATCAGCCAAGGCAGCAGTGCTCGATTCACCCCTGAGACCAGCAAGCTGCCGATCGATTGCGCCATCATCGGAATTGTCGATAGCGTTCACGTTGAAAAAAACAGCGTCTACTCGCGCACCGACTCCGATTCCTAAATATTCAACCACCTTTTAAGAATCCATCCCTATTATGCAACTCAACGAAGATTTTATCCGAAACGTTGTCAGCCAAGTCTTGAGCGAAGTGCGAGCCAAGAGCGATTCGCATCCGTCGCTTCGCGCATCGAAGAATGGTAGTAGCCAATCCTACGCTGGTCGTTTTGGCATTTTTGATTGTGTCGATGAAGCCGTCGCGGCTGCACGAGCTGCCTTTGAAGAGCTTAGCAAGCGACCTGTCGAGCATCGTCGACGTATCATCGACCATATTCGTCGGATTTCGATCGATCAATGTGTCGAGCTCGGCACGATGGAGATGGAAGAGACCAAGATTGGACGTTTGGAGCACAAGATAGCGAAACTCAAAACACTTGGCGAGAAAACACCTGGCGTCGAGTTCCTTAAGACGGAAGCGTTTAGCGGCGATTATGGTTTGGCGGTCATCGAGCATGCTCCATTCGGCGTGATCGGTGCCATTACGCCGGTCACGCATTCGTTGCCGACGATTACCGGCAACGCGGTCAGCATGATCGCCGCCGGAAACACCCTGGTTGTCAATCCTCATCCAGGCGGACGAAAAGTCGCGGCCGAGGGCGTGCGACGATTCAATAAGGCGATCTATGAAGATCTCGGTATCGATAATCTGATATGTGTGATGCGCGAGCCGACTTTAGAAACGGCACAGCAGCTCTTCAAACATCGCAAGGTTGCCTTGATTTGTGTAACGGGCGGACCGGCAGTAGCCCGAGCAGCCTTGAATAGCGGAAAGCGAGCGATTGTTGCGGGACCAGGTAATCCACCGGTTGTCGTCGATGAAACTGCCGACTTGGCTCGGGCCGCTCGATGCATCATCGATGGTGGTGCGTTCGACAACAACCTGCTTTGCATCGGAGAAAAAGAAGTCTTCGTCGTCGATAGCGTATTCGATGCCATGATGTCAGCGATGGAAAAAGCGGGTGCGGTTCGACTTAACAAATCCGAAATCGAGCGGCTGACCGGTGCCGCTATGCAGCTTGTCGGCGAAGGCGCTGACAAGCACTACGCACCTACCAAAGAGCTGCTCGGACAGGATGCTTGGAAGCTGGCGGCTGCGGCCGGCAAATCGATCGATAAAAAAGTCGAGCTGGTTTTCGGCGAAACATCGGAAGACCATCCGTTTGTCGACGTCGAGCAAATGATGCCGTTCATTCCATTTGTACGATGCCGCGATATCGATCACGGTATCGAGCTAGCGCAGAAATACGAACATGGATATCGCCACACGAGCGTGATTCATTCTCGGAATGTGCGAAACATGACCAAAATGGCTCGGGCTATGGATACAACTTTGTTTGTCAAGAATGGTCCAAGCATGGCATCGTTGGGGCTCGGCGGCGAAGGCTATCTCTCGTTTTCGATTGCCGGCCCAACTGGCGAAGGTGTGACAACTCCGATGACGTTCACGCGTGAACGCCGATGCTCGTTAATTGAAGATCTTTACGTTCTCGGCAGTCCCGACACGATTGGAAACTAACACCATGCAAGCCGCACTTGTCGTCGGCCATGGGACCTCTACCGTGAAGCACCCGACCCTTGAAAATCTGAAATTGCTGATCGTTCAGCCGATGATGGCCGACGGCGAACGTCCGGATGGTCCGCCATTGATTGCAGTGGATCGAATGGGAGCAGGCGTGGGCGAGAATGTGATGTTGAGCAGCGATGGGGCGGCTATCAAAGATATGTTTGGCATTGAGAATTCGCCCATTCGATGGGCTGTCATTGGAGTCATTGATTCGTAACATGATCGAAACCGCCGAAATTGAAACCATTGTTCGCAAGGTCCTTAATAGGATGCTAGCTAGCGATGCGCCTCGATCGTCGGGGCCGCTTTCGTCCAAAGTTGCAAATTCGGCAGCAATACTGAATCTGTCGCATTCACTGATCACGATGTCTTCGATCCCGAAAAGCCTTGACGGAATCCGGGAAATTCGGATTCACGGCAGTGCGGTTGTCACGCCAGCGGTTCGCGATTTTCTGCGCGAGGCGAAGATTTCAATCGTTCGATCGGAAGGGACGAAAGCGACTGAAGGGACAAAAAGGACAAAAGAAGGAGAAGGGACAAGTCGTGTGATTTCGAGTGTCCCACCGTTGATTGTATGCAGTAGCGCTGCGATTCTGCCGGTGATTGGACGCACGATCTGTCCGAAACAGGCGATGGTGCTTTCGAAATCCAGTGACGATGCTACGGCACTTCGGGATGCGGCGGCTGGTCTGCGAAATGGTCACACGGCGGCAGTGGTCATCGGTGAATTTGCGCACGCTTTATCTTGGCAAGCCTCACGCGATGAACGATTGAGACCCGTCACCCTTCGCCATTGGTCTGACCTGGCTGAAACATTGGCGGAAGTTCCGACGAATCTCGTGATCCTATCGTCCAAGCATTGGAATGCCCCGATGTCGTGCAACGTGATTCGCTCGTTTTACAAACACCTCCGGACCGCTTAGTTAGAACCATGCAAATCTATAAAGTGAATGGACAAGTAACACTCAGTCGCTGCCACCCCAGTTTCATTGGCGGCAGACTGCTCACCGCTCATCCGATCGGCGAAGAATTGATGGGACGAACCATCACCGATCCCGATCTTGTCGTCGTCTGGGACGACCTAGGTGCCGGTACTGGCTCGACGATCGCCGTCAGCGACGGTGCCGAAGCCGCTCAAGCTTTTAAGCCAGCACTAAAACCGGTCGACGCCTACTGCGCCGCCATCCTAGACCAAATTCACATCCACCCAAAATCGTAACACAAGCACCTCAACTCTCAACTCTCAACAAACAACCATGGTAAACGCACATCGCATCAAGCAAGACATCTGTGAAATCGGACGAAGACTTTACGACAAAGGCTTCGTCGCCGCCAACGACGGAAACATCACCGTCCGCATTTCTGAAAACGAAGTACTTTGTACGCCGACGATGCACAGCAAAGGCTTTCTCAAACCCGAGGACATTTCGGTTGTCGACATGACTGGCAAACAGTTGTCCGGGATCAAAAAGCGAAGCAGCGAAGCCCTGCTGCATTTGGAAATCTACAAAGCTCGACCGGAGATTAAAAGCGTCGTGCACTGTCACCCGCCGCACGCGACCGCGTTCGCCGTAGCTCGGGAGCCGATCCCGCAATGTATTTTGCCCGAAGTAGAAGTCTTTTTGGGCGACGTCCCGATTACGAAGTATGAAACGCCAGGCGGTAAAGCCTTTGCGGAAACCATTTTGCCCTTTGTTCAGAAGACCAACGTTATCATTCTAGCCAACCACGGCACCGTCAGCTTTGGTGAGAACGTAGAGCGAGCGTTTTGGTGGACGGAAATTCTCGACGCTTACTGCCGAATACTTTTGTTGGCCAAGCAAGTCGGACGGATTACGTTCTTCGACGAAAACAAAGAGCGAGAACTTTTAGAGCTCAAGCAAAAGTGGGGTTTTACGGACCCAAGAAACACCGACGAGTATAAAAACTGCGACGTCTGTGCCAACGATATTTTTCGCGATTCGTGGAAGGAATCAGGCGTCGAACGCCGCGGTTTTCCAGCTCCTCCCGTCATGGGTCCAGGCGCCGCATCGAACCCCATTGCTTCGGCAGTTCAATCCGCGCTAGCCGCAGCTCCCGTACTGCGCAGCAACGCATCCACGGCCGCGGCCCTCAACGGAATCGACGAAGAAAAACTAGTTCAAATGATCACATCCCAAGTCATGCAACAGTTATCCAAGTCCTAGACTTAACTCTCAACTCTCAACTCTCAACCCTCAACTCTTCAACTCTCATGAAAATCAGTATCATCGGCGCCGGCGGCTTGGTCGGTTCGTGCGCTGCGTTTGCCTTACAATGCGGTGGAATCGCTCGTGAAATCGCCCTACTGGATCTGAATGCCAATCTTGCTGAAGGGCATGCATTGGACATTCTACACGGCACGCCGAGTATCGCTGACCAGACGATTGTGTCGGGTTCATACGAACACATACCGAGCAGCGATGTTATCTGTATCACGGCCGGTCTACGCCGCAAACCAGACGAATCGCGGCTCGATCTCATCAATCGAAACACCGATTTATTTGTTTCGATTCTTGACCAGATCAAACATGCTGGACCAAAGTCGTCGGCTATCGTGGTGGTCGTCTCGAATCCTGTCGATATTCTGACTTACGTTGCCGCCAAGCGGCTTGGGTTACCGGCGACTCAAGTCATTGGCTTGGGAACCCAGCTCGATACGATTCGATTTTGTTCGTTGATCGCCAACCATCTCAAATCGCCGCCAACACAAACGCGAGCTTTGATTTTGGGAGAGCACGGAGACAGCATGGTTCCGATTTGGTCCAGCGCGACGGTCGGAGCATTGTCGCTTGAAAAATATCCAGGCTGGTCCAACCAGGCGGCTATCGATATTTTCAAGCGAACCAAGGGTTCGGGGGCGGAATGCATTGCGAAAAAAGGAGGAGCAGGATTTGCGGTCGGAATCGCCATTCGAGACGTGATCCATGCCGTCATCCTCGACCAGCAGCGGATTCTACCGGTTAGTACGGTCCAAGACGGGAACTGTTATGGCATCCGGAACGTGGCTTTGTCGGTCCCGACGATTGTCGGGCGAAGCGGCGCCAAGAGCCGGATTGAAATTGAGCTATGGCCTAAGGAATTGCAGGGTCTAAAGGCGAGTGCAGCGGCTCTTGAACCGACCCTTGCCGCCGTACTAAAGCGAATCGGATAGTTGCCAAGGAACGTCGCATCTGATCGAGCTCGTCCGAGTGGTTGAAAAATTCACCGCCCTGTCGAGTATTCTGATTCTAACAAATTTTCTGAAAAATTTGCTTATAAAGCTTGCATGGCCCTGTAAGCCAGCATAGACTGGGCGGAATACGCAAAGCTGTTTAGACACTTGTGCGATGTTTTTATTCCATCTCCCACTCGCTGGGAATGCTGCTAAATCAATATTTTGGAGTCCTCTTGATGTATTCGTCGCCAAAGTTTCGGAAGTCCTTGAGAAGTCGCCTTCGCCGCCGAGCACAGTTTTTAGCGTTGCTGCTCGGTACCGTACCGATGGCAGGGCAAGCAGTCGCTCAAAATGCTTTTTGGAATGTTACACTCGCTACGGCGCAAAATTGGGGAACATCCACAAACTGGTCGTTATCTTCAACAGGTGGTGCTACGACGGCTGCTCCAACTTTGTCGGTAACTGCCAATTTCAATTCGACAGCCGCCAATATCGGTACCAAGACAATTTTCATGGGCGGTAACCGATCCGCTCTAGGACTTGTCTTCACTAGCCCAGGTGGATTCGTCCTGCGGACGAATCAATCGACGACGACTGTCCAGACGCTGTCGATCGGTGCTGGCGGAATCACGGTGAACGCGGGCGTGACAGCATTAGGCTTTTTTACTACGCAACCTGGCCAAACC
>JAWXCK010000043.1:0-4222 GCA_034408855.1 Pirellulaceae bacterium
ACCATCAGGGCATCTTCCGGTTTGATACCGAGGTCGTTCAGAACCATGCGGTATGTGTCCGGATGTGGCTTGTATTTTCGGATGCTGTCGACGCTGTATCGTTTTTCAAAGTAGCGAGTCAGGTCCGCGTTCTTGAACTGAGCTTCGACACCCTTCGACGATGAGTTGGTCAGGCAGACGATGCGAAATCCGTCCTGCTTCAATGCCCTCAATCCCGCAACCACGTCTGAATGAGGTGGAAGCGAACGAAGTGGATCAACGATCGCTGCCGTGGCGTTGTCGCGACTGAGCTCAATGCCATGCGTTTCGGCCACCATCATCAATGCCGCAGTCCCGATTTCTCCGAAGTCGTGATAATGTCCGCTCAGAGTTTCCACGAGCGAATAGTGAACCATCGTGGGGAACCACAGGGGAAGCATTTCTTCTCAGCCGCCCAAGGCCTTCCCGACGGACTTCTTCAACGGAGCCAGGTCAAGCAACGTTTCGTTGACGTCAAAGATGATCACCATGGGGCGTGACATGCTCCGATTCCGTTCATCGCGTTCATCTGCATAAGTGTGTTGAGCGGTCGCGAATGTCGCTATGCATAAGAGCATCGCTACGGTCAGTGCGCCGATGCTCTTGGTTGATCCAGTGACGACGGCCAGTTTTTCTATTAAACCAAAATCCATGATGTACCTAAACTGTTCGGTTGTTGATGTGCGGGACCAATCGACTAAATGTGAACAAGCGACTTGCCCAAATTGTCTCCGTCGAACAGACCAATGAACGCATCGGGTGCGTTTTCGAGGCCTTCGGTCACGGTTTCTTCCCAGATCAGCTGGCCGGACTTGATCAATGGCGCAACGTCCTTGATGAACGAATGGAAGTCATCCATGTGATCGCGAACGATATAGCCCTGCATCCGTAGGCGCTTGCCAATGATCTTGAACAGATTGCGTGGCGCGGCTGGCGGCTGAGTAGAGTTGTAGGTCGAGATCATTCCGCAGCACACGATGCAACCAAAATCTTTCATGTGATCAATGGCCGCTTCGAGATGGTCGCTGCCGACGTTGTCGAAGTAGACGTCGATGCCGTCCGGTACGAGTTTGCCGAGTTCTTCGGTGAGATTGTCAGTGGCCTTGTAATTGATCACCGCGTCGACGCCGGCTTTCTCCTTGAGCCACTTGATCTTCTCGTCCTTGCCAGCGCTGCCGATGACCTTGCAATCATTGGCCTTGGCAATCTGGCAAACCATCGAACCGACGGCCCCCGATGCAGCCGACACGAACACGGTGCTGCCGGGACGCAATTTCGCGATGCGTTTGAGTCCGACCCACGCGGTCATGCCCGTCATGCCGAGTGCGCCCAGATAAGCCTGAATCGGAGCGAGTTCGGGATCAATTTTCTGCACGCCTTCGCCGTCGGACTTCCAGTATTCCCGCCAACCCAGATTTCCGAGAACTTGATCGCCCAATTCAAAATGTTTGTTATTCGATTCGATGACTTCGCCGATGCAGCCACCTTCCAAGGCTTCTCCGATCTTGAACGGGGCGACGTAGCTCTCGCCCTCTTTCATCCGCCCTCGCATGTAAGGATCGACCGACATCCATCGATTGCGGACGAGAATCTCGCCGTCACTAATTGGCGACAATTCAGCAGTCGCGAGCGAGAAGTTGTCTTTCGTCGGAACCCCATCGGGTCGCGACGAAAGTTCAATCTGTTGGCTTTGGAGAGCCTTGGAGGTTTGGTTGCTCATTTCGTTTCCTTCTGCCCGAGTAGAGCAGTTTCTTGTTGACGAATTCTAGAATTCCCAGATGCGGCAGTTCGCGTCCGTAACCCGATTTCTTGATACCACCAACCGAGCAAACTCGTCGGATCGCTCTCGCAGTTGTTCGGCAAGTTTTTAAATGATTTGTTTGCGATCGTCGAAGCTAGTCGTCCGCAAGGACTGATACGCTTCATGCGCTTTCGCGACAGCGTCAAGCGTTTCACGTCTGGTGAGTGGAGTGATGGACTCCACCGTTTCATTGGTCGCGGGATTGACACTGGTGATGGTCATGTTTTGCTTTCCTATTTTTCGAGTGCGTAAATCGATTGGTCAAATGCCTTGCATCTTGCCGACAATCTTTCGGGTCGCGAAACGCGGCAAGAAACCGATGCCGGTCACCATCAAACGGTTCTTCCAACCAGGGATGACTACATCTTCGTTCTTTCGATAGCCTTCGTAACCGGCTTTGGCAACAGCGGCGGCCGACATCGCTTGCGAGGAGAACATGTCCAGCTTGCCCATTCCAGAGTCTGCTCCGAATCCCGTCTCGGTCGCTCCCGGTTCGAGGCATGTCACATGCAAGCCGGTGTCGACGAGTTCTTCTCGCAGAGCTTCGGTGAACGAAAGAACGTAAGCCTTCGTCGCATAATAAACGGCCATGTTGGGACCGGCTTGGTAAGCGGCGATCGAACCGACATTCAGAACGCCACCGGTTCTTCGATGAAGCATTGCTGGCAGCAGTTTGCGAGTCAGTCGAGTGAGTGCTACCACGTTGACCATCAGCATGTCAGTCTGACGATCGACGCACAGTTCGGCGAATTTTCCGAGAGCGCCAAAGCCTGCGTTGTTTACGACCGTATCGATTTCCATTCCACGATCGTGCATACGATCATAAAGCCGGTCGACTTCGTTAACCTTCGATAAATCACTGGGAATAACGGTCACGGTAACTTTGTACGATTGCTGTAGGTCGTTTGCGAGTTCGTTGAGCTTGTCCTCGCTACGAGCGGTTAGAACAACGTCGTCTCCACTTGCGGCGAATAGCTTGGCAAGTTCAAGCCCGATGCCGGATGAGGCACCAGTGATCAGCGTTGTCGTCATGTCAATGTTCCTAATTGATAGGCTTTACTCATCATAACGACCTCGTACCGGCAACACATTCATGTGGCTTGCTAATCAAACCATTGATCCGCGGCGTCCCATAAACAAGCCGATCACGAATAGCACCAAGAACACGAAGAATAGCACTTTGGCAATGCTGGCGGCCGTCCCTGCGACGACGCCAAAACCCAATACGCCGGCAATCAATGCGATAATCAAAAACGTCAATGCCCAGCTTAACATGGTAATCTCCAATAGTTGAAAGGTAGTTGCGGGTAGTCGTGAGCGTCACTTCTCACACGCGTTAACGTCACCAAACAGCTACTGCTGTGCCAATCAACGAGTGCCGCAACGAAATTAGTTTCATTTTCCATTCGCCAACAAAAACATCAAGCATTCGTTGTCGAGTACCGATCCCCTGTGTGTCAGCTTGGTTGAAAAGCACTCATCGAGTTCGCGAGCATCCGTCCGAAGTCCGGCGAGTGTTGGAGCTAGAAACACAATTGGCATGGCCAAAAGTCCCCAATCCACGACGCCTCGCACAGCCATAGTTTCCATCACATGAAAGAAGGTTACGACTCTTTTGCCGTCGCCAGCTCCTCCCGATACGTCGGCCAATCAGCGTAGCTCTGCTTGCCGAATGAATACCAAACATCTCGGGAAAGGAAAAGGTGTCGGACACCTTTTCTCCTTCCTGGCAGGTCTGGTTGCGGCGGGCGCCGCGCTACGGCAGTCGTCCGGGGTTGGTGCAAGCCAAGAATTCGCGGATTGTGAAACGGCGTACGGCAACGATCTCCGCCGGGTCGAAAATTTCAGCACGAGCCAATCTCGCCATGATTCACTCCTTCGCATGACCGATACAAGAAAGTACAGAATCACCCGAGCATAAAAATCTCCAATCCTGTTCGCAACCACCCCCCCAAAAATAAGTGGTGTCCCTAAGAGTCCCCTGCCCGTGAAGCACGAAACGCTTGTGGTCACCTGACCGGGCTCGGACTTCTTATCTTCAAGGGAATTTCGAGTTCCTTTCAATTAAGCGATTCCCCCCCGGAGTTAAGTTAATCGGTCCCGAGAATCGCCTCGGCGATCAATAGGCCGTATCGCAAGCGTGCAGTGTTTGCTAGACTATGAAGGTCCACGTTCCTTTGGGGCACTGGGAGAAAAAAACCGATGACTAAGCTATCCGAGTACCTTCAGACGGCAGCGGCGGCCGAATACCTCGGCGTTGCGCAGAACACGATTCGAAAATGGGCTGCACGCGGCGATATTCCTGTCCATCGCAATCCTGCAAACGGCTACCGATTGTTCAAGCGAAGCGACTTGGACAAGTTCTTGAAGAAAACCGCCAAGCCGGTCAAGACCAAGTAACGA
>JAWXCK010000044.1:0-5894 GCA_034408855.1 Pirellulaceae bacterium
CAGCATCCGAAAATACAAGCCACATCCGGACACATACCGCATGGTTCTGAACGACCTCGGTATCAAACCGGAAGATGCCCTGATGGTCGCGGCACATGCTTGGGACCTGGCGGGGAGGTCTTAGCGTTCTAACATAATTCGTTAAACGAAAGAACTTCTGCTTGCAAGGCGCTATTCCGTTTCCGAATAGGGTGCGGTAAAAGGATAACGCGTAGACCATTCCACCCAAGGGATCAAGATGAATTGCAACGGTACCTCATCCGCCAAGGTTGCTTCCCGATTCAAATCATTCTTTTGCGGGGCGAGCGTCCAATGAGGAACTTGAACGACCAGCGTGGTTTAATACGAATCAATAGTAGAGAATCCCGTCGATAGGCTTTGAGGCATGGTATTTGCGTTGCCATCAATTTTGAGCAAAGGGCACCAGGATGCGGAATCCGACTTGGATGAGCCAAGGACGAATTCAAATATCGTTGCCGAACAAATTCTAAGCAATCGCATTGAAACGCTTGCGCATCGATCCGTATTTGAGAACACAAAGCGATTTGGAAGATCGACATGACCAACACTTCAGAGCCCTCCTCGAAAAAGTTCTCGATCCCCGTCCTTTTGATGATTGGGGCAATATTATTTGCTTTCGTGCAGACATTCTCCTTGCTGTCCCCGATCTACTTGTCTTTCTTGCTGACACTGCTTATTTCGCTCGCACTTAACCCGTTGGTCAATAAACTACGAGCATTAACTGGAGGAAGAAAAGGCGCCACTGTCTTGGTCGTATTTGCGATCATCAGCGTTTTTGCCCTATCGGGCTGGGCCTTTTTCAATCCGTTGAGAGACTCGGTCAACAACCTGTCAGAGGTATTACCCGGATACTGGGAACGACTTCAGAAACCTCTCATAAAAATGGAACAGCATGCCAAGCTGGCGGAGGTAAAATTGCAAGCAGAAGTAACGACGGAAATTGCGACGGCAACCGAAGCAAACGCGGCTGCCGACGAAGTATTGCCAACCGAACTTGAACCATCGAGTACTCCGAAAGGGACCAATACCATTCGATCTAATTTGGCACAGATGCTTCGAGGCGTGGTCGGAAGCTTTACAAGAGTCGCGTTCAACGGAGTTCAAGTGCTCGTAGTATTGGTGACGGTTTTTTTCGGTGTGATTTTTATGTTAATGAATCCCCGTCCGATCCTTGCCGCGATTTTCTCGTTGGTGCCCGAACGTCAGCATCCGCAGGCTGTGATAATTATGCATCGTATTTGTAGGTTTGCGCCCGCCTGGGGCGGATCGACGCTCGCCGGGATGGTAACCATAGGGGTGCTTGTCTTCTTCCTGATGTGGCCTTTACTCGGTTTGATGGACGCGTTGGTTTTGGGGCTCATTGCGGGGTTGCTTGAATCGGTTCCTTTCCTGGGCCCCACCCTAAGTACAGTGCCAGCGATTCTGCTCGCCATTGGAAAAGGGGGACTGACTCCGCTGTGGGTACTTCTCGCGTACATTGGGGTACAAGCATTGGAAAACAACGTAATACTACCAATTATCATGGCCAGAGGAATGAAGTTGCATGCCGTCGCAGTCATCTTTTCCATGCTCCTGTGCGTGGCTGCATTTGGAGTACTGGGTGTTCTTGTAGCAGCACCACTGGTGGCCATTGTTAGTATTCTCCACGAAGAGCTGTATCGCAAAAAGCTCCTTCCCACGGTGAATGACGCGGACTTAGACGGACTCGCTCGGAAAGTGTTGCACGAGAAAAGCCTCGATAGCGACTGAAGGGCTTGTCTACGCGAGGTAACTTGTCCGTCACTGTCGATGATCTTATGCCCCTGCGATCTGGACCGCCGGACAATGAAGGTGAAAAGCAAGCGCACCGTAAATATGTTAGGTTACACAGTAGACCGATGTCATTTTTCGAACCTATTCGTGCCTGATAGCCCGGTTTTCGGCTACTGGGATACTGATCCCGTGAGCGACTGGTGCGCTCGGCAGACACGTTTCCAATGCCCAATCACAGAGCCCCAAGAGGGACTGAACATGCCATTGCTGAAATCGCCGTGGATAAATAGTTCGGCGGTTGTAGTTCGCGTACAAGACATATCATCGGCTTGCGACGAATCGATTTGTCGGCAAACTGTTCCCTTTTCGCGATCGGATTCTTTATGCGGCTTTGACCTGCGGGCTGTGTTGCTTGGACTCTTTTGGTGTTGCATGCTTGCCTCGCCGATTCTGGCACAGGAACCAGTAACCAAGGACGACGCAACACAGAAACTGTCGGTACCAAACAAGGAAGAGCTTCCTGTCGCGCCGATCAAAGTGGACGTGAAACCGGTCGCACACGACGAAGAGATCGGCCAACGGCTTCAAAGCGTCCTGGATGCCACCGGCTGGTTCACCAAACCGCAAGTCGAGGTCAATGAAGGCGTTGTTTTTCTCAGTGGACGGACGGAGTCGGACGAGCTCAAAAAATGGGCCGGCGATCTCGCACGCAGCACGCAGGACGTGGTCGCCGTCGCGAACCGGATGGAGGTCGCCGAGCCCTCTCCGTGGGACTTCAGCCCAGCGTGGAGCGGGCTTTTGGGATTGTGGCGAGACTTCTTACGGTTTTTGCCATTCTTTGTCTTCGCGCTGGTTGTCTTAGCCCTGTCGGCAGGTGCCGGCGTGCTGGTGACGCGAGGCTCACGAGCGTATCTTCGCCATCGGGTTCGCGCGAAACTTTTGCGCGGCGTAATCGCATGGAGTTTAGGTGTCTTCGTGTTCCTCACCGGCACCTACATTGTTTTGAGAGTTTCAGGGCTCACCCAGTTGGCGATGACGGTGGTTGGCGGGACCGGACTCGTTGGCCTAGCTCTCGGGATTGCCTTCCGAGATATTACGGAAAACTTCCTTGCTAGCATCTTCCTTAGCATGCAGCAACCATTCGAGACGGGCGACCTGATCGAGGTCGCGGGCGCGACAGGCTTCGTTCAGCAATTAAATGTCCGCACGACAGTCATAATGACGCTGGAGGGCAATCTCGTGCAAATCCCGAACGCCACCGTTTATAAAAGCACGATTTGCAACTTTACGACCAACCCTAACCGGCGAGAGAACTTTGTCGTGGGGATCGGTTACGACGACCCCATCGACAAAGCCCAGGAGATTGCTAGAACGATTTTGGCGGACCATCCGGCCGTTCTAAACGACCCAGAACCCTGGGTACTGGCGGATAGCCTCGGCTCGGCGACCGTCAATCTGCGTATCTACTTTTGGTTGAACGGCAAGGAGCACAGTTGGCTGAAGGTGCGATCTTCGGTGATCCGGCTTGTAAAACGCGCCTTCCAGCAGAACGGTATCTCAATGCCCGACGAGGCACGCGAAGTCGTCTTTCCAAAGGGCATCCCAGTCACCCTGCTCAAGGCGGAATCGGACAAAACACACGATGTCGCGTCAAGCCGGCCTTCCAACACAGTACCTGTTCCCGAAGAACCGGATACGGTGTCTACGAAAGCAGAGGCTGGACTATCGAGCGAGGCCGGCGAAATAAAGGAACAGGCACGCCAAGCCCAGCCGTTGAACAAAGGAGAGAATCTCCTGCAAAGCGTCCCAGCAGATCCCTTTTCCCCGTGAAGGTCATTCAAGGTAAGGTCATTCAAGGTAAGGTCATTCAAGGTAAGGTCATTCAAGAGCGTCTACCTAACACCCAACTTACAAGCTCATAACGAGCGCGTCATTCAAACGATCAAACATGAAGTGACTTCCGAGGGTACCAGACGCACCATTTGCTCTAGTGAAACCCAGCAATACTCAACCGGTCCCAAAGGAGTTCAGGATTCGACAACGAAGATAATTTGCCGTCGCGTCGCAAGATCACCACAAATGAGATTCTTTATGAAGTTCAATTTCAAGCCGCCTTAACCTGATCCCTTCCCGATCCCGCTTGGCCCAAATCCGCCCCTGCCGGTTCCGCTACCGCACCCACCACCGCCACCGAATCCACATCCAATACCAGTCCTGTTTTCACTGCAAGAAAGACGAATTGGTTATCTAGCAGCAACAGCGCACCGACGCCTCCTGCGCCAAATTGTTGGAGAATCCCTTTAAGACACCGACCCATGTTACTATGGTTCAGCAACAACCAGCCCTCGATCGGTGACGCTCAGCTCAGTGTGCTTTTTAGTTCGCATCGTTTCATCGCTTCCAGACAACGAAATCGTTGTTGGAAAGCACCGCGTCAACTTCACAATCATACGCGGTCGGAGTTCCACTTCGTCTCGCTGGTCATTCGAGCGAAAAACGATCGTTTGCGTTTCGCCTGATTCGTTGGTTAACGTCAACTGGAATGCCGCCGAGCGTGGGCGTCCGAACAACTGCACCGCGTAGTACGTGACGTTGTCAGTCGTCGCAACGGCAACGCCAGTATCGGTCACGAAGTCGGCAAGCATGTTTTCACGATGCGGCGGCGAGTCGATCCAACCTTGCACGAACACGTCGATCAAACTTTTCGCAGTCACTTCGCCGCTATTTGTACGATAGGCGATGTTCTCACGTATGACACAGTGTTCGTAGCCAGACGTTTCCGCCCGTTCGGACGGCGTCATGCCATTGGCGCGGTGTCCGTACTTTCCTGTCCGCGCCATGAACTCAGCAAACTTTTCGGCGGCTTGAGTCAGGTGTTCATCGGGATTGACGGCGCGGAGCTTATTCGACTGCCGAAAATCGTTGGTCTGCTGGATGATCGCCCTTTCGACGGTTTGGATCATGCTCGCATCCTGACCGCTCGTGCTGGTCGATATCGAAGCCATGATCAAAACGCAGGACGAAAAGCAGACAGTATTTCGAGTGGACATTGGACTCACTTTATGGAGGCAGCATGGCTTTTGAATAGCGGACTTGGGCGCACCAGCAGACCGTTGCGAAAACCGTACCATCAGACGATGTGCGTTTCTCTTTTCTCAATAATGCGTTAAACGGCAACACCTTACCGTTAAACGAGCTTTGTTCGTGAGAACTACATTTCGTTCCAAATTTGCTGGAAACTGATCGTTTCTAATTCGCCAACGGCAAGCCGCAGGCGTCGTTATCCTGCAAGCATTCGTAGCCTATGGCTCGCCGTTAAACAAAGGTCGAACGGTATGCGACGTGCATCATTTTCAGAGGCTTGCTTTGTCAGCATTCGTCTTCTCCAATCTCGAAAACAATTACCATGCAAGTTCTCACGACCAAGTGCCCCTATTGCCAACACGAAGTCGAAAGTACGATCGACCACCTCGGGGGCCGGTGGTTTGTCCGGGCTGCAAGAAACCGTTTGAGATTAAAATGCCGACGGCTGTCGTGACCTCGGTTCACGAAGTTGACGAGAAAAGCGAACAAGGAATGAATGGCCAATAAGCCAAAGGAACGAACCTTGGCAAAGGTGCATCGGTCGTATTCCGTGCGCGCCCCGTTGCGACTGTGATCGTGGGACTCGCGTTTCTCATTGCCGTCTTCGCAATGGTCATGTCGGTCGCCGTCATGTCCGTGGCCGGATATTCGCTCGACAAAACGATGATTCTGGGGCCGGCATCGTTGTTGACCTGGGTTTGCGGGATCATCTTGTTGGCGATCGTTTGCGTTGTCGGATACTGGATGTTGCTCAGTCAGTTTACGACGTTGACAGTGACCGACGACCGCACCATTTACCAAGCAGGACTGGGCTCGAATAAATGGCTCTTCCGGTAGAAACCGTGGGTGGTTTTCGTGATCCGCAATCGATTTTAGCAGTGAAATACAAGGAAAACACTCGACTGAGTGATTGCAAAAACCAAGGTTCGCTTTCTGACCGGAAATGCTTACCCAAAAAATTGCGATGGTTTGGATGGTGCAATGAGTTTGGCGGATGGATTTACAAGGGATGGCTCCGATGCGCCAAAGGCGCTCGG
>JAWXCK010000045.1:0-30411 GCA_034408855.1 Pirellulaceae bacterium
AATCACTCGGTGAAGGGATCGACACACTTGGATCACAGCCAGAAAACCAACCCTAAAACACCGATCACGCCCAAAACTCAACTCACCGGGAATTGCTGGTGCGGCGTATGGAATCGATAAAGCAACCGGCGAGGTTGTTTGGCGAACGCCGGAGATACGCGAAGCCTGGACGACGCCGACGCTGGTTGTATTGCCTGACGGATCGACCGAGTTAGTTATCAATCAAAAGGATTGGATTCTCGGTTTTGATCCCGAGAGCGGCAAAGAACTTTGGCGATGCAAAGGTATCGAAGATTATGTCGTACCCTGCGTTGTCGTTGACGGCGATATGCTGTATTGCAGCGGAGGTCGCCAGAATCGAACGCTTGCCATCCGAGCAGGCGGTCGAGGCGATGTGACCAAAACGCACTTGGTCTGGGATGTGGTGGCCGGTGCCAATGTGACTTCGCCCTTGATTCATAAGGGCTACCTTTATTGGTCACACGACAAATCGATGGCTCTTTGTGTTCGCGCATCCGATGGTGAAGAAATGTTCCGCGAACGACTGGCAACCCAAGGTCGAGTCTACGCCTCGGTCGTCCTGGCCGGTGATCGGCTCCTGATGACGACTCGCGATGCAGGCGTAATCGTCTTGGCTGCCGAGCCTGAATATCGCGAGCTTGGTATCAATCGACTTGGGAGCGAAAGCGAGAATTTTAATGCGACGCCGGCCATCGTCGGAAATACCTTACTGATTCGCTCCGATCGGTTTCTCTATCATATCGCCGAGAAGAAGTAGACGCTAACCATACGGCATCTAGGCTACCGGCGGATTAATCGTTACAGTCGGCAGAGTCGCAGTCCATTCGTTTTGTTTCCGAGTCTGGATTGGTTTGCCGCGCTTGCGTATCGAAGGTATATGCTTTGGGCGAATATATTCCGCCCAGTTTGTTTACAACGTGTATAGCGAAAGTTCGGAAACATTATGGTTGTCCTCCTCGGTTCCTTTGTCGTTACCGCCTGTATCCTTGCCGGATTCGTCGGTTCGGGTGGACATATTGGGGCTTTGATTCAACCCTATGAATTTTTGGTTATCGGTGGCGCTTCGCTAGGAGCATTGATCACCATGTCTCCAGTCAGCACCTTGATCGGACTCATGAAGGGATTGCTTCAAACGGTTAAAGGATCACCCTATGGTAAGAAATCGTACGAAGAATCGTTCCAAGCACTTTATGAATTATTTCGAACAGCTCGAAAGGATGGGATGCTTGCGCTCGAATCGCATATTGCCGATCCGCACAGCAGTTCGATATTTTCCAAATATCCGAAACTAGCCGCTGATCACCACGCCACCGATTTCATCAAAGGTGCCTTTGGCCCGATCATTGACGGTTCGGTTAAGCCTGAAGAACTAGGACCATTGCTCGAATTGGAATTGGCGGCGATGGAAGAAGAGCATCATGCTCCAATTGCTGCCCTCACGAAGACGGCCGACGGTTTGCCAGGATTCGGAATTGTGGCTGCAGTTCTGGGGATTGTGGTGACGATGGAGCACATCAGCGGTCCCGTGGAAGAAGTCGGACATCACGTCGGTGCGGCACTTGTCGGTACGATGTTGGGAATTCTCTTATCGTACGGATTCTTTGCACCGCTTGCTGGAAAAATGGATGTCATCGCGCACGCTGAAGGAACCTATTTCAAAACGCTTTCATCGGTCATGCAAGGTTTCTTTGGTGGAATGCAACCGAAAATGGCAATCGAAACCGGGCGACGTGGCCTTGGCAGCGATGTTCGACCTGGCCAAGACGACATGGAAAAGATGCTCAAAGCGATCGATACCGGAAGTGCTGCTTAGTAACATTCGATAAATAAGTGTCCGGTACCTTTGGCCGGAACGGCCCTTCGGGTGCTTTGCACAAAAGGTACTGGACACTTATTTACATCCAACGAATTTTAGAAGAGGAATCATACGATGGCGGGCGGTGGCGGTGGTGCATGGAAAGTTGCGTACGCAGACTTCGTGACTGCGATGATGGCGTTCTTTATGGTGATGTGGTTGACATCCCAGAAGCCAGAACTCAAAGAAGCGGTCGCAGACTACTTTAAGAATCCGTCCGGACGCCAGCTTACTGGCAATCCGAACTCGTCGGTTCTTCCAAGTCGCAATGACTCGACGGGAGGACGACGTTCGCGAGCAAAAGGCAAAGATAGTTCGACAACGCAAAACAAGATGACCGACGAAGGCAATCAGAACAACGTCGGAACGATCGTCAAGTTCGAAGCCAATTCGATTGCTTTGTCAGAAGACGCTAAAAAGGATCTGGATAACGTTTTGCCGGAGCTGCAGGGCAAACCACAGCGGATTGAAGTTCGCGGGCACGCTTTGAGCGATAGCCAACAAGCGGGCGGTATTTCGATGGACGCCATGAACATCTCGTTTCAACGAGCCTTAAAAGCGATGGAATACCTCGTCTCGGCCGGTATCGAACCGAATCGAATCCGATTGAGTTTGGCGGGTTCGTCCGAGCCTCGCTATGCCGGAAACGAAGTCGACCAATCGGCCAACGCTAGGGTGGAAGTCTACTTGCTCACCGAAGTCTACGAAGCACCCAGCGACAAGATACAACGCATGGTATCGACCAAGGCCGCGATCGCCGCATCCGACAAGGAGAAAATCGAGCCAAGCGAAGAACCGGCAACCGGTCACGGCGAGGCAAAGCCAGCCAAGCACGGCGGGCATTGATTTGCAACCTAGTCTGAAGTGTGCGTTCCCAGGCGAGAGTCTAGGAACGAGCGTTTTCGAGATGGCGATCAGCGAGAAGTGTCAAAAAAGAGCCTGTTTTCCTTAACCATCTAATCCCATACGAATTGAATTTTGACGAGCACAATTGAATTGAAACCACGAACGAAAAATGCCCTCCTTGGGCCACTGCCCCTCGAACTCCAACGGCACCTCCTTTACACGCTGGGCCATCACGACGAAAACGTTCATGCAAGCGATTACTATCGTGCCTCGGCGATCGCAATTCGCGACCGCGTCAGCGAACATTGGCAAACCACCCGCAAGCGATTCATCGAATCATCACAACGGCGCGTCCACTATCTTTCGCTCGAATTTTTACTAGGACGTTCTTTGTCCAACGCGATTCTCAATCTCGGTCTCGATGAATCGCTGCGTGTTGCACTTCATGACTATGGTTTACAGCTTGAGGAGGTGGAGGAGCACGAACACGATGCGGGGCTTGGCAACGGAGGATTGGGGCGACTGGCAGCATGCTTTCTAGATAGTTGCGCAAACTTGGAACTGCCCGTTGTCGGGTATGGCATTCGATACGAATTTGGGATGTTTCATCAACACATCGAAGATGGTCATCAAATCGAGACGCCCGATCGCTGGCTACGAGACGGAAACCCGTGGGAAATCCAACGACCTGCCGAAACTCGGACCGTTCGATTCTATGGCCATACCCAGCGATACCACGACGCCGACGGTACGCTCCGAAATCATTGGGTTGCTTCCAATGATGTATTAGCCGTTCCGTACGACATGCCGATTCCTGGCTATAAAAACGAGACCGTGAATACGTTGAGACTCTGGAAGGCTACCGCAACGGACGATTTCAATTTGAATCAATTCAATGCTGGCAGCTATCCTGAGGCGGTTGCGCAAAGGAATAATGCTGAGCAAATCTCGATGGTGCTCTATCCGAACGACGCCAGCGAGAACGGAAAAGCACTAAGATTAAAACAGCAATACTTTTTGGTGTCTGCAAGCTTGCAAGATGTACTCGCGAAATGGGTGAAACAGCACGGCGAGGACTTTTCCAAATTCGCCAGCAAGAATTGCTTTCAGCTCAATGATACTCATCCTGCATGTGCCGTTCCTGAGTTAATGCGGCTTCTGATGGATGAACACGGCTTGTCATGGGATGATGCTTGGGAAATCACGACCAAGTGCATGGCGTACACCAACCATACTCTTCTTCCCGAGGCTCTTGAACGATGGCCCGTAGGCTTGTTCCGTCATCTGCTGCCCCGAGTCATGGAAATCGTTTACGAAATTAACGAGCGTTTTATGGCCGAGGTCGAGAAGGCGTTTCCCGGTGACCTTGAACTGCGTAGGCGAGTGTCACTGATCGAGGAAGGTTATGATCCGCACATTCGAATGGCGTTTTTAAGCATCGTCGGAAGCTTTTCTGTCAATGGTGTCGCGCACTTACATACCGAACTTTTGAAAGCGGGTTTGTTCGCCGATTTCCATCGAATCTGGCCTAGAAAATTCAACAACAAAACCAATGGCGTGACGCAGCGACGTTGGCTTTCGCACTGTAACCCAAAACTGCGAAACCTATTGAACGAAACAATTGGAACCAAGTGGGAGTCGAACTTTGATGAAGTATCCGCTTTGGCACAGTATGCGGAAGATGCGGTTTTTCGCGAACGTTGGCGGGCTATCAAGCGCGAGAATAAACGGCGTACGTCCGAGTATGTTGCCAAGCATACGGGGGTCGTCTTTGACACATCGGCATTGTTTGATGTGCAGGTCAAGAGGATTCACGAATACAAACGTCAATTGCTGAATGTCTTGCACGTTATTCACCTTTACGATCGCATTCAACGTGGCGAAACAAGTGGCATGTTGCCGCGCTGCGTCTTGATTGGTGGAAAAGCGGCCCCTGGCTACTATCTTGCCAAATTGATTGTGAAATTGATCAACAATGTAGCCGAAGTGATCAATCGTGATTCGCTATCGCAAGACCTGTTAAAGTTTGCCTTCTTTCCGAACTATTGTGTTTCAGCCATGGAGATCATTTGCCCTGGTACAGAATTGTCCGAGCAGATTTCGACGGCCGGTAAAGAAGCTTCTGGTACTGGAAATATGAAGTTCATGATGAATGGAGCATTAACGATTGGTACGCTGGATGGCGCTAATATTGAAATTCGAGACAAAGTTGGCGAGGAGAACTTCTTCTTGTTCGGACTCGATGCAAGCGAAGTTCAGACGACCCGAAAACAGTACGATCCCAACGCAATCATCGCCCGCGATCCTGAGATTAGTCGCATCATGTCGTTATTGGAGAGCGGCCATTTTAATGAGAACGAACCGACCATTTTTAATATGCTGATTGCTGGTTTGAAAAGTTCAAACGATCAATGGCTAACCCTTGCAGACTTGCGCAGTTACATCGATGCGCAGCGGCGAGTCAATGATGCATACATCGACCATGAAAAATGGGACCGAATGAGTATTCTAAATACCGCCGCGAGCGGATGGTTTTCGAGCGATAGGACGATTCAACAATACGCTGACGAAATTTGGGATGTCAAACCGCTGGCGAAAACCTGAATCGAGTTCGATATCTTAAAGCGACAGGATCTACAGGATGAACAAGATAATCCAAGGAAGCTCAGACATATCCGTTCGGCCGGATCTTTGACAAGATCCACTACGCCAGAGGCTCACGCTGGACTTTCCTGCATATTCGCTTCGACGACGTTCTCAGCAAAACTTTGGTAGGCATTGCCAACCTGTTTGGCCATCGAATCTGGCCAAACATGAAAGCGGCCTTCGGCAATGGCGTCGAAAATAGCAGTCGCGTTCTTCAACACTCCAGCGTTGTTAACGACAACGTCGACATCCGTTGCCGTCTTGGCGGCAGCCGTGATCGACGCAGGGTCTTCCAGGTCAAGTCGAATCGGCACCACACGATCACCGTACTCGACCACGCGTGGGCCGGCCGAATCGACGTTACGCACCGCTGCGTAGACCTTCGTCGCACCGCGCCGAAGCGCTTCTTCTAAAATTGCTTTTCCGATGCGCGATTCGCTCCGGTTACCAAAACGGTCTTGTTTTTTAGACTGAAAGTCATCTGTTTGTCCTCGAAAATTGGTTTTGCTGCATTCGCCACGATTGTGGCTCTCGCCCCCAACCTACAATCCGCAAGAAACTCGCGGTTACGATTCAGCAACGCATGGGTTTCTTAGGATGCCAAGCGATTCAATCTCGATTTCGACAACGTCGCCAGGTTGCAAGAAACGCGGCGGCTTTCTGGCTAATCCAACTCCAGAGGGCGTACCGGTAAAGATAACATCGCCAGCATCGAGCGTGATGACCTGCGAAATATACGAAACGAGTTCAGTCGGTGAAAAAATCAATTGGCTCGTCGAGCTATCTTGCATGGTCTCGCCGTTGATACGACTTTGAATCTTAAGATTCTTCGGATCTAGTATCCTTTCGGCTAAGGCAATCGCCGGCCCCAGCGGTGCAAACGTATCAAATGATTTTCCTAAGAAATATTGCTTGCCTGGTTTCCCGGTCTGCCAATCTCGGGCCGAGACATCGTGACCGACCGTGTAACCAAAAATGGCTTTCTTAGCTCCTTCCAAGTCGACATTCTTGGCGCGCGTACCGATCACGATTACCAATTCCGCCTCGAAGTCGACTTGCGTGCTCACTTTGGGAAGTACAATATCGTCGCCGGGTCCGATCACCGCCGTCGGCACTTTGCAGAAAACCATCGGTTCACCTGGAATAGCTTGACCGGTTTCGATCGCATGATCGCGATAATTGAGTCCGATGCAGAGAACTTTACGCGGTCGATCCAATGGGCAGAGAATGCGAAGCGGTTCTTCGCAAACCTCTAAGCGTTTGCCAAGTCCCAGAACGCGAGGCAATAGTTGAGGCCACCCTTGAATGATGTCGACCATCTTCGTTGGCAAAGTCGGATCTGCTTTGGATATGTCTTGTATACCAGCACTATTCTGAACTCCCCAACCAACGGAGCCATCCGATCGAACAAATCTGCAAAGCTTCATAATGACGTTCTCAATGAGGTGCCTCGCCGAGGCGCATCCGACATCGTAAAGACGAACATTTTACGGTCGCAAACCCCCATTGCCTATCCGTGTGTATCCAATGTTTTATTCGCTTCCATCGGACTGTCGAACTAAGCAGACGCGATCCGCCAATGCTTTTGCTGTCCCCAACGAAGTTGTCGTGCGGCTCGTTGCACCGAACGTTCGACAAGTCGGATTTTACGAAGAATATTTGGACGGTCTTCAAATCGATCAAGCGAATTGCGATACTTCAAATAGAACATAAAGGTCTCAGCAAAGTCCTCGCAAGCACAGGTTATCGCATACTCAGTGATGAATTGTTGACTAACCAATCGATCCCAAACACGAGCCCTACCGGTATCGGTTCGGCATCTTCCAAGGGCTTGACGATATCGCCGGGATCGCAAAGCTTGTTGTCGCCATGTTCGATACGGCTTGGGATTCGAATTTGCGTAGTTCGCACCAAAAGCATGGACAAACCATTCGTCACGAAAAAACCGAGGATCGACGTATGACCAAGCATGCGCATATTCGTGCCGAATCGTATCGAGTATCGAGTGCCCCGGGCTACGCGAGTGACCTGAAAGATCGCTCGGCAAATAAATTACGCCTGGCTTGAACCCCAATCGTCCCCATGGGCCAATCTCTTCAAATAGATAGCCTAACTCGTCCGTGCAGGGATAATCCGATACACAGAGTTCGATACAATCCAAATAAAGTCCCTCGGCTAGCAAGCCGACTTCGGCTAGCTCACAACGAACTTGGTTATACGCATTTTCAACGTTAGACATTGCTTAAGGAACAAGAAATCGAGGATGGCTTCAGAGGTGAAAAAGAATTTCCGATCCATCAGAGTGCCGACCAGGAGCTACCTCCCGGCCGACCCGTTGTCCCTTACACTCTAAGTGTTGTTCAGAGGCTCCCAGCAATCAAACTCTTTCTCAAAATTTGGTCGGCACAGCTTTGCTACCCCTCCCCAAACGCGCTTGCTCAGGCACGAACGTCGTATTTCCACCCGATATACCCACCCATGGTGGTGGTTTTTAGGTGTCTGAGTGTTTTAGGGTGGCCGCTCAGGCAAACTGTCTACCACACCCAACTGGGGAAGATGTCGCGAAAAGCCGATTAAACCGGGTTTGCGGACTGAGTGCGGCTACTGAACACTACGGAGCAACTGGGACTTCGACGCACGCCGACTGCTCGCCGTTTCGCATTAAGATACGATTTCCGACGACGGCGATAGTGTTCCAAGTGATTCCGGAAAGGACCGGGAATTCGCCGACCTTATGGAATGCGTCAGGATCAGCGCGACCGAGCACGCATCGACCATCTTCGGTACTGATCAGTAGATGTTTGCCGACGACTAAAATTTGACCGTGTCCCAGACGGCCATTTTTCCCGTCTTTCCACATTCGCTTACCATCTTCTGCTCGGACGCATTCGAGAATGCCATCGCTCAGCGCATATAGGTAGCCTTCGAATAGAATCGTATTGGTGAACTTCGACTTTAAAAGCGTCGAGTACTTCCATTTGGGAGTCACGACGAATGTCGACCGAGTGCTGTTCGAAAAATCGAGCATGAGTGCTCCCTTGCCATACCCATTCGAAAGTAAAACTAGCGATTGATTGATCGAAACAGGTTGGGATACATTCGCCCCGCCGTTGCTTTCGCCAGGCCAATCGTAACTCCACAAAACGGCACCGGTAGATGGTTCGTGACCGGTAACCGACGATTCGTTGACCATCACAATCTGTTCGACACCTTGAATGGTCATCAGAGAGGGCGACGCATAACTTATTTGTGCCGTACCCCCTCGCCATCGTTCTTCGCCGGTCGATCGATCGAGTGCAATTAAAGAATCGAGTCTTTTCCCCGACTCTCCACCAAAAGGTACGACTACTAAATCCCCGTAAAGGAGCGGCGAACCGCTTCTGCCCCATGAAACTCCTGATTCGGCTTCGGCTTGACTAATACCAGCCTTTTTGAGCAAGTCGACTTTCCAAATGAGCTTACCGGTTAAAAGTTCGCAGCATCCGACGATGCCGGTGGAGCTTTGAGTGTAGAGTCGATCGCCCTCAATCGTTGGTGTCGCGCACGGCCCACCTCCGCCCAGGGGATGAAAATGCTTTCCGCCTAAGGGGGTTCGCCAGCGGAGTGAACCATCGGCTAAGTCCAACGCGACGATAGAATCTTGCCCTTCGAATTCCTCCATCGTGACGCACAATCCATCTTGAATCGCAAAGCCAGACCAACCGGGCCCAATCGGCTGTTTCCAAAGAATTTTAGGCGGTTGCGAATCCCAGTTTTCCAATAACTGGATGTTAGGGATCAAACCTGTTCGCGAATTCCCCAAAAATTGCCGAAAGGAGTAATTCATCGCCAAGTCGGTTTGTTTCCGAGGATTTTCTGGGCGGACGCTAACGGAAGCCGAAAAATCTTTCGATCGACGGACTCGAAATTGCGGGACAAGTTCGCCGGAGAAACCGTAAAATTCATACCAAGAAAAGAATGCCGCTAGGCCAATTACGGGCAATACTACCAAGCCGATGCGAACAAAACGCGGAACCGACTTTTCATACCAAAGCCAGATATAGCCGAATATTACGGCGAGAATGAGAAAAACGGTCCAAGTAATATTGGCGGCAGCGTGATCAAAAAAGGCTACGGCGAAATAGGCAATCCAAGCCAATAAAAACAAGCCGATTGCGAACCGGCTCCCCATTTTCACACCGCGTTTTCGTTTCATGATAGTTCAATGGCTTGTCAAGCGGCTTGCTGGTTCGTCGAAGATCGTCGAATATATGCAACTGGAAATCTCTCGACCAGCGTAGGACCTGCCGGAATGCGAATTGTTATTCTACCCAATCCAGAATCAGTCGCTTCGTTTGTCGCGACCGAATTCGCAGCTCAAGTAACGGCAAAACCCGATTCGGTTCTCGGATTAGCAACCGGCGGTACTCCGGTTGCCGCCTACGGTCGGTTAATCGAACTTCACCGGGAAAAACAGATTTCATTTAAACGCGTAACGACCTTTAATCTCGACGAGTATGTCGGGATCAGTCCTGATCAGCCGACGAGCTATCGGGCATTCATGCAAACTCATCTTTTTCAGCATCTGGATATTTCTCGTGAGCAAACGCATCTCCCACGTGGCGATGCGAAGGATCTCGAAAATGAATGCCATGACTATGAAAAAAAGCTTGAGCGGGCTGGCGGCATCGATATACAGTTGCTTGGCATTGGTACCGATGGGCACATCGGTTTTAATGAACCCGGCTCCAGTTTAGCCAGTCGAACCCGTGTGAAGACACTCACGGAAGGGACGCGCCGCGACAATGCTCGCTTTTTTACAAGCATCGATAACGTTCCTGCAACCGCCATCACCATGGGAATTGGAACCATACTCAGTGCAAAACGGATCTTGTTAATTGCGACGGGCGAATCGAAAGCGGAAGCCATTCAGGCGGCCATCGAAGGACCGATCACGTGCCTTGTCCCGGCTTCGGCGTTGCAACTCCATGCAGATGTCACCGTGGTGATCGACGAAAAAGCATCCACGAATCTAAAACACCGAGCGTATTACCTTCGTTCAGAAGTCGAACGCAAGAAACTAAGAAATGAGTGATTCATGAGACTGTTGGCTACTCTTGACGGGCAAACCAAAGCGGAAGCGTTCGTCGCCTATCTGCTGACGCTTCAAATATCGACGCACGTAGAGTCCGGGCCAACCAGCGATCAATGGGAAGTCTGGATTCGAGACGAAGATCGACTGGACGTGGCTCGCAAAGAGCTTGACTCATTTCTCGCGAATTCGGTCGATCCGAAATATAACGATGCGATTCGCGACGCTCAGCGAATCGTCCAAGATCAAAAAAAACATAAGCTTGACGTGAGTCGGCGTGTAAAGACGGGTCGCATCGTTTTTCGAGGCGGTCCCATGAACGGAGGCGGTGTACCACCGATTACCCTCACGCTCATCATCATTGCAGTTGTAGTTAGTTTAGCGACCAACTTCATGAACCCTGGTGAGCAGAACAAATTCGGAAGACTCGTTCTTGAAGAAATGCAATTTGTGAGCACGGAAGATTACATCCTTTCGCAAAAAGATACGTCGTCGCCGAAGGATCCGGCTGCCAGCCTCAAAAAAGGCGAAATTTGGCGAGTCCTAACACCGATGTTCCCGCACGGCAGCACGATGCATATCGTATTCAACGTACTGGCTCTTATCCAACTGGGACGCATCGTCGAACGCATGGAGGGAGAGTTGCGCTTTGCAATCCTCGTCCTGATTACGGGGGCTTTTTCCAGTCTGATGCAAGGCTTGATGCCGGCACAATTCTTTGGCTACCCGTTCTTTGGTGGACTATCGGGGGTGGTCTTCGGTGTTTTCGGATTCTTGGTCGCCAAATCGTATCTTCGCCCTGACTTAGGAGTACGGCTATCCCAGGGCTCGGTCGTTATTATGTTGCTATTCCTGATCGCAGGATTTGCGAACGTGTTAGGACCCATCGCCAACATGGCTCATTTAGGAGGCGTTCTCGCCGGTGCGTTTCTAGGACTCATCGATTCCCAACAAGCGATCGCGAGCAAGAAAAAATGATGTCAGGCATGCAACCGTCCTCCGACGTTGGCTCCGAAGGAACGACTCGAACCGTTCAAGTGCAACTTGCCGAACGATCGTATCCTATTTATTTTTCGTCGCGAAGTTTGCAGTCTAACACCGAGCAGGTCCTCGGCGCGATCAAAGGACTTTCGCACGTCTTTGTTGTCGCCGACCTCGCCGTCGTTTCACCGCACGTCGAACAAGTCACGCAAGCTATCGATCAGCTTCGTTTGCGATCAACTCTATGCATCGTTCCAAGCGGTGAAGCCTCGAAATCGATCGAGCAACTCTCGCAAATATGGAATATGATGCTCGAATCGAAAGCCGATCGATCGAGTGTTGTGATTGCTGTCGGAGGTGGTGTCGTCGGAGACTTAGCCGGCTTTGCCGCAGCCAGTTTTGCTCGCGGGTTGCGGTTCGTGCAAATCCCGACGACGCTCTTAGCGATGGTCGATAGCAGCGTTGGTGGCAAAACAGGTATCAACTTACCGAATGCCAAAAACATGGTAGGTGCGTTCTGGCAACCATCGGCAGTGATCATCGATACTGCAACTCTCGATACCTTGGCCGATCGCGAATTTCAAAGCGGATTAGCCGAGGTCGTCAAATATGGGGTCATTCTTGACGCCGAGTTCTTCGATTACATCGAGCGCAATTCGATTTTGATTCTTCAACGCGATCCGCAATGCTTAGAACAACTCATCGAACGGTCTTGTCAGCTCAAGGCCAGAGTGGTCGAACAGGATGAGCGTGAGACAACTGGGCTTCGCGCGATCCTCAACTACGGACACACCTTCGCTCACGCCATCGAAGCCGCGACCGACTACGGTCGATTGCTACATGGAGAAGCTGTCGCGATCGGCATGACGATGGCCGCGCAGCTTGCCGTTCGACTTGGAATGTTCCAAAAGTCTGATGCCGATCGTCAGCGCAAACTTCTCGAGCAACTAAGGCTTCCGACGGCGTTCAGCGAAGTTCCTGGCGAGCGACTCTGGGAGTTAATGCAATACGATAAAAAAGTTGAGCAAGGGGTGCTTGGATTCATTCTTCCGACGAAAATCGGGCATGTGCAACGTCATTCGGGCGTCGTAGCAAGTGACGCGATCGCCGCGATGAAATCCTAACGAAATGCATTATGGAATTATTTGATACGCATTCGCATCTGGCTGATCCAACGTTTGCCGACGACCTCGGCAACGTTCTCGATCGAGCGAAACTCGCTGGCGTCCGCAATATGCTTTGCGTCGGTACGACTGCCGATTCGAGCCAGCGATCCGTTCAGATTGCAAGCCAGGAATCGAACGTCTTCGCTTCGGTCGGTATTCATCCGAATTATGCGCATCAAGCAACTGAACAAGACTGGGAGACGATACTACGCCTTGTTGAAAATGATCGCGTCGTAGCGTTGGGTGAAACCGGCTTGGATCGCTACTGGGATGATTGCCCGTGGGAGATTCAACAGACCAATTTTCATCGGCATTGGCGGCTCAGCAAAAAAACTGAGAAGCCAGTCGTAGTCCATATGCGCGACTGCGAATCCGAAATGCTCGTCGAACTGCGAGCAGCCAGTCAAAACGGACCACTGCTTGGCGTCATGCATTCGTTCGCTGGCAGTTGGGATACGGCCCAAGCTTGTCTCGAACTTGGACTCTACATTAGTTTCGCGGGCATGGTTACCTACAAGAAATCCGAAGCCCTACGCGACGTCGCGTCGCGAGTTCCGGAAAATCGTTTGCTGATCGAAACGGACTCGCCGTATCTCTCGCCCGAGCCCAAGCGATCGGTGCGGCCTAACGAGCCAGCTCTGGTCGTTCACACGGCGGCTTGTATTGCCAAGTGCCGTGGTATCAGTCTGAAGGAAGTCGGCGAACTCACGTCGTTCAACGCAAAAAGACTTTTTAATATCGAATCGTTTATTTGCTCTTAATTTCCATCAGCGACTTCTTGAAGCCTTCAACAAGAGGCTCGACAACGGCTTGTGTTCCCGTCATCTTGACGAAGATCGTACCAGCATCTTTGGTTTCGATGATCGCACCAAGCATCCGATAGTTGTCTCGTTTGACCGTTTTACCTGGAGCAAATGGTCCGCCGCCCATGCTGTCGTTATAGGTTCCTGAAAGATCGACGATGTGAACGGTGGCACCCGCGACCTCTTTTTTGTCGATCTTTGCATCGCTCTTTTTCAGGCCATCAAATTGTCCGATCCATCGGACCACGTTCGCATCGACGCCGCCGGATGCAGGCATGATCGTGATGCGAGCCGTATCGTCCTTGGCATCCTTGGGTGCTTTGAACTCGTACGTGACCATGTTGGATTTTGGCGGAACGGTTTCCCATGTTTCTGGGGTCGCCATCACAAATTTGCCACCAGCCAAGTCGATCTTAGCGACTTTGTCTTCGGCGAATGTCGATATCGACATCGAACACACTACAAATCCTACAAAGAAAGCTGCAAAGGCATTTAAACGCAATCGATATTTCATAGTCACTACTCTGAACGAAAGGAAGAAACTGGAAGGTTGCATTGTATTGCATTCGACCCACTATTAGCAAATTGGTTCTCCAATTCGTGGTCGCCCTGAATTCGTGGGGCAAATCATGTTTCGTATATTCCGGTGATTTCATCGATTTCTACAGCTCGGTGTTCGCGAGCAGAACGATAAGCCGCGTCGACAAGAGCCATTGTCCGAAGATTGTCGCGACCACTGATCTCAGGGGTAGTATTATCTTCAAGGGCACAAAGTAGCTGGGCCATTGGCCCAGCAAAGGCGTCCGGAAACCAAGCTTCTTTCCAACGCGGCTGAATCCAATTCGGACCGGTAGCGATAGTCGTGTAGTCCAGTGTGCTTGGCGACGCCTTGGGGTATTCCGGCCAACCGATCGTCCCGCGTACCATCCCTTCAGTCCCTTCGATTCGCCATCGAATATACGAATCCGACGCTGCACCTTCCTTAGCTGGCCCTGCCCAAACATCGTCCCAAGCCGATGCCCGAAAACCATTTCCATATTCGAGAATATAGAGACAGATCCCGTCTTCATGCGAGAAGCGATTGGCGGTCCTGGGGTCGGTTCGCGTGCTGGCAAAAATACGGACGGGATCACCAAACCAATATCGAAACGTATCGAGATGGTGGATGCTCATAATGCGAAGCGTTACCCAACCTTGTCGCTCTTGCCAAGGCATCCAATGTGGGATGGCACGCATTTCAATGGTGGCTAGTATCGATTCGCCGATCGCTTTTTGGTCGAGCAACTGTTTCATGGCGCGCACCGATTGGTCGTAGCGCATGTTTTGATTGACCGCTAAGACGATTCCTGCTTCCTCGCATATTCGTACGCTTTCAACCGCTTGAGCATAGTCGACTCCCAATGGCTTCTGAGCCAGGATGCCGCGTATATGCTTTCGACGCGCTGCGATTTCCTTGATCACCTCGAACTGCACATCGGGCGGAACGGCAATATCCACAATTTGGATTTGTGGATCGACGAGAAGTTCTCGATAGTCTTCGTAGACTTTGGGAATCGCATGACGCGCTGCAACTTGACGCGCTCGATCCATATTTCGAGCGGTGATCGCGATAGGATTTAAACCAGCTTGTCGATAGGCGACCAGATGACAGTCGGCCATAATGAATCCCGAACCGATGCAGCCGATCCCAACATTTTTATCGCGGGGAAGTTTTGGCAAGTAGTTTAAATCGAATTCGGACATCGGCCTTTCGTCACTTTTTAGCGACGCTTTGTGTCTTATCTCGCTTCGCGTCGAGAAAAGTTTTACTTGCTTCGCTACCGCGCGCTCCCATTGCTTTGATTGCACCGTCGTCGAGTTTTTCTAGCGGCGTATAACTTGGGTGATGCGAATCCTTGAAGGGGTTGTTGTTCTTCGTGTTGTAGCAGCAGATCAAACCCCAGCGTTGCGTATCACTTAGATTGGCATCGGAACTATGCAGCGTATTTCCATGAAAGTAGACAGCGTCGCCAGGCGACATTTCGCAATAGATCAATTCCATTCGTTGCTTGGCAGCTTCGACACGTTCAGGATCAGCCCCCGTTTGCGAGCCGAATCGACCATGCTCGATCCTCCCCATTCGATGTGAGCCTTTTAGGAGTTGCAAACACCCATTCTCACGAGTCGCAGCGTCCAAAGCGATAAAGACACTTGCCAGATCAGGATACAGGCAGCCATTCTGATACCAGTAACCGTAATCTTGATGCCATTCCCAAGCCCCACCCACTTTCGGTTGTTTGGCGCTCAATTTGGAATGATAGTGATACACTTCGTCGTCGAGGAGTTGTTCCATCGCATCGACAATCCGCCGACTTCGGCAGATGGCACCGTAGATATCGTCGCCGGGGTGATTCCAAAGCGAAAGGTTCGTCGTCCTCCCTTGCGTATCGATCACATCCATCGCATTGCGTCGAAGGGCTTCATCATTGCGAGCTGCCGTCAACGTAAGCTCCGTCTCTTCGGCATCGAGCAATGCTCGAATAACGAGATACCCATCTCTTTTGAATTCGTCGATCTGCGATTGGCTTAGCGGTCCGAGAGTCATAATAGTCGATCAATTCGGGATTGGAAAATTACGGAACCGATGGCAAGCGCCAACGGCTCACCAACTGATGTGCGTCGACTAAATCTACGGCCCCGAGCGAGCAAATGCAACTCTGCGACCGACAACTCAACCGATGATTTTTCCGCGTGGGTAGCTTCCTAGCACACTGAGTCGTATCGTCTGTTTGGCAAGTGCAGAAAGTGCCGAAGCAACATTCTTGTCGGTGCGATGCCCTTCGAACTCGATGAAAAAAAGATACTCGCTGGAATTGCCTGGAATAGGAAACGATTCGATCCAAGTCATATTCAGTTTAGCTTTGCTAAAAAGTTGCATCGCGTTGGCCAGCGCACCGCTTTGATGAGGGATTTGGAACATAAGCGAAGTTTTGTCGTTTCCCGTCCTTTCGGGAGTACGATGGCCGATAACAGCGAATCGCGTTAGGTTGTTGGGGTTGTCTTCGATGTTTTTTTGAATAACGTTCAGTCCGTAGTGCATACCCGCTTCCATCGACGCGACAGCGGCTACGCCGGGGGTATCAGCCGCCAAGCGAGCGGCGGCGGTTGTGCTGCTGATTTCGATCAAGCGGGCATCCGGCACATGTTGGCTTAGCCAATAGCGACATTGCGATAACGCTTGCGGTTTCGAGTAAACTTCGCGTATCTCCTCGCGAGAGCATCGACCTAACAAGCAATGATGGATTGGAAGCAAGACTTCGCCGCAAATGCCGACGGGAACTTTCGCGAACATCGTAAACGTATCGACAACGCGTCCGTCAGTCGAGTTTTCGATCGGAACAACTCCGTAGTCGGCTTGATTCCGAACGATCTCTTCGAAGACTGCGGCGATGGTCGATACTGCTGATAACTGTGCGCCGCTAGAAAAATACTGTGCGGCTGCGAGATAGCTGTACGAATAAATGGGACCAAGGTAAGCGACGGGCGTCGGAGATTCGAGCGAGTATTGGGTTGCACCAACCATTGTCCTGAGCAACTCGCTTCCCAGCCCCGGTTTCAAAAGGCTATCGGGCGATAGCTTCGAGACGGCGTCGCTGTTGGACGATAACTGATCCCAGATACTCGGCGGCTTACCGATCAGATCGGGATGCTTGTTCGATTGACTCTCCCAATCACGAACCAGTTGGATGCGTGCTTCGGCCAGTTTGAAAAGTTCCAGATCGAGCTCGGCAAGCCTTTGCAGAAACGATACTGCCGATGGCTTAGCTGTTTCATCGGACGCAACCAACTTTGCAATGGCTTTCGCGTCCGACTCCTTACGACTTCGCGGCATTCACGTTCTCCATGTTTTTGAAGGCTTTTTTAATATCGAACGCTGTCAATTTGGCATTAAATCAATCGTAGACGCCAATTCGAGCACTTTGGAAAGAGGGCGGCAATGGCACGAAAGGTTCGAATGCCCTCAAAAAATCGGCTAGAAGTGTATCTTAGCCGCTCGGCGACATGTTGCGAGTAGTTTTAAAACTCAATTGGCACGCGGCTTGCTCGTCCCCGTCGATCAGAGCACAAATGTGCCTTCGCTAATCACTATAACTCGCATACGGTACTTGTAAGGAATTTGAAAAATGGCATCAGGCGAAAAGATTATCGGGATTGATTTGGGGACAACCAACTCGGTGGTTGCCGTGATGGAAGGTAGTGAAGTGAAGGTAATTCCCAACGCGGAAGGGAATCGCTTGACACCAAGCGTCGTAGCTTTCAACGACAAAAATGAAACCATCGTCGGCGAACCTGCACGACGACAAGCCGTTACCAATCCCCGTCGCACGGTTTATTCGGTCAAACGATTCATCGGTCGTCGACATTCCGAAGTCGAATCCGAAGAGAAGATTGTGCCTTATCAAGTGACAGGTGCGGCGAACGAATACGTCAAAGTTCAAATCGGTGACCAGCAATACACACCGCAAGAAATTTCTGCCAAAGTTTTGCGTAAACTGAAAGAAGCCGCTGAATCGTACTTGGGGCATCGTGTTAGCAAAGCGGTCATCACTGTTCCCGCTTACTTCAACGACGCCCAACGCCAAGCGACAAAAGACGCCGGGCAAATTGCGGGGCTCGAAGTCGCTCGAATTATCAACGAACCAACCGCCGCTGCTCTGGCGTATGGTCTCGACAAAACGAAAGATCATAAGATCGTCGTCTTTGACTTAGGTGGTGGCACGTTTGACGTCTCCGTGTTGGAAGTCGCGATGAGTGGTGACGATCAGATGAGCAAGGTCTTCGAAGTCATCAGCACCAGCGGTGATACCCACCTCGGCGGTGACGACTTTGACCAAACACTTGTCAATCATGTTGCTGGCCAGTTCCAAAAGGACAATGGTATCGATCTTCGCAAAGAGCCGATGTCGCTCCAACGACTTCAGGAAGCCTGCGAAAAGGCCAAGAAAGAATTGAGCACTGTTCCGCAAACCGATATCAACCTTCCGTTTATCACTGCGGATGCTACCGGGCCAAAGCATCTTCAAATGACCGTTACTCGTTCCAAATTCGAAGAACTTGCTGACGAACTCATGGAGCGATGTCGCAAGCCCGTCCTGCAAGCGTTGCAGGATGCCAAACTAAAACCCTCGGATATCGATGAAATCGTTTTGGTAGGTGGTTCGACGCGCGTTCCAAAAGTCCGTCAAATCGTCAAGGACATCTTCGGCAAGGAACCGCACCAAGGTGTGAATCCTGACGAAGTCGTAGCGGTTGGTGCGGCCATTCAAGGAAGCGTGCTCTCCGGTGAACGCCGCGATGTGTTGCTCTTGGACGTAACGCCGCTAACACTCGGAATCGAAACCGAAGGCGGAGTCCTCACCGCCCTTATCGAACGGAATACAACGATCCCTGTCGAAAAGAAAAACACCTTCTCGACGGCTGCTGACAGCCAAACGGCAGTGACGGTAGGTGTCTTTCAGGGCGAACGAAAAATGGCGCAGCAAAATCGACTGCTCGATTCGTTCAACCTCGAAGGTATTCCTCCTTCGCCGCGGGGTGTTCCGCAGATCGAAGTCAAGTTCGATATCGATCAAAATGGGATCCTCAATGTTTCGGCTCGCGATCTTGGAACCGGTAAACAGGCCAGTGTCAAGATTGAGAATTCGAGCGGATTGAGCAAAGATGAAATCGAGCGGATGCGTCGCGATGCCGAAGAGCATGCCGATGAAGATCGCAAGGTTTTCGAATTAGCGGAAGCGAAAAATCGCGGTGAAAATCTTATCTATCAATTAGAAAAGACGATCAAAGACCAAGGCGAAAAATTGTCGGACGCCGACAAGGCTCCTCTGGATGCGGCTATCAAGAAGGTTCGCGATGCGGTAGCTGGCGGTCAGACCGAAGAGATCAAGTCGGCTACCAACGAACTCGAACAAGCTTCGATGGCGTTCAGCAAAACGCTTTACGAAAAAGCTGGTACGGCGTCAGCTGGCGGAGAAGCTAAAGTTCCTGAAGACGACGCGATAGACGCTGAGTTCGAAGTCAAGGATAAACAAGAGTAAGAGTTCTTCAAGAAGACTCGAAGGATAGGTCCTATGCTAGCAATAGGACCTATTTTTGGCTATCGTCCGCCGGAAGGCGGGGTTACGTGAAACCGCCTAAAGGCGGAACTACCAGCCTATTTGAAGGTGATCAAACCTTGAAGCGAATAGCTTACGAAGACGGTTAACCAAAGCATTGCCGTCATTACCATGCCGATACACATGGTCCGAACGATCCATGTTCTGGCTGTCGGGTTTATCCAGCCAATTTGATTGGTCGTATTGAAATCGGTGGTGACAAAACGCTGTCGAAGTTCGGCATCTTCGAACAGGGCGGTTTGGCTAGGTATTAACAAACCATATTGGACCGAAAAATCCAAGGCACCATACAACATGTGTCGTCTGCCGATAGGATCGATTCCAATCGCCTCGAAATACCAGAGTTGGTCTCCGTACTTGCTGTCCGTCTCATCTTCAAAGTGGATACAGCGAAGATTTTCTACCCGCGACTGCTCTGCGCAGTATTCCTTCTCAACCAAGACTTGTCGGGCCTGGCCAGACACGGTTTGCCAAATTTGCCGCGGAAATTGGATTGGGTCTGCTTCGGGAGCCATGAAATGAATCCTTCAATGGTTTAATGGCGTTCTAGCTTCCTTTACTTTGGCCTATTGCGACCGCCAGCGATATTATATGCATCTACAATCGATTTAGTCAGTCCCTATCAACAGTCGAAATCAAAGTTTTTAGGAATTTTCCTAAAAGACCCCCACGCCACTTCAACTTTGATTTCCCGTAGTTCCTTATCTGCCGCTCGCGTAAAAAAGCCGTTATCCTTTGTATGCTACCAATCGCATGCTATGTATCGTATGCATCCCGAACCATTCAAGTAGGAATGTCGGGCAAGGACACCTCATGTTCGAACGAAAAAGCCTGAAATGGCCGATTACTTTGGCGGTCACCATGATCGTCCTGTTGGTCTGCCTCGCGATCGGCTGGGTGTTTTTAAGTTTCTTTGGCGACAACTGGACAATGCTCAGTATCGGCGCAGCAATGTTTGCCGTCGTCGTGGCTGGAGTTGTATTTTATTTGGTGCTGAGTATCCAGCAGATCAACCTCAATCGTCGGCAAAGCAACTTCATCGATTCGGTGACCCACGAGCTCAAAAGTCCGATCGCTTCACTCAAGCTATATATCCAGACACTAGGACGAAGACCGGTCGAAGAAGAGCAGCGTCAAGCCTTTTATCAATCGATGTTGGAAGATGTTGAGCGGCTTGATACGCTCATCTCGCAGTTGCTAGACGTTGCGAGACTCTCTCATCGTCCTGACTCGAAGAAAATGGCGACGACCGATATTCGAATCGACGAACTGATTCGCCGAATTGTGCCAGAATTGTGTCAGCGTCATTCAGTCGATGAAGCCTGCGTCCAACTGAAATTGGAACCCATTTTAATCAATGCCCTGTTAGTCGATTTAGAGATCATGTTTCGCAATCTTCTCGACAATGCCCTCAAATACGCAGGAATCCCACCCGAAGTCTGTATCACGCTTCAATTTTTACCGGATAAGAATTCGGTGATGGCGATCATCAGCGATAATGGACCTGGTATTCCTCGAAATATGCGCCGTCGCGTCTTCGGCCGATTTTTTCGAATTGGAAACGAACTCGAGCGAAAAAAACCGGGAACGGGCCTCGGCTTGTTCTTAGTCCGTACCGTGGTTCGACGTTTACGTGGCAAAATCGCGATCGTCGAGCCGCCCTATCATATGGGTACACGCTTCGAAATTCGGCTGCCGGCTGCTAAATTAATCGCATGAATCAACGAAAAAACATCTTAGTAGTCGAAGACGAGCAACACATTGGTGCGATCGTTAAATACAACCTCGAAGCCGAAGGGTACCGAGTAACGCTCGTCGATGACGGACAAACCGCCATCCGATTGTATTCGGCGGATCAATATGCGTTTGATTTAGTCGTCCTAGATCTGATGCTGCCGGGAATGAGTGGGTATAAGGTATGCGAGTCGATTCGAGCAACGACTAGCCAAGTTCCGATTTTAATCTTGAGCGCACGCAGTCTTTCTGAAGATAGAACGCGTGGCTTTGATCTCGGTGCCAACCAATATCTTACAAAGCCATTTGATCTAGAAGAACTCTTGAGCCGCGTTCGCAATCTTCTTCGGCATTCCCATCGACACGCTGTTCCAGAAAAACTCCCGCTTGGAAAGAAGCTACATGAACTCACTTTTGGAAACGCATACGTTAATTTCGAAACTTACGAAGTCCGAATAGCGCAAGAGCAGGTCAAGCTAACGCACAAAGAGTTGCAATTGCTACGGTACCTTGCCGAAAACGAAGGAAGAGTTATCTCAAGGCAGGAGTTGTTGAGCGAGGTTTGGGATATGGTTGGCGACATGCAGACCCGTAGCGTCGACCAATTCATTTTGCGATTGCGCAAAACGTTCGAAGATGATCCCGCCAATCCTCAATACTTCATTACGCTTCGCGATGCTGGCTACCGCTTCACCAAAAACCATACATCAGCTACGCCCAACGACTAACCTACGACTATAAATCGCCTAACTTGGATCGCGTTCTTCCCGGACTTTTGATAGGGGCGAGGTTCGGGTTGGGCATAGTCATTCAAGTCAACGGAACGAGTTCGCACTTCGTATTTTCCTGCGGCTAGCCCGGTGATCGTTGCTGAATAAGACGCCATGCTAAACTTTAACGGCCACGTCAGCGGTTGCCCCGACATTGAGTCAAAACCGAGTACGTTCTTCGAATCGACTCCGTCAGGGAAAACCGAATTCCAATCCGATGGCGGCTCTTCCAAGTCGCATTCTTTCCAAGGCCCTTCAAGAATTGTGGGATCGTCTTCGGCCAATTCGACGGCCTGCTCATCCATCCGGCGAATCCAGTATTCGACCCGACTGAGCCCTGATCGGCCACAAATTACTTGCCCACGCAGAAAGATCTTTTGTCCAACTGCGTACTCGGCTTTCAGTTCATCGAGATAAGCAGCCGTCTTGAGCTGCGATTCGGGATCGTTGTTGGCTTCGGCGTACGTGTCGTTGGATCGATAGTCATTGGTCAACGAAATTCGCCGCAGCCATTTGATCGACTTAAAGCCAAAGGCCCATGGGACAACCATACGCACCGGACCGCCTCGAAGGAGCGGAATCGGTTCGTCATTGAGGCGATAGGCAAGAAAAACAGGAAGTTCGCCAGGCGGCGTTTCCATTACTTGGCTGTAACTGAGCGACGATTGAAAGAGTTGTTCAGGATCGTTGTTATGAAAGCCATCGTAGTAAATTCTACGTACGTTTTTTGACTTGCCGCACAGCTTGAGAATTTCTCGCAATGGAACCCCTTCCCACAAGCCATTCCCGAGCGGCGTTGCTATGTTAAGGCACTGCATCGCTTTGAGAAATCTAACAGAGTATCGTTTTCCAAGGTCCATCAGCATCGGCAAGTCGATAGCTGTACCGTCCTCAATAGTAAGCGTTTTCGCAATTTGGGCTGGCAATTTAACGGTCTCACTCGTAAAAGAATCCGCCACGATCTCAAGTCGCCATGTTTCGGGCGTGAGTCGAGCTTGCACAAGGGCTTCGCCTACTAACGTATGCGGCTTCGGTTTCCCGCGTGAGACATCGCGAAATTCTGCGGCTGGCGTCAGCAATGGCGGAGGAAAATCCGGCTCTTTTTCGATCGTGGATTCGATGGCCGAATTCGATTTCGATTCCTCGGCAGAAACTTGTATTGCCGATGCTGCTAACGCAGATACTTGCACAAACGATCGACGTGTAATCGAATCTATTTTAATTTGAGTTCTCCACGTAGAGCTAAATTCAGTTCCCAGACTTGGACGTGAAGGCGGGATTTGATCAGCCTCCATCGTCCCTTGTGACGAAGCAATTGTCAATCGACTGGCGAACCGCGAACTAGCGATTACAATATGCCGAGCAAACTTTAAATGTTTTATTCGTTCGTCCCTCCAGCCATTTTCTTATAGGCATCCAATGCTTCTTAACGTTTATCGACTGCTTGCTTGCTCGATGGCAACGATAATTGCCACCGGCACTTTAACTTTCAACAGTGAACTCGTCGCCGCTGACCTCGGACCTGGTCATGATCATGCCGTCGTGGAAGCGTTGCTTCGCCTCCCGAAAAGTTCGTTGGAAAAACACCCCGAACAACAAGCCGCAGTTGCGAGGTATATAAAGCGAGTATCTGGCACGTCGCGATCGCTGATGGTAATCGAACAACTCGGTGTTCGCGATCAACTTTTGGAGCTTGACGGCATTCTTCGCAAAGCGCCGTTTTCGACCGATACGACGCAAGCGACTCGAATACTTTTGCAATTCGGTGAAAAGGCGCTTGTACAAAAAGCGATCGACGATCCGAAGGATGAGACGGCGGTCGTTGCCATTACGGCAATCGGCTATGCGAACGCCGATGAAGCTATCGATTTTTTAACGCCGATTGTGAAAACCAAAGAACGCAGTCTTTCGGTGCGGATTGCATCGGCGACGGCTCTCGGTCGATCCGTCAAAGGACAACGCGTTTTGTTAAAACTCGCCAAGGATTCAAGTCTCAGCGATGACCTGCAATTTGCGGCTGCGGATGCGTTGCTCGGTTCTTCAAATGACGAGATCAAAAAAGAAGCCGCCCAATATGTGAAGCCAGCCGCCGCCGCAACCAATGAGCCGATCCCGCCGACCCGAGAGCTCGAAAAAATGCGCGGCGATGCCGCCCAAGGAAAAATCGTTTTCAATACCAGCGGGACTTGTATCAAATGCCATAAGGTCCTCGGCGAAGGAAAAGAAGTTGGCCCCGATCTCTCCGAGATAGGTTCCAAATTGTCACGAGAAGATATGTATGTTTCGATTTTGAACCCAAGTGCCGGTGTTAGCCACAATTACGAAACGTATTCTTTGCTTACCTCTGATGGATTGGTGCTGACAGGAACTCTCATCAACCAGACCGACAAATCGGTCACCATTCGAAACGCGGAGGCAGTCGAGCAAACGATTGCTGCTGACGATATTGAAAGTTTGAAAAAGCAAGCCATCTCGTTGATGCCCGCTGATCTACAAAAGAACATGAGCGTTCATAATCTTGTCGATCTCGTCGACTATCTCGTATTGCTGCGAAAGCCCGATGAAACGCAATTCAATACTGTTGGGGGCGACGCCAAAAACAAAAAGGATCGCCGTTCCGATAAGAAGGTCGTGACGACGCCGGGGCGTGCTCCGGAAGAAGCGATCGCAGGGCTGGAAATTGCTGATGGGATCGATCTGCAACTCTTCTCGTCGGAACCTCAAATGTTTAACCCTACCAATATCGACGTCGATCACTTGGGTCGCGTTTGGGTTTGTGAAGCCGCCAACTATCGACAATTTCGAAACCCGAGCAATCCGGTTCGATCCGAAGGCGATCGAATACTGGTTCTCGAAGATACCGATCACGATGGTCGAGCCGACAAATCGACGGTTTTTTATCAAGGAACGGATATCGATTCACCGCACGGTGTATGCGTACTAGGTAGCGATGTTATCGTATCCGCTGGCGCAAATGTCTTTGTCTTCAGCGACACCGATGGAGATTTAAAGTCGGATCACAAACGTTTGCTCTTCACGGGTATTGACGGCGTCCAGCATGACCATGGCATTCACTCGTTTACCGTTGGCCAAGATGGAAAACTCTATTTCAATTTCGGTAACGAAGGGAAACAGATTCGGACGGCCGATGGAAAAACCATTATCGATCTGGCTGGAAATGCGGTAGATGGAAGCCGCAATCCGTACCAACAAGGAATGGTCTTTCGATGCAACATAGATGGTGCGCAGTTCGAAACGCTCGGTTGGAATTTCCGAAACAACTGGGAGCTTTGCCTCGATTCATTCGGAACGATTTGGCAGTCCGATAATGACGATGATGGAAACCGAGGAACTCGGATCAACTACGTTATGGAATATGGCAACTTTGGCTATCGCGACGAAATGACGGGCGCGACTTGGCAAACTGATCGCATCGGAATTGAAAGCGATATTCCGCTGCGACACTGGCATCTCAACGACCCAGGCGTTGTCCCCAACCTACTCCAAACAGGGGCGGGCTCGCCAACGGGCATCCTGTTTTACGAAGGATCGCTGCTGCCCAAATCATTTCAAAATCAAATCATCCACTGCGATCCCGGCCCGAACGTCGTACGAGCCTACCCCATTGAAAACGATAAAGCTGGTTATCTCGCGACGATTAAAAATCTAGTTCAAGGCGTCGAGGATCAATGGTTTCGGCCGGTCGATGTTTGTGCAGCTCCAGATGGTTCGATTTTTATCGCAGATTGGTACGATCCGGGTGTCGGCGGACATCGAATGGGCGACACGACTCGAGGACGAATCTTCCGCGCCGTCCCTACGGGTCACGTTAGCTATCAAGTCCCAACGCTTGACCTCAATACTGCCGAAGGAGCCGTAACGGCTTTGCAAAGTCCCAATGTGGCAACACAATTTCTTGCGCAACAAGCTCTCGCGAAAATGGGAAGCGCCGCGGAGAATAGTCTCGTTCAACTCGCTGCCGAAGACCAACCCTTGCGCATGCGAGCTCGAGCTCTTTGGCAGTTGGGACGCATGTCCAATCGTGGATCGCACTACGTTGAACAAGCCATCACAGACGAAGCTTCGGACCTGAGAATTGTCGGCATTCGGTTGGCCCGAGAACTAGGGTTGGATGTAATCCCGATTGTACGCAAGCTTGTTAAAGACAGCTCACCACAAGTCCGACGGGAACTAGCGATCGCCTTGCGGCATAACCGTTCTCCTCAAACACCTGCGCTATGGGCTGAACTCGCTCGACAACACGACGGAACAGATCGTTGGTATCTCGAAGCCTTGGGAATCGGTGCCGACAAACAATGGAATGGATGTTTTGACGCTTGGTTAGCACGCGTTGGCGACCAATGGAATTCGCCGGCTGGGCGAGATATTGTTTGGCGAAGTCGCGCGCCCAAAGCCTGTGCTTACTTGGCCAAGATTATTCGGAATACCGCCGAGCCGTCCGAGCAATATCGATACTTTCGAGCGCTCGATTTTCACGACTCGGCCGCATCCAAAACGGCCCTCGAGCTATTATTATCTTCCGAGTAGTCACCGACTTGTGATCACCCCTTGCTGTTCAAGCAAGGCTAAAAACCAGCTTGCTCTCGCAGCCGTCGTGTGAAATGTTTTGAGATGTTGGGTACCGGCGACGGCGATTTTTGCGCATAGATCAGGTTTTTCGAGGTAGAATCGAAACTTGTCTTCGAATTCCTCCATCGAACGAAACGTTGCGCAATTCACACCGTCGGTAAATGGATTCGGAATGACATTCTCGGGTTCCCACGTGAGCAACATGGCTCCAGCGGCTAGAATTTCCCAATACCGGGCGCAGTCAAACCCCATTCCAGGCACATTGATTGCAATTTTCGCACGTTGAAGAAGCGCGTGATACATCGGCGTTTCAATCGCAACCTTGGACGGCTGGTGGACCACATACGGCCGTTCACCGGTTGCTCCTAATATAATGTCCGTTCGTCCCATTGCGCATCCTATCGAATACAAGCAATGATAAATCGAGCTTCGGAACGGATTCGTTTTGCGATTGCAGAGATAGACGGCTGCAAGATCGCGAGTCACCGACGCGCTTTTAAAATATCGTTTCTCGGCAGCAAACGGAAATGGGAAGACGAGCGGATGGGGCGGGGCGCGTCGATTGAGTTCTCGCTTAAGGATAAAACGCGTCTCGAATCCGTCGAGAACATTCACTTCTTGAAAATCTGAACCGTCGACGGCGATGCCGCGTTCACTATCCATTCCTTCCAACCAAGAGTAGCGAATCGGTCGTTGATCCGTATCGACTAGGATAATGTCTGCTTGTCTGGCAAATGAACGCCACCCCAATTCATCGATAACTCGCCCATAATTGCTATCGTCGCTGCAAACGACTTCATGTCCAAGTTCGTTGAGCCCCTCGATAATAGTCGCAGTGAGATAGTTGTAGATACCGCAATTGAGATACGCGATACGAAGCGGTTTCGAAACCATAGTCATTCTAAAGCCGATTGAAAGCAAAGACGGCCACCCCATTCCACCAAAGTCCATGATCACCATTGTAGCGAGCAGGTAGTTCAAACAAGGGTTGCCAAAGATTTGACGATGCCTGTATAGCTCGTTCTGTTCCAGCTTTCGCATACGACTCGGAGTCTTTAGCAAGCCTCCAATCGTCAACAATCACCAGTGCATGATCGGCCAAAAGCGGTTCGACAAGCTGAATTCCGTCGTGCTGACTCAATTCGTCGTGCGCCCCATCGTAAAAGTAGACACCGACTCGATGTAAAATTTGATTTCTCGCTAAAGCGTTGCGAAAATCCGTATTGAAGAACTGGACGTTATCCGCCAAGCCATATTGCTTGAGGTTCGCCAGGAGTAAGTCGTTGTTGTGCCCTTGGTTGAACAGGCTAAAATCGTCGCACGCATACGTTGGTCGACGCGGGTTGGCTTGCATCGCGGAAATCAAACTCTTGCCAAGGTACGTACCGATTTCGAAATAGGCTTCGCCTTCATCGAGACAACCGTAAGCTAGTTGAAGCAGTTTTTGCTTTTTGATCGATGTCATCCCTTCGACGCTCGGGCATGGATCGAAATGGTGCCGGATAAAGGTATCCTGCAAAATATCGGACGGCATCTGATATTGACCGTTCGGGAAATAGGATTCGAATCGGGTCAGGAAGTTTTTGATATTCACGCAGATTCCTAATTCACTTTTTGACTTTCAAAGCCGTGAGACTGAAAAGCGATGACTGTCGCTTGCTCGATTGAGAGACCTAGCATACAACTGGACGGAAGCTAACATCACACGACTGCCGCGATCGAGCTTAGAATAACATGTCAAACGAAGAACTTTCAAAAACACTTGAAAAGCTCCATCAAGAGCTGTCTCATACCCCTCAACTTGACGAGCAAACGATTAAATCAATGCGTTCGCTTTTGGAAGAGATACAGGCTTCCATTTCACGATCCGACAGCGACGATTCGCATCCTCTAACGATCACGCAACGAATACAAGAGATGATAACCGATTTCGAAGCGAGGCATCCGCAGCTCACCGCAACACTTTCCCAAATCGCAGATCGACTAACCGATATGGGGATTTAGAGCTTGCGACGCAAGGGGTAGGGGCATCGCTATTGCGAGTCTGTTGAAAATGATCCTATGCGATAGAAAAAGTAGTTTGACTAGATAAAACCGTAAACTGTTCGCGCACCTGCGATATCGGCCGCCGAAAGTCGTCGATTGATAAAGTTGCAGCAATCAGGAAAACTGTCGACATACATTACACTGCCAATACCAAAAGTCGGATGGCCAAGACCGATCGCAGCGTGACCTAATTCGTGTAGCATTAGCCCTTCAAGATCGTTCTGATAGACACCGCCCGTATAAAAAACATCGTCTTCTTGGCCTGGAGCAATGAAAAACGGTACGCTCAAGTTGAGAGTAATGTCTCCAGCCAGCGCGTCGTGGTAGAACGGATTTAGATCATCGCCGGGTGGTCCAAAGCCCACGCCTGCTGAATAGGAAAATGGCGAGTTAGGGACTGCGGTAAATGCGCCAATTCGGATATCGACTGCATAGGAGTCAGGATTGCTAGAATCACCACCTGGGGCTCCTGTGTCCGTTGGTACATATTGAAAATTGATACGACCAGGCGCCGCTGCTGACCAAGTATTGAATGCATTTTGGATCGTTTCAATAAAGGTTCCATTGCCGTAGGTTGAATCGATACTATTTCGCAATTGGCTAATATTACTCAGGCCGCTTACTTCGGCTGACAGTGGATGCGACGAGTGCAATGAAGTTCCATCATTCATGAATGTCCAGGTGATGACGTCGCTCGCCGTTCCATGTACTGGACTGCCCCATTTCGAACTGTAACCGTACCCAAAGGTTGTAAACCCTGGAAGAGTAAATCGAACGGCGTCGGATCGCAGGTTGCCGACCGTAGTGCCTTTTGATAGACGAACCAATTCACCGGGAGCACCACTGAAGAAGTAGGTGCCGATTTCAACAAACCCAGAAGTGCCACTGGCTAGATTGATGGTTTGCATCGGTTCGGTTATACCATTGTGAATGACGGTCAAGTTAGCTGAAGCGCTGTTAGATAGAACGGCGACCTTGTAGATAGAAACGGTGTAGTAACCGGGGGCGAGCGATGGAGCATTCCACGTAGCCGCCGCATTTGCCGCGCCTGCAATGCGGGTGCTACTACCATTGAAACCGGTCAGAGCGCTATTTACCCAAGCCACCGTTTCACTGTAGCCGGCATCGCTATTGTCGACAATGAAATCGGGGCTGCCAACGCTTAGAGATATCGATCTTACGGCCGATTTTACACCACCAAGTCCAGTATTCCCGAGATCGTTGAGCGTCAAACTGATAGATGCGTAGCCACTAAAATTCAAGCTTGGCGAGTACCTTAAACCGTTCAATGCCGCATTCAAACTTGCTAAGGTACCGGAAACGGTGAATGCTGCAAGTCCGTTAGCGCCAGAAGAAAATGCAAGTCCAACAGTACTTGGTAGAGTCAGCAAGCCGTTGGTTGTTGCGAGCGCCAGTTGAACCTGCGCAATTCCGGCGTCGATATCGGCTACAGAAATCGCATTATTGTTTGCGGTCGAGAAGATATGCGGAGTATTCCCCGTGAGCGATTGTGTTGTCGGAGTAAATATCGAAGGCGTTGCATTGGCAATCGATAGGCGGTTGAACCGCACCGCATCGGCTCTTAGAATTCCAACGGGAGTCCCTTGCGACAGTCGAATCAATTCGCCTGGTGTCCCGCTGAAGAAGTACGTTCCGATATCGACGAATCCAAATGTGCCGCTGGCCAAGTTAATTGTTTGTGTCGGTTCCGTGATACCGTTGTGGAT
>JAWXCK010000046.1:0-7277 GCA_034408855.1 Pirellulaceae bacterium
ACGAAATGGAAAAAATCAAACCAGTCCTGCTGGCACGGTCGCCGCTGCGCTGCGAAAATCAAGCTCCGACAAACAAGCGTTCGCTTGTTTGAGGACTAGAGAACCGGGCAGCCGGTGGGAGTTTATTTGAATGACGAAAAGAGATCCTGACGCGATTGCTACATTGATTCGGCGGGAGAGTCTTGCCGCTCCATCGGTGCGGATGTACATCGTGGTTGATGGATGCCAGGCTAACGAATTCGTGTTATTGGCTAAGGAGAAGTATTCACAGCCTGCGCGCTCGCTTTTCAAGGGTGCGCTAGCGTCTTGTGAAGAAATGGAATTGGTTGCGCCTTATTTTCTTTGCACTGATGTCCAGTCTGATTTCTTGAACCAGTGGACAGAGTATTGGGGCATGAACGCGGGAGTTATGTTTACTAGTTCTGCAGAGCCACGCGTTATTTTTCGACATCTGCGCAGCGTCTTTGTGGTACAAGACGAATCAGACCAAGAGTATTTCTTTCGGTTCTACGACCCTCGGGTACTTCGGGTTTATTTGCCAACTTGTACCACGGAAGAGTTAGCTGAGTTCTTTGGGCCGATAAAAAGCTTTATGCTCGAAAGTGAAGATCTTCAGTCAATACAAACTTTTGAAGTTGAGTATGGAAGACTGAATTCGCACTTGCGGTTAATCAATTCCACTCGGGGTAAGCGATCATCATAGCCATTGGCTTTCTCGGCGACACGGCAGGATTTCAGAGGGTAGGGGCCCTTCCGGTAGGTGCCAGGCACCTATTGACTGGAAGTTGGCGGCGGGTACACTGCTCTTCAATGGAGATTTGCTATGCCGAGATTGCCGCGAAACGAACAGTTTGATCCCAGTTCAGTTTGTATCGTCCATCTGGTCCAAAGATGCGTCAGGAGGGCTTACTTGGCCGGCGAAGACGCTGTTTCGGGCAAGAACTACGGGCATCGACGGGAATGGATCCGATGCCGGATGGAACGACTTGCCTCTGTTTTCGGTGTCGATGTCCTAACCTACTCTATTCTTTCCAATCATTTGCATATTGTCGTTAGAACGCGGCCCGACGTCGTCGCAGGTTGGTCCGATTCCGACGTTGCCCGTCGCTGGCTGCGCGTGTTCCCCGGTCGACGAATCGATGAACAATTGGCCGACCCTACTACCGCCGATGTCGAGGCTCTCGCCAACAATGCTGAACGTATCCAAGAAATCCGCGTCCGACTTTCCAATCCGTCCTGGTTTATGAAAGCACTTTGCGAACCCATCGCTCGACTTGCAAACAAACAAGACGAGGCTACCGGCCATTTTTGGGAAGGACGCTTCAAAGCACTTGCGATCACCGATGAAGCTGGCTTGTTGGCGTGCAGCATGTACGTCGATTTGAATCCGATTCGCGCTGCGATGGCTCTCACTCCCGAAGAATCGCTGCACACATCGGCGTACGATCGAATTCAGGCGCTCCAAGGTGCAACGATCCCGTCTGCCGCATTCGACTTGGTCGCAATCGAAACCGAAGAGGCGGGTCGAATACTACGAACATCGACTCCCGATCAATTGAGAAAGAGAAAGACGGATGCAAAGAAGCGTCGAGGAAATTCCATTCTCAGAGACGCGTGGTTATCCCCGCTAACGATCAATGAACGAGCCGCCACCGGTCCCCAATCAAGCAGTTCTGGCGTACGAGCTAGCGACAAAGGATTCCTATCGCTAAACCTCAACGACTATTTGAAACTGCTAGATTGGACCGGTCGGCAAAGTGGTAGTGTTCATAAATCTGAGATACCCAGTGATTTGGATCCAATCTTGAAGCGAATCGGTATCGACGGTCGGATGTGGTGCGATCTTGTTTGGAATTTCAAAAAGTACTTTGGTCGCGGAAGTGCTGTGGGTTCGCCGGCAAGCATGAAGGAATCCGCTTCGAATCGGGATCGCAAATTTTTGAGAGGGCAAAACGCCGCCTCTTGTTGCTTTATTGCCGGTTGATCGGTTCATGGCAATTGCGTTGCCAGTACCGCCGCCACCTACTTGATTTGAGAAACTCAGGCATGTACAGCGAAGGTGTGAATGGTGTGCCTCTGCGCCAGCCTTAGCCCAGAAGGATCTGGCACAAACCTCTATAACAAGCGTTGGAAGAGATCGGTGCAACAATCGATGTGGTTATCAACCCAGTGGCCCTTTGGTAGGTGCCCGGCACCTATTGACTCGGCACCTATTGACTCCCGGCACCTATTGACTCGGTTGAGCTCGCTCGACATTATCCGGATTTATGTTTTGTTGGGCTACTAACCCATGATGATATCCGCTCTGCATTCGGTGCTGCAACGGTACACTCGGTCGGAGTTGGATCTATAACCCCTTCTTTACGATCACCGTCTTCCTCACGCAGTGTTTGAGTCCGGATCATTCATGTCGAGAAGCGGTTTCAAAGCTCATCGCGTGGCGTGTCCGGAATCAGATGAAACCGTGCTCCTCTGATACGGGAGCTTACGGTATCGCTCGCGATCAACTTACGGAAAAACAATGTCAGGACTTGGCTCGTCAAACTGGAAAGCAGTTGGAAGATTCCGCACCGAAAGCCTAGCTCTGGCTTGGCCGTCGAGTCCGTGTTATCGACGGCTCGACAGAAACCATGCCGGAGCCCGAAGATAACCAAGCGGAACATCCTCAACAGAAACCGTGTTAGGAAAAGAAGGCTCAAGTCATATCCCATTATGACCAAGCCTCGAAACGGTTACAAAAAGTCAATCCAGTAAACGACTTAGAGCGAACTTTAAGTGCCATTCCAGCCTGCCCCCGGCGCGGCCCCTTGTGGGCGCAGCCTCTTTTTCGACCAAGGATGGGCGGTGACCTCGAAGACCGGTTGTGCAAACGGGAACGTCATCACAGACAGTGGATTAAGCCCCGAAATGATAATCGCTCAGGGTAAGTGTGGGTTCGAAAACGGCCCAGTTCGAACATGGTGTATCGCTTCCAGCGGCAGCAACTTTTATACCATATGATTGAAACCATCGTTCATCGATCTTATTGTAGTGCCAACTCTAGGTCATCACGGTTTCGTTGATGTTTTGCTAGGAAGCACTACTGGGCAAGTTCTCCGAATTGCCGATTGCCAAGTGCTTGCGATTACGTCGAAAAGAAACGGATGCGAGAAGTTGGGCTAAATCGGACGATCGAGGGGCTGTTAGGCGGTAACTTTTCAGCCTATAAACATCACTGACCTATTTGTGAACAACGGCTTTCGAGGTTGCAATTTGAAACGGGATCATCTTTTCCGCCGACGTTCAACTCGTCCGTCTGGCTACCGAACGGAGTTTTCCCCTAGGATTGAATCCTTCGGACGAGTCCATTGTGCGTTGGACTTCGACTTGGCCAATCTCGCGATGGTGCAGGTAGATGACGGCTATGTGGCAATCGACGCAGGCTCTTCGCCTAAGATCACAATGCCGATTGTGGAGCGATGGGAGCAACTCGCTGGGGGGCCCATTCGAGGAATGATCTATACTCATTCTCATATCGACCACATTGGTGGTTCGGAGGCCTTCAACCTCAACGACGTACCTACCTGGGCTCATGTCAATTTTTCTGATGAGATTGGCATGAGTCAGTTGTTACCAAATGCCTACTTTGTTAGAGGCGCCAAGCAGTTCGGTTATGCGCTCCCGGCCGCAGAGGTTCTTAGCAATGGCGTCGGCCCTCCGATGAGGCTTTATGATACCGGTCGTACTTCGATCCGATTTCCCAATCAGCATGTCAAAGATTACGAGGAAACGACGATCGGAGGACAGACTTTCATTCTTCAATCCGCTCCCGGCGAGACCTGTGATCATCTGATGATCTGGTTGCCCGATCAGCGAGTGCTATTCGCGGGGGACAACTTATTCGAAGCATTTCCGAATTTGTATTCTATTCGAGGCGTGCCTCCGCGACCCGTGCGTCAATGGATTGACACACTGGACAGAATGAGGCGATTACAACCGCGTCCTGAGCTCATGATTCTCGGGCATACCGCACCGGTACAAGGTGCCGACAAGATATATCAGGTGCTAACGGACTACCGCGATGCGATCGCGTTTGTACATGACAGTGTGGTTCGTGGAATCAATGCGGGCAAATCTCCAGATCAGCTCTCTGAAGAAATCCGGCTCCCCAAACACTTGGCGAACCATCCGTATCTGCAAGAGCACTACGGTACGGTTCACGGTTCCGTGCGAGGAATCTACGCGGGGTACATGGGTTGGTTTGACGGCGACGGTATGAATTTGGTACCGCTCTCGGATCGTGAAATCGCTGGTTGGGTGATTGAAGATATGGGGGGACGAGATAAAGTGACGGCGAGATTCGAACAAGCCATTTACGAGGGAGATTTGCGCCGGGCTTCATGGCTTGCTCGAATGCGGTTTGCGAACGCCCCGAAATCGAGCGAAAGTCGTCAGGCAAAAGCGACGGTACTGGAACGAATGGCCGAGAATAGTAACAACGCAATCAATCACAACTGGCTAGCTTCGGAAGCCGCCCTTCTTCGCGGTCGTTGTAGCCTTCCGAACAAACCCAAGATCAGTGGCGAGCTACTTGAAAACATTCCGATCGAACAACTGCTGGCCCTTCTACCAAGCCGATTGAATCCCAGGACATCTGCGAAGACCAATTTTTCGCTCGGCTTTGACATAACGGACAAGAAGCAGCAATACACACTGTTGATTCGTCGTGGCATTGGTGAACTAGCGTCTGGATTGATTGATTCGCCCAGCCTTATTGTTCGCGCCACCGAACGAAACTTGAAGCGGGTTTTTTTAGCAGGTGATATCCCTCCGACACAACGGGAGTTTTGGCAGTGCTTAGAATTCGAAGTTCCAGATCGCGGTCTTTTGTCTCCAATCCAGCGCCTGCTTCGACTTGCCCGAGTCAGCCGCCTTTTTCATCGGGCTTGAAATCCAATTGATGGCGAAAGTCTCCATGAAAATTGAAAAGCGAGCTTCACTTCCAATTCAAGCGCCCCGCAGTTGGCACGGCATGACTTCAAGCGTTTGGTTTCGGTTGCTTGCACAGAATAACTTCAGTATCTCGCCTAGCCGTTGCCCGATGGCAATCAGCATATCGTTTGTCAGTTTGGCGAATAGCTTGATGGCCGCGACCAGTGAGCGAATCTACCGCAAACGAACCATGGCTACCCAAATCGAGCAACCGCCACTATTTGTCATCGGGCATTGGCGGACTGGCACAACGTGGTTGCACGAACTGTTGGTAAGAGATCATCGGTTTACGTTCCCGACGACCTACCAGTGTATGGCTCCACATCATTTTCTGTTGACCGAAAGATGGTTGAGTGGGCCATTGAACTGGACAATGCCGAGCAAACGTCCAATGGACGATATGGCCGTCGGAATGTCTCGACCGCAAGAGGACGAGTTCGCGTTAATGAATCTTGGGTTAGGCTCGCCGTATCTCGAATGGGCGTTCCCGAATCGCAATCCGCGATATGATCAGTACCTTTCATTGCAGGGCCTGGACGCCGTGACGAAAGAACGTTGGAAGAATACTTTCGAGTACTTTGTGAAGCAGCTTACATTCCGCAGTCCCAAACGCGTCGTCCTTAAATCACCAACTCACACAGTTCGAGTGGCGACCTTGCTAAAGATATTCCCCGACGCCCGTTTTGTGCATGTGGTGCGCAACCCTTTACAATTTATTCCATCCATGGTTCGCATGTGGACTCGCATGACCGATGCCATGTCTTTGCAAGTCCGTCGCGACCCGATCTCCGTCGACCGTATTCTAGAAGTATTTCGACTCATGTACGATCAATTTGAAATCGACCGCCAATTGATCCCAACGAACCATTTCTTTGAAGTTCGCTACGAGGATCTCGTATCTCAACCGCTATCCCAAATGGAACTGATTTACCAGCATCTTGGATTGGGTGACTTCGAGCCCGCCCGGCCTGCGATTTCAGAATGTTTAGCCAGTGGCAGTGGCTACAAACCTAATAAACTCGAATTGCCGAATGAAGTCGCCGATAAAATCTATGAGTGTTGTGCCGCCTACATGAAACGGCATCACTATCCGATTGCGAACGAACGAGAACCTGCGTCGATCTTACCGTCAACGTCATCCGATTAGCATCCTGATTCTCCGACAAAACTGTTTTGGCGAGTTGAAGAAAACTCGGCACGCTAAGAAAGTGGAATCGTTGAATAGCGTATTCATGCGCATAGCAGATTCGCTGATGGTAGCGGAAAGTTTTGCGTCCACGGGTTCTTGGCTAGCTCGTGCTACATTCGAAGGGCTACGCATTCGGACGGTTACGGAGTTGTTCTTGAAGACTGTTGGTGATAGCCAAGAGTTCTTCAAGCGATTTCGAAGTCAGCTCCGATTTCGGCGTAACCGTGACTCCATCTAAAGTCCGCCCCAATTCCTGGTCAGCCAATCGAAACGCATGGTGGACCTTTTTTGCGTCTGGCCAAAGCATTCCATCGATCAGGCAGATCGAATAGACGGGCTTGAGTTGCGAGTAATCGTCGCCAGCCTTGAGTTGCCCAGCATAAATCTCGCAACCGTAGAAGACGATTCGTTGGACCAAGCCTTTAAAGACCGCAAGCTGAATCTCAATATCATAGATCGTCCCCATTTGGTCAACGGCTTTGATATCGAGAATCGACAGCTTGTCATCTTCGAAGTCTTGGAGGTTATCGGCACGGCGGTCGTTCTCCAAATAGCAAGACGATGAAAGTCAAATCCAAAAGGCGACACCAATATAACCGATTCAGGCACAGTTCGACCGAGGAGTTTCCTTAGTGAGCTGCGGCACGACGCAACTTTGGAGATGGTCAGAGCCATCAAGGTTCTGTTCCGAGTACCGCGCGGTCGATGAATGACATCTACCATCCTGCCATCTATCGACATTCAGGCTACTGACATTTGCAGAGAACTTGGTTGCGTTCAACACTCTTCCAAAAAGATGGGTGGACCCAAGTTTCCCCCCTTTTGCTCATCAAGACGTTCAATTGGAAGTGCCAACCCGTCCGCACGGTAGTGGGTGTGTCCCCAGGCATCCGGTAGTGGGTGTGTCCCCAGGCATCTGTTTATGCGGAACATGATGACTCAGCTCAAGCTGACGGTCAACGAGACGAAGACGCATATCTGCCACGCACCTGAGGAATCGTTCGACTTTCTGGGATATACCTTCGGACAGTTGTACTCGCCTAAAACGGGCCAAGCCTATATTGGCATCAACCCGTCGAAGAAGAAGGTCTTGCAGCTCTGCCGTAAGATCAGCGAG
>JAWXCK010000047.1:0-28702 GCA_034408855.1 Pirellulaceae bacterium
CAAAAATCCAATGCGAAACGGGTGTCCGTTGAAACTTCGGTTTTCTATTCGTAACGATAAATAGTTAATTTTGCCCCACAGATTCTGCGGAAGAGCCAAGAAGAAAGACTATTGGAACTGGAACGTGTGTCTTGGTTCAAAACCACGCAAAGTCCCAAAATGAGCAAATAAATCGGGTAAGGGCCGTCCTTCCGGACGACCCTCCCCACACCACCGGACATGCGGATCCGCATACGGCGGTTCAGCGAAGATGAGCAAGCTCGAGTGAGATGCCTATTAAACTGGGTATACGGGCAAGCGATCCGGCGTTTTTGAAATGGATTCTATACTAACGTAACATTGGTTAACGCTTCGTTACCGTTTTAACAAATTCCCTTTCCATGCGAAAACCACTCGCTCCACACGGGTACTTGTCCTGTCTAACCCGCAAAACGAAGAATGCTAGACACCATCGCCTTCCTAACCACTTTGCATTTTGCAGTTCTCATTTTTACTTTTTCAATAGTCTCTTTAAATTTTGCGAAACCGAAGCTCCCAGACGTCTTCTAGCATTGGCCATTCATGGATTACTTTGGTTTCGTCTTCGGCGCTTTTGCAGTCGGTGGTTCGACGCCAGAAGCTCGCATGGCTCGATGTATAACTACGACTGTTTCTGGCGACGGTCGGAAGTTACCGGGGCGATGACCCTCAGCGATGAGAAGCGGAGTCCATTCACGTTTGTTCTTTCGATTCCATACGTCGACGTCTGCACCTTTCTCCGAAAGAAACGCCACCAACTTTGTCCAGCTTTGATAAGCTGCACCGTGCATGGCCGAGTTGCCGGCTTTGTCAACGGCATTGATGTCGGCGCCAAGATCCAGAAGTAGACTCACCGTTTCAATCACTTCGTCTTCTGTTCCGGCCGAGTCGTCGCCGTTGCCAAGCACGCCTACTCCGCAAGCGGCCAGAAGCGGCGTGCTATCGTCGGCGTTGGCAAGCATTGGATCGGCACCAAGTTCGACCAGCAATTGCATGAGCGGGACGTCAGCAGTTTCAGCGGCAAGCACGAAGGGCGTTGCTTCGACGCGATTGAGATGACTGCCTCCTGCGTTCTTCTTGGTATGACGCGCATTGACGTCGGCACCGTACTCTACGAGCTTCCGAACAAAATCGAGACTGCTGAGTTTTCCTGACCCGATCGGAGAAGGATCGCCGTCACCGCGCATCGGTTTTCGTACCCACGTAATCGCGTGCAGCGCCGTGTAACCGCTCCCCTTGGCATTGGGATCGGCTCCGGCTTCTAACAGTTTTTCAGCAAGCTCCAAGTGACCATTTTCTACCGCCACGTTTAACGGACTGATGCCCGACCGTGGGCCACTTCCAGTCGATTTTTCCGATTCGAGCGGATCGTTGACATCGATACCAGCGACGATCATTCTCTCGACGACTTGGATGCGGCCTTCGCGGACTGCGAAGAAAAACGGAGTAAAGCCCGATGCGAGCGGAGTACGAAAATCGGCGCCGGCTTCGATCAGAGCATCGACAACGGCCACATGACCATCGGCTGCTGCCCACATGATCGCTGTCTGTCCTTTCCGTTCCGTTGCATTGACATCAGCGCCGCGCGCTAACAGTTCTTGGACTGGCCCGACCTGTCCTGTTCGAGAGGCTGTCATCAATGGCGTTTCGCCGCCATGCAATTTTTCATTCGGTTCTGCGCCTGCATCAAGCAGCAGTTTAACGATCGCTGAGCTTCCATTCTGACATGCGATTGAAAGCGGAGAGACTCCGTAGCGATTCTGCGTCGCAACGTCGGCGCCGGCAGCAAGGATCCGTTGCACCAGCGAGAATTCATCGTGGTAGACCGCCCAATGAAGTGCAGTCATGCCATCGACCTGCGCTGACCTTACATCGACCTGTTGGTCAAGCAATGTACGAGCGGCCTGTAGATCATTCTTCTTGACGGCATCGGCAAGCAACGAAGTTGACTCGGCACTCGTCGCATCACTAACCGTAAGGCATGCGACCAATCCAAACCCGATAAGCCAAGAAATTTTCATTCATTCATCCCGTGACCGAATATCATCGGCTATACGTCAAGAGGGTCAAACAGTTCGGCCATCGGATGTTGGCTGTCAGCGAACGACTCACGCTGCACGCCGACTTTGTTTAGCAGTGCCAGGTGGAGGTTGGCAAGCGGAGTCGGGGTATCGAACTTGATATGACGACCGCCGCGCATGTTGCCGGCCGCTCCGCCAGCGACCAGAATCGGCAAGTTTGTATGGTCATGAACATTTGGGTTCCCCATACCGCTTCCATAAAGATAGAGCGAGTGATCCAGCAAGGTACCGCTGCCTTCCGGCGTCGCTTGCAGCTTTTCTAAGAACTCTGCAAACAAGGAGACGTGGAATTGGTTGATCTTGGCTACCTTTGCGATTTTTTCCGGATCATTCCCGTGATGCGTTAGCGGGTGATGCGGTTCCGAGACGCCAATCTCAGAATAACTTCGGTTGCTCGTCTCGCGAGCCAACTGGAAGGTAATCACGCGCGTGATGTCGCCTTGAAGTGCCAGGACTTGCAAATCAAACATTAGCCGCGCATGGTCCGCGTAAGAAGCGGGTACACCGACAGGTCGATCCAAATCAGGCAACGGGTTGTCTAGTGTATCGGCTTCGGACTTTTGAATGCGTCGCTCGACTTCGCGAATGCTGTTGAGATATTGTTCGACCGTGTTGCGATCATCCGGTCCAAGTGTTTTCTGCAAGCGTTGGATTTCTTCGGTGAGTGAATCGAGCAGACTCGCCCGCTTCTTCAATGCAGCGCTCCGCTCTTCCAGATTCCCGCCGTCTCCGAAGAGAGTCTCGAAAATGATCCTTGGATGGGCTTCGGCTGGGAGCGGCGTTGTGGGCGAAGACCACGAAAGATTGTTCTGATAGACGCAAGCATACCCGTTGTCGCACTGCCCGACGACGGAAAGCAAATCCATCGACATTTCGAGAGACGGCAACTGAGTCTCACGCCCGAGATGCTGGGCGGCAATTTGATCGACCGTCGTCCCCAGATAGTAGTCGGTACTTTCGGTGCGTTTCGCTGATGCTGCACTGAGAAAAGAAGCGTTAGACGTCGCATGCGTTCCGGGGTAGGCATTTTGCAATTCGAGATTCGAGATCGCCGTTACGTGCTGCTTGACGGAAGCAAGCGGACTGAGACTCGGGGAAAGTTCGTCGAGCGATTTTTCGCCAGGCGGAGTCCAGCGAGTTATATCGCTTCCCATCGGCATATAAACGAAGCCCAGTCGCCGAAGTTTACTGGGATTGGCGGCCGTGTCAGCCAAGGTCGTCATGGCGGGAATCATTGCGTTAAGCAACGGAAGCGTGAGTGCGGCTCCTGAGCCTCGCAAAAATGTCCGACGCGGCAAGGCTAATTTTTTGATGATCATTTTGCTTCTCTCATCTGGAAGGGTTTGCTCTTCACAATCCCTAAGGCTAACGACGAAAAACGAAATCCGTTTGCTTGTGCTTCCTGTACGATCTTACGGATTGCCGGTGCGTCGCTTGGTTCAATGCCGCGACCGATCGCATAAGTTACCAGCTTTTCTGCCATTGTACTAACAAAAAGCTCCGGCCGATCTAGCAAACCCTGCTCAAGTCCGCTGATTCCAGTAAATGGTTCGCCGAATGGAAGTCCGCCTGACGCATCGACGGGTTTTCCCTCTTCCATCTCTCTCCATCGCCCGACAGCATCAAAATTCTCTAAGGAAAACCCGACCGGATCGATCAAGTTATGGCAGCTTGCACAAGCCGGATTGGCTCGATGTTGCGCCAATCGCTCGCGCACCGAAAGGTTCGCTGCGACGGTATTGTCTTTTAACGCAGGTATGTTGTCGGGCGGCGGTGGTGGTGGAGTCCCCAAAATGTTATCGAGAATCCACTTACCTCGAATCACAGGCGACGTTCGTGTCGCGTACGATGTCACGGTTAATATACTGCCGTGCCGAAGCAAGCCGCCTCGCTTACTATCTTCGCTGAGTGTAACGCGTCGGAAGTGACTGCCGTAGACATGCGGGATGCCGTAGTGTTTTGCGAGCCTTTCATTAAGATAGGTATAGTCTGTCTTGATCAAATCAAGAACGCTGCGATCTTCTCGCATAATGCTTTCGAAGAATCGCTCCGTTTCCTCTTGGAAAGCCTGCCTAAGGTTGTCGTCAAAATCAGGGAAGAGTCGCCCGTCGGGCGTCGTCGATTCCAGATTTCGAAGATGCAGCCACTGCCCGGCAAAGTTGCTCACCATCGCCTGCGATCGGTCGTCCGCCAGCATCCGGAGAGTTTGCTGGTCGAGTATCTCAGGGTTGCTAAGTTGACCACGCTCGGCTAATTCGAGAAGTTCATCATCGGGAATACTGCTCCATAGAAAGAACGACAAGCGAGACGCCAATTCGACGTCGCTGATTCGGTACGCGGTTCCCGATTCAACTCCCGATGGATCGCGCTCTATCCGAAAAAGAAACTTCGGATTCAGCAGCACCGAACTGATTGCGATTTCAATTCCGTTCTCGAAATCTCCTACTTCTCGTGCTTCACGATACAATTCCATCGGATTGATCAGATCGATATCGTCAACCGGTTGCCGACAGGCTCGATGCAATAGCTTGTTTAGAATTTGCTTCGCGCAATCGTCTTCCTCTTCAGCAGCGGTAGGCCGACATACAAAGATCCGTTGTCGGCTCGCCGACTCGCCGGGGCCAGTTGCCTCGAATGGTCCTGCAATGGAAACTTGATAGACCGCCGGCCCGATTCGAGGATGGCGGTACATATTGAAATGAACATTCAGCGGCTGCCTTGCCGTCTCTTGCAGCGACGAAGGGTTTTTGAGAAACGTCACTCCGATCTGGTGCGAACCGGCCGTTACTGAAAATCGTGCATTGAGATGCCGATCGACATTTTCGTGTGTTGGCTTACTGTATTCATCCGACGAAGCAGATTTACCTCGCGGTGGTTTGACGGTAAACGATTTAATGTTGACAGAATCGAGAAGCAATTCCATTTCGTGAGGCTCCGTTAGCCCCTCGACATGCTCATTGCGGTCCCTGGTTAAGCGAATTTGTATCTCGTACTCGCCATCTTGACGAAAATGATACGGGATTAACGCTCCACCTCGCGTTCCAAGTGGCAGTCCATCGATCCGCTCTTCTTGCGTAACGTCGGGACGAACGCGGAATGTGTCGCCTCCTGGCGACTTTTGCGAGCCGCCGATTGCAAGGTGACTGATTTTTTGGGCGGCGGAAATGTAACGATTAAGCAGAGTTGGCGAGAGATCTCCAACGGTGATATTATCAAATCCGTGACTAGCCTCATCCGCTGGTAACATCGTCGTCGCATCGATATCCAGCGCGAGCAAATCGCGAATGGCGTTTTGATATTCGGTGCGAGTCAGCCGACGAAAAGTGTCCGTGCGTCCTGGCCGTGGATTCACCGAATCAATTCCATCGAGAGTCTTAACGAGCGAACTCAAAACATTCTCGTAAGTAGATTCATCTGGTCGCGGTGAATCGCTTGGCGGCATCTGGCGAGCGTGTAGCTTCCGCACGATCTTTTCCCATACGTCGCTATTCTGCTCGATCGCAACCGATGTAATAGAGTCATCCAGGTTGAGTCCTGCCGCCGCGTCATTGCTGTTGTGACAATCCAAACAAGTTGTACTCAACAATTGTTGGACTATTGGGGCTGACAATTCCTTCGCCGAGCGTTGTTCGTCGGGCTCTGCTCCGAGTGCCGCGATGGCGAGAACCGAAGTGATTAGAATCGGCAAAAAAATTTGGGGCAGTAAGCTCGCTCGGCGAATCATGTCTGCGTTCTTTGCATTGGAAATGGAGATGGCATTGGGCACAAAAGCGGATCGCATTTTTAGAACAGCACGGCGCTAGCCGCCGGTTCTTCGATTGCTGGTTAAACCAGCCCTGTCATTGTACCGGTACTGGTTGCGAATTCATCTACCTCCATACCGACTTGCTGAAGGACTGAAACAAATAGATTCGGGAGCGGGTAGTTCTTTTGCCGATTGAACGCCAAATGCTGGCCATGTTTGAATTGTCCACCGGCAAAGAGAACGGGCATATTTCGATTGTCATGATTGGACGCATTACCGAGGTTGCTTGTCAGCAATACCGAAGTATGGCTCAGCAGGTCGCCTTGCCCGTCTTGAGACTCCTTAAGCTGGCGAAGGAAAGTCCCCCATTCATTGATAATGGCTGTTTCCACTAGGGCAAGCTGTGCGAGTTTCTCATCATCCAACCCGTGATGGCTCAGCGTGTGATATCCTTCGTCGACGCCATCGATCGGCAAAACACCGCCGCTACCGCCGAGATGGAACGAAACAAAACGCGACGAATCGGTTTGAAGCGCGAGCTTGATGACGTCGCACATGGTTTTTTGTCGAGCGATCAAATCGTTCGGCGAGCCGACATCTTGCGGAGGTCCTCCAGCGACTTTCGGTTTGGGGAGATTCGCCCAACGTTGGAGTTCCGACATGCGTTTTTCGAGGTCCCGAACGCTTGTGAAATAAGCGTCAAGTCGATCGCGATCCCCGACTCCCAATTCTCGTTGGAGCGATCGTGCATCGTCGCCAACCAAATCCATAATACTTCGCCCCTGCAAGACGCGACTGGCTTGTAATTCGCGTTCTTGTTTTGATTTGTCGATGAACAGTTTTGCAAAGAGCGACGACGGCGATGACTCGGCAGGAATCATGGCACCATTTTCGGTATAGCATGGGCTATTGCTTCCGTTGGCTCCTAATACCAACGATGGATAGCGTGTCGCGTCTCCGAGGTGCTTGGCCATATACTGATCGACGGAAATCGTATTTCGTGCTCGACCAGAACTTCCCATCGGCGACCCCGTTAAAATACTGGCTTCAGCACGATGGCCACCGCCGACGCCGGGATGCGAAGTCCCCGAAATCACGGTAAAGCGATCGCGAATATCTTGTAATCCTTTCAAATACAGCGATGGTTGGTAATCGCGTCCCGCCTCACTCGGAACAAGGTTGTCGCTGTGCAAGCCTAAACCGAGCGAGATAGCCACAAATCGTTGCGGGGACGCGTCGGTTGCGTTGTTCGCTATAGCTCGATTCATAGCGCTCAACCATGGCAAGCCGAGCGAAACACCGAGACCGCGAAGCATCGTCCGCCGATCTAGCTGTCGCCCGAAATTGAAATTGACTCGACGTTGGTTGTGCATCGCACCCTCTCTGACTATTTGCTTAAGAAAACTCGACTCTTGACAACAGCTTTAACAATGGAACGAAAGCCGAAATTTTCGGTGGAAACTTCGTCAACGATCCGCTCGATGTCTTCGCGATCCGAAAAGGTGATGGGACCACCAGTACCATAGGCTAGTAGTTTTTCGGCAATATTCATTGCGAGTGGCTCAGGGCGGCTGGCAATCAACTTCTTAAACGCATTGAGATCTTCGAAGCTGCGACCGTCTTGCAATGTATAGCTCGGATCGATCGTGGCACCCGGCTTAAGGCGACCGTTATCGAGTTTGAGATATTTATCGCGCCATCGGCCTGCAGCGTCGAAATTCTCAAGCGCAAAGCCGGGCGGATCGATGATCACGTGACAAGAGGCGCACGATTCGTCATTTCGATGTCGATCGAGTTGATCGCGAATCGTCTTGGCACCTCGAATGTCCGGCTCGATCGCCGGGACGTTTTCAGGCGGTGGCGGGATATGGGCCCCGAGAATGCGATTCGCAATCCAAACACCTCGCACCACTGGCGACGTGTTGGTGCCGTTGGCTGTTACTTTGAGGACCGCACCTTGACCCAACAATCCTCCACGTCGATCTTCAGGCGTCAAGCGAACGCGAATCATTTCATCGCGATCTACATTGTCGAGTTTGTAGTAGCGGGCCAATCGACTATTGAGAAACGTAAAGTCCGAATCGACAAAATTCTTGACGTTCAAATTCTCATCGAGAATTGTCTGAAGAAAACGATGTGTTTCATCGAGCATCGAATTCTGCACGACGATATCAAAATCGTTATAAAGTTTGGCATCGGGTTCCGTGAAATCAATTTGGCTCATCTCTAACCACTGAGCCGAGAAATTGGCAATAAACTCACGGCCGCGAGGTGCTTTCAGCATTCGCTCGACTTGCTTGTCGAGCATTGCTGGCTGACGAAGCTGTCCTTTTTCAGCCGCATCCGTCAATGGCTGGTCGGGTTGGCTGCTCCATAATAAGTAGCTCAGCCGAGATGCGATCGCATAGTCATCGAGTTCGCCTGGCTGCTCGTAGAGATACAAAAATCGAGGAGAACAAAGAATGGCTCGATAGCCAAGTCGCAAGGCAGCACCAATATCTTCGCCTGTGTTCACGGACTCGATGGCTAGAGTTACATACTGATCTACTTCGCTCTCTGTGACTGGGCGCCGGAAAGCTCGTTCAGCAAAGCCTGTCATCAAGCGACGAATGTCTTGCTCAGAGGTTTTGGATGTGAGTTTTGCAGTGGGACGCCGCCGATCGTTGCTGTCAATCGTTACTTCAATGCCCCCTAATAATTGTTGCCGCACCGTCGCCTGATCCGATCCATGATGAATCCGTTCGAGAGTAAGCCAATCGATGCCGATACCCGGAACGTTTTGCGGGCCACCCTCGCCATCGGCCGCTTGACCGCCTGCAAATTTGGCATCGGCTAATGTTCGATCGGCCGGTTTGATCTCGAGCATGTGCCCTTCAGGTATCCAAGCATCAAAGGTCAACTCTTTCGGTTCTTCGGTAGCTTCGAACGAACCAACCCAACCAAACAGCGGCGCGCTGGAAACGCAGGCACCCGTTCGAACAGTACACCAGACGCCATGTTTGTCAGGTTTGTTGAGAGCCGATGCGCGAAAACGAACGCGATACCAACCGCTTCGGGCCGCCTCTGTCGCAGGCAACCGACCATAGAATACCAGCCGCGACGACCATACGACCGCCTGCTGATCGATAAACTCAGGCTCGCGGCAACGCTTTTGGGTTCGCGATATTTGTTTGGCTGTAAATTCGCGACCCCAGTTGTCAGCGCCGATTGTCGCACGCCGAAAAGCTTCGTCGAGCGCCAGATCGACGACCTTCAGATGTTGCTCCAAATGAAAATGAGACATCGCCTGGCTATACGAATACGTCGTGAATTCAGCACCGATCGGCTCATCCGGCATCTCGCTGGCAAGTGGTATATCGATGCCAAGCAAATCGTGCAGCGTCCGCTCCAATTGAAAATTGGTAAGTCGTCGAGCTCGAATGCGACCAAGCTCTTTAAACTCAGCAAGCTGACTCTCGCTCAGCCATTTCGAGGTCGACTCGAGGAAGTGCTCGACGGTCTTCTTCGGAACCGGTTCAGCGTCTTTGGGAGGCATCTCGTGCGCGCTAACTCGATCAAAGACGCGAACCCATGCCGCGAAACTCTTCGCGTCGCTCAAGTCGGTTCCAAGTTTCTTCAAATCCAACCCCGCTTCTGACGATTTGCCGGTATGGCATTCGTAACAATGCTTCCCCAAAAACGACGAAAAGATTTCGGGAGCATCGTTGGCCGCATTCGCGAACTTTAAGCCAAGAAAGCACGATGCGATCAAAGCGATGTTCAGCAAAAATGGGAAGGTTGATCGCATTCCATAAAATTCTAGGGTAGGCAGGACTTTTGGCAGGGTCACTTAGGCAGGGCCTTCTATTATAGTTAAGCGGTGGCTATTCTGGCAAACCCAACCTAACGTTACTTCCTGAGAATTCTGCGGTGCAATGCCGCAACTAAGCCACATCCATGAGCGAATTAGCGATTGCTCAATTCCGCACTCGAAAGCGATCACAAACCGATGTTCGAAAATTCACCTTATTTGCCTCGATGGTTCGCGACGATGTTATCCTTGGGGCTTTTCATCGCGATAGCGGCACCTATGGATGCTCAGGACACCGTAGCCAACGGAGTGTCTAATCAACCGATAGCGATCTGGCCCGACTTGCCACCAGGCGAAACGGTGAAGGCCTTTGGCGAGCAACTTCCCGCAAGAAATACGGATATTCCGACGATCACTCGAGTCGAAAAAATTCGTACCCCGACAATCGATTTGTTTCTCCCCAAAGTGTCGAATGGAACCGGAGTGGTCATTCTGCCTGGCGGTGGATTCGCGCGCGTGGTACCAGACATGGAAGGCTCAGAAGCTGCTATGCGACTCAATCAACTCGGCATCACCGCCTTTGTATTGCGTTACCGAACCAGTGAAGTCACTCCGGCTGAAGAACCCAAGTATCTACGACCCCTTCAAGATGCACAACGAGCCGTGCGATGGGTTCGCGCGAACGCGGTGACATGGCGATTGAAAACCGATCGAATAGGTGTCCTCGGATTTTCGGCAGGAGGACAAGTTGCCTGTATACTTCACACGACTGGCGACAAGGCAGCCTACGAAGCGATCGACCAGATCGACACGTTATCTTTCCGACCAGATTTTTCGTTGTTCATTTATCCTTGGAACGTTTGGGATTCAAAAACCGAAAGACTTCTTCCTGAGTTGCAGTTCTCGAAAGATTTACCGCCAGCCTTCATCGTTCATACTTCCGACGACAAATCATCGGCGCTCGGTGCCGCGATGTTCTATGCGGGACTGAAAAAATTCGACGTTCCAGCCGAGCTTCATATCTATGAAAACGGTGGACACGGCTACGGGACACGCGCTCGACCCGATTCCAATATTGGAACCTGGCCCGATCGAGCCGATGATTGGCTCGTTCGTCGCAAACTCGGTAGCGGCTAGTCGTTCCAGCTAGTGCGCCAAAGCAGGACTGACGCAGTCAACGATCAAACGCAGCGAGATTCGCTTTGAACGCAGCACGCCGAGTCTAGATCGATCCATCAAGGCTGGATGCATTAAGAAAAATGCACGGTATTACACGGATGTTCCAGATATCTCAGAATCATCTTGCAAGCGACAGCAATCGTTACTGTTTGTTGTAACGGCCGCGTAAATTCGCTTGAAGTTGCTCAGCGAGTGAGGTTAGTTCTTCTACAGTTTTGGCACCAAGCGAGTCTTGGCCAAACTCAGTTCCACCTAAGAGCGATTGGCAAGTCTGAATCGTCCCGATCAAGGCACCACGACGCTCGCCTTCTTGACGTCCTTCTTGTCGAAATTGATCGGCGATGGACCCTGGTTCGATCTCAACGGAGAAAAGTCGGTGAATTGTACTTCGTAAATCTTCAATGGGAATCGAGTTGTTCAATGTCATAATATAGACCACAATGGCTTCGAGGCGATCTTTTTGGTTCAGGCCAATCCCGAGCGTCGCTAGAAGCTGAAAAAACGCTTTTCTACTTCCATCGAAATAGGTCGCTTAGAACGACTTGTTCGATGAGCGAGCGCATCGGATAGTCATTCTCGCGAAGCGATTCTGCGATCTTGGTGATCGAGGAGCGATCGAGCGGTTCGACTCGTCGACCACAGGCATACGCCATCAACTTTTCCGTGAGAATTCTTGCAAAGAATGTTTGTCGCTGAACGAGGACTTCCTTCAGTCCTGCGAGATCCTGGAATGTTTCGCCGCTCGGTAAAACGCCCGAAGAATCGATGCTCGATCCATTGGCATACTTCGTACGCCAGCGTCCGATCGGGTCGAAATTCTCTAAGGCAAAACCGAGTGGATCGATTTTTTGATGGCACTCGAAACACGCTGGTGAATCGCGATGCTTGGTCAGCAAGTCGCGCATCGACTTGGCACCTCGGACATCCGGATCGATGGCGGGTACGTCGTCCGGCGGCGGAGCCGGTGGGGTCCCGAGGATGTTTTCCAACAACCAAACGCCGCGAATCACCGGCGAAGTTTCCACTCCATTGGCGGTAACCGTCAGAACGCTCCCTTGGCCGAGAAGCCCGCCGCGGTTCGGATCATCAAATCGAACGCGATGGAATCGATGTCCTTCAGCAACGTCGATCTGACCTTCGACTTCGTACAGTTTGGCGAGCGGACGGTTGACGAATGAATAGTCGGCAGTAAGGAACTTCAATAAGCTTTCATTTTGATCGATCAGGTCGCGAGTAAACAAGAACGTTTCACGCCGCATGGCTTCTTGCAAATCATTTGAATAGTAGCGTTCAAATGTCTCGCGATCCGGCGGCATATCGCCGAGGCTTCGAAGGTTTAGCCAACTATCCAAAAACCGTTCGACAAAGCTATCGGATTTTGGATCGGCTAGCATGCGTTGTGTTTGTTGTCGCAGAGTTTCAGTTTGAAGGATCGCTCCCGAATCAGCGAGCGAGCGTAGTTCCTGGTCCGGCATCGATGACCAGAGAAAGTACGACAATCGATTTGCCAACGCGTGGGCTTGCAGTTTTGGGCTATCGGGTCCTTGGGTGTCTTGCTGGAGATACAAAAAGCTCGTTGAGCATAAGATCGCTCGGACGCCGTCTTGAAGCGCTTCCTCGTCCGTCTTCCCTTCGGCACGTCGTTGTTCGACGATCGACATTAACCGATCGATCTCGTCGTCGTCGACGGATCGACGATAAGCACGACTGGCAAATTCGCTTATTTTTTGGCGCGAATTCGAACTATCGAGTTTTTCTCCATCGTAGAAACTGTCACGAAAAACTTTGGGTGTTTCGGCTAACGGTCCACGAATGGCGACTTCGTGAATTCGCAGATGAGGAACTTTGCCGTTACTGAAAAGTGCTATTCTATTTCCAACGATATCGCCCTTTTTTGGTGCATTCTCGGGTAGCAAAACTGGATATTGATTGACGAGTTTCGCGTAACTCGAGCGGATATCGATCATCCCATTTGGAAAAATGAATCGCGGCGAAAAGCCTTTATCAAGCCAGATCGTAAAAGTTTGCCACTCGGGGCCGCCGTCAGGCAGCGCGCGCTCAGCCAACACTGGCTGGAAAGGCTGAGTTAGGTGCATTGCGCCGAAAGTTATATTACCTGGGACGATTCCGATTCGAAGTGGTTCGGCGGGATCGGTTCCCATGATTCGAGGATCGTATGGATGCTCACGGTTTTTCGCTTCAACGTAAACACGAACCTCATAGAGACCATCGGCAGGAACACCTTCGCGAAAATCGAGCAACGGGCCAAACGCTCCCTCGGGCCGTTCTGAATTCGGACATTCGTACAAACACATGTAGCGATTCTGAAAAGCCGCCCCATGCGCGGTATCGACTTCAGGCTGTTGCTTGAAACGATCTTTGAAATTCCAGGTACGCTCTTCGGAGTTGTGTTTCTCAAATGCCTTTTCGACGATCTGGTCGGCTGCGTAGAGATACTGCTGGAGTAGAAAGCCGGACGTTACCAAAGTGTCGCCGATGTTATCGAGATGTTCGACTGTTTGATCGCGAGGGAATTTCGTTGTCGGATCGAACATCGACATGTTCATACCGAAAAGGTCGCGAATCGTATTGAGGTATTCTCGACGATTCAAACGACGGAGTACCGCCTGCGCGTTGGTCGAAGTCCGTTTCTGATTCACCAAGTCAATTCGCTTGGTCAACCAATCGATGGTGGCTTGCCGCTCTTCGACCGTCGGTTGCTTGGCTTTCTTAGGTGGCATCTCGCCAAGGGTCAGTTGATCGAGAATGTCTTGAAGGTCGAGTTGCGTATCTTCGCTCGCGTCTGAGAAAACCAGCTTGTCGAAGCTGCGATCACCTTTTGGCTGTTTTGAGCCATGACATCGAACGCAATAGGCATCGAGAAAGACTTTCGGATCCTCGGCAATCGCAGTGTGAAGAAACGCAAAGACGAACATCGGCGCTAGCAGGGTGCGGACAACAACGCCGAAAATTGAGCGCTTAGGTGCCGATCGGGATTTAGCGGAACGGCGCGAGCCGTCCGGTGTCGGAAAATCGGAGGGCGTGCGCCCTGCCGCTAACTTTAAATGATGATGCATAAAAGCTTACGAAAACTATTCCAAAACAGTGTGCATTTCGTAACCCGACGCGTTAGCGAGGGATTTACTCGGATCCCTCGCTAACGCGTCGGTTTGCGAATAATCCAGGCTAGCTCTTTGACTCGAGTCCGCGCAACGTTCCAGTGCTGGTGGCAAAGGCATCGGTTTCGACGCCAAACTGCTGGAGCATCGAAACAAACAGGTTCGTTAACGGCGGTCGAGTTTTACTCTTGGGATCAAACGCTAAATGTTGGCCATGCTTGAACGGACCGCCCGCAAGGATGACTGGCAGTTGGGTGTTGGTGTGTGAATTGGCGTTGCCCATTCCGCTACCGAGCAGCACCATCGTCTGGTCAAACAACGTCGACTCGTCGACTTCGATCGATTTCAACTTGTCGAGAAAGCGAGCAAATTGTTCCGTCTGATAAGTTTCAATCGCAATTAACGCGTCGATGCTTTCCTGGACCTGTCCGTGATGCGAAAGCGCATGATAGTCTTTCTTGAAACCGAGCGCTTGCGAGTTGAATCCGCCCGCAATCTCCAACGTTGCTATACGAGTTGAATCGGTTTGCAGGGCCAACGCAATCAAGTCATATAGCTCGGGCAAATCCGAAACCATTTCGTCGTTCTCGGGCTCATCCATACCCGGTGCTGGCTTGAGAACGTTCGTCCATTTTTTGTTCAGTTGTAATTGCATTTCAACATTTCGAACGGAAGTAAAATACTCGTCGAGCTTCTGCCGATCGCGAGGATTCAATCGCTTTTCTAAACTCTTGGCGTCACCTCGAACCGCGTCGAGAATTGAACTGTTCAATTCAACTTGATCTGCAGAACGCAGACGATCTTTCTCGTCCTCGTTGACGAATAGCTTGCGGAATAGATCTTTGGGACCGGTAATCGGTGGGATACGAGTTCCAGATCGCGTCCAGCACATTTGGCAACCACCGTGAATTCCATCTTCGGAACCGATCGTGAGCGATGGAAAGCGCGTAAGACCACCGATCGATTCTGCCGCTCGTTGATCGATAGTAATGTTGGCTTCCGGCATCGACTTGGCATCAACCGACCGAACACCACTCAAGAAAGCATGAATTGCAAAGTGCCCACCTTTGACTCCGTGATCGAGCCCAGAGATAATCGAGAGATCTTTCTGATGGCTTGTAAGCGGCTTCAAGACTTGTGGAAGCGTATAGTTCGAACCAGTCTGTTCTGGAAAAAAAGTAGCCGGGACAAAGCCAAGCATGTTTCCGACGCAAACCATTCGCCGTGTCCCGCTGAGCTGTTTAGCTGCTACGCTCGCAGCACCGACAACTTTTGGAACCGACTCTAGTGCCGGCAAAGCGAGCGAAACACCGGCCGCTTTGAGAAAGAAACGGCGTCCTGGATTCGGGCGTTGCATGGTAGAAATCCTTGCTGGCGGATGGCGGGGCTGGCGAGATCAAACAGATGGGCCCAATGCAATTGTAGCAGCGACGACCAGAAACGCCAGTCTGAAACGTCCGCCACGAGGCTCGCAACGAAGCGTCGCTGGTTATAATCTCACGACGGCGAAAACTCAGCAATTCTCAATATCGAGTTCCAAAGTGACTTTAAAATGATGACCAAAGCAATCGTTGTTTCGCGTCGTTCGTTCAGCAAAGCTGCGGCAGTCGGCATGACGTCCGCCGCGATCAGTGCCAAAGCCTACTCGCAAATCCTGGGGGCAAACGAACGGGTCAATATCGGACTTCTTGGCTTTGGTCTGATTGGCCGTATCCATGCACGAACGTTTCAAGGATTGCCGCAGGCAAGAATCAAGGCGGTTGCGGATGCCTACAAACCGCGACTGGAAGCGAGTAAGGAGATCGCGAACGAGGCAACGACTTACCACGATTTCCGATTGCTGCTCGACGACCCATCGCTCGACGCCGTCGTCGTCGCAACCCCCGACCATTGGCACGCTTTGCAAACTATGATGGCCTGCGCAGCAGGCAAAGATGTGCTTGTCGAAAAGCCCATGCATCTTTTTGAGCGTGAAGGTGAATGGATGCAAAAGATCGCGGCTAAGCACCAACGTATTGTCCAAGTCGGTACACAGCAGCGAAGCGGTCCACATTACCAGCGGGCTAAGCAACTGATTCGCGAAGGTGCTATCGGCGACATTACCAGCGTCCAGTGCGACTTCTTTCGAAACATTATGCCTGGCATCGGAAATCCACCCGATGGTGAACCGCCGCAAGACTTTGATTGGAATATGCATCTCGGTCCTGCTCCCTTGCGCCCTTATAATCCGAATCGCGGTATCTATCACTTCCGATGGTTTTGGGATACCGCTGGTGGCCAAATGACCAATCTCGGTCACCATTCGCTCGACATTGTCCATTGGATTTTTGATATCCAGGCTCCGAAGGCGGTTTCAAGTCATGGCGGCCGATGGTTTCTCAAGGACAATGCGGAAGTCCCAGATACGCAAAACGCCATCATCGAATACGACCGCTTCCCCGTCATTGTTCAAGTTCGAGAGGCATCGAGTGGCGGCGGTACTAAGTCGTCAGGCTCATTGGTGTTCGTCGGCACAAAAGGTTCCATGTCGCTCAGTCGAAGCGGCTTCGAGATTTTCCCGGACAAGAAGATCGATCCAAGGAATACGATTGCAGCAATCATCGGTGGACATCCGGTTGGCGGACCGCAGCCGGTCGAAGAACCGAAGAACCAGTTTTGGTGTCCAGCCGTCAAGGACGAATCCGGAAATGCCAACCAGCAATACGTCTTACACGCTCAAAACTTTATCGAATGCATCAAGAGCCGTGCAACACCGAATTCCGATTTGGCCAGTAGCCATTGGGTAAGTACCACGTGTCATCTTGCCAACATTTCATTGCGCACCGGTCGAAAGGTCTATTGGGATCAAGCAGCAAACGGAATCTATGGCGACGTCGAAGCCAACGCGATGCTTGAACGATCTTATCGCGAACCCTGGGACGCAATTCGTAAAGCATTGTGAAAGCCTCCTCGAAACAAAAACCATGAATCTATCTACATCGCTTCTTCGTGCATCGCTTGCAGAGATGCTTGGTACTGGCTTGCTCGTATTTATCGGGCTTGGCTCGGTCCATGCCGCCGTGCTGACCGATGCCCAACAAGGCGTTTGGCAAATCGCGGTCGTCTGGGGACTTGGTATTGCGGCATCGATCTATTGCACAGCGGCCGTCAGCGGTGCGCATTTGAATCCTGCGGTGACGATTGCGTTTGCCGTTTGGAAAAAATTCCCGTGGTCGAGAGTTCCAAGTTATATCCTTAGTCAAGTCGCTGGCGCATTTTTCGCAGCCGCCGTCCTATTCATCCTTTTTTCGCAGCACTTGTCGCTTCGCGAAGCTCGCATGCAAGTTGTACGCGGTGAGCCGGGAAGCATAGTGACGGCGATGTGCTACGGCGAATATTTTCCGAGTCCAGGTCGAATGGACGGAACGCGACCTTTTTCATTGAAAGAACATGAAGCATTGCAGCAATTGGTCGGAATACCGCAAGCTTTCTTGGCCGAAGCCATCGGAACCATGATTTTGGTTTTGGTAATTTTTGCGGTGACCGATGCCAAGAATAGCGGAGCGCCAGGCTCAAACCTAGCACCAGTCATGATCGGGATGACCGTCGCTTGCCTGATTTCCATCTTTGCACCATTGACTCAAGCTGGCTTCAATCCGGCTCGCGATTTCGGGCCACGTTTCTTTTCGTCGCTCGCGGGTTGGGGGCAGATTGCGTGGACATTACCGGGGCATGCGTCGTGGTTTACAGTATACTTATTAGCTCCCTGTGTTGGAGGCGTCGTTGGCGGCGGAGCCTATCAGACCTTAATTCAACTTCAGAAACCGTCAAATCAAAAGTGAATTTATGAATCCTCGCTTTATCTTATTGGGTGGCTTTCTCGGTGCTGGCAAGACCACCACGCTCGCAAGACTCGCGAGACACTACACCGACCAAGGCTTGAAAGTTGCGATCGTTACGAACGATCAGACCACCGATTTGGTCGATACGCACAGCCTTCGATCGCAAGGTTTTGATGTTGGCGAAGTAGCGGGCGCTTGTTTTTGTTGCAGCTTTAATGATTTGACCAAAACTGTCGATGGCCTTTCGCGGTCGTCGCTTCCGGATGTGATTTTGGCCGAACCGGTTGGAAGTTGTACGGATCTTGTTGCGACGGTTGTGCGTCCATTATCGTCGATCTACGAACGGCCTTTAGAGATTGCACCGTACGGCGTAATTCTGAAGCCGAGCCACGGCTTGCGTATCCTTCGCAACGAACCGCGATCAGGATTCTCACCCAAAGCTGCATACATCTTTCGCAAGCAGCTTGAAGAAGCTGATTTTTTGATTGTCAATCGTATCGATGAATTGACAGATGCTACAATTTTGGAGCTCGAGACTTTATTGGAGCGCGATTTCCCTGAGCGACCGACGCTTCGACTCTCTGCGAAGACCGGTGCCGGTTTTGAATCGCTTGTACAGCAGTTGTCGCTCGACGGTCAATTTGGACAACGGCTGATTGACGTCGACTACGATGTTTACGCCGAAGGTGAAGCGGAGCTGGGTTGGCTGAATAGCCAGCTACGAATCGCGTCCAAAAGCGAGTTCGACTTAGATACGCTTCTTCTGGCGATTGCGACCCGATTGTCGGTGTCCTTGGCGTCGAATGATGCGGAGACCGCTCATCTAAAAGTGATCGGAATGTGGGAGGGAAATTACGCGGTCGCCAATCACGTCAGTAGCTTCACGCAACCGGAATTATCGCTCCCATCGGGTGCGAGGGTTTCGACGGCGGACATCGTTGTCAATGCGCGAGTAGCGACCGATCCAAAACTTCTCGAACAAATTGTACGCGATGAATTGCAAAAGCTTTGTAGTGAACGCGGTGCAGAGTTAACGCTGTCGACGATGCAAAGTTTCCGTCCTGGACGCCCTGTGCCGACCCATCGCATTCCCGCTTCCATATGATTCGTTGATGAAACGCAAACTGAATCGAATTCGTATCGAATTCAAGAAAAGCCACCAAGGCAAGACTCGCGAAGACGCGGATTTGACTCGGAATTATCATGGCGAAACCGACGACATCGACACGATTTCGAAGGAACGCGTCAGTGGCAAAGGCGATGCGACGCGGCATCGTACCGTTGTTGGTGAGTCGACTTCGGAAGGAATGAAAGATTCGCTGGGCAGCGTCGAATTGAGTGTCAACGAAGTCGATACGCTTCAAGGACTTGTTTTGCGCGTTCACGGGCTGGACTGCATCGTCCAGACGCTGGACCAACAAATTTTTCGATGTGCCGTCCGTCGAATCTTGAAGAACATGGCGACCGATCAGCGGCACGTCGTCGTAGCCGGTGACCGTGTCCGTTTTCGACGTGAAGGTACCGACCAAGGACTCATTCTCAGAATCGAGCCACGAACAGGTACGCTGTCACGAACGAGTCGAAAACGGCGACATGTCATCGTCGCAAACGTCGATCAAATCTTGATTGTCACCAGTGCTGCTCAGCCTACGATCAAGCCGAACTTGATCGATCGATTTCTTATTACCGCAGAACAGAATCAACTGGACGCTTGTATCTTGATCAACAAAGTAGATCTTGTCGATCCAGCTTCGTTGCAACCGCTCATCGGATCTTACGCTCAGATGGGATACCGAGTGATGATGGTCAGCGCATCGCGAGGTTGGGGAATCGATGCCGTCTGTGGTTTGCTTCGCAATCGACAGAGCGTCATTGTTGGTCAAAGCGGGGTTGGCAAATCGTCGATCTTGAACTTCATCGAACCCGGACTCAACCAACGCGTACAAGCGGTAAGCACCGAGAATCAAAAAGGGAAACATACGACGACAACTGCCGAAGTTTTTCCGCTCAGCATGGGCGGCTCGATTGTCGACACGCCTGGCATTAGGCAATTCCAACTTTATGACATTGTACCGGCTGAAATCGCTGGTCTCTTTCGCGACCTTCGCCCGTTTGCTTCGCTATGTCGATTTCCGAACTGCACGCATCAACACGAAAGCGATTGTAAAGTCAAAGACGCCATTGCCGACCATCGGCTCGACGTGCGTCGCTATGAAAGTTACTGCCAGATTCTAGAAGAACCAGCTTGTTGAGGCACGATTCATCGCGAGTCAACGAGCGCAAGGCGTTGGCTTGCCGATCCCGTGAACCTCGAACCCGAGCTTGGTCAGGGCTGCTCGATCGAGAATGTTTCGGCCATCAAACACGAATGCTGGTCGATGCATGGTCGATAGAATTTTTTGAAAATCCAAAGTCGTAAATTCATCCCATTCGGTCAGTACCGCAATGGCGTGTACATCTTTGGACGCTTCGTAGCAGTCCTTGGCTACCACGACGTTGGTATCGATCAGCTTCTTATGTTGTTCAGATAGCTCGCCGAACTGATCGGCCCAAATGGCTTGAAGTTCATATCGAATTTGCGATTCAGAAACGCGAGGGTCGTAGATAACCAATCTTGCTCGTTCCTGCAAAAGATCGCGACAAACGCGAATCGCTGCCGACTCTCGAGTGTCGTTAGTGTCCTTTTTAAAGGCAAATCCCCATATCGCAATTCGCTTGTCGGATACCGTGTTGAACATGGTTCGCACGATGCGTTCGGAAAAGCGGCGTTTTTGGTAGTCGTTCATCGCCACGACTTGCTCCCAATACGTTGCTACTTCTCGCAGTCCGAAATGTTCGCATAGATAGACGAGATTCAAAAGATCCTTTTGGAAACAGGAACCGCCAAAACCGACCGACGACTTCAAAAACTTCGATCCAATTCTCGAGTCCATCCCGATCGCTCGTGAAACTTCGTCGACGTCGGCTCCAGTCACTTCGCATAGTGCTGAAATGGCATTGATCGACGAGACTCGTTGCGCCAAGAACGCATTCGCCGCTAGTTTTGACAGCTCACTGCTCCATAGGTTTGTCGTAAGGATTCGATTGCGAGGAACCCATCGTCCGTAGACACTTGCGAGCACTTCGACCGCCGCATCCGATTCGCCGCCGATTAAGATACGATCTGGCAGGAGTAGATCTTCGATCGCCGTACCTTCGGCCAGGAATTCGGGATTGCTCAGGACATCAAAGGTAGCGCCGTTTCCTGCGCTTTGTAAAATCCGTTTAACGGCTTCGGCCGTTCGGACGGGGAGCGTCGATTTTTCAACAACGATTTTATGCCCCGACGAGCAGCGAGCGATCTGTCGAGCGCATTTTTCGATAAACTCCAGATTGGCAGCCCGACCCGCACCAATTCCAGAGATTTTCGTCGGTGTATTGACGGCGATAAAGATAATATCCGCATCGCGGATCGCTTGATCGACTTCGGTTGAAAAGCGCAGATTGCGACCTCGCGACTCGCGAACCACTTCGTCTAGCCCCGGTTCATAAACCGGCAGCGAGTCCGAGTTCCATTGCTGGATGCGAGCGGCATTGAGATCGACAACATGCACCGAAATATCGGGGCACTGTTTCGCGATCATAGCCATCGTCGGTCCGCCAACATACCCGGCCCCGATGCAACAAATGCTGGGTGATGGGGATTTCGATTTGGATGGCGACGAATTAATCACGGTTGGCAATAGGTCCTGGAGTATGCAGGTCAATAATAAATGAATAGTACGCTAGTTACCTCGGTTGCAACTAGGACTACCAAAAAGGCTTTATGCGAAGCTAGCTCTATTTTCTCAGACTAGCAAGCGGCGGCGAAGATATCGATGTTGAATCACCAACCAAGGTCACGCTTGAGGCCTGATTCAGGTTTGGAATAGCGAGACTTTCACTGATGAGTATGAGAATCTCCGGTTGCAAGCTTTCCATCATTTCGGCCAATTCGGTAAGCACGCTCACCGAATCCACGTTGTCCATATGACCGGCTAAAACCAGTCGTCCAAGCGATCGAGACTCGGCAAAGATCGGTAATTGTGTTCGCCACAAATGTGTATCGTCTGGCATGCGAGTCCGACTCCAATTGGCATGAAATCCCTCGTGAAGCCATGGCACATTCAAATCGAGTGAAACTTTGGCCAAATCGTGCTTATCGGCAAATTCGATGATCGCATTCCAGATGGTTTCCCAACGTCGATTGCCTTGGAAACGAACGGTGTGTTTTCTCCCGTGAAACTTCGGAATCCCGTCGATCGAACTGGCGTCAAACTGTGGCACCAACGATCCGCAGAAGTGGTAGACTCGGTTGGAAAGCAATCGCAGTTCAGTGTACCCGAACGCTCGACTGGCGACCAAGCAAGCGATGACCGTCAGTGTCGACAACAGGGCGACTAACTCGCTCTTCAACATGTAACCGAACAAGGCTCCGCCAGCGGTAATCGTGCATAGGATATTGATCGTCAAGATCAAACCACGATGGCTTAGCCCCCACCGCATTAAGCTATGGTGAATATGACCACGATCGGTGCTGAATATACTTCGACCCGTTAGCTTTCGCCGGAGTATTGCCATACCGGAATCGAAAAAAGGAATTGCAAAAATCGCGACCGGACCGAGCAACGAAATTGCCGTCGCTCCTTTTAGCGAAGTACGCATTGCTAGGGCCCCCAAGATCAAACCGATCAGCATCGAGCCGCCATCGCCGAGGAAAACTTTGGCTGGTGGGAAATTGTAAACCAAGAAGCCTAGCAGCGCGCCAGCTAAGCCGGCGGCCAATGCTCCTTCAAGTCGATTGCCACCTAAGGTTGCCATTGCCGCAATCCCGGTGCTCGCAATCCATCCTACACTCGAGCAGAGTCCATCGGCTCCATCGATCAAGTTCAGAGAATTGATCGTCAACAGAAGCCAGAGTATCGATATGATAACCATCAATACAGGGCTAGTGATTTCAAATCCAAAGACATCGATTCCGGACATCGAGTATCCGCAAGCTACCATCCACACCGCAACAATGATCTGCCCCAAGAGTTTCTGTCGACCACGCAATGCATAACGATCATCGAACATTCCCAATGCGACGATCGAGATTGCTCCGATAGAAAGTCCCAAAATGGGCCAGGGATCGCGCCAAAACGCAAGTCGAATCGCTTCGATAAAAAACGGAGTGAACGAAGCCGCAATTAAACTGCTGAGCAAGATAACCGGACCACCGCAAAGCGCGATCGGTTCGCGATGCAGTTTTCGATGAGCGTCGGGATGGTCGACCATTCCAATCCTAATTGCTATACGTCGGCAAATCGGCGTAAGCGTGACACTCAGAACAAAGGCCCCAACCAAAGCAATTAGTTGAAATAACATGCGCAGTTGATCAAGTAGGAGAGACAAAAGCTTCGTTCAAAAAGAACGAAACCCGACCTTATCCAAGTATTTGGATTTCCCGGACAAGTCCCCTCAGTTTGATTTAAAGACGCAATCCCGTAAAGTAGCGCTTCATGAACATTCGATTAACTCCAACAACTTCCGGCGTTGTAATCGTTAAAATACTCCCATACCAAGCCGCCGTACGCCCCTAAAGTACGTCTAACCACTACCCCTTATTGCTGCTACTTCGGTCGGGGGGGTGAATACTTTAAAAAAAATCGACATTTCTCGCGGAATACCACCGTTCGGTTCGATCAATGTGACTGGTGCGTGGGGTGGCAATCCGGTAGGTTTTCTGAACTACTTGCGAATTGGTCATCACAAGCCTGTACCCGCTGCTTCTTCCGTTTCTTCCAGCTTATACGAGGGAAGATTGAGATCTGGGCTTATCGTCAAGGCACTAACGGCATCGAGTTTTACGACGACAAGCGACTTTTCTAAGTTTTGAGGCGCATTCGGTTTCACTTCGAGCTTCGATTTCAATTGTTCGGTCCAGCCGATCAGTATCACGTCCCCGACGCCAAGTCGATGATTCGCCAAAACTTCGTCGATAACCGGCTTGATTTCCAGCCCTGACCCCAGGGCAACCTTGGCGGGATCGGTGGTTCTCGATGGATCCGAAGAATCGTGCCCATCCATTTGGCTCGCGAGTGTCACCCGCGTTTCGGCCTGTGCCCCCAAGCGGTCGATTTTGGCTCGAATGACCTGTCCGTCTATCGACTTGCATTCTATTACGACGTCTTGCACTACTAAACTCGAACGGTTATCGATTCGAATCAGATTCGCGTCCGAGGAATCGATCGCGATTCGAATATCGCCATCTAAACTATGAGTATCCTCCGCCCGCAACATGCATGTCGAGTTCGAAATCACCGGAAATGAAGCTAGCCCAGAGCCCTTATCGGAAGCGGTCTCGTATCGAATATAGGAATCGTCATTTCGCCTAGCGCTCGCTCGTTGTATCACCGTCGCAACGGGAAGTACGATTCCTTCGTTATCGGGATAGCGAGCGGAATAATTCGTCGAAAGCGAAGTATACAAAGACAGGTAGCTCGAAAAATGACCGCGTCCATATCCGCTTTTAAGTTCTAGTAAGTTCAACGTCGACTGCGATCGAGAAAATCCGATATCGAGTTGTACCGAACGCGCGACCACAACGGCACCTACAACGGCTATCAACGGCGCTGCCAGCCACGCATACTCGACGCGACCCAGCAACCGAAAGAAGGCCCAATTCAACGGGACGAGCACTAGAAAATATCCGCCAAGGAGTTGCAAAATAGTCTTCATGCGAGGCACTTGAATGCCTGACGCTTTGACCAGGGTCCTGGTGGCGATCTTCGTGAATGCTGAATCGGCTTCGATTTGAGAAATACTTTGCCCAGATGCGATGGTCGGAATTTCATTCGATGCTGCTTCGAGCGCATTTCGACGATTCCAATCCAGTTCATGGCTCCCCAGATCGCGCCCTAACAATCGAAAGCGAGTGACCAGTCGCGGATCTCGAGCGAGATTGCGTTGATTGCCGGCGAATTCCATGTCGCCTTCGTTGAATTGGCTCGTCATTCGCCAGACTCGAGGAGGGCGATGCAGAAGTGCCGCATTGAAAAAGCTGCTGTAACTTGGCCAACGAACAAGCATCGATTCACCAAGTGAAAATGTCGTCATCACGACCCTTCCACCACCGACAAACCGTTCTGCAACCAAGCCTTCACACCCTTGGACCCACCGAGCTTCCGAATGCAGTTCGCCCTGTATGGTCGGCGGTGCTGTCGACGGCAGTGCGATCGCTTGCGCTAACTTTTCATCGGCTTTTGCAATACTCCAATGCCGACTGAATCGTTCCCATTGATCGGTATTCCACTGCCCAGCTTCGATTTTCTTGAAAGGCAAATAGTTCGATAGAAAACTATCTTTTAAAGTAGCTTGCGATTCAGGACCATTGATAATGATCTGCCCGCCAAAGTGTAGCCAATCGACCAACGCGATCTGCTGTTTCTCCACTAAGGCCGTTGGCGAACAATCATTCCACATCAAGTGGCTGGTCGAAGTCCATGTGCCGAGCCAACTTGGCAAGCTATTCTGCGCATCGGCCTGGGCTATCTGAACGACTCGAAAAGGGCTTACCTGTTGATCTTCCATCAACGATTTCGATGGCCAAACAATGCACGACATTCCATTGATAAATTGATACCGCTCCGGCAATTGAGAAAGGACGACAAAGTTATATTGATAGTCTGGCATGACCTCGACCGGATACGTTTCTTCGCGTACCGACGCCCCAATCGTTCGAGGAAAATATGCGAGCCGAATCGACGATTTATTTCCAACTTCCGTATCCATTTTGACAGGCACGCTTGGGAAAAACATTTCCACGCCTAGCAACTTTCGTTGTCCACGCGGCAAGCTGATGTTCCGCTCGAACGACACTGGTTCGCGAAGCAACGGTAACGGAATTGGGCGAAATGGAAATTGCCGCTCGATCGCCATACAGTTCAACGTCAATGCTTCGTCCGCGTCATTGGCTCGAGCGTTTTGTTGCAGCTCGTGCCAATGGCTAGGCTTCAACGCAACCCGACTATCGCTTCCCGAAGCAGGCAATACTCGCAAAGCCCCCAATTCAACTCTTGGGAGCGGATCCGGTTTTCCCTTGCCGTCGACCTTTGCCTTTTCGTCTCTTGAAACGATCGGCAACTGGCACCCCCGGCAACCCGTTATTGTAAGAAGACAGCCAAACAGTAAGAGCCATCGGAATATTGAGTAGCGCACCATTTCAACCCCAGTGAATACGATCTCTAAAGGCATCATGACTAGCATTATGCAAATAAGTATTGAGAACAGCAATGACGGTACGATTAATCGGCATAATCATCAAACTCGACTCCGATTTATTCAGGCGTACCGCTTGAAGATCATCTCTTTTGCGCCTTGCTCCGACCGTATCCTATTCTTCGATAACCGTAATTTCGCAGACAAGGCGCACCATCGCAATGACTTTTTTCCTCAGTATGCTCATATCCAGTTTTGTGGTGCTCGCCTGCGCGCCCGCTCTGGTGTCGTTCGTACCTCGGTATTGCCGAATCCGTCGAATGCCCGATCGCGATTCGTCCGAAGGCGTTGGCCCCTTACAAGACTCGATTGAATCGGTAGTTTTAAGAACGCGAATGGCCGTTCGGGAAACCCATCCAACCCAGCGTCGGCTCGTCGAAGTTTCGAAAATCGTCCCCGAGTCTACAGAGACTTGCTCGATTTACTTGTCGTCCGTCGACGGTAGTGAGTTACCCGATTTTCGACCCGGACAGCATATTATTTTAGAACGACCGGCAACCTCTGGCGGAAAATCGGCGAATCGTTGCTATACGCTGTCATGCGGCTCGCATGATAAGCCGTGGCGAATTACCGTCCGTCGACAAGCGTCGCTCGACGACCCGACAAGCGTCAGCGCATGGATTCATCGCGATCTTCATATCGGCGATCGCATTCGCATTCGCGGCCCACGCGGTTCGTTTACCCTCGACAAAGCCGATGCCACCAAGCCGGTTGTATTCATCGCGGCTGGTGTTGGCATCACGCCGATGGCGAGTATGCTGCGTGACGAATTGCGTTTTGATCGCAGTCGTCCAAAGTGGCTGTTCTATCAAGTCCGAAAGTGGGATTCAGCACCACTCTGCACCGAACTTGCTCAACTCGTCGAAACATCCAAGACTTGCGTCGCTTGGTTCACGGCATCCCAATCGCCTGCACCTACCGATTGTCCATCAAAACGAGTTCGACTGCTCCATGGGAAGTTTGATCCCAATACGATGTTGGCCGCGATCGGTACGACCGACATCACGGCTTTTTTGTGCGGACCCGATCGTTGGATGACCGAGATGCGAGCTCGATTCGTGTCTCAGGGAGTTCCGGACATTCAAATTCATCTCGAGGCGTTTGGTGAATCCAAAGACTCGGCCATTGATCTTATTCCGGCCTCGCGCGATGCTGATAATCGAGTGACGAAAACCTTTGAGGTTGATTTCGAGGCCAGCGGCAAGCGAACCCTATTTAACGGACAACATCCCAATCTTATTTCGCATGCCAAAGCGCATGCGGTCACTATCGCGGCGAGCTGCCGAAAGGGAAATTGTGGCACCTGCGCAGTCAAATTGTTGCGTGGTACTGTCGAATACACTTGCGAGCCGGAAGCCGATTTTGTCGACGGTGAAATTCTTCCCTGTATTTGTTTTCCAACTAGCAATATTGGCGTTCAAGCGTGAGCAAAACCTGCCATATCCCCATTTCGATTTGTGAGATCCTGCAAATGACGTATAACTCAAAACGACGTGCCGTATCCATCTGTGCCGCCGTTGCAGTGCTTGTGGCAGCCTGCGGTGCCAACTCGGTCAATTCCATTTCTGCCGACCCACGCAATGTTACATGGGACCTAAACGTCGATGCTCAAAAAGTACTCGGGCCAGAGTCGTGTGAAAAATGCCATGCTGCGGAAACCCAGACTTGGAAACAGACTCCTCATTTTGAAACCTTGCACACGCTCCATCGCAAGAAGGAAGCTCAGGCCATCGCGGCCAAGCTAGGAATTGCGTCGTTCAAGACCGATTCCAATTGCATCCAGTGCCATTACACGATGCAGCAACACGGGCCAGCCCTCGAAGTGGTGTCAGGTGTTTCGTGTGAATCGTGTCATGGTCCAGCCAAAGACTGGATCAATGTCCACAATAACTATGGTGATTCCGGAATCACTCGCGCTAGCGAAACTAACGAGCATCGACGACAACGACTTTCGGAAAGCATTGCCGCAGGGATGCGAAATCCGATCAACGTTTACCTAGTAGCACAGTCTTGTTACCGCTGCCACACCGTTCCCGATGAAAAACTCGTCAATGTTGGCGGCCATAGCGAAGGTAGCTTGGATTTTGAATTGGTAAGCTGGTCGCAAGGAATGGTCCGCCATAATTTCGTGCGAACCGATGGCAAAGCGAACATCGAAAGCTCGCCCGAACGACTGAGACTCATGTTCGTCGCTGGCATGATTGCCGACTTGGAGTTCAGCCTTCGCGCCACCGCAGCCGCAACCGAAAAAACCACCTTCGGATTAACTGCCGCGAAGCGTGCTTCGAGAGCCGCCGAACGCATTAAATCCGCTCAATCAAAACTCGAACAACCACTCTTGGACGAAATACTAAAAGTCTACGCCAGCGTCTCGCTCAAGCTCAATAATCGAGCCCCCATCACCGAAGTTGCCGACCAAGTCCATCGACTTGGGCTGAAATTCGCCGCAACGGTACGCGGTGAAGATTTGAGTGCGATCGAGCAATTCATACCACCCAAAAGCAAGTGGAAATAAGCGTCGCGTAGGAGACTCGCATGATAGCCAACATCAAATACGCTCGTGCCCAGGCTCCGCCCTCATCGTTACACACATTTTTTCGTATTTTTTGTGAGCGTTAGCGCCGGTCCGAACGTCCGCCATGCTAAGGCTAAGTCTGCGATACGCTGCATTC
>JAWXCK010000048.1:0-15274 GCA_034408855.1 Pirellulaceae bacterium
ACCCACAGTTTCTGCGGAAGAGCCTTCTTTCAAACGTTTTGGCCAGTCGCCAGCGGCATTTTTGCTGCTGGGGCGATAACCGAAACCATGGCCCGCATTCGAGTAGATGTGCAACTCAGCCCGTACCCCGGCTGCTTTGTATTGGAGATAGAGGTTTGCCATTCCAAGCGATATGTCATCGCGATCTTTGGCACCCAGGGCGACAAATACCGGCGGCATACCTTTTTCGACCGTGAAGCGTTGGGAACTCCCTGGATAGATTAGGACTTGAAAATCGGGACGGCATCCGTTCCGCTCGATTGGATCGGTGGCCGCTGAAGTTCCGCTGTCGGATTGCATCGCCGCCAAGGCAGCCAGTTCACCGCCGGCGGAAAAGCCAAGTACGCCAAGTTTGTCGGTGGCTACGTTCCATTCTTGTGCTCGACTTCGAATCAATCGCAAAGCCCGTCGCGTATCGGCCATCGCGTGTTCGTCAACCGTATAGGTCGATCCTTCTTCGCGCGCCAATCTATTTTTCAGAATGAAAGCGGCAATACCGTTGGCCGCAAACCATTCGGCAAGATCGTAACCTTCGTGACCAAGACAGAGCACTCGATGGCCACCGCCGGGACAAATGAGAATTGCTGGACACGGTGACATATGGATCGAGATTGACGTTTCTTGGACAAGATAAGGCGTAATCGAAGGGTGATGGATATTGCTAACGTTGCATTTACCCGCACCGATTTCCTCCTTCTCGGGCTCGTTCATTCGCTTGACCGAGCCCGGAGCGCCCTCTGGCCAAAGATAAATCGGCGCAGGTCGCTCGATCGCGTTGACCAACGACGCGATACTCATCCAAGCGATCGATACGGTTAAACAAATCGTTTTCATTGTGGCTACTCCTAGAGCGAAAAAAGAACCGTCATCTACGTCTCGGAAAGACTCGGCTACGTGGAAATATGGGAAACGAGTCGAAAGTCAGTGCCATCGGCTCGCGCGGGTCTCTACGTTCCGAATCGGCGTCGATAGTCGAGAGGCGTCAAGCCAGTCGAGGCTTTGAACTGACGCGTAAAATGGCTTTGATCATAAAATCCGCACTGGACCGCGATGCTTGTAAGTGTTTGGTTGCTGGTCTCCAACAGATGGCATGCGACTCCTACGCGAACTTCGCGGATGTAATGAATCGGCGTGATCCCGAACAGCCGACCGAACTCGCGTTGCAACTGACTTACCGAAAGATCGACAAGATCGGCAAGTTCAGCAACCTCGATCGGCTGACTAAATCGGGCCGTAACGAACTCAACCACTTTTAAGAGTCGAGCGTAACCGGTCGGTGCTGATCCGGCATGTTCGTAAGGTCGTTTGACCCCGGCGATTCCGATAACTTGCCCTTCGATATCGAAAAGAGGAATTTTATTGCACAGATACCAGCGTGGAACACCTGCCGCGCCTGGAACCAACCATACTTGATTGGTAAGCGGTTTTCCCGCTTCGATGACGCGACGATCTTCTTCGATGTATTGAGCGGCGACGGCTGGTGGGAAGAAGTCAAAATCGTTTTTGCCAAACACGGCAGATTGATCGGCGGCCCCCATGACTTGGCAAGCAACACGATTGACTCGCATGTAACGTCCATCGAGATCCTTGACGTACATGTAGACTTCGGGGAGATACTCAAATAAGTCTAGCAAGGAAATGGGCTGAGCAAGCGACGCAAAAAAATCGTTTTGGCTCTCGATCGGTTTACTAAGCATCGCTCTCATGAGGCTATTGTACAGCAAATCGATATCAAGATGCACGCAGGGCTTTGTTGAGTGGGCAGTGCGGACTGATCGCGTGTCCAGTGCGATAGTAATGCAATAATCGACGCGATTCTTCCGCAAGCATTCGTCGTACTTCCCGACGTTCACCTTTGACTCGCGGGATTTTCAACCGATCGTAAGCCGTTGTTTGATGCCGCATCCAGGCGATGACTGCAGCTTCGGCGCGACGTTCAATTGGAATGCGTTGCGTTCGAGCAACGGTTCCGCTACCGACTGGCGTCGCGTGAATTGCGACAGCTTGAGCAAGCTTTTCGGCAATCGGTTGATGGGCAGAATGAAAATCAAGAAAGGTCATGACGGCACCGACAAAATCTTCGACGTATTCGCTTTGCTTTGCTTCGCGTCGCTTAGCTTGAGCGCTTTGCTTCTTTGCGTAGACGTCCGTCGATCGTTCTACGGTCGCTTGCTGGCGAGTCGATTCGATAGTCGAAGTAGGTGCCCACACTCCAAGCGAAAATGTCCTGCGTCCTTTCTTTTCTTGAACCGTCCAACTGGGGCCAGCCGCTTTGACGCGGCGTGTCAGCATCGCATCGCCGGGAGCGAGTAAACTCCAATCGGTCGGAACGTCGATCACTTGCCCACTGACGATTCGAACGGTTCGGGCATTGGGGCCAGGTGAAGCGACAAGCGTTTGTGTCGCTAGATGCGAAGCGTTTTCCATACGAAAAATTGACTTCCTATTTTGAGCTCGGCTCAGATTTTCCATAAACGCTTTCAAGCTCTTTTCGAATGATGCCGCTCCAAAGTTTATAGCCAACTTCGTTTTGATGGAGGCGGTCCTCGACGTAAAGTTCGGGGCGAGGTTGGCCATCGGTGGTCAAGTAAGCACTATGCGTTTCGATAAAGTGAAGCTTGGTATGCTTTTTGCAAAACTCTTGGAGCTGCGAATTGGCCGTTTGAATCTTTGGCCAAGCTGCAAATCGCGACGGGGCAGGCGTGATCGCGATCAAGAAAATTTCGGCTTGAGGAGCCTGCTTTTTGATAGCGTCGACGACAATGCCAAACAATCGAACAATCTCTTCCGGCTTCTTATCGGTTTCAGCCTTTCCGGTGATATCGTTTCCGACGTAGACCACGACTCCCTTGGGATGATGGGCAGCCAACAAGCGAGGTGCATAGATCGCAAGATCGGAAAACTTCGCTCCGCCATAGCCGCGTCCAATTGCCTTCCAAGGCTCGATATCGGTCGACAGAGTCTGCCAGCGGCGAATGCTCGAACTTCCTAAAAAGAGCAGGGTCGAATCGCCCGCAACTTCGGTTTGATCGCTCTTTTCCCAGGCAGCAATGTCTTTCTCCCAACTCATCGCCTTTTCGCGATATTCGCTGAGCAAGTCTTTTTCTTGAGCCATCAATCGTTGGCTCAAGCAAACAGACAGAATCAAGAAGCTGGAAAAAATAAATCGTCGTCGAACGAGCATGGCTGGGGCACCTTATCGTGAATGTTTTCGGAAATCGTCGAGACCAGCTTTGGCCAGTCTCGCAAAAATGATATCAGGATGTCCGCCCAACTCAAACTTTTCACACCGAGAATACCCCTCAGGTCCGATCAGCGTAATGGTAAATTCGCAAATCGGCATGCGTTGCGCATCTTGAACATCAGCGTAACTCGGGTAGGGGCCAACCATCAAGAGCCAATCGGTCTGCATGGACGCTTTCGCATTTTTGGCGATCGATCGATGGAGCGATTCTCGCGCTGGCCAATCGGCTTCGGCTTCCCAGCCAGTTTGTCCGTATGCATGGGCACGCGCCGCAGCATCGATCGATGGATACCATTGAGCTGCTTTCATACCATAGCTGCTGCCTTCATGCGATACGTGACTTGCCATCCAGTGCGCCAGAACGGAGTCGCCACCATACTCGATAATACCGAGCGTCTGACGGCGTTCGACGAGTCGTTCATGCACGACATCGTCTAGCTCCTGTTCTTGACTCCCGAAAACCAAATCGCCAAGGGCTGAATAAATTTCATGTTCCGTGGCTCGGGCCATTTCAACGGCTTCTTCTGGAGTCTTCGCCAAGCAGGCGATCCGCAGATTGATGGTGGCTTGTGAGACCGTGATCCCGACCCGAGGAACTCGGTCGCGTCGGATTAGGTCTGGCAATTTCGCTTCGACATCGCTTTCTCCGATTCCAAAAACTCGCAATGATCGATAGAACCATCGAAGTCCGCCAATCCCCATCTCATCGATCAATCGACGAAGCACGGTTTCATTCCACATCTGTATCATCTCGGCAGGAACGCCTGGCAGCGCAAAAAAGCGACACGGTCCGTCGACCGTCATATCGATACCGGGGGCCGACCCATGCGGATTCGGAATGATCGCGGCTCCGACGGGAAACATCGCTTGAGAACGATTCCGATCCGGCATCGGGCGACGCCGGCGAGCGAACAAGCTTTCGATATGCGCCAAGGCTTCCTGCCGCAACTCTAAGGGTTTTTCAAAAGCCTCCGACATCGCTTCGCGGGTTAAGTCATCGGCCGTCGGTCCAAGTCCGCCGGTACAAACCACAAGATCAACTCGTCGAGCTGCCGTGCGGAATGCGTCAATATTGTCCGACAAAGAATCGCCAACTGTCGTATGAAATGCGGTTTGAACGCCGAGATCGGCTAACTGCGCACTCAACCATCGACTGTTAGTGTCCAGTCGCTGGCCACTGGTCAGTTCGTCTCCAATCGAGATAATCTCGGCCCGCATAGCGATCCTTATCAAGGTGATTCGAAGGACATCTTCAAACGATGTCAGTCAAGGCAAATAGTAACCGTCTTGCTTTCAGTGTACGCCTTGAGTCCTTCTTCACCCAACTCGCGACCTTGACCACTCATCTTAAAGCCGCCGAAAGGCGCGGCGGCATCAAAAACATCGTAGCAATTTACCCAGATCGTTCCGGCACGAACGCGACGCGCAAAATCGTGTGCTTTCGTCAAATCGCGAGTCCAGATGGCTGCTGCGAGTCCAAACATCGTCGAGTTGGCGCGTTGGACAAGTTCTTCCCAGTCGTCGAAGGTCAGGACCGACATGACCGGGCCAAAAATTTCGTCCTGGGCGATCGCCATCGAATCGGTAACGTTATCAAAGACCGTTGGTTGAATGAAGAAGCCTTTCTCACCGACGCGCTCGCCACCGGATACACAACTCGCTCCCGCTTGCTTCCCTTTCTCGATATAGGACATGATTTTATCGAATTGTGCTTTGTCGACTTGTGGACCTTGCTCGGTATCGCTGGCAAAGGGATCGCCAACCTTGCGATTCTTGGTCAGCGTCGTCAGTCGATCGACAAACTCATCCTTGACTCGCTTGTCGACAAAGACCCGACTCCCTGCGCAACAGCATTGACCTTGATTTAAGAATAAGCCGACATACGAACCTTTGACCGCTCGTTCCATATCCGCATCTGCCATGATGACGTTAGGACTCTTGCCACCCAACTCGAAAGTAAGTCGCTTCAGCGAGTCGGCTGCATTCCGCATGATGATTTGAGCGGTTCGATGCTCACCGGTGAACGCGATCTTGTCGACACCAGGATGGGCCACCAATGCTCCTCCGGCCGTCGGTCCGAAACCTGGCACGACATTGATAACGCCATCTGGGAATCCAGCTTCTTTGGCAAGCTGGGCCATACGCAAACACGTCAACGGCGTTTGTTCGGCGGGCTTCATCACTATCGTACAGCCTGATGCCAGGGCAGGTCCCCATTTCCAGGCGACCATCAACATCGGAAAATTCCAAGGAATGATTTGCCCGGCCACTCCGACCGGTTCTCGACGAGTGTACGTGAAGTAGTTTCCGCGAATCGGAATCGTACTACCTTGGATCTTATCAGCGTAGCCGGCATAGTATCTGATAGCGTCTAAAACGAGCGGCAAGTCGGCGGTTCGCGCTTCATTGAATGGCTTGCCATTGTCGAGCGACTCGAGAGCCGCTAGTTCGTCGATCTCTTCTTCGATCAAATCGGCCAAGCGAAACATGAGCCTGCCTCGCTCGCGAGCGTCCATCTTAGCCCATGGTCCTTTTTCGAACGCAGCGCGGGCGGCCTTCACGGCTCGATCGATATCTTCCTTGTCGCCTTCGGCAACCTCTGCAATGACTTCTTCCGTTGCTGGATTGACGGTTTCGAAGGTTTTTCCAGACGCGCTGGGGACCCAACGTCCATTGATAAAACAATCGGTGTGCTGGATTCGTGGCTGGCGAACGGGAGGGGCAATAGTGGCCATGGCAAACGCTCCTGACAAAAAGGATTCGAGGATAGCGACATAATTCACAATACTAACTGTTTAAGCTAACGTACCGAAAATCGTCATGCCAGTAGGCGGTTCACTTATTGGGGCGGAACTAACGATTTTCGACACTTCTCGGCGATCGCACCATTTCAGAAAAGCCTTGCTCGTTCTTGCAGCTCTTCCTCGATTTGATTGCGAAGCTGAACAATGCGTTCAAGATCGATAGCTTCCGATGGATGCTCGATCAACCAATCGAGATCTTGCACAGCCACCCCAAGGCGGTCGGTTTGATAACGCAGTAATCCACGTTGTAATCGATATTCTTCACTCTCTGGATGAAGCGCCACAAAACCCTCTGCATACCGAAGCATTGCGTCGGTATCGCGAACTCGTTGAGCCGAACCGAGCAAATTCTGAAGTATTCGCGTGATGATTTCGATCGGCGATTGCGTCCGCATATCTTCCTCGGTCGCCAAGCGTTGCAACTTCATCATCACCATCATTGCAACGTCGGTTTCGTTAAGACGTTCGGCTTTCTCGAAGACATCGATCAGTTGTGACTTCTGATCTGGCGAACGATATCGAACCACAAACCGTCCCGGCAATCCAATACCTTCGAGCGAAAGCCCCAGTCGGCGTCCGAGTTCCATGTAGACGACGCAAAGTGTGATCGGCATGCCCTCTCGTTCATCGATGACTCGATCGATTTGATTGTTGGCTTGATGATAAAATTCGTCCTCTCCACCATGAAAGCCATTCTCATCGAACATGAAGCGATTGATGGCTTGCATCTTTTGTTCATCAGTCGCATCTTCGGGAAGCGACTTTCTAATCTCTTCGCCCATTTGATCGACGCGTTCAACGTAACGATGAATATCAAGCTCGGGGTGTGCGATGGCAGCAACCCATAAGCTTCCGATCAGAAGATCAGCCGACTCGGCAGTTTCTCGCCACTTGGTAAGCTGTTCAAGAATTGGGCGCAATTGCACGTCCTCGGCAATGCGTTTAAGTCCGCTTGCTCGCCGATTAAGCTGATCTGCAAGGCGATTGAGTTCGCGCGAGGCCGACTCTGGCTGCCGGGCTAATTTGGAGATCGCCGATTGGTCCAAAGAATCGACTTCAAGCTTTTGCTGAGCGAGTCTGTCGAGCAATTTTCGCGTCGAAGAGTCGATCTGATCGTCGCTAAGTTCGGAGGCAACTCGAAATCTTCGAAACTCTGCCTCGGTTCCACGAAAAGCCGCCAAGCCGACTTCACCTTTCGACAATCCGCTATGTGTCGTTTCGATGACAAGAGTGTTATTGGCAAAACATCGAATCCGATCGCCCGTAATTTGTACCTTGAGCCGGTTCCAATCGCCTTCTACGTAATGTTTGCTCGCCACATCTTGGATGATCTCCCAATTCAGAACGTTTGGGCCTTTGAAACAAGTCAATCGCAGTTTGTGATTGCTCGGGTAAAAGCCGTAATGGCGATCGCCACCATCGGAATGAAAGACTAATCCCGCCGCACCACTTTCGTCGGCTAACTTGACATCGACCGCAACTTCGAATTCATTCGCTGGGACACTCTGATGATTCAAGCAAAGTGCTCGACCACCAAAACCGTTCCCTTGTCCGGTAACATTGATGACACCTGAACGTTCTTGCCATGTCGCGCCATGCAACACTTTCCAATGCTTCGGATCGATCGTCAACATTCGCACCCATCGATCGATCGCGATTGGATTCGTCGACTGCATCAGCATTTTTAAACGAGCGATTGGAATAGCGAAGCCGACGTTCTTCGCAACGGCCGATTTCATATTGATAATCCCGTGAACGGTTCCTTCCATATCGACTAGCGGACCACCACTATTTCCAGGTTCAATCGGAATCGCAACTTGAATTAATTCTTTTTTTTCAATTTCTCGAATGGCCGATACGATCCCTTGAACAACCGAGTGACGCAGTCCGAGAGGATTTCCGAATGCAAGTACCGGCACGCCTTGCGCCACTATCGTTTCTTCGGAGAGTTGCAACGGTACCAATTCATGATCGCCTCGATCAACGCGAAGGATCGCCAAATCATCGCTTCGATTGGAGGCTTCAACGGCTAGTACTTTGAGAACCTTTGACGGCCACAGTTCGACCTTCAGCGGTCGCCCTTCGCTGATGACATGAAAGTTCGTCGCGATCAATCCACTTGCATCGACGACAAATCCGGTACCCAATCCATGCTCTTCGCCGTCGCGATCGCTGGCCCGTATCGTGACAATCGAAGGACCAATCCGAGACACTAACGCTTCAGTCGATCGATCTGACTTGGCATCTTCGCCGAGAATCGGTACCGACAATCCAAGACCAGTAGCGATGGCCGAGACTAGCCAAAGGCGATAGGCGACAAGCCAAAGGCGATACGCGACGAGCCAAAGGCTATAGGCAAAGTGCAGAGTGTTGGTCACGATCGAATCCTTTATACCGATAAAACTTAGCCCGTAATCACTATAATATCTTCTTAATCGCTTGAATGTGACGGCTAGAACTTGCAAAAGAGTTTCGAGCCATTCAAGATAGTTAAACCTCCCCGTAACTAGGGATCTTCAACAAGATCCACTACTTAATGTAGCTTCGTTGAAAGGTATTATGATTAACACGCAGTTCAATCACCCCACCTACGCACACGTTCCCTCCACAAATGACTTCCTATGACTCGCTGCATTTTCAACCTCTGCCTGCTCGGATTGCCAGTATCGTGCCTTTATTTGCCGTTGTTACCGCTGGTAGCAGCCGCTGAAGCAACGCGAACAATGCGCATGGCGAGCGATCCAGCTCTCTCTCCGGACGGCGAACTTCTTGCACTTTCATGGGGTGGCGAAATATGGACAGTGCCCATCAACGGTGGCGACGCCAAGCGTTTGACGCATCATCTGGCCAACGACACCCAGCCTAAAATCTCACCCGATGGAAAGTCTCTTGCTTTTGTCAGCGATCGAACCGGCTCCAATCAAATTTTTGTAATTCCGCTTGCGGGTGGCATCGCCGAACAAAAAACATTTCATAGCGAAGGCTATCAATTGGCTGATTGGTTTCCCGATGGTCAATCGATTCTTGCTATCGGTCGTCGAGACCATTTCTGGAAGTATAACGATCGGTTGATTCAAATCGATCTGACAAAACGCACCGCCGAAAAAATTCTGGCAGACGCTTTCGCATCGACAGCTAGCATCTCTCACGATGGTCATCGGATCCTTTTCAATCGCGAAGGAGAGCGCTCCTGGCGGAAAGGCTATCAAGGTGAACGGGCGGCCCAGGTTTGGGAGCTTGATCTCAAGACGAATCAATTTACCGAGGTGCTTCACGAAGGAGTCGATTGCCGATGGCCACTCTGGATGCCAAACGATAAAGGATTCTATTTCACCAAAGGCGATATCCATGGTTTCGATCTTTGGCGATATCGCTTTCCCAATGCAAAGGAGGAAGAAAAGGTCGGACAGCAGAAAAGAGTCGCAGGTTTCCCTGAAGATTCGATTGTTGAACCAACGATTTCACGCGACGGCTCTGTCGTCGTCTTTCGCCATCTCTTTGATTTCTACTCCCTGAATCCTCGCGAACGAAATGAACCGGAAAAGATTGAAATTCGTCTCGATGAAGATATTGAACTGCCAGTCGATCAACTTCGTCAAACTTATACGAAAGCCGAGCGAGTTGCTTTCACCGACGACGGACTCGAAATAGCTTTCGTTGCCGGCGGCGATCTTTGGTTGATGGACGCCGAATTTAGAGAGCCCGTTCGTGTAACCCATACCGATGGCGTTGAAAGCGATCCGATCTTTGCGCCGGATGGAAAGAGCCTTTGGTTTACGCGGATGATCGATGGCCAAATCGATATCTGGAAGGTTGAACGTAAAAAAAGCGATGCATTTTGGTGGCAGCAAAACGAGTTCACCGAAACCCAAATCACGCGAACGCCATCCACGGAATTTGATCTTAAATTTACTCCTGACGGCACGCAACTGCTATTTCAGATCGCCTTTGGAGATCTTATGCGATTTGATTTGAAATCCGAAGCGACTGAAACGATCTACGATGGATTCGCGGAAGTTGATTACGCTATTTCGCCCGATAGTCGATGGATCGCGTATTCGGCTCGCGACGAATATTTTAACAGCGAAGTTTGGTTGATGCCGATCGACGGCAGTCAATTGCCGACCAACGTCTCGCGTCACCCTGACAACGACGTCGGCCCAGTTTTTTCACCAGACGGAAAACTCCTTGCCTATACCGGGACACGCGGCGATGACGAAGTCGATGTCTACTACGTCTATTTGCAGGAAAGTTTGGCTGAACAAACCAGTCGCGAACGACGACTGCAGAAAGCTGTCGAGACGATCAAGAAAAAGCGTGATGCCGCAGCCAAATCGGCCAGCTCGTCGCGATCGACATCAAATGCCAAGTCGGAAGAACCCTCCAGTTCGTCCGACGACTCCGATTCGGATTCAAAAACATCGAAGACGTCTTCAAATAGCGAATCAGCACCAAGGCGGATGGTCGTCGATCTGGAAGATATCCACAAGCGCGTTCGCAAAATCAGTATCCCAAACTCGTCCGAACGCAACCTCCTATTTTCCTCCGATGCAAAACGTCTGGCCTTCGAGGCGACGATGGATGGCAAGCGCGGTTTGTATGCCGTCGAGTTTCCAGATCAACTTCAACCAAAGCTTTTGTCAACGACGGCACTCGACAACTCGCGATGGACGAAAGCAGCCAATGGTATCCTCGGTTCTAACCAAGGAGTGCCAGCCAAACTCGAAGGTGGCGAAAAGTTGCAATCGTATAGCTTCACCGCTCGCCATGAACGATCGCTAGCTGGCCGATTTCGAGAAGGCTTCAACGCGGCTTGGCTAACGATGCGAGATACTTGGTACGATCCGAAAATGGCCAAACGCAACTGGGACTCGATTCGAAGAAAATACGAGGAAGTTGCTAGCGAAGCCCATGACGAACGCGAGTTGGGGGCGATCGTTGAAATGATGCTCGGTGAACTGAATGGGTCACATCTTGGATTCACACCTAGTATTGCTACCGCGCGCGAAGTAACGGAAACTCGGACCTGGACAGCCCAGACTGCCCATCTCGGCGTTCGACTCGACGGATCGTATCGAGGTCCAGGGTTACGCGTCCGCGATGTGCTTCCCGACGGACCGGCGGATCGCCACGAAAGCCATTTGTTCCCTGGCGACATAATCCTCTCGATCGATGACGTAACGGTCGATCCCGATTTGGACCTCACTAGTGTTTTAAATGGAGTTCTCGAACGCGATATCCGCTTAGTCGTTCAGCGCTCCAAAGCAACAAAAAAAGCAAACGACAAGTCGACAAACGAATCCGACGATGATAGCCAAAGCAACGAAAAGAAAATCGAAGCGAAGCCGACAATTCAAAAAGCTGAAGTCACTATCCGACCGATCTCGTACGCTCGAGCCAGCTTGCTGTTGTACGAACACTGGTTGGCGCACAATCGCGAAATGGTCGACAAGCAATCCGACGGCAAGCTTGGCTATCTGCATATAAAATCGATGGACGAAGCAAGTTTCTTTGAATTTGAAACGCAGTTATATCAAGTCGGTTATGGTCGCGATGGATTAGTAATCGACGTTCGCGATAACGGCGGTGGTTCTACGACTGATTTGCTACTCACAGCATTGACTCAGCCAAGGCATGCCATTACCGTTCCTCGTGGTGGTAGCCAAGGTTATCCTCAAGACCGACTCGTTTTTGCCTCGTGGTCCAAACCGATTGTTGTCCTGTGTAACCAAAACAGTTACAGCAACGCCGAGATTTTTTCACATGCCATCAAGACGCTTGGTCGAGGCAAAGTTATCGGCGTCCGAACGGCTGGCGGTGTGGTTACCACATCGTCGGCTCGCGTTACCGATGTCGGAATTATTCGCGTTCCGTACCGAGGATGGTTTTCGCTCGCCTCAGGTAAGGACATGGAGCTCAACGGTGCTGAACCCGATATCGTAATTTGGCCGGCACCCGATGAATTGCCACAAGGGATCGATCGACAGCTTGAACAAGCTGTGAAATCACTCCTAGAAGATGTCGCGAAAATGCCGATCCCGCCTGAGATCGAATACGCGACCGAACGATAGTCATTGCTTGGCGATCCGACTCAGAATCATTTGCATTTGCTGACGCGTCGTCGTCGAATTTGGATCGTTGAATAAATTGTTCATTTCAAAAGGATCGGTATCCAAATCGTAAAGCTCGTCCATTTCTGGTAGTTCAGAATAACGAATATACTTGTGACGTTGAGTTCGTACCGCTTGATACCCCATCTGAGTCATGCGAGGAAAAACCTTGTCACTGAAATACTCAATCAAGAACTCGTTCCGCCAGTTCACGACTCGGTTTTCAAAAATCGGCAGTAGCGAATGGCCATGAAGCGATTCGGGAACCCTAGCGCCGCCAAATTCCAGCAAAGTTGGTGCTAGATCGATGGTAAGCACCAGTTCTATTGGCGTTGTGTGAGGTTGGATTCGTCCAGGCAGCCGCATTAGCATCGGAATGCGAATCGATTCTTCGTAGGCCAGTCGACGTTCGACACTCAAGCCATGCTCACCATAAAAATATCCGTGATCGCTCGTGACGACGATCAACGTGCGATCCAATTCGCCTGACTTCTCAAGCAATTCTATCATGTGACCGAGACTCTCGTCGACGGCAGCTAGCATGCGCAATCGGCCAAGAATCGATTCATCGCTACTCCCTGTCTGAGGGCTGAGCGGCGGCACGCCATCGATGGTTCGTTGCAACGCAGGCTTATCGTGCGGCGAAACGAGTGCGTTAGCACGTCTTGGTATTTTCTCGCCAGCAAATAAAGACTGATGACGATCAGCGGGGATAAACGTAGACGCACTTGGATCGCTTAGGCTGCCGTCAGCCCGCTGAATAGTCTCGGGATGCATGGCTTTGTGAGCAAAGTAAAGCAAGAATGGCTTTGACCTTGAACGCTTAATGAATTCCGCAGCATGACCATCCAGTATATCTGTCACGTACCCCGCTTCTTTGCTTACTCTTCCATTCACATTTACTTCTGGATCCCAAGTCGTACCTTGTCCTTTAAGACAAACCCACTGATCAAATCCTGGCCTAGGTAAATCGTCATTCCCCATGTGCCATTTTCCAATGTAGGCCGTCTCGTAACCGATTTGTTGCAGCCCCTGTGGAAACGTCTTCAATCGATGACTCTGTTGGCTGCGATCGGTATTGTCGATTATCCCATGCGAATGTGCATGGAGTCCGGTTAGCAAACTTGCACGGCTCGGCGAACAGAGCGGTGTGGTAGCGAAGGCATTCAAGAATCTCGCACCTTCATCGGCAATTCGATCCATGTTCGGCGTCATCGAAAAAGGATGACCAGCACATCCTAAATCATCCCATCGAAGGTCATCGACCAATACGACGAGCAAGTTGGGTTGTTGCGCAACCGAACACGCGGCCAAATTTCCAATAATCGACGAAGCGAAAGCGAAAAGAGCGATCTGTCGAAGCATTGCAGTTACTTTTCCTTTGTTTTTTTCTTCTTACCGCTCCCGCCTGCGGCTGGGGCGCTGAATGCGCTTTCATCAGGCAAGGTTTTTGCGAGTTCTGCTTTGCGGTCGGCGTGTTTCGGATCGTGAGCCAGATTGTGCCATTCATGCGGATCCTTGTCGCGATCATAGAGCTCCTCGCTTCCATCGGCATATCGAATGTAATGCCAACGCGCGCCGGTGATGCTGTAATTCCCTCGGTCGAACGTTGTCATGACCGTGCGGTCACTCGGCTGATGTGGGTTCTGCAATAGAGGAACCAGCGATCGGCCTGCCAAGCCGTCGACGGTCGGCAACTGGCATAGTTCGATGAGTGTCGGATAGAGATCAAGGAGACTAACCGGCTGATTACAAACTGCACCAATATGCTGCGCATTCGACGCGGATGATTTAGCATTTGCAACGATCAGGGGTACGCGCGTCGATCGTTGCCAGCCAGTCCATTTCCCCCAATGCTGCTTCTCACCCAGATGCCATCCATGATCGCTCCAAAGCATCACGACGGTGTTGTTGGCATTGGGACTAGCATCGAGAGCGTCGAGTAGTTGGCCAACTTGAGCATCGATAAACGAGACGCAAGCCAAGTACGACTTCACCGCAGCCGGCCACTGATCGTATTTTAGAACCGTTGCATGAGCTCCAGCCGTTTCAGCCTCGATGGCGCGCGATCTCGCAATTGGACTGAGATCATCTAAATCATCGTCCGTCACTTCAGGCAATTTGATATCGAGCCCATCGTAGAGATCGAAATACTTCTTGGGGGCAAACAGCGGAATATGCGGACGATAAAATCCAATCGCGATGAAGAAAGGCTTTTCGTGAACTTTGCGGAGTTGCTCTGCTCCCCAGGTCGCGATCTGTCCATCACCCATCTCGTCGTCCTCAACCTCAAGCGCCCCCCAGTCAAAGGAATCACCGCCCGTCGTGTCAGGAGTGCGGTCGCTCGGCATACGATTGAGTGGTAAGACGATCGACTTGCCGTTGAGTATCGTCACATGCCGAGGATTTGATGTTCCTTTGCTCGGCAATTCTTTGTCGGTATAGTCGACTTGCTTAGAGGTAAAAGGACTCCAGCGTAGGTCAGGAAAAAAACCTTCGTCGACGAGATCGGCTGTCGTCTTATGTAAAAGTTTTCCAGCTCCAAAAGTTTGGTAACCGGCATTGTGAAAATGCTGCGGGATGAGCACAAATTCCGGGTGCAGCTTGCGGATGTTGCTCGAGTCATCGTTGGAAAAAACGCCCGTCTCCAACGGCGGTCGACCGCTGAAGATCGAGGACCGAGAAGGGTTGCAAAGTGGAGCGGCACAATGCGCGTTGGAGAACAACACGCCGCGCTGAGCCAATCGATCGATGTTCGGTGTCTTCGCTTGAGGATGACCACCCAAGCAACCGAGCCAATCATTGAGATCGTCGATCGCAATAAACAAGACATTAGGTTTCGATAGCGTTTGACCGCAAACCAATGTCGGGGCAAACGCAAAGAACACGACCAATACAGGACACCAAATTGATTTCATCAATATCAAACTACGCATTATAAAATCGGTTATTCAGGAATTTTGGCTCTTCCGCAAAAGCTGTGGGTCAAAATTGACTATTTAGCGTTACGAATAGAAAACCGAAGTTTCAACGGACACCCGTTTCGCATTGGATTTTTGAGGCATCACTCCGATGTC
>JAWXCK010000049.1:0-31781 GCA_034408855.1 Pirellulaceae bacterium
CCGCGCTGACCGCAGGAACGATTGCTTGCGGTGTTTGTGGTGCGACCGCGCTGACCGCAGGAACGATTGCTTGCGGTGTTTGTGGTGCGACCGCGCTGAACGCAGGAACGGTTGCCGTCTGGGTTCCGTTTCGAGTCGTGGCTGTGGCCGCTGCCGATCCATCCGAGGTTGATGACGAAGTTGCTGCCTTCTTCTTGTCCGGCAGGATAGCGGCAATAAGCCTGTCAATCGGATCGCTGAGCCACTTTGGAGAGAAGTTGCGAACTAAGTCGCTGATTGAATTGCGGATGTCCCGTAAGCTATCGTTGGAACTGTCGGACGGCTTTTCGGTTGGGCTCGTTTGGTCGGTCTTCTCCGAGTCGCGATTGGTTGCTGACTTCGCTATTTCCTGTTGGAAGCCTGCAACGTCCCTTGCGAATTGCTCGGGGTGAGTGTTGGCAAGGAAGTTCGTATCCTGACCGCCTTCCGTCTTCGCTCGCAAGTGTCCTAGCAACTCGTCTAACTGCTGACTTAAGCCAGCGACGCTATCCGATCGACTTGGAACGCTGCTTGCGTCTGCGACGTCAACACGTTGTTTGCCGCTTGCGTCGGATGTCGAAATAGCTGGAACGCTACTCGCGTTTGGTGCATCCGACGTAGCACTACGGCCAACGCTCTCGACCGTTGGGACATTCGACGGCTGATTATCGTTGGGTGGCCGATCGAATGCGGCCTGCGAGTCTTCCGAGCCATCGATCAGTCGAATCGTCATTTCGGCGCTAGACATTTCATAATCCTTTACTTTTTAGCAGGGTTCTTCGAGCTTTTTTGATGTGAAAGCCAGCCAGCTCGATTGTGTGGTTGACGTTCTCAATGATCTTTAGGTAATGCTCGATTTGCGAAGCGTGAATAAGTTCGCGAGCATCTTCGAACTTTCGGCGGGCTTCCAAGAGCCTACGCTGTACGGATAACGTGCATTTGATTTTTTTCGATAGCGGTGCGTCCGAGGTTGCCCATGCCGTCACGATATCAACGCTTGCTTGGTTGCAAATTTCGGCAAGTTCATACTGGTATGGCTCCAGGTCGACGATGGTCATTGTTTTTTACTTTCGATGGTTGGCTGGGTCGTCTATTCGGTGCTACTGATTCGTAATCCATTGGAAGACATTGAATCTGTTGGGATTCGTAACTATGACAGCGCTGGGCGCAACAGTCATGTTCGGCGGAAGTTGGTTTCTTATGGTTTTGTCTCGCTTTCGATGCGAGCGGAAGTGTCGAGACTGTCGCGCCCGTTGTCCGGTAAGTACAGAACAATCGATGGGTCGCCGGCGGTCGTAACGTCAAGCGTTTTTTGGTAGCCACGACCACGGCCTAACGTCGCAAGAATGAACTTGATCGCCCATGCTTTTTTTTGCTTGACCGCAAGTGCCAGCCCAAATTCGGCAACGTCAATTAGCTTTTCGCGGCATTCGGAAACGAGGTCGACCAACGATTGATCCTTGGCGATACGATTGGCTACTGTCTGCCGCGTAACACCAAGTTTTGATGCGATTGCACTGTAGTTGCCGCCTGAGCTCGTTATAAGCGCAGCCATCTCGGCCTTCGTTGTTCGTTTTCGTTTTGGCTGCGTTGTCATGTTCCCTATGGCCCCCGTAAATTTTCTTGTTGCTTGTAAGCTTGCCTGATCGCTCCAACGGTCAAAGCGATCTCTCCAATGAAGGCATCCAGGGAATGAAGTAGTCGACGAAGTTCGTACGGCCTAACCTCTTTCGGTATCGTCCTTTCGATTGACTTTCGAAGGCGGACGGAATCGGTTTGGTGCTCTCGGAACTGCGCAAGTGCTTTTTCCAGGTCGCCTATCGCAAGTGCGGTCGTAACGTCTTGCGATCGTTTGGCCGCTAGATGTCGAGAGACCATCTTTCGAATTCTGGTTGCTTTGCGGTAGCTTCTGGAAGAATCACTCATTTTCATGCAGGTTGCTTTTGCACCGCTCCCGTTTTGATGGAGTTGAGAACACCTGTAGCACCCAAATCAAGATCGCCGGAAGCGAGTCGGAACCGATTCTGCGAAACGGCGATAATGTCAAGCTGCTTTTCGCAAAGCTTCGCGATATCCGCAAATGCCGCATCTCGATCGGCAATCGATTGCTCTCTTATCTGGGTTGCTACTGTCAATCGAGTTTGGAGCAACAATTTTCGAAGATCATGTTCGGCGGCGTGCATCACGGTTTTCACCCGTTCCAACGATGACGTCAACTCGCGTCGATGATCGTCGATTTCACGCAAAGTATCGAGGGCTGCTAGACGTTCACGCCCGCTGCCGGTTTCGATCGCCGTGTTCGTTTCACGCTCGGTAGAGGCAAGATTATCCAAGTCCGTTTGGAACTCATGCAGTTGCTGAGCAAGCACACGATAGGCGTCGATTTCCTCCGAGTCGTCGATAGAGGCAATCAAATTCTTGTCGCTGATCTCTTCCGTTCGAACGCGGTCTAGGTTTTCGTTCTTGAAGGACAGTTCAATGAACTGGACGCCTCCGGAATTGCCGCGATGGTAAAGTGTTTTTGTATTCCACATAAGTAGAAACTCTCTTTCGGTAAATGGTTTGGTTCGGAACGCGGGAGCTGGTCAAAAACTATCGAGACAACGCTTTTACGGCTTCGTTGATTTCGTATTCTGAAAGCGAGGCGTTTGCGGCGGCGTTTTTCTTTCGAGCTTGTGTAGAGAGCATAGCTACCATCGGATCTGCAACGGTTACGTTGTCGGCCATGTTTTTCGCTTCGGTAAGGGCTGGGCATCGCCGCATGATTTCACCCCACTGAACTTTTCCTACGGTATGCTCGCCAGCGGCAATGAGCATTTCGATAATGCTTTCCTTGCCGCTAAACATGAGAACGCTACCGACGCCGTTGAAAACATACGCGATGCCTTCGATCGCTTCTTCGCCTAACGAGGGCTTGTCGTTTAGGTCCATTTTGAGGGTGGCCATTCGTGTTAATCGTGATAAATTGTTTTGAAACATGATTTTCTCTTTCTAAAAACTAAAACTGAGGAAACGGGGAAACTAACTACCAATTGGATTTTGCGACCGATAGGTTCAGACGTTTTTTGAAATCGCGAAACGCTTTCGTTGCGAGTTTCAAAGCGGGCTGCGTTTCGTCCAACAACTCATCGATCGCATCGATGTTCGGTTGAATTTGCTCAATCGTCGCGTCGAGCTTCTGTTTTGCGACTTCGGATTCATCGACGGTGGTTGTGATCTCTTCTGGTTGTGTCATGATCTTTTTCCTTAGGGTTTGGGGTGGAACGTGCCTGAAAATGTGTACTTTTGGGGTGTCTATCGATCGATTCAATTTTCCATCAAGCTATTCGCTGCGATTTCGTTTTTGGTTCGAGGCCATGGGGGAGTAGTTTAAAAATTGCGTCAGCCTCTCGCAGACGATACCGAACCGCGTAAAACAAAATGCCTCGAGCTATCGAAGCGGACGTCGACGCATCACGGCCTAAAATCATCCGGTGGCCCTGAGCTATCCAACTGGCGAACGAAGCTTGCACTTGCTTGCCGGTCAAGCGTGAACGCCACTGCGCTAGCTCGAAGTCGCCCCAACCAGCTTCGATGACGACTGCCGATACTGGCCAGCCTCGAAGCCGGTCGAGCTCGCGTTGGAATCGCTCGCGCTCCGAACCGCAACACATAACGAAGTCCGCAAGAGATTTCCTTTCGATGGCGATGACTGACTCCATGCCCGCAATCGAGTAGTCACCCACGGAAAGAGTCCCTGGAATGGATCGCATCGGCGACAAGTCCCACGGGGTCTGCTCGCGGCTGTCAGTGATAGCGGTGATGTCGGAAAGTTCGAGTGGTTTCATTTGTGCGGTTTTGGTTCAAAATTTGGGCATGTCCTTACGGTGTTATTCACACTCACAAGACTTACTACTTACGCTCCTACTACGTAGGGAGCGTAAGTAAGAAGTCTTACGGCAAGAGTGCTTACGGTGTTTTTGTCGTAAGAACTTCCGTAAGGACTTGCCAAAAAACGTTGAACTTTTTACCTCCTTTTTGCTTCCGTCGAATTCGCTTTACGGTCTTGTCGAAGTTCGCCATCTGATTCAAAATTGCCATCGCTTTGGGAGCTCCGAAGGATACCGCTTCGATGACGCGTTGCTGCAACATTGGTTTATCCGACGTACCGAGCACCTTTAGGATTTCGTCTTTAGACTTCGCGTCGTCAATCTCTTTGGTTTCGGCTCTGGGAGGCTTCTTACGCTTGATTTCGGGTTCTAGCGTCGACGCTTGCCAAATTGGATAACACCACTGAATAGTCAACGGGTCCGGGCTCTTGAACGAACGGGTGACGGCCTCAAGGACTGCGAAGCCTGGTTGCTCATGTGGCCGAATAATCAAATGAGTATCCGCAGCTCTGGAAATAGAACCGGCACCGCTGCCAACGTCGGTAATGCTCTTGTCGGATTGGTCACCCTTGGACGAGTGATGAACCACGACGAACGCTGCGTTCATCCTGGCGGCGTGCCTGTCAAGCCAGTTGTAGACGGCCATCATGGCTGCATTGTCGTTTTCGTTTGTTCCTTCTGGGAGCGTTCGGTACAACGCATCGAGCACAATCAGCGAATACCGATCGTAATCATTGCCGAAGTGCTGCTCTAACGAGTGGATCGGTGCGGACTGCCCTCGAAGCGACATAACGTCGATAGTGTCAATGTCGTCTGTGGTGTCGATCTCCATTTCCTGAGCGATACGCCACAATCGATTAGATAGCGTCTCTGGGTGCAATTCGTTGTCGAGAATCAACACGTTGCCAAAAACGGTATCAAAGCCCAACCAAGGCTGTCCTGTCGCGACGCTCCAAGCTAGACCGCCTGCAAGAAAGCTTTTGCCTATCTTCGGACTGGCGATAATATTGCAAACCTCTCCGCGTCGCAGCAAACCATCGACAATGACGGGTCGCAGCTCACGGTATTTTTCCCACAATCGCCGAATACCCATCGGCCTTGACGGATCGTAAACCGGCGGCTCGAAGTCTACCTCTCCATGCTCATCACAAGCGTAGGTACTCAAGATGCGGCCCTCAACTCGGGCTTGGGGTCGCAAAACGCCTTCCACGACTCGCGAAACATGAAATGCCGTGCAAGGTCGAGCGGGGTGACTGTCCGAATCATGCGGGTAGCAATCCGATTGCTTGGAAAGTAGATATCTCGGTATCGCTGCGGAAGGACGCTCGATATGTAATCTTCCGCGAGAATCTCACACCTCGTCAGTGCTTCGGCGTTCGATTGATCTTCTAAAGTTGGCGCGTTGACAAAACGAACGTCAACGCCATCGGATCCGAATATCTCGACGAAGTTGTCTTGGTGAGCGACGATTAAGACGCATGGGCGCGGGGATTGACTAGCCACGGGTCACCTCCATCTCAACCATCATCATCGCGTCGTCGACGCGCTCGAGGATGTCCGAGATCTCGGCCCTGCGTCGATCGGCCTGGGCGGTCTTTGCGAGGCATCGATCGCAATCGCAGGGCGGACGCTCGGAATGCTTGACCGCCGATCGGCCACAAGATTTTTTTTGCTTAACTATTGGTTTCGAGTTTTGTTTCGCTACAATCATTCGTGCATGCCTCGTCTAAGGTATGGGTTTGTTTGTCGGTGTTGGTGTTGAAATTTCAAGCGGCTTTCTCTTCGCCGGGATTGGCCGCTTGTTTTTTTCTAGACCTTGTGTTTTCCGGAATCTCGCTGCCGGTCGATGTACTCGCGTAGGTCAACTAGCGAGTACCGTACCGCTCCACCGATGCGGATAACCGGCAAATGGCCGCTATTCGATAGCGTCCATATAGTCCGCGTCGAGATGCTAAGAACCTCAGCCGCCTGCCTAGTGGTGAGTAGCCCTGTTTCTGGTATTGCTGATACGGCGCTCATGGTACGTTTCCTGTTAGTCATCTTTTGTTTCACCCTCGCAGAACTGAATTTTAGACGATGTTTTTTCGCGCCATGTTCGATGGCGCGAAACAATTGATGCGTGATCGCTAGCTCGCCATGCGTGGAGCAAGTCCGCTAGCGTTGGAAATATTTAGAAAAAGTTTCGCGACATTCGCGCCATTCAGCTTTTGTCGCGAAGTTAATGGCGTTTCAGCCACTTGACCCAAGCATCGTAGGCCGCTTTGGCTTTGCCTTCTTCAATGTTTAAGCGGAGTTCGATTTTCCTATGGATACTTGCTGCCCATCCCGTTTTTGCTCGCTCTTCGTCCTTCGTATTGGCGAGTTCTGTTTTCCATTCGATGACGATGGCTTTTTTAGTCTTACCGAGACTTTCGATGTACTCATCCTCAGTCTTCTCGGCGACTTCATGCAAACTTGATTTACGAGCAATGCGAAGGTCCTCCGCCCACCGTTCCAGCTTTTCGTCGCAGAATTGTGGCGATGGATTCGCGAAATTTCTGTCGATCCAGTCGGACAGTCGCTCGCAGTCTTCCGCTCGCGGATTTAACACGAGCCATGCGATTAGCTGCGCCTGGATATTCTCGCTTCGCGATGGTGGTGTATTCTTTGGGGCGTCGGGTGAATTCCGCATATCTGTGTACAGTTTTTCACATCGCTCGTAAGCTTTCGACTTTTCAGCGTCATCCTCTATTCTCGCTGCCTTCCGACATTCAATTTCATAATCGTGGTAGCGATCAAGCCACGGTTTTTGCTTTGCCATTTGAGATTGCCTTTCGTTGATAGAGACGGGCTGCCCCTGTACGCTTCCACGAAAGACGAGCGATAGCGTACAGAGGCATGCGCAGCGGATCAGGCTGCTACCCGGTTGTCGTGATCTTACCCTGTCCGATGTCAGCATTGGCCACCCCCTTGGGTGATGCGATCGGCGGCATTTAGAATCGCTTGCCGTTGGGTTTCGTCGGCCTGCTCGTAGAAGTCGACTAGCCGACACAATCGAGGGTCGGAAATCTCAATGTTTTCCGAGTCGGACGATTCTGGTTGTAGCCGTGTGCGCTGCCGTGTATCAGCATTCCCTTGTTTTTCTGCGGTCGCCTCTGGATTTCTAATCCGTAGGTCGCAGGTTCGAGTCCTGCTGGGTCTGCCTTGGGGATTTGTAAGGTTTTGCAACCAATCGCAAGACCTTGCATATCTCCTTCCCTATCAACCGCTTCGGTCAACTCTTGCGAAGTGATGCTCTCCTCTGCGGACGCCTGCTGCGCCGTTTTTTGCGCAAAGAGTGCGCCGCTTTTTGCGTCGCCTTCGACCACCGGGTTGTTATCTTCGTTCATCGATCGACGTTCGTTGTGATCGTTTTGAACCAAGCTGACCTGGATTTCATCCGGCGATTGCTTGCCATCTACAACGGGCGGTACGATCACTGTATCGCCATCGGATTCACTGGTTGCTGCCTTCGCATAGTCTGCTTGGGTGACTTGCAAGTAGTGACGCATAGCGATTTCAGGAGTATTGCCAAGCCAATGGGCAACAACATGAATCGGAAAACGAGCCACCAGCTCCGTTTCACGAGATGCTCGAAGGTTATGAAAAAGACGCGGCCAAGGTTTAAGTTCTGCTCGCTTCAGAATGCGTAGAAGCTGCGTTCGTAAGTTTGCGTTTCGCCATAGTCCCGTCGACGTAGCCGCTTCTCGATATCTACGGTCGACAACAAAATCGTCATTGTTCGTATCCTTGGCTCTTGCTTGCGTAAGAACGGCAGCCAATTCCGGAAATAGCGGCATTAGCCGCGTCGCACCATTGAAGTGATGTTCAGTTTTGGGTGACGTCACCAGGATTGTTTTTTCGTTCCAATGAATGTCCCGCCACCGTAGCGATAAAGTTTCGCTCGGAGTTCTAAGCCCGCCAAACCTTGCTAGCGCTACTATGCTTTTCCAAGTTGAATCGCAATGATTCATCAGTGCTTCGATGACTTCTCGATTCACGTAGAATTTTCGATTCTCGGGGATAATCGCTGAATGCGTTACTTCCGCAAACGGGTTTGTTGAGACTATTTTTCTCTTTACGGCTTGGCTAAACATTGATCGTGATACTTGTAACCGTTTATGAATCGTGCTTGGTGCTAATTGCAATTCGACGAGGTTTTGCTTAAACATCTCTGCATCCACTTCGGTAACGGAAGCCAACTTACGCTCTGCTCCAAAAAAGGTAACGAGAGTATTGCCTGCTAGCTTCCAAACCTCCTTCGTTGACGCTTTGACATCCTTTCTCCCATCGATAAATGCGTCAATGAACGGCCTTAAAGTGCTGATTAGAGTGTTGCGTGAAGGCATGAGATTTACGGTGACAAGCTTTTCGTAGAGCTCATCGGGCAGTTTTTCCGCCCAAGATTGTGTCGCATGTTCGGCAGTTTGTGAAAATCGAACCGCTTCGGCTAGTTGCTCGACATGCCGAACCCATTCCTCGGTTTTCCTTAGAGAAACCTTCCCTAAGCGTATCGTCTTGCGAACGCCTTCGACGTTGGTGAACTGAATCCGACGGCTTCCAGCCGAATCGGTACTTATACTGGCCATGAATGAATCCTAAGTTGCGTTGTGAAGGTTCGGAAATTTGTTGTTGTTGGTAGAAGAATTCGCAAGTGGATCGATTTGTTCAAGTAGCTTGCGTTCGATGAAGCGTTCGAGTTCGATGATCGGGTAGCGTTTAGCGGTACCCATGCGGATGCATCGAATCTCGCCTCGGTCGGTCAGCGTCCACAACGTTCGCTCCGAAATGCTCAGTCGTCTGGCTGCCTCTCGCGTCGACAGCAAGAGAGTTTCAGGGTTAGCCGTTGCGTCAATATCCATTTCAGGATTCTCCTTCGTCTTCTTGACTATGGAAGAAGATCCATTCATGGGCGAGTTCGAGAATCTTGGCGGCGAGCGGGAGATCGTCGCGACCGAATCGCGTCGACTCTTGCCACATGTCTCCGTTCTTGAAAAGCCTACAAATGGTTACTTGATGCCTGACTCCGACTTTGGTTTCGTTTCGCCATATCGCGGCTTTGACAAAGCCCATGCGAATGGTATGGATGGGTGGGCGACTCATATCTTTGCTTTCTTGGATTCGATGGTTGTTGAAATTGATGATTGAATACAAATGCTTAAGTCAAAAAATGGGGGGCCTAACGAGAATCCGAAGATCCGTCAGTTAAGCCCCCCAAAACCTTCGCTTGCGCTGGCAACAAACATGGCGTAGTGTCCTACTCAAGCTGCTCGGCGGTCACCCTCAACGAGCGGCGAGTAAGACGAGCTACGAACATGTTCGGAGCGCAAGTTGCAGACACGACGGTGACTAGCCGTGCCTGCGCCAACCTTAGGAAAAACCAGCGTTACTCCGCGACTACTAATACTCTTCGGGCAGAAGGAAAGTAGTCGCTGAGCGATCCGCTTCTGTAATCACCCAAAAGCGTTTTCCCTTGAAATCCTCATAGACCGACATCAATCGGTATCCATGTTCCAAGGACATCTCGTTTTCGAGTCTGTCATCCTCGCAAACGAGCCCCCAATCACCGCGTGCGTGACGGCATAGAGCTCGATGCACATCCTGGCCATCGACCTCTTCCATCACACCTCGCGTGCAAACCACAAAACCCAACGGGAACTTCAAAGGTCCATCAAGTACTGCAATAGTCATGATGCCCTCCTAACCCGTTGCGAAGTTGGTATTGCTTTCGTCTCGGCAAGCGCCTTGACCATACTTTCGACCGGTTGACTAGCCGCAGTCGAACGCATCCATTGAAGAGCCGCTGTAGCGGTTTTCAATAGATCAAGCAGTTGTGACTCGGTATACGAGTTCGACTCCTGCCATTGGTCTTGGTCGTTCTTGTATCGACGACTAAGGGTTACGCATGGCCACTCTTCACCCGAAGATGAAGCGTTAGACCATAGTGTGCCTCGGATTGCTCCGAAGCGAATTTCATGGGTTGGCTTTTTCTTTGTTGCCATAATCCTCCAATTGGTTTGTTGTTTATGACCGACGAGAACTCATTTCCTCGCCGGTACTCTTCGATAAAACCTTTCAAAACCTTTCACGAGCAAAGCTATTCAGCTTCTGAATCCAAGTTCTCCTTGATCCATGCTTGCGCCGCACTCACTACGTTCGCAAGGTGACATAGTTGATGGGGATAGTACCATCTGGCGAGTTTCAATCGACCATTGCGGTCATTGAAAAATCGCCATACATCAATCATGTGCCAAGGTTCTCCTGAAACAGGTTTGACAAGCGTTATCTCCAGATGGACGTTGTCACTTTCTATCTCGTGGACTCTTACTTCTTCTTTTCTTTTCATTTGCCTCCTAGGGTTAGTAAATAAAAGGCGACCAGGGAATTATTTCCCTGGCAGCCATTTAATTTTCCTCATATCCTCTTCACCAGCCTCAACGAATCCAACAGCCTCGTTGATCGCTCGAACTAGGGATAGGAAGTCTTCTCTCGCAAAAAGCTGACCGAAACAATGTTCACGGTCAGTCGTGCGCCAGACTCCTACCCGCATGTGAAAGGTCTCCTTCAATGCCGATTTGTCCCGATAGATCAAGACTTCAACGCTTTCATGTTGAAATCGGTACGTCGGGACTCGCTCGGGGTACTCAAGAAACGGTCGCCCGCATTCTTCGCACCTTGTCTCGCGAAATCTCCTCGGATGAAAGATTGTCTTCCACGCTTTCCCAATTCGAGTTCTTAATTTGTCTTTTGCTGTTGCCATGTTTCTGGTTCCTCCAGAAATTCGGAAAGCGTCATCGTGTTACCGATGCTCCTCTTTCCTACGGTTAGTAAAGTACGCTGCTCAATGTTTTTGCGACTCTTTGAGCGAAGAGTGGTGGGTTGGTTAGTTGGGGGTACTAACTCTAGTGTTCGATTTGAAAGGTCTCCTGTTGAATCGTGATACCCGCTAGTAGCGGCATGAGCTCGGGAAGAACGACGACGGAGATTGGAAACCTTCCGACGCGTTTGTACGATGAAAATTTTTCCATGACGGCGTTGGCGCGAGCGGTAGAAACCGTCGTCCATAGATATTCGAACGAATTTTGCTTCATGAACGTCGCAATCAACGGCTGCTTGGCGAACCGAAGTAGATCGGCGCGAAGTTGCTGTGCCGGACGATCGGGACGACTATGGAGCTGCGAATCGATTCTTAGAAATCCAAGGTATTTGCAATCGCTGGGCTTCACGAGGAATCGGGACGCGATTCCTCGAAAGCTCTCACCACAATGCTTGATGAGGGGGCTTGTTAGTGCAGGTACGACCGATGGTCTTTCGCGACAGCCGATGAGCAATCTTGCAAAGGCAAATCTCTTGATCGGTTCGCCCAAGAGGCCAAAACTTACACCGCGTTGACCAACGATGGTGCATACCTCAGAGGTGGGCACAAAATAGAACTTACCGTGGTGCAACACACCGCGTTTGATAACGCCTGCTTTTGCCAATCGCCGAACGGCATGCCCGATCGCAATTCGATCAAGTCCATCGAACGCTTCTGAGCAGTCCCAAACGCTACTCGCGGTTAGTCCGAACTTCATAATATGCGTTAGTACAACGCGGTCGTTCGTGATGTTACCTACGCTTCGGCTCTTTTTGCGATTAGCAGATTTCATAATCACACTCCAAGCTTCGGCACGCACGGTTGAACTGGCCGCGACTGAACTTTGGAGAGAAGATAGGAGCGACGACATATTTCAGTCGTCCTTCAGTGCCTACTTTGGCGATCGCGACTCTCGCCAGATGGTCGAATCGATAAGCATTTACCAGTCGATGCCAAGACTGGGGCTGGTTGCCCGTTTCGATAAAACTCATGTAGGCTTGGGATAAACGAAGCGATGCATTGAGTTCCTCGAAGCTGTACTTCAAGTAGCGTACTCCAGCAATGCCTGCTCCTTTTCGACCGAGCCAAATCACTTTCGAAACATCAGCGATCGAACGGTTCTGTACCTCGCGAAGCTCGTAAAGAAAGAATCGTTTGGCAAGCTTATGCTCGGCGGTATGCTCGTTCGTTCCTGCCTTCGTCAAGAACTTATCTAATCCATACGATACCGAGTTTTGAATGCTTCTTTCTAAGAGAAGCAATCGCTCGCATCGTTTAAGCAAGGTTGAAATGCGATCTGAATCGAATCCCATGAATAGCATGACTTGCTGAAGTTCTTCCCTCTTCAGCACATCGATACGGTGGATAAAGATTTCGAGAAGCACCTCGATGGATAACTTCCGGTCAGACGACGATTGCGTAGTCATTCAAACATCTCCTTCTGCCAAGAATTGATATCCGGCGGAAGGTCGCGGCGGTCTCGCTCACCGGGATCAGGCGCGTCGCGGGTGTCGATGATGGTCGTACTCCCAGTAATCATTCCAGGCATATCCGTTGGCCAAGAATATTTTCGACGTTTCTTATATTCATCATTCGAGATGTGAAACTCGCTACGCGCAACAAACGGCACGCCGCGATATTGACCGTAGCCCTTTCGATCGCCGGTAATCTGAAGAATGCTCAAGTGAGGATCATTCGAGATGGCGTTGATATCGGTATTCGACGCGCGCAGAACCTCTTCTACTCGCCACGTCCTGGATGTACCGTTATCGTTTTCCGTGTAAGATGACCGAATCTCGTCCCGTTTACCGAATTGTTGACTCAGCGATTCGATTTCGGAGGCGTTCTTAACGGAAAACCACTGTCGAATATGACAGTTTGATTCGACGGCACTCGCTAAACCGCGATCCATCTCCACTAAATCGGTCATCGATTGGTTGGCTAAGATCAAGCCGATATCTAAGCTTCGCGCTGTCTGGAAAAGACTATCCAAGCTCTTGACGGCCATTCGCTGGAATTCGTCAATTACCAGGAAGACCTTATGCTTTCGCTCGGTTTTCTTACCAGCCACCATCAGAAAGTTAGCAACCAGTCGAGCAATCGCCGGCGCCATCATCGCGGCTGTCGGCGAAGGGAGTTTAAAATAGGCCAGTTGGGGGCGAGTAAAAAACTGAGCAAGGTCGATTTGATGATCGAGTACATCCGGCGTTTCAATCGTTGGCGCGGTGATATTGATCGCGTCCAACGCTGCCATTCGAGAAAGCACGAACCAAGCATGGGTTCCCGATCGTCTCACCTCTGGAAGCAGGAGGTCGCTCGACTTGGATCGCAATAATCGATCTACATCACGAAACAATTGACGCATCGACATAACGTGTGGATTGATTATGTTGCCGGCTTGAATCACCGATGAATTGCAGCCACGGAAAAAATCTGGACCAAACCCGCTGCCATAGTCGAGTCCAAGCGAACTACAGATGATGTCCGTTCGTTCGAGAATGCTTAGGTCTGTCCAGCCTTTAGTCAGGAACGTATTGAACGCGAACGTGCGAACCCCGTTTTCCATGCTAAAAACGCGAAGTGGCATTTCATCGCCGCCGATCTTCGGAGATTGCCTTCTTGCAGCATCGAGAGCCGCCAGCAATTCGGTCGAATCCCCCTTGAGATCAAGGACAATTACACTCGAATCGCCGCGACGCGTGATTTGCTCGATCAATGGAATCAAACCGACCGAGGTTTTTCCCGATCCGGTGGTGCCTAAAAAATGCGCATGCTGCATCAAGTGTGAAACATCGACTTGAGCCGGGCTGCCATCAGCGGCGACCTTGGCGAGATAGATCGAATCGCGATTTACTCTCGCTTCAGATTTCTGGTTCGCGTCGACGGCCTCGTTCCAACCGACCGTTTCTCCTGCTGGTTTCGTTGGCATGGCCACTGCGACAGAAATGAAGCATATCTGGCTTGCCACCAACGCAACGGAAGAACCAAGAACCATCAACAATTCAATGGGTGAGACGTTCGATTGGATAAACCACCAATATGCAACCGACGTGAAAATAAATAGCAAGAATGGTAACGGTCGAAGCACCCGGAGGCAGGTTGTTGACGCTTGCAAGCCAGGTGCCAGCGATCCAACATTCGGATAGAAGAGATAATTGACGACGCCGTACAGCAACAACCGACCAAATTGGAAACCGCTCGATTGGTTGAGGATGATCGCAAAAGCAAACGTTACGACCGCGAAGGGAATGGTAATACCGACGAATTGAGAAACCGTTGCCGCCGATTGAAGGATCGCAAAGTAAACCAAGCAGACGCCCGATACGATTACATACCGCGCATCGAACGGTTTGGGAGTTTTCCCCAACGGATTTATCGCTACCCAATGGAGAGCCAAGTCGATCGAAGCCCACGCGTAAAGGAGTCCCATCAATATCAGTCCATACTCTTTCGTCGCCGGTGGGCTGCCAAATACGCTGAAGGCTTGGGCGATACAAAGCAGTGCCGTAAGATCGGACAGCCCGCGAACTGCTACAATCGAAAAATGAGCGACGAACACGAAAAGGAATATGTTGTTGATCTCGGCAAGATTAAGAAGCAATGGATGCAACCAGGTCGCGTCGCTCCCTAATGCTCGCAAGCAATAAATGATTACCGCAAAACCGAACAGGCCGCCAAAGTAAGCGGAGAACAAACTTTGAACTTCACTACCGGATGGGTAGTAAACCGTTGCGGGAAACGCAAACGGGAGTTTCCGATTCGGAAACTTAGAAGAATCAACAGGATTATCGAAAACTGGCGCACGAACGGACATAGTTACCAACTCCTAAACAGCGGGAAAAAACTGAGCAAGCTCAGGGACTACAAAGACTTGAAAGCGGATACCCCTTGGCCAGCGGCGTTTCGCGACGGCCTGTTGAATAAGCTCTTGTTTGACGGAACTAGCGGTCAGTACGACCGAAACAAATCGCTTCGCGCCAACGAGTTCGTTGAATGCCCCGATTTTTTGTCGTGCTGCCAAATCGAGACTGCATTTCTTGGCGACGTGTTCTGGCGTTCCACCAAGATCGACGCGAACGAGCCTCAGCGTCGCATTGGCACCATCGCCATCCAAAACGTTGACACCGCCGACGACTTGATCATCCAAAAGCGGAAACGCGACTTTGAATTCCTCGTTCGTTACGAGCTTTAGGTTCAGCCCTGAGTAAAAGCAGTACTTGGCGACCGCATATTGCGTTGAGAGCGATTGCGGTCCAAGCGGCCGCGAGCGACTGATAGGAAGCCCATATCCTTTGACCAACTTTGGACCCGGCACAAAGTATTGGCGACGATCGATCAGGGAATAGGCGTTAAGCCAACCTTGCCGTACCAGTCGACCGGTGATCTTTACCACGGCATTGATCTGAAGATGCTCAAAGTATCGCGAATGAAGGAACTCGTTCGTCGTCAAGCGATATCGAATCACGTCGGATAGGATGCTTCGATCCCGCTTGCCAAGTTCAGCCCGCATCGATCGATTGGAGTGGAGTTGTTTACCAGACTTCATAAATAAGCTCCCTTGCAAAACAGTAGCGATGGAACTTGTAAAGTCTTTTGGCGGAATAGACGCCACCCAGCTCGACGGCCATTTCCGGCGCGGTGCCGTTGGAAATAATGACGGCATCGGGAACGCCTCTAGCCCGCATCGTGCAGGCGGCTAAAAAATCCTCGCCTACCCAACGAAGAGCAACGCTCGGATGGTAATGAAGAAAAAACAAAAAGACCGAAGCAAGTCCAAGATCGTGAGATACCTGGAGAGGATGCTTGAGTCGACCTACCGCTCGACGACCTACCAATCGTGAGAATCGCTCGGCGGCCATGAAGGTAGTCACCCGCCGCGGAGCGAGCCGACTCCAACGTTGCTTCAACAAGCGTGAATGATGCTCGAAAGCAGGTTCCGGAAAGCCTGGCTCCCAAACGTAAAGTGGTTGGACCGGAGACGGAAGAACACGGGCAAGCAGCCGGTTTTCAGTCAAGATGCCCTTGTCTACCAACTGGCCCAGTCGACGATTGGCACTCGCTTCGTTGCCGTCGAAGAACGCATGAGCTAATTGTTGGAAACTCATGACGCGAACCTTCGAGGTGAGAACCGATTGAATCTTCTGGTCTCGCTTGCTAAGTGACATTTGGTCGCTTGCCTTCCGAAGCTGGTGTAAGATAGGACTACTCACTGCGATGACACGCATCGGCGTGCCGTGTCATGCGGTAAGTCCAATTGAAACATGAAGGCCGCGCTCCGGTCTGGTTAGTTTGCGCTCTATTTGCGCTCTGTATTACGAATAATTAGGAGGTCAATCGAGTCGACATGAATCCCCCGAACCAGCCACACAAGAGCAAGAAACAACTAGGCTTCGATAAGTCGTTGCCACCGATATGCGGTCAGCGATTCAAGGACGTGCTCAACGTCAAGGGGTATTCTGAACCTGATTTTGCAAAGAAGTATCATGTGAGTCGCAACACGATCGCCTTGATCGTTAACGGCGGGGAGGTGAAGGAGTCGACTATCAAATCAATTTGTGAGTTCCTCAAAATTGATCGAAGCGACATCGAAGTTCAAAGTCGATATCCCGTCGACCCTGCGTTCATCATCTATCCTCCTGATGAATGGCTACTTACCGACGATATACGACAGCCCGTCAACACCGACAACGGACTGACGATCCGGGTGGCCAAGTTAGAGCACCAAAATCTCGATCGTTTCGGACGAGGAAAGTTTTATGAATTGGTGCATGTCGATCGGGAAAAACGCGAAGATTTTAGTGAACGGGTTTTACGGCACGCACGAGTTTGCGAGCGTATCAAGAATCTCGATATCGTTTCTCAATCTCGGATTGCTGCCAACTACACGATACGCAAGGTCGAAAATAACTCGGGTTGGTGGATCGTCGATCATTGGATCGATGGACCATCGCTTCGTGAGTCGTTGAAGAAGGATTCGGAAGTCTGGAGTGCCTCCAAAATCAAATGGCTTGGAATCGAACTTCTCGAAGCGATTCGTACGCTGCATCAAGTAGACGTGATTCTTCGCGAGCTGAATCCGAATTCGATTTTTATCTGTGGATCAGGGATCAAGCTTTCGGATTTCGAACTTGCACAGTTCGAACAAGGAACCATTTCTATATCGGGAGACTGGGAATCAGAAAGCGTATATCGGGCTCCCGAAGTCGATGATCGCGTTCGCAATTTCCAAAGCGATTTTTATAGCTGGGGAAGGATCATGTCGTTTGCATTGACCGGTGATCCTCGTGACAAGGAGCCGAAACAACTTGCCAATTATCCGAAAGCAGCTTCGGTTATCAAGAAATGCCACCGTCCAAGTTTTTCCGATCGACCGAATTCAATTGATGCAATCCTATCCGATTGGAATTCTTGGAAACCGGTGAATTAATCCATGAGCAACTATCCAGACGACGACTCTAACCCAAAACCGATTGTGCATGTCCGAAGTCTCGCAGAGTTCGAATACTGTCCACGCGCAGGGATTATCGCCTTTGACAATCAGACGGGCAATGCAATTGATCATGAGTCAATCAGAATTCCCAATCTCGGATATTCACCGATACTCGATCTGGTAGAACTCAATGCCGAGATAGCCAAGAAATGGAGTCGCGTTGGCAAGTCAGGATTTATGGCGATCGCCCTAGCGATTTTCGCCTATGCGATGGGAAGAACCATCGGTTATCCCGATGCCATTCCCCCTTGGCTGATTGCGTTGTTCCCTGCTTCGGTAGCGTACTATGCAGCCAAGGATTTGTCGAAACTATACGAACTTTGGTTTACCGCCCGTCGTGCCGGACCAATGCAACTTCTCCATGAATCGCCCCGAGTCGCCGTCGAAGTCGACTGGTGGGAATTGGTGAAAGCCTATCAAGTTGGTCCGTTCGGACATGCATACACCGATAGTCGAGAAGGCATTTCGGGAAAAGCTCATCGTTTGCTCTCATCCCACAGACATCGAATTCCTGTTATTTTAAGTCACAGTCGTTCGGAGAATTCTGGAGTTCGCCCTACCCATAAGATTAAATTGGCGGCGTATGCCAAGCTGATCTCTTCCTCCGAAGAACGAGCAATTTGCGACTGGGGAATCGTCATTTTTGCGAACACAAGAAAAGGGTATGCTGTGCCGATCGATTCCGTCGACATCGAGCGAGCGTTCCGCAAACTTCGAAGTTTTCATCGAGTAATCGAGGACAGTTCAGAGGGTAAGATACCTTCGAAACCCCACGAATCAGCCTGCCAATCTTGCCACAACAATGTTCGACGTATTCACAAAAAAGGTGTTACGGAATCCAAAGTTGGCAACCGCACAATATTGCCGTTTATCGATCGAGAGGACGACACCCATTGCGATTGCGGCGATCGATTTCAGTGGAGGCCACCATTGCGAATTGAAACTTAATCGTCGCCTAGCCATTTCGAAACTAATCTTCCGATGGCTCGACTTGCATTTTGGAAAGTCGAAGTCGCGATATTTGGGTTATCGGAATGCTGATCCATCAAAATATCTTGGGAACCAATCGCTGCCGATCTGAAGTGCTCGACAAGTCGATCCATCGCTTTTACAAATTCATTCGGCGTCGAAAAGCGATTCTGCGAATCTAATTTCAGAAGCCTTCCAACCACGAGATCAAGTTCCGTCAAAAGTTTCTTCGGAATCGATACCGAACGGTCGATCTTGGTACTCGGTGGTTCATACTCCCGTTCGATATCCGATCGGAATTCTGGGAGTCCTGCTTTACCGCCAAGTCCCTTGTACGGTCGTTCCAAGGTCAGCATTTCATATAGCACAACACCTGCCGAAAATTGATCGACTCGAAAGTCAATTTGTTGTTCAGGAATCATCAATTCGGGGGCGGCATAGTGCGGATGGAATCCATCTCCGGCAACCCGAAAATTCGTCCGTTCAACTTGCCAACTGCTCCCAAAATCGGTCAGGAAGATTGAACCTTGATCGCTCGGCAAAATCAGGTTGGTGGGTTTGATATCGCCATGCACAATTTGGCAATAGCCCCATAGAGTTTGCAAGCTGTGAGCGAGCGATTTGATTCTCCGAATCGACTCCCAAACCGACGGTCGCTGGAGTCGATTCTTGACTGCTTTCTGAAGGTAAACTTCGAGCGGCGTTCCGCGTTTCCAACTTAGAATCCAAACTCGCTTGCTGTCGTGTACGCCGCAAGCCAACAGTTTCGGAAGCCCGTACGCGTCCTCCGGTAGTCTCCGAAGCGACCTTTCTAACTGGTCGGACGACGGCGAGCGGTCAAGCAGAATCGCCGTGCAAGTCATCCCGCGAGGTCGCGGCTGCGGGTCGCGGACTTTCCATCTCCCGCGACTCGGCATCGAAAGCTGGTCGAGGACGTCGTACGTTCGACCATTGATGCGGAGCGTCGCCGGGTGGTCGGACGGCTTCACCGTATCGGAATTGGTCGCTCCATGTCGTCGTCGTTTTCCATTCATCGCGTCAATCACCTTACTTCAGGTTAGAACCAAGTACCAACCGAGGTGTTCTATATTTCCGGGGTAGGACACATGCTACTTGGCACAATCGCTCTTACATAGGAAAACCCCAGCTCGAACGCGGTTTTTACATGGCATCATGACTGGCATTTTGGGTTCACAGTCATCATGCCGCCTATCATGCCGTCAAAAGCACACTTCGTTCATGTCGACACGGCGCCATGCACGACGGCGATAAACGGCCATGCTCGTCATGGCGCAAGCAATCCTTTCGCGACTAACAGGTTCTGGTACTTCAAGAGCAACTCTTGAGCTGGTGCCAGGAATAGAAGCTCCTCGCCATCTAAGCTTCCGCCAACGTTTTTGGGAAACGCGTGGCGACCGCGATCATTCTTGAGACTGCATGCAATATTTCCAAGGTTTAACAAGCCTTCCGGCGTTTTCTCCAACGCTCCAGCATCGCGAAGTGCTTGCAACGACATTGGACCGACCGAAATTGTCAATTCGAATGAGAGATTCTTTAATGGCTGGGCTCTTCCTTGGCTACATAGAGCTGCGAGATAGATTCGGATTTTGGGTTCGTCGTACGCAAATGAAGCTTCGAGAAGTGCCAAATCTTTTTTGGTCTTTTGCAAACTCGCTTCGACCCGAATTTCATCATGAACTTGCTTGAGCTTATCGCGAATCGCGTCGATCTCCGACTGAATGTTTTGCAATTCAACGTCGGGTAATTGTTCGATCTTTGTCGAAGAATCCGATGCCACTTGTTTCATCGAGTTGGAAGAGTTTTGATCCGCCAATAGCTTCTTGGCGAAAGCAAGCCCTCGCTCAATTTGGTAGGAGCTTAGTTCCAACTTTGCATCCTTGGAATCTCGCCCTTGTGCAGAAACGGGCTCAACACTGGCACCAACTAGGACTATGAAGATCGTCAGAACAATAAGCGGTTTCATTCAGAGAGAAGTCCCTTCTCGACCAGGAGAAACTGGTACTTCAAAAGGAGTTTCTGTGCCTCCGAGTAGTAAGCGTTATATCCGATTTGAAAAGTTCCCCCACCGAACTTTGGAGCGAACGGATAATTCCCTTCCTGCTGGAGTATCGTGGTCTTACTTCCATGGAGATTTTTGTAGCGATCGTTGCCAACGGTCATCGCTAATGCCAATTTATACAGTCCGTCTTGCGTATTGTTCAACGCACCGCAACCAATGAGCTTCGTCAAGGAAACTTTCCGTGGGGTAGCCTCGTTGGTCTGGTAACCAGACGATTCCGGCTGATTATATCCATCGATCATCAAAACCTCCAAATAACGATCAATTTTAGATTTGTCCCGTTGAAATTCTAGCTCAATACGTTTCATCGTTTCTCTCAATGCGGCGCGCTTTTGAACTAATTCCGATTCGATCTGTTTATCGAGAATCTTCGAATTTTCTTTCGCTTTTTCTAGCTGTTCCTTCGCTACTCGCAACAGAAGATCGGCTTCGGTTTTCTCCTGAATTTTTTCCGCCATGCCGGAATCCTGAGATTGCTTTGCTGCAATCGTCGCTGACTTCATTAGTGCGGATGCCGCATCGACTTCTGCTTGCTTTCTTTCAGCGATCAGGACTTTCGCAGACTTTGGAGCTGGCGGAATGGATTTGCAGACATGCTCAATCGTCAGTATCGACAATTCAACATCATGAAACTCCTTCGTGGCTCTAGCCAAAGCCTCTTCAAATTCGGGAAGTAAGCCAAGGGTTTTTCGATGTTCCGCGTCGGTCATCCCTCCGACTTCCGCGGCGACTAACTCGGAATATCGATCGGCAATTTGATTGACTCTGATCTCGCTATCGTCATGGTGCTGAATCAACGCAATCAAAAGCGGAAAATGCTCTGAACTGGCCGCAATTCGCCGCCCCGATTCGCTGTCTTGAACTTCTTCCAATCGGACACCAACTTGAGTTCGAAGCGCACGAAGTTCCTGAATCTTGCCACCCAAATTAGCCAATGAATTGGCCAATTGAGTTCTCGTCGATTCGGCGTTCGGAGTTCTCGGCTTTGCGATCGGAGCGACTGCAATCGTCGAATCCTTCGACGATTCAGTTTGGAGATCACTTTGCCAAGTTTGCTCAACAGCGTTCGGTTCTACCACAGGACGTGGTCTAGTCGATGCATAGTGGACGTACCACAAAATAAGGAGCGTGAGCGAAATAAGCGACAGGAACTTCATCGGGATGCTTCGAAGAAACTTTTGCCACACGGATTATTCTCCACCGAGCCATTCAGAGAAAAAACTGGCCGCCTTGCTCAATGCATTTGGTCGAGAAGTCTGATTAGCATCCGTCGACGTGAGTCTTTTCAGCTCATCTTCGCTAGTCTCCGCGACATCGCGAGGCCCCCATCCTGTCAAGACAAATGAACCAATGCAAATTGCAGGATCAAAATGCAGGCGTGGAATAACCTGAGTTATTTCCCATGCCCGATTCAGTTGCTTGTGGACGTGAATCCTCTCCTGGGTCATCGTTCCGGCAATTAGCGATAGCTGATCCTTGAGCCACTTTGGAGATTGAGCGATCAATCGGCAAGCACGGTCTGGAATGGGAACCGGGGAATTATCGACGTGGCATGAGAAAGCGTCAATCAAGTGGTGGTCGTGACAGGTTATTTCGGTATTCGTACTTCCGTAAACAGTTCGCTTATCGAAGTCCTCGAATGTTTCATATGAATTTGTGGTGCGACGGCGAAAAAACATGTAGCGGCAATTCTGACCTGGGTACCATTGAGCAACGCCCACCGAATTACGGTGGAACATCTCGATTAGACTTTGAGCACAGTTTTGAACGAAATCTTTGACTGCGAACCCGTGGTCGTTTGCAAGTGCAATGGCCAAATCATCCGTGTGCTCGCTCACGAATTTTGCCGTGAGGGCTGACTCGATCGGTTTCATCAACCCAGCGATTGAATTGAGTGACTGCTCCTCGATTCTATTACTTTCAGAACGAGCCCTCGCTTGAGCGCGAGCCACGATTGCATTGTTAATGGGCGCGTCGAGCGTGTCCGATTGGCTTTTAGGCGTGTAGTCATTACAGCGATGGACATTCTTGAGAAACTCCGTCCATTCGGAAATCATGGAATTGAGGTTCCCAAGAGCACCGTTGTACTCGCCTATCAGCTCATTTCGATTTTGACAAATTCCAAAACGGTTGACATGCGGTGCCAACTGTTGATTCACCGCCAGTGCGATCGGATGGCAAGCTTCGCGAGCGAAGAGTTCGAACGAGAATCGATTCTCGGCTTGCAACACATCGCGTCGTGTTGCAGTTCGGTTAATCGGCGCAAGCTCAAACGATTGAAGCAACTCGGGGACTTGGAATGACAACTCATCGTAAGCGATCGCAACCATTAGAACCTCGTGGCAAGACCTGGAAACTGGAACTCCAACGAAGCTCTAATTCTGAAGCATAGAAGCGAATTTGTCCAGTTTTTTAGGAAACATCTCAGGTCAAAGCGTTTGTTGGATATCGAGAAATTAGCCGTTGAGCGTTAGCTCCGGAGTTTTTGAAGCGAACCAGGCCTAATGCCCCTTCCCCACTTCAACCACCTCAAGCAAAAATTTACGGCAGCATCCCTTCCCGCTTCAGCCACGGTTCCAACGCCTGTTCTACGATGTCTTGCTGCGTAAAAACCTCTTCGCCTTCCAGCTCTCGTTCTAAGGATGCTCGCTTCAAAGCTCCGGCTATGTCTGGTCTCAAGCGAATCGTCACTGGAATCAAACCGACTGGTTGAAAGCGGTTTGCCTTCTTTGATTTTGCTTTTGGCGTTCGCGATTCTACAGAATCAATTCTTGCGATTTCGTCGCGTACGACTGGTCGCGGTTCGTCGCTGATTCTCGCTGGAGCGACAATCGGTCGTTCGGAATGTTGATTTTGCGTAACAAACGAACGAACCAATTCGTGGTCCACTCCTGGTACTGGTGTTGATACTGCTGCGGCAAGCGATCTTCGTTCTGCCATGTCTTAACCTCCTTGTTTGCTAATTGAATTTGATATCATCACTTTCCTCTCCTACTCTTTCGAAGTGCAAGAACTTTGTCGCTCGTTGCCTCCGGAAGAATCTCCTGAAAAAATTGGTCGATCTCCTCGGCGGCGTCTCGCGCGGAATAACCCATGTTCCAAACGAATGTCGCCTGCCCTGGTGCATCGGCATAGGATTGTCGAAGCGTAATCGCCGTCTCCGAAAGTGAAAGCTTAAGATTGGATGCTGCATCTCGCATATCCTTCGTCAATCGATAATCTCGCCCGACCATCGTAAGAACTGCAATCGCCTCTGGTGGTCCTTTGCGAATCGATTGAGCTTGGCGAACGAAAGCCGTGTTTTTGTCTAATGCTCTCGCCTCGAACATGCTCGCTTTGCAAGGGATGATTGCAAGATCAGCCCACATGAGAAGCGCCCTACTCGTCTCGGTCTGGCTTCCCGGTCCATCAGCGACCACATAATCAGCCTCGCGAGCTAAGGACGGCAGTTCGTCGAGTACCTCGTCCGCATTTGAAAGTCGAACAACCTGAATATCGGGTGCGGCTTCCCTCACCCACTCGCTTGACGAACACTGAGTGTCGCAATCTGCAAGGATGACTTTTTTACCATGAGCATGAAGCCAACCAGCAAGATTTCCGGCCAGCGTTGACTTCCCTACTCCCCCCTTCGAATTCACGAGTGCTATTATCATGAATGCTTATCTACAAGATGGCTTGCAATCACGCAAGCATTTTTTATGGCTTGCAAGTTTGGGTACCGGCAGGCAAGTTTTCAAGCATGCAAACATACTGTCCATCGGTTCAACCTGCCTGGAATACAGCCTACTGGCATGTCTGTTAGACGCGCAGATTTCTGGTCAGTTGCCTGGCAGATCGGCCTAACTCGCAACACGCCCTACGGCAAACAAGCACTTATGTTGGCCATACGCGTAGGAAGCAAGCCCACAAGTCAACAAGTATCGAAGCGTGATGCGTTGCAAGCCAATGGGATTACTTGCTGGCAATAAATCTTGAAAGCGAGAAAGATTCGAATCGAGCCATAAGCGATCGCGGTTGACTTGCTTGCCTGCAAGCTTGCAAGCAAGCAACCAACACATCGGGTTTGATCTAGCTTTCAAGAATCTTGTTGCCAAAACTTCCAAGTTCTGAGATGGTTACGCTCGCTTTAAGTGGCTTAAAGTGAGGGTCGGAAATAGGGGCTTTGGAAGACCATAGGGGATACCGTGAAATGAAACACATTTTTTATTTCGCAGCATCAAATGGGCTACCGTGAAATGAGACACAAAATGTCGATCAACTACCGTGAAACGAAACACATTTTACCGGCGGTTGAAACACCTTTTGAGGCTTGAGTACCGTGAAACGAAACACCTTTTGCCTTGCTAAGTCGCTGAATCGAAAGGCTTTTTCGTCGCAGTAATTTGTATTATTAACTTATTAACTAACAACAGGGGAGTTGGTTGTCATTTGGAGCAGAAGAGTCTCATAATTCAAGTCAATCGAAGCCCGATTTTGGATTCGAGATCGCTTGCGACATTCGAGTCCGGAGTCGATGAACTGAACCTCGCTGAGTTTCCGCTAGCAGGTATTTCCGATCGAACTTCCGATGGAAAAAAGACCGTCGTCTTCGAAGATCAAATCTTTGATCGAAACGAGGGGAGGGAGGTCACGAGGCGCTTGACCATCTCTGGTTCTGATCGTTATGGGCTACCAACAGCAATCGACGATGACGTTCTTCTTGCCTGCATTCAGATAAGCAAGCTGCAAGATTTTCAAAGCCCAGAGGTCACGTTTAGCCGATATGAAATTCTAAAACTCCTCCGTTGGGAAGACGATACTCGGAACTATTATCGGATCGCAAAGGCGCTCCGCCGGTGGAAAGGACTCACCATTTATTCCGATCGAGCGTTTTATGATCACGGCGAAAAGAGCTGGGTCAACCGCGATTTCGGCATCATCGACACGCTCTATATCTATCAAAGGGAGGCAACTCAGAAGGTCGAATCGCCCAGTGCTTCAAGGCTCACTTGGAACGAAGTCATCTTTCGAAGTTTCAAGGCTGGCTACCTCAAGCAGCTCGATTGGGGACTTTATACGCGACTTGAAAGCCCAGTTGCCAAGCGTCTTTATCGATTCCTCGACAAACGATTCTATCATGGAAGCACTGTCGAAATAGACTTGCAAGAACTTGCACTTCGCAAGGTTCGACTGTCGGACTCAAACAATGTTGCTCAGCTAAAGCGGGCATTGCGAAAGGGGATCGAAGAGCTTGAAAGCGTCTGGGACCTAAAGCGTCTTCCTGATGACAAACGATTTGAGAAAAAGGGGAAGGGGAATTGGCTAGTTCGTTTCGAGCGTAAACCGAAACGAAAGGCGATGGAAATTCCGCAAGAAATTCAAAATGCTATATCAGCCCCAGTCGATCCAACTCGATTGGAGCTTGCCCTAACCAAGCGCGGAGTGGGGCCTGCCTCGGCAGAAGAGCTATCGATGAAGTACTCACTCGACACCGTTCAAATGATGATCGAGCTATTCGACTGGTACAACCAGCGAGGTCAAACTCGGGACATAGGCTTCCTCGTCCATTCGATAAAAAACTCGGACAGAATCAATTTCCCGAAAGGCTTTGAAAGCACCATTCAAGTGAGCGCTCGCAAAGACTCTGAAAAAAACCGCATCGCCTCGGAACGGGATTTTCAGACTCAACGCGAACGAAGTGTTCGCGTTCGAGAAGAAAAACGTATAGAGGCGTTTACGGCCTTTTGGCGATCGCTCTCAAAACAGCAGCAATATGAATTCGAAATCGAAGCCATCGACGCAACCGAGCCTACTAAGCGAGAAGGGTATCTTCGGTCGCAAGGCAAGGGAAGCCAGTTATTCGAGCACTACCGCACGGTCATCCTCCGCGACCACTACGAGCGAACCAAAGAACTCAACGAAAAAATGATCGAGCTGAATTAAAACCCGTCACAGTCTCGCTTCAAAATCGATTTGAGCTGTTACCCCAAAAACGAATCGTCTTTGATTGGTGGCAAGCTTGCAGGCTGGCTTGCAATCCAAGTCGATGCTTCTCTAACGACCGTAGACAGCTCTTCTTCGTTCGTGACAAAGAAGTTAGGGGAGTAGCCTTCCTTACCAGAAGTCTTGGCTTTCCAAGATCGACTAAGTGAGAAGTCAAAATACTCGAACCCGCTCGGCGATTGTCGCTTCCAAATACTCGCTGCCACTGCTCCATGTCTGACCATTTTTATCGGTTTTAGTGTTTGCTTTTTCGTATCTTCGTTCATCGTTACCTCCTTGATGTTGAATAATACCCGACTCAATAGCACGGTTTCTAGTAAGTTGTCAACGGTCAGCTAAAAAAAGTCGAAAAAAGTCACTCCAACCCTCTATCTGCCAGAGTGTTTGTTTTTAGAACGTGTAATTCGTTTGGTTTCATTCATGATTTCGGCATTGTCGAAACATCCATTGAAGCATCTCGGACGATTGCCGAAAGGCTTGTTGCCAGGACTGATGACCTACCCCTGGAAATTCGGAGTATCGTACGTCGCCGTTGGCTGCTTGAAGTTTAGCGACTATTTTTCGCGTCTGTTCTGCTGGACATGTTCGATCTTGATCACCATGAACTGCCCAGATTGGCACTTCGACAAGTGATTCTGCAAGAGTCGCCGAACCGCCGCCTGCGATTGGCACAACCGCCGCGAACATTGCAGGGTTATCGGCGGCAAGTTCCCATGCTCCGAACGAACCCATCGAGAATCCGACAAGGTAAACCCTATTGCGGTCGGCTTGTGGGTTTTTGAGAACCTTTTCTATTATCGCGACAATCGGGTCGCACGATGCAGAATCCTCGGCGATGAAGTTATGTCGAAAGCTCGTCCAGTTCATTTCCGTCGGGCATTGCGGTGCAACGACTATGCATGGGAAGTCTTTTCGATATGCCTTTTCCATAAGCAGGGACGGGACAGCTCGCAATTGTAGCGCGTTATCCGCTCCTCGTTCACCCGATCCATGCAAATACAAGAACACTGGGAGCTTCGGCTTGCTGGCTGTGGCGTTCGGCACATATACTCTGTAACTCAACGGCCAGCATTCGTGCCCGCTATACCTTATGTCGATCTGCTCTTCCTGGAAATCATTCAGTACCCCATAACGAAGCGCTGCTTGTCTTTCTGAAGCTGTTCGCTCGTACCAACCAACTACATTCGATACGACGAGGCTCAATGCTACCCACCATCCTAATATCAAGGACGCTTTTTTTGTTTTTGAATGGACAAACACCCAAAACCCGCCTTTGTCGCACGTATAGATTTCATGCGTGCTATCGATTACACTCGAATCGCACGTGGGAAAGTAATCATTGGAATTCTATTAGAATCATCACAAGCGCTTTGAACATAGGGTAGGAATCGTCGAAGTGAATTGCAGCGAACGGGTAAGCCACCTAGGGTCGATGTTGACTTGGAATCGAGCGATCTTCTCAAGCTTGCTTATCATACATTCGGCGTTGCTCGCCTATGGTGCATGGGTTCACAGTCCAACGTATAACGAACCGGCTCATCTTGCTGCCGGTGTCAGTTACTGGCAGTACAATCGCTTCGATATCTATAACGTCAATCCGCCGTTGGTTAAGCTCGTCGCGGCGATCCCCGTATTGATTGTCGGATGCGAAACGAACTGGGATCATTTTAGCGACGCTCCCGGTCGTCGAGTCGAGATGACTATTGGCCGAGATTTTAGCAAAGCCAATGGAGTTCGATTTCTTTGGTTAATAACGATCGCACGATGGTCCTGCATTCCGTTTAGCCTTCTCGGTGCCGTCGTGTGCTACCGCTGGTCATCCGAGCTTTATGGTCCTTGGTCAGGAATTTTTGCTATGAGCCTTTGGTGCTTCTGCCCCAACGTCATTGCACATGGTCAACTGATTACGTCAGATATCGCATCCGCATCGCTCGCAGCGTTGGCTTGCTATACATATTGGAATTGGCTGAAAAAGCCATCTTGGTGGAATACTATTCTCAGCGGTTTAGCCCTTGGTATCGCCGAGTCCGCTAAGACGACGCTACTTATTTTCTACCCATTGTGGCCGATCTTGTGGCTTCTCTATCGAATTCCTGATCGCCATCGATTTACCGTCCGCGACTGGTTTCGCGAAGCCGGCTTGCTTGCTTGTCGTATGCTGCTGAGCATCTATGTTTTAAACCTAGTTTATGCCTTCGAAGGCACGATGACCCCGCTAAAAGATTTTCACTTCGTTAGCCGACTCTTCACGGGTATCCCCGATCCAGATAACAAAATCCCCAACTCATCTGGAGCTCCCCTCGCCCCGTATTCGGGGAGAGGGGTTGGGGGTGAGGGGTATTCGCATGACAACAATAGATTCATCAATAACTGGCTCGGCGATCTTCCAGTCCCATTTCCGAAGCACTACATTCTCGGCATCGACGCACAACGAAACGATTTCGACAAATACCACAACGACTTTTACCTCGGCGGGCAATGGTCTAAGACCGGCTGGTGGTACTACTACCTTTATGCCGCAGCCATCAAAATTCCGCTTGGAACCTTGCTCCTGCTTTTGCTCGCTGGAATCATGTGTGTCTGCTCTTTGATTTCACGATGCGTAGGAGCACACAGACGTCGATGCGAATCAGACGAAGTAAACGCATCTTCACCTATGAATTTTTCGCGTATCCAATTTCGCGACGAGTTATTCTTAGTTGCCCCGGCGATCACTATTTCTGTCTTTGTCAGTTCGCAAACCGGCATCAACGAACATTTCCGTTACATTCTTCCTTGTTTCCCCTTCCTCTACATTTGGTTAAGTCGTAGCATAAGGAACAACCCGAAGCTTGTATTCGCTCGTCCCGTCGAGGCAAAGATGATTGATCGTGAGCCGATGGCGCTAGCCACGGGTTCCGGCAACACTGGAATTTCCACTAATTATCAAACAGCCGCACCGGCGTCTAGCACCGTACCGCTCACGTTATCACCAAGTGCGTTAGGGCGTGACGGGCAAAACGCTGCGAATCTCGACCCATATTCATCGCATTACAATAACCTCGGCCTTCCAGCTATCCGCGCGATTGCAACCATACTACTCGCATATTCCATCGCGAGCAGTCTCTTCGTTTATCCCAACAGCCTCTCCTACTTCAACGAGCTTATCGGTGGACCGGCACATGGTTCCGAGCATCTCATTCACAGCAATATTGACTGGGGCCAAGATCTCATCTATCTCAAACGATGGCTCGATGCGCATCCCGATGCCGAGCCATTTTATCTCGACTATTTCGGCGGCTTCGCCCCTTTAGACATCGGAATCGAATTCAAGTCGATCCCTCGCATGTCCCGAAAATCAAACAATAATGAGCCCACCATTTTGCCAGCTGGTTGGTATGCTATCAGTGTCGATCATCTTATTCGCGCCACCGACCCAGACAACGGTAACTTCGTCATCGCAAGTTTTAACGAGCGACAACCGATCGCTCGTGCGGGATGGTCGATCAATATCTATCGACTCGAACTGGACGAACAACTTAACCTCGACTAGCGTTTTGAGTACAGCGATTTGTCACCTTCGCAGCGATTCCCGGCGAGCATGAAAACGCTGGGAATCGCTGATTAAAAGGTTGCACCCGTGCGTTTCAACACGGCGCAAATCAAGACAAAAAATACGATCGCGACAACAAAAACAACATTCGACTTTACACTCACGGTATGGCAAGTGTGCTGGCTTCTAGAGACTGGAACGTCTATCGGTGCAATCTAACCTTTGGGCTTTCCGACGTCGTCTGATTCAAACGTAACCATCTTGAGCATGTCGAAAACTCGAGTCCCGTCTTTGCATTAAACTTCGATATCGTTTGACTGTACTCGCCCGTATTCGATCAATTTGATGCATGTTTCGTATTTGTTTAGCAAATCTGGCCTTGTTGACGCGCGAACGGACTCGCGGAGAACGATAGGCATCCAAACGTCGTCAACAAGCGTTGAATCGATCACTTCGAAATCCTCCAGACGCCAAGACGTTTTCCCGTTCGAGCGTCGCCTTTCCCACTTTCCATTGCCTTTTATTGGTAAGGAACCTTTACGTAAATCCAAAAAATACACCCAAATTCCAAGCGACTCGTTGTACCCGAACGGTCTCCACGGTACGGTCAATTTAACCAAACCATCATCGTCAAGTATTTCGATTAAATAATCATGCTTCATTGCGACAAGATTCGGAAATAGATGTTCCTTATATCCGTTACCGTCACCGCTTAACCAGTAGGAATATCGATTGTCTTCCAGGTTCTTCGGATATTTTAGTGGCTAGATGCGTTTATTGACGTCTGCGCGAGGAAATAATGTTTGTGGTCTTAAGTTTCGCCCAATCGAAATGTCGACGCAATTGATTGGGGTTCTTTTATTGGGTGGTCAGTTCATTCGTCAGTCGTTCGTGGAGTTGATCGATATCCGGCGCAGGCCAGTTTGCCAACCGCCTCCATTTCGTGGTCGACCAGACATGTTCAACAGGATTGAGCTCGGGGCTGTATGAAGGAAGATATTCGAAGCTTAGCCAAGGACATTCGCAAACTCGGAAAAATTTCTCAGCCCTTCGATGTGCACTCAAACGATCCCACACCACGATTATTCTTGTTTTCAACTGCTTGTGAAGTTCCAACAAGAACAATAGGAAGTCTTTAGCCTTCGCGTTGTCTCGTTGTATCCGAAAGTACATTCCCATTTTCCGATGATCTTTGGAGAGAGTTATAGCAGCCAGAGCCGTTAGCCGATCGTGGCGATCCCATGCTTTCAATTTCGGAGGCTTACCTCGCTCAGCCCAAGTTCGCCGAACCAATGGCTGTAGCATGAACCCTGATTCATCAACGAATACAATGCTAGCTTGACGTTTTTGAGCCGAATGGCACGAGGTTAAGCTTATGAGCATGATGTGTTGTGCATGCAAATCGGTGCCACGTAATACGTGGTAGCAGCATTCTGAGTTAGCATTTATGGTGCCAAATGATAGGCTGAATTCGATTTGATAAATGGCGAAACCTCCACGAAATTGAATGTTCTCACACACTTCAATTCAGGAGGCTCGCCATGTCAGTCCAGTCTAACAGCATCTTTGGCCGTTTGGCAAACCAGATTCGCAATTCAGAGTCACTTTTTTTTGACGCTCGACTATCCAAGGAAGCGATACACGTAGCGTGCCTCGCGTTGGGCCAAAAGTTTCGAGATCGAATCTATTCACCGGCGATCACTGTATGGATGTTTATCGGACAAGTCCTCTCGTCGGACCAGTCGTGCCGCGATGCCATCTCGCGACTGAATGTTTGGCGAGTAGCGCGTGGCATGAGGCCTGCTTCGACCGAGACAGCCAGTTATGTTGAGGCACGGCAGCGACTTCCTGAAAAACTGCTTTTGGAATTGGCGAGAAGCAGTGCGGACGAAAGTGCTTCCCAATCGCAACCGAATTGGCTGTGGAAAGATCGAGTCGTTAAAACCGTTGATGGTTTTACCGTGACG
>JAWXCK010000050.1:0-7191 GCA_034408855.1 Pirellulaceae bacterium
AACGAAATGGAAAAAATCAAACCAGTCCTGCTGGCACGGTCGCCGCTGCGCTGCGAAAATCAAGCTCCGACAAACAAGCGTTCGCTTGTTTGAGGGCTAATTGAATGGTGTCATCGGTGTATCGAGAAAAAACAAGTTTTGGCGTGTCGGAATAGATTTCTCGGGCGGAGAACAGGCCATCGTGTTGCTCGATCTCGATCTGGTAGATGGACGGCTCAGTCTTCGCTGGTGATCCGACTATGCATGTTATGACATTGCCACTGATGAGTGGCGTGTGGGGGTGTGAGGACAATGTTGCTACTCTGTCATTGCGCCAGAGTAGTTTTCCATTCTCCAAGTCGATACCGACGAGCGTTTTTTCGAGAAAGGTAACGAACTGCAATTTCCCGGCTAGCGAGGCAATCACTCCGTTCGAATAAGCCGTTCCACCAGCCTCGGGGACCACACATTTCCAAATAGTTTTTCCGGTCGCTTTATCCAGCGCGACGATTGAGGCATCGGGACCGCCTGGAATGCAAAGTAATCTGTCTTGGTAAACAATGGGACAATCGGAGAAGCCAAATATACCCGACTTGCCACCGAATTCCGTCGGATAGCTTCGGTGCCACACTTGTTCGCCATCAGAGCAACGCAGGCATACGAGCTCGCCCAGCAAACCCATGGCGAATACTCGTTCACCGTCCACAGTAGGTGGGCGTTGAGTAAGCCATCGCATCGATGGACTCTGCGGGACTATGGAACCAAGCTCTTTAGTCCACAATGGATTTCCGGTCTGCTCATCGAGCGCGCGAACGAATTCCGTGGTGTCGTATTCGCTCAGCGTGAAGACACGTCCACCTGCAAAATCTCCTACGAGGAGCAAATCGTCTTTGATGGCCACGTTGCCCATGGTCAAATGAAATTTTTCTTCAAACTCGATGTTGCCATCGCCATTGACATCCGACGTGACGCACTCCCAAATTAACCCCGAATTTGGATTCGAAACCACTTGATGCCCTTTAGTTAAATCAGCGATTTGGATTCGAGAGTCAGGGAGAAGCAGACCGGAACTATCCAGCGCCAGTTGACTGCTGATATCACCAGCCTTATTTGGATCGATGCAAACTAATCGACCTGGTCCTTCGCCATACTGTTCATTTTCACCTTTGGATACATAAATCCGGTCCTGATAAAATACCGGCGACGCCAAAAAATGCTGTCGAGTAATACGCCTGTCGTCAGAACGTTTGTCTGTTTTTAGGTTGATATCGAACTTCCAAATCAATTTACCGGTCACGGTATCGAATGCCCGCAACCATCCGTCTCCCTGTGGCACTACCACTTGAACTCGCCCCCCAACGTCGATAACCAGTGGGCTTGACCACTGACCAAGGAGGATGTTTTCACCAGGCGAATTGTCTTGCAGCGATTCTTTTCCGGTATACTTATCGAAGCAAATCAGGCTGGGAGCCTCCGGTGCTGGAACCTGTTTGCGCTCATAGTCAAATCCATTCCCTGTGATGACAAAAATGCGATTTTGGTCGGAAGTAATGGAGCAAGAGTGAAACCACATCATGGAGGAGCGAATCGGATAGACGCCGAATTGCTTGATCATGTCCACTTTCCAGACTTCACGTGGTTGTTGCTCACCACGTTTAAGTGGTGCCAAATCCAAACACACTGTCTCGCAACGGTTCGTAGTGAACCACATGAGGTCCCCTTCGATGAGTGGCGAACATGACAAGGGGGACGTCGGCCAGTCGTGAATGCGACCTTGGGTCAAACGGGGTGAAACATATTGGAATAGCGAGCGGCCATTGCGTACATCAAAGCCAGCCAGAATACTTGCATCGTTTTTCTCGTTATAGTCTGGACGAGAAAGATTGTTGGTGCCGATCCAAACTTGGCCATCGGCCACGACCGGATCGCCAAACGAAATGGAACCCAACGGTGCACTCCAGAGAATATTGCGAGAGCCGACCCAATTGCCCGTTTTGCTATCGAATTTGCCAACATCCCAATCCGTCGGCGGGTTTCGTTCTGGGCTGACCGCATTATGCGTCGTGTCACGTCCATACATTGGCCAATCATCGGCAATTGTATCGGCTGCTGCGGAAAGGGTGACGACCAAACTGCAAGCAAACAGGAGTCTGTGAAGTTGCCTGATATCAATCCTTTTTTGGACTCTTTAGTAGAGGGGTGGTCCACAAATAAATCGTGTGCTCAGCGCCGGTTTCCTGGCTGACAGTGCGAACGGTTTCTTCCGGGGATATGCCAGGTATAGCGAACTGATGTGTCACGATCCGCGAACCCGGTTTCAGTTTCTCCAGCTTGGGAAGTAATCGTTTCAAGAGTTCAGGATAAAGATAGGCGGTGACCACCGTGGCATCGCCGAAATCAGCTTCAAAAAGATCGGCTTTGGTTATGGTAACCAACGTATTCAACTTGGTATCATGAATGCGTTGTTTCGATAGTTCCACTAATTCGGGATCGATTTCGATCCCGATCCCGCGGCAGCCATACTTCTTGGCCGCCTCGATCAGGATTCGTCCATCGCCGCTTCCCAGGTCAACGACCAGATCGTCCTTGCCGACCTTGGCAACTTCCAACATCTTCGCAACGACATCCATGGGCGTCGGGACGAAGATGGCATGGGGAACGCGCTCACCCGTCGGGAGCGGTGGTCGCTTGGACTCAACTGGTTTTGCCATCGTTACGAGGCGCGGTTCAACTGCTACCGTATTGCCTGTGTCCTGCGAAATGTCGTACTTGTACAAGCGATCGTTATCGCGAAGGTAAAGACATCCGCTTGCAATCACCGGAAATGTAGAGCCTATGCCGTTGCGCGGCTCATCGAGTTTGAAAAAACTCTTTTCCACGTACGCTTTTGGATTGGCTTCGACCAAGCTAACTGTTCCATCGGCGCGTCGAAAATATAGATGTCCTTCAGCATAAGTGACCGCTGCTTTGCCGCGGCCGCTACCTCGGTTCCCGCCAACCGGCCCGGCACCGAGGATCGCTGTCCAGACGCTTTTCCCACTGTCAATTTCAAAGCACGCCAGCTGACCGTTTGACGAACAAGAATACATATGTCCATCGACGAGAATCGCGTTATCTTCGAAGGGGTCAAGCACCGCGGTATGAAAATAAAGCTCCTCACAACTCACCTGGTCTTCGTGACGAACCAACTTGAGTCGTGACACACTCCTCGAATAGCCGTTTGCACACAGCAGTCCATCTTTCAGCGCCAGCGGGGTATAATTGTTTGCAATGCTATTGGCAATCTTGTCGTAACGCCAAAGAACGCGACCATCGTCAGCCGCAAATGAGACAAGTCCATTTTTCAGGAATGCGACATACTGCTTGAGCCCATCGGTCTCAATTTGCAATGGGGCAGCGTATGAGAAGGGCTCTCGGTTTTCGAGCAGCTCGGACCAGAGTTGCTTTCCAGTATGTTTGTTCAACGCGACTACCGTCGCTTTCGAACCGCCTGGAGTGCAAATCAGTTTTTCACCGTCGATAAGTGGCCGGTCGCAGAATCCCCATTTGCCCTGTTTAGTACCGAACTCGCTGGGATAGTTAGTCTGCCACTTAACCGCGCCGCTGTTCCTGTCGAGACAAACCAGCCAACCGGTATTAGTAAAGGCATAGATTCGATTGCCATCGACTGTCGGTGTCCGTTGGCTTAACCAACGCATCAACGGATTCTCTTTCGTCGCGGCACTGACCTCCGTCGTCCATCGAGTTTCTCCCGTATGTTCGTCAAGTGCCACGGCGTACTCGGCATTTCCGTGCGTGGTGGTGGTAAAGATGCGTCCGTCAGCGATAGCCAGCGAAGCGATGCCGTCACCGAGTCCGTCTAATCGCCAAACCAAACGTGGACCATTCTCCGGCCACGAATTCAGCAGGCCTGTCTCCGTCGAGCGATTATCGCGATTTGGTCCTCGCCATTGCGGCCAATCGTCAGCGGCAACTCGCAACGCGGAGCACAGCCAAACGCCGATAGCACACATTAAAACGATGGAACGAATGCAGTTGATGGTAAACATGGTAGGTCTCCAAATCGTTTTCACGAAAATGTGAACTTGAGGGAAGACGTCGGCGGAGCCGACGGATACTCTACTCTCATGGAACCGTCTCCACTGCATAAGACAATGGCAGCGTATATAGCAACACACGATGGTCATTTCCGGTTACCGTCGACGTCACGATGACGACACTGTCAGCCTTCGCATTAGGAATCGCGTAATGATGGGATACGATCTTCGCGCCGGGCTCCATTTTCGCGAACGTAGGCTTCAGTTTGTTGAGCGCATCGGGATAAAGAAACACCGTCGCCACGCGAGCTTGACTCAAGTCTGCCGTGTACATGTCTTGCCGCCGAATGTCGACCAATCCGCTCACGCCGGCTTGTTCTGCGCGAGCCTGCGAACTCGCCACCAACTCCGAATCGATTTCATAGCCGATGGCCCGAACTCCGTGTTTCTTTGCCGCAGTAATGACAATCCGGCCATCACCACTTCCCAAATCCACGACCGTATCATTCTTTGTGACCTGAGCGACCTCGAGCATTTTCTCGACGATATCTTGCGGCGTAGGAGCATAGATTGACTTTACGACACGACTCGCAACAACGTCGTTCTCGGAATTTTCAAGCACACCGCCTGATATTTTGCTTTTGCTGAGCGGCTTTACTTCAGGCGACTTCGCTGTCGTAATCGCGTAAAGCTCACTGCGAGCGGCGACGTAGAGCACATTGTTGGCGAAGACAGGTGAGGAAGAAATGGACTGATCTAGGAATTGGATTTCGGCGATGGGGCGATCTTCGACGCCGACATTCATCGCAACTTTGCGATCTGACGATAGTCGAAATATGGCCACGTCCCCGTCGGTGTCGGCCACATACACGGTCTTGTCAATGATCAGCGGTGACCCCCAAATGTCCGCGAAAGCGTCATAGGACCAATATCTCTTGCCGGTATCCGCATCAAGGCGATGGACTATGCCGCTGTAGTCCGGGGCGATGACCAAGCCATCATGAATAGCGACAGTCGAAAGAGTTCGATGCATTAAATCTTCGAACGCATCGCTTCCTTCGATCTTCGTAAATTCCCATATAAGCCCCGCATTGGGGTTCGCGATGGCTTTCTCTCCTTTTTTGGAATCAACGGCTTGTATGCGACGATGAGGTATGGACTTTCCGTTTTTATCGACGGCTAGCTCGGTACTAATATCGCCAGTCTTCGTGGGGTCGATACAGACCAATCGGCCCGGTCCTTCGCCTTGCTCGGCTTGGCATCCGCTGGCGATATAGACGCGTCCTTTGTAGAGCACGGGAGTCCCTAGGAAATGGGTGCGTGTGGACTTAAATAAACGCCACACCGAATCTTTGCGATTGATATCAAACTTCCAAATGACTTCGCCGGTTAACGCGTCGAAGCTGCGGACCCAGCCGTCTCCCTGCGCGACGATCACTTGAACTCGGCCATCGATCTCAGCGACCAGCGGATGGGAGGCTTGGCAATCCAAGACATTCGCGCCCGGCGAAGCATCCGTCCAGAGAACCTTGCCGGTGTTCTTGTCAAAGCAAACCAGACTAGGTGCATCGGGTGCAGGTATCCGAGCCTTAATTTCGTCCGTTCCATTGCCGGTCACGACGTAAATTCGATTCCCATACGACGCGGCGATGGAGCAACGTGTGTTGGCGCCCATACCCGGTGGATGCGGGAATACACCGAGTTCCTTGATAAGATCGAATTGCCATACCACGTCTGCTTCGCGCGAGTCCTTGACTGGCTCGTCGACCCACGGACCATCATTCTCTCCGTCTCGAAAACCCTGAGTGTCGAGGCAGATCAACACGTGACGATTCGATACAAACCACATCCGCTCTCCCTCAACCAGCGGAGACGAGACCAGACCTTGATCCGGCCAGTCATGCACTCGACCGATCGGCAATTTTTCTGCCGAGTATTGCCAAATAAACTGCCCATCGGATTCGCGAAAACAGAGCAGACATCCCAGATCAATCGTCGCGGGGTAACGTTCCAGGTAAGCAGCCCCGTTGTTGGTGCCGATATAGACCTGCCCATCCGAAATGACCGGCGCGGCGTACGTCTCGTAACCCAGCTTGACCTTCCACTTGATATTCCTACCGGTCGTGACATCCCAAGCCGTCGGCGCAATTCCTTCGGGGACGACTGCATTTCGCGTTGCGTCGCGGCCGAACACGGGCCAGTCGGTATCCGCAGCAAGAATGCTGCACGCTTGATGCAGCACAACAACGACTGCGAGATAGGCTTTGATAGCCTTGCGCCAATTTAAGGAATACATGCGAGTTCCCCTAGAAAATGATCTCGATAACGCTTATGTTACTCGAACGTTGCTAACCGTTGGGTAAGCTTCCAAGTTGCCCTGCATTGGAGGAAGCAGTACAGACAGCCAGAAACTTTTCCACCCGTAGGTTTTCTGACAAAGCATAGCGTGGATTATCCAAAGGCAAACGTATTCTTATCCTAAATTACTGCTGCGACGGACATTACTAGTACCAGCCCAAAAGCAGACCGTTTTTCGTACCCCGGCGTGTAAGATTTCAAATTGCGCACTTTAGGCCCGAAGGGCCGACAGCACTCGTCGACAAGCAGCAAGAACGCGACGATACCGCTAAGCATAAGACGCCGACGAATCCGAAACGTCGGCGATAGGCGGTTTATGCATTTTGCTTGGGTCCTAGGTCGACAGTCCGACGATTCAGGCTCCATTCCCAATAAAAACAAAGGGAAATCGCGTTCTGCGGAAACTGTTACCCCTACTGTTACCCCTACGTCCAAAAAATTGGAGTCGACCGAATCGCTTAAAGCTGCGGGTATAAATGATGAAAAACCGGGAGATTCCTCACCGGTTCCAGTCTCTGAAGCTTCGTTAGTTGAGTTAGTGGGAGTCTGGGCGGCGATGACGCCGAAGCAAAAGGTGAAACTGATTGATTTGGCTCGGTCGATCAATGGTGGGAAAAGCACGAAAAGCTAGTGCAATATGGGCTAGGAATCACGCAATGGCGGGGGGCACCACTACTCCATGTCCAAGAAATAAAAGGCTCTTCCGGTAGAAACTGTAGGTGGTTTTCGTGATCCGCAATCGATTTTAGCCGTGAAATACAAGGAAAACACTGGACTGAGTGATTGCAAAAACCAAGGTTCGCTTTCTGATCGGAAA
>JAWXCK010000051.1:0-6652 GCA_034408855.1 Pirellulaceae bacterium
CAAAGGTTCGGCCTCCGATACGGTAGCGGCTGTCTTTGATTTAACCTCTGATAACCTGAGCCATGAAGAGCTTGATCAGCTCGAAAAGCTGATCGATCAAGCACGGAAGGAGGGGCGATAATGTTGAATGAACTCATTGCACTCGTTTCGGAATATAGTTTATCGCTATTCATCGATGCGACCGTTAAAACAAGTCTCATTTTGATCCTCGCGATTATTTTGGATCGGATGTTAGCGCGCTCATCTGCGGCCGTGCGTCACCGTATTTGGGGATTGGGCCTTTGGAGCGCATTGCTCGTTCCGATTCTGACGATCATCTTGCCGCAATGGCAACTTCCAATATTGCCGCAACGTATCGCAGCCCAATCGATATCGATTTCGGAAGGGCCCATTGGGCCTGATGTAAACTCCGAACTCACTCGAACATCGCAACAAGCAAAACTGCTTACCGAACCATCCATGGGAAGTGCTTGGACTCAACCGGAATTCGAACAAAATGCATTTCAAGCATCGTCGATCGAAATCGTTTCGACTCCAATCGAAACAACGGAGTTGAATTCGAAAGACCTCCAAACGACCCGAACATCTGAATTAAATTCACCAGATCAACTAGCGTGGCGCATTAACTTGGGTTTGGCGCTCGCGATTGCGTGGGCCGTTGGCGTGGTTTGGAAGCTCGCGTCGATTCTCATCGGACTAAATGCTAATCATCGGTTGATTCGAGAGTCCAAAGAAGTCCAAGACGGATGCGAGCGAGATCTCGTGAGTTCACTCGCGAGCCGACTCGGAATGAGTCATCCCATCCCAATTTATGAAGCCGATGCGTCCGTTGTCCCGATGACGTTAGGGATCCTTCGTCCTGTCATTGTAGTTCCGCGTGATTGGACTGAATGGGCTGCCGAGCAACGCGAATGTGTGTTGCTTCACGAGCTAGCTCACATCAAACGCCTCGATGTCGCATATCAGCTTGTCGGTTGTGTCGCGGCCGCTATCCATTGGTTGAATCCGCTTGTTTGGTACGCTCTCCGTCAACTTCGAATCGAACGTGAACTGGCCTGCGACGATTGCGTCTTGGCAGCCGGCGAGTTGCCATCCGAATACGCCAAGCAGTTAGTCGTCGTCGCGCGGGCTTATCAACCGTATCGTCCGAGTGTTTCGGTCGCGATGGCCAGCTCCGCTCGACTCGATGATCGTATTCGAGCTATCCTCGACACGGCTCGTTCTCGATTGCCGCTCAGCCGTAGTACAGCTATCTCGATCGCCCTCGTAGCGTCGCTGATCGTACTGTCGATCGTCGTCATTCGTCCTGTCGCTCGACAAGTCAACGCCGATGAAAACACCAGCGCGGAATTGGTCGCTAAAGCAGGCGACGAGGAACCGTCTGCCAATAGCGACACATCGTCGAATCCAAACCAAGCAATCATCGTCAAAGGCGTCGTCCTTAAACCAGATGGAACACCGGCGATTGGAGCAACCATTCTTTCGACGGCGGGCGTAAATCCAGCAATTGCAAGCTACTTATCAGCCGATTTTGAAGCTCCGATTCTAAAGGCGACAAGCAATGTACGCGGAGAGTTTGAGATCGAAGTCGACCAACATCCGTATGGGGCAATTCCAGCGGCGCTCGATGAATATTGGAAAACGCTCACATGCATTTCAGCATCGTTCGACAACTTCGGTCCCGCCCTGATGGAATACGCATCGATCGATCCAACAAAGCCGATCACGCTTCAGTTAGTCGACGATGTTCCCATACGCGGTCGAGTTATCGACTTGGAAGGCCGTCCGGTTCCAAATACTCAAATACAAGTCGCAACAGTTCGTACGCCTAAGAATCACGACCTTGCACTGTGGCTGGATGCGGTTGAAGCCGGTGGCGATGCCCAAACCCTGTCCGAGCATCTCCATCGCCGAATGCTTCCGAGAGAACTTGGAGTCACGGGAGTATTAAAAAGTGACAGCGACGGTGCCTTTGAAGTGCGCGGTATTGGCCGTGACCGTGTCGTCGAACTTGCATTTCAAAGCGGACAAGTCGGCTTCGATCTGGTCCTTGTTGCAACACGCGAAATGCCTGCGTTGCAAGTTCAGTCGAATCCGATTACCTCCCAGAAAATGCGACTCTTCGGCGTAGATTTTACTTACACCTCCGCTCCGAGTCCCCCCATTACCGGAATTGTCATCGACGCCTTTACGAAGCAACCGGTGCCGGACGTTTCGGTCGAAAGCTTTTGGTTTGGAAATGTTCCGTTTTTCAGTAGCATGAAACTGAAAACGAAAACCGATTTTCAGGGACGTTTTGGGTTGACCGGCTATCCGACGATTGAAGTTTCCGACCTCTTGATCCGCCCCAATGATGAGCAGCCCTATTTTATGCGGCGGTTAAAGGCGCCAGATCCAAAGAAGCTTGAACCGCGCGAGATGAAGGTCGAATTGCATCGAGGGATTTGGATCACAGGTCGCGTCATTGATCAGGTTACCAAAGAGCCGGTCGCGGGCGTATGGATGCATTACTTCCCCTGGCGGACCAATGAGTTTGCTAAAGCGTTACCCGAGTTTGACGAATATGGAACCGCGCTCGGCGATCAGGCTCGCTACCAGACGGATAAGGACGGAAACTACCGATTGCTTGGCTTGCCTGGGCCAGCGATCGTCGGTGCAAGAAGTTCCTTGAAATCCTATCGGTTTGGGAAAGGTTACGAAGAGGCGGCAAAAATTACTCCCTTGGAAAAAGGAGCTGAATCAGCCGGATGGTTGGCGACGTATGGAAATCCCGTCAACCCCGCTCCAAAAACCCTCGACGCCATATTGTCGATCAATCCATCGGCCGAAACCGAAGCGATCGAATTGCATTTTGAATTAGACCCAGGCGCGAAGATTCAGATGAATCTGGTAGATGCATCGTACCAACCTTTGGCGGGCGCTCGCGTCCTCGGGTTGAAGCCGATTGACTGGGAAACTCCCACGCCGCAAACAAATTCCGATGTTGAAGCCATTTGCTTTGGTCCAGAGGAAGAACGTACGATCGTCGCTTTACATGCGAAACGCAAATTGGGCATCGTATCAGTCGCTGGTCCCAAGCAGGTCAATGAAGGAAAGATGCGTCTTCAGCTTCTTCCAATGGCAACCGTAACAGGGCGACTTGAGAAGAACGGTGAACCGTTGCCAGGCATAAGACTTGAATCTCGAGTCCTACCCGACGGAGATTTCCCCACACAATTGGACTACGTTACCACGAATAAAGAAGGACATTTTACGATAGAAATGGACTCGGGATGCAAATACAAAATTTACGCAAACGGGCCGGGCATCAAGTCGTTTGCCACCTTCGCCGAAGAACTCACCGTCAAGCCCGGCGAAGCCATTGACCTTGGAACGCTCGTTCTTAGTAAAGACAACAAGTTTGTTTCGGAAATTCGAAGTATTGAAAAATCGAATAGTGCAAGGAAACAGAAGAACGCTGAAAAACAAATTGCGGTCAAAGGTATCGTCCTCAAACCAGATGGAACACCGGCGGTCGGAGCGACAGTTCGCTCAACGGCAGGGGTGAATTGGCCACTTACAAAGTACGTAGCAGCGGATTCCGAACCGCCGATTGCGACAACGGTCAGCAACGAGCGAGGTCTGTTTGAGATATTGCTTGATCAACATCCGTATGGCGAACTCCCAACGGAGGCCGAAGAATACTGGAAAAAATTTGCGTTGATTACTGCGACTTCCGATGGTTATGGTCCTGCCGTCCTCGAATATGCGTCGATCGATCCATCGAAAACGTTCACGCTTCGGTTAGTTGAAGATGTTCCAATTCGCGGGCGAGTCATCGATTTAGAAGGTCGGTCTATTGCGAACACTCGAATCCATGTCAAATCGATCCGTTCCGCGAAGGGCGTTGACCTCTCGAGTTGGTTGCTAGGGGTGGAAGCCGGCGAAGATTCTCAGACGCTTTCCAAGCATCTCGTCCGAAGAATACCTCCACGAGAATTTGGATTCGAGAAAGACTTGATAAGCGGGACGGATGGTTCATTCGAGCTGCGCGGGATCGGACGTGACCGAGTCGTAGAAATTGCCTTTCAGAGCGACCAAGTCGGACTTGAAGTTGTTATGGCGGTCGCCCGCAATATGCCCGCCTCTGCGATACCGAAATTCATGTCCATGTCCAAGGCGCCCCACGTAAGAGTCTTCGGAGCGGAGTTTACATACACTGCCACGCCGAGTCCACCGATTACGGGAATCGTCGTCGACTCCAAAACGAAAGAACCACTGCCGAATGTGTCGGTCGAAATTTTTTGGTTCACGAACGAATCTAAAAGTCAAGCCATGCAACTCAAAACGGAAACCGATTCTCAAGGGCATTTTCGATTGACCGGTTATCCGACAATCGACCCCCGCGGACTTTTGTTTAGACCCAGTGACGACCAGCCCTATTTAATGCGCAAGGTACTGCCACCTGACGCAAAGAATCTCGAACCTCGCGAGATGACGGTAGAATTGCATCGTGGCCTATGGATCAAGGGACGGGTCACGGATCAAGTAACCAAAGAGCCGGTGCCTGGCGTTACGATGCTGTATCAGCCCTGGCGCACCAATCCTTTTGCACAATCCTTGCCTGATGTGGATGAAAGTTTGCTCGGTCACCACGCTGGCTATAAAACAGATAAGAATGGAAACTTTCGTTTTCCCGGACTACCGGGACCAGCCATTGTCGGTGCGGCGTATGCGCTAAAACCGTATCGGCAAGGCAAAGGATACGACGAAGCTGCGAAAATCACTCCCATGGGGAACGGTACTTCCGGATACTTGGCAGTTTATGGCGATACGGTATCTCCGCAATCGCCCGAAGCAATCCTGTCGATCAATCCATCGTCCGATACCGAAACTGTCGAGTTAAATTTCGAGTTGGATCCAGGCGAAAAAATTCAGATTGAACTCGTCGACGAAATGGACAAACCTGTGGTGGACGGGCGCATCCTTGGTTTGATACCGCATGACAACGAGTTTCACAACGCATCTTCCGGCAACAAGGCCCATGTTTTCGAATCTGTAGGTTTCGCTCCAGACGAAGTTCGCTCGATCATCGCGCTGCATGCAAGTCGGAAGTTAGGCTTTTCAACAACCGTAGGTCCTGAGCAAACAAAAGAAGGATCGTTGCGCATCAAACTCCTTCCGATAGCAACGGTGACAGGACGCTTAGTGAGCAATAACGAACCCATACCTGATTTGACTCTGGAACCTCGAATCCTACCCGAAGAAAGTTCCAGTCCGATTTTGGAAAGAGTTAAAGGTGACGAGGAAGGGCGATTCAAGATCGAATTGCCCTCGGGATGCAAATACATCATCTATGCGTTCGGCCCAGGCCTCAAGCGGTTTGCCACGTTCGCCGAAGAACTTACAGTCAAGCCCGGTCAAATCCTCGACCTTGGTACATTGACGCTCGGGGAAGGAATCGGGGAAGGTCATCAGTATTTTCGCGCAAAAACAATTGCCTCCACAGAAAGTTCGAGTATACGTCGGGAGGAATAGCACACGAATGTTCGCGTTGAAGCATACAAGTCACCGGCGACGGTGACAACTGCGCGAGTTGAGAACGACGAATCTGACTCGATTATCCCCTCCCTCGCCGCCGACCATTACTCCCCAGAGTACCGAGGCGAGGGGGAGAAAGAACGAGCACGGGGTGTTCCAATGAAATCCGTCGAAGAAAGAAAGCAGCTTCATCGTTACGAAGCAACTTCGTCGATGCCGTGGAACGTCGAACGAGTGGTCCATTTGCATCGACGCGCTGGGTTCGCGGCGGATTGGGCGAGAATTTCGATCGATCTACTAGAAGGACCCGATGCCTCGATCGAACGATTGCTGCATGCGAAGTCGTTGCCTGAGTTTGAGCAGATGTCGCAGACTATCGGCGATGCGGCCATTGGATCGGGAGATATCACGCGGCTCAAAGCATGGTGGTTGTATCGCATGCTCTTTGCGTCGGATCCGCTGAACGAACGCCTGACGCTCTGTTGGCACAATCATTTCGCGACGAGCAACTTCAAAGTGAACGATGTCTCGCTAATGCAAGGGCAGAACGACTTGCTTCGACAATACTCTTCCGGCAATTTCTCGGAACTACTGCATGCCGTTATTCGAGATCCCGCGATGCTCGTTTGGCTAGATGCGGATTCGAATCGCATGGAACATCCGAATGAGAATCTAGCCCGAGAATTGATGGAACTCTTTACCCTCGGCGTTGGACACTATTCGGAAATCGATGTGAAAGAAAGCGCGCGAGCGTTGACCGGTTGGACGTCCGTGCGCGGTAAGTTTCGATCCGATGAAAAATTGCATGACGCCGGAGAGAAATCGATCCTTGGAAAGAATGGCAATTGGGATGGCGACGATTTATTGAAAATACTCATCGAGCATCCTGCTACACCGAGGCGACTTGCATTTCGCCTTTGCCAACTATTTTTCGGTGAATCTGCAGTAACTGATGAATCGGTCAAAGAACTAGCTGGTGGTTTGCGTGAACACGATTTGGATATCGCTTGTGGGGAAACCTTGGTAGTGGGGAAACCTTGGGGACACCCACAGATAGAGCAGGGCGAAACTTTGCTGACTATTAACGCAAGCGGGTTGGTTGCTTTTTCATAAAAATTGGATGCGATACTGG
>JAWXCK010000052.1:0-5616 GCA_034408855.1 Pirellulaceae bacterium
GCAAACGAAATGGAAAAAATCAAACCAGTCCTGCTGGCACGGTCGCCGCTGCGCTGCGAAAATCAAGCTCCGACAAACAAGCGTTCGCTTGTTTGAGGAATAGTCAATTTTGACCCACAGATTCTGCGGAAGAGCCGAACTTTTCAGGATCTTCTATCAACTTCTTCATTCGGTCGGAATAGGGTGCCAGCACATTCCGAACATCGGCTTTCGGGAACTCTGTCTTGCTGAACCACCAAACGGTATTGACTGAATCTTTGGCTCGAATCTTTCGCTTGTTTACCCATTCAATTGGTGATGGAAGCTTGGCAGGATTAAACCAATAAAAATCTTCCGCCAGGTGAAATCCAACCTCATCGCAGAATGCTAACAAGACGCGAAAGTTGTATAGTGAACGGGAAGGTACTCCCGCTCGATAGGCACCTCCAAGATCAAGCACAAAACTACCCGTGTCTTTGAGAACCCGAAGGACTTCAGCCCCAAATGGTTTAATCCATGCAACGTAGTCAGCTTCCTCGACGTTGCCGTAAGTCTTTTTGCGTAGAAGTGCAAATGGCGGCGACGTCATGACAAGATCAACGCTACTGTCCTCCAACTCACCGAGGAGTTTCAAAGAATCGCCGACGTAGGCTTCTCCAGCGATTGTGTGATATAATGGTTTGCTTTGCATATCAATACTCCGTCAACTCGTGGACCCAGCTCGCCAAAATTTGCCAAAGAACGCTTGCGGCGAAATACACTTCTCGGTCAGTCTGTTGGATTGTTTCGACTTCACTTTGATCGAGATGATCCTTTCCATGCCCAACGATATAACCTAGCCAGCGTCTCAAATTATCGTCAGCACCTTGTAGCACCTGAATAGGATGGAATCGGCCAGTTCTTGCAAGCACCCACGACAAGCCATCTCGCTTGAGCGGATCGCCGTTCATCAAAAGTTCGATCAGATATGGAACCTGTGGTTCCGCGATTCGAAGAAGTGCGCGAGCAGCTTCGGATTTGATCTCAAGCGGGCTTTCGTTAAACGTATTGACAATCGCATTCGCCGATGTCGTCGAGCTAAATTGCCCAAGTGCCCACGCCGCGCCCGCTCTCAGTTCTTCGTCGCGTTGGGAATCTCGCAGGACGTCGACTAACATGGCTTCACCTCGAATGTTCGCAATCTCGGACGCAACGATGATGGTCTCAAGTTGTGTCTCAAGCGGAACCGATAAAACTGAACTTCGAAGTTTACTTTCCATAAACCGCCAACCATCTTCGTGCTCAAACGCGGCGAGAGCAGCTGCGGCCTCCAATTGAACGTAGATATTCTCTTCGGAGTCATGCATCATCGATTCGAGCAATACCATGGTAGTCGACGTATAACCTCTGTACCTTAGCGCCTTGGCTGCCGCATAACGTTCGCTCAAATTGACACTTGCAAGCTTCTTTGTGAATTGCGCTTCGGTCGCTTGTTTCGGAAGTCTTATTTCCGTTTTGACCGGCACGACAGCCGCTACTATTTGATTTGCCTTCACGATTTGCCCTGCTTTTACCTGAGGCAGCAGCGTGATCTTTCCTTTACCGCGCCTAAGCTGTATTGTTTGGCGTCGTGAGCCATTTATCGGACTCAGCGTAATTCTTGAAGCCTCGACTGCTTCTACCTTGGATTGATGATTAGATAAAAGGTCCAGATCACTCGGATTTCGGAACCTTCTTCGACGCCCTTGGGCTGTGTAATGGATATTTGATTCGCATTGAATGCAGCTCGCAAATCACTTACAAGAATAAAATGGACGGGCGAAATCTCGTTTGTTTCGATCGGCGAATTGGGGCACTGTTCGATAACGACAATCGACACCCAATCGTCGTCTCGCATCCCGGAATCCCATGTTCGATTTGGATCTTTGAGCGAATGAGACATCGAGATTTCCGGTTTCGTTTTTCCTCTAGATTCAAAACGTAAACCCGTGTCCTGACAAAGTACGTCGGGAACCCGTACCCGTTTGATTTTGATCTTCTTCCAGATTTTGAAGCCTCTCGATCCACGCTCAAGTTCGATTGGCTGGAAGCCTAATGCGTGTAATCGACGTATCGTAGCATTCGTACCGGCTGCACCGACCGCAAGCTTTCGGAGAAAGCTATCATCGCTTTTGAAGCTGTTTGCCACCAAGTCACCAATAATTCCTTCTTGGAAAATGCAGCCTGAAAGGCGCTAACGAGTCCAACTCAAAGCAGCACTCTATTATTCGGGTGCCTAACGAGGAAATTCAATTCTAACTGATGGAGGCTGCTTAAAGAAGGATGGAGAAGAACCTGGGGCGTTGCTCCAAGCTGTGATGCAAATGACCGTTGACCAATGGTTTGTGGGGCGGGAATGGAATTTGTTGACGTTGAACGCAACCCTACGCTTTGCGGGTGAGATAGCGCTGTCAGACTTGGGATTCGGAATTCATTTTAAGTTTCTTATCGATGGACTACTGATGGCGAACGGCTTCGCTTGATTGTTCCAATCGCTTGGCTCCTCGACGTACTAAATCCGAGGCGCTGTCCGGATACGAGTACGAAAAGCATGGTTTCAGAAAAAAAGCTCTTTAAAATGGTGGCGGTCGCTGAGAAGTATCAAAAAATCGATACGATGTAGAGCCATTCATTGCACAATTCTCTATTCCTTTAGGAGTCAGTCGATGGCAGCCATTGCGACCCTTGTCGTCATTGCAGTTGTTTCTTTGCTGGCGGTGCGAGCTGGGGCAACCGCATTGATGATGACTGGCTTAAGTTGGGATGCCGCTAATTTTCAAAGCTATTCGGCGTTTTTCGGCGTTGGGTTTACGACGCGCGAAGCGGAAATGGTTGTCAATCATCCGGTCCGCAGACGCATCATTCGCGACTTAATTTTGGTTGGTAACATCGGTGTCACATCCGCCGTTGCCACATTGGTTGCAACGATGGTTCAAAACTCGTCCGGTTTTCGACCGCTGCTGATCGTCGTCGGCTTGGTCGCGGGGCTAAGTATCCTGTTTTATCTGACGCATGTGGGGTGGATTCAGAGGTCGATCGATCGCTTGATCCAGCACACGCTCAATCAAACCGGACTCGTTCGAGCCATGGACTATGAGCTGCTCCTTCGGATTCAACATGGATATGTTGTCTCGGAGATTGAAATCCTGGCCACCATGCCGCTGGCGAATCGATCGCTGCGACAATCCCGGCCTTGGGATCATGGCGTTGTTGTCCTCGCAATAAAAACAGAGGGCAAGGCAAACGAGGGAATCCCCAGCGCGGATACCATCTTGCGAGAAGGGGACGTCGCGACCGTATATGGAGAAGAGCACCATATTCACCGACTTTTTGGTGACACGCTAACTTCGACGAGCGGTCTCCCATGAAGAAACCATCTTACGTAAAGTTCGCTGTTTTGATTTTGCAAATAGGTCACAGGGGCCTGAGTCGATCGCGAGAGCATGTGAGAATTGTATTACCCAAGTGAGTTCTAAATGATATTCAGCCGTTTCAACATTCGTCGCACGCTATTATGGGTTCATCGTTGGGTCGGCGTGCTTGCGGGGCTCGTGATTCTAGTGATCGCGACGACCGGTGGAGCCCTTGTTTTCGAACCGACGATTCAACGTTGGCTGCGACCCGATTTGTACCCGAGCGAAACGGTTCCAAGAAGCCAACGAGTTTTACTCTCGGTGGCTATCGAGAAACTGAATACGGCGTTTCCTGGCGCTCGCGTGATGGGCATGCGGCTGCCTCAGCATGAAAGGGATTCGCTCGTTCTATTTACCGCTCAGAAAGCCATGCATGTACATCCGAGAACCGGCGATGTGCTCGGCTCGAGACCGCGTCGCGGTGGTTGGGAGCAGACAATGCTGAATCTACATGTAAATCTGCTGCAGGGTTCAATTGGCGGTACCGTCGTCGTGATCGCTACCATGCTTACACTCGGGCTTTCCCTATCAGGCCTATGGCTCTGGTGGCCACTGCGCATCGTCTGGTTTTCTAAGAACAAAGGGAAGCGGCGATTTTATCTAGATCTACACAGTGTCGCTGGACTCTACTCGTCGGTCTTTCTCCTGATCATTAGCATTAGCGGACTGACGCTCCACTATCTTCATGGCGATCATCCGAGTCCACCGCAAGCGATGAGACCAACCGAGCCAAACGGTTCTCGCATAAGCATCGATGAAGCAACTCGAATCGCCGAAGCAACGCTGAAAGGTTCGTATGCACTGGCCGTCGAGATGCCACCGCCGAACCCACGCGTCCCCTTTCGTGTGCAAACGGCCTATCCCGAAGACGGCTCACCAGCCGGTCGAAGCGTTGTGTTCATCAGTCAATTGTCCGGTGAAGTGCTCGCCGTACACAGCTCGCGAGTTGGGAACTGGCTCGAGATCTATCAGATGGCACAGCTTTCAATCCACACAGGAACCATCGGCGGCACACTGACTCGCTCGATCGCATTTTTAGTTTGTATTTCGCTGCTGCTGCAAGTTATCAGCGGCTACATCCTGTGGTGGAAACGCCCAGGAACAAAAAAAGCGACTGTAAAGAGTGAAAATCTCATCGAATCCTTAAATCAAGGGAGTTCCACGGCTGGAGCCGGAAGTTGAAATGCCCGCCGAAGCGCGAATCGCTTCGAGTTCGAGGCGAAGATGTTTTTGAAAGAGCGAAATGTCGGCGCTGTGAATCAGCGCTGTGTTCATGGTTTGGGTTCGATCACAAGTTGATTGGGTCTGTTCCAAATGATTTTGGCAAGTCGAATATGATTGACTTCGTCCGAGCGATCCTTCGGGAACGCCATCTCGGTACTAACAACCCAGGTTTCCGCTTCGCTGACATTCAACACACCAAAACCTCCCGCCAAATCGAGTCCCGATTCTGGCATGAGTATCCGCTCGGTGCTGCGGATGAGATGTAGTTTTACTGGATCAACTTGTGCGATGAACAGCGGTGCTCGATTGCGGAAGACGTGATCGTTGTTAGCACCTCGACGACTGTAGACGAGATACAGCCCATCGCTATGAGTCACCCAATGCTGCTCAACCGAGTACTTGTCCGTCGTCAAAGGCCCACTCCTATGGCGAAGTATAGTCGAGTCCATTTTCGCTCGCCGAAACAAAGGCGCTCTCATCGGCTCGCATGGTAAGATGAAATTTTTGAGCGTAGCCCGTGACAGACGGTTCGTAGAGTCCTCGTTTACCATTGAACGTTAGTTCCGATCCGTGCTCGTGATACATGAGCCTTTCGCCGTCGAAGGTACAGCGTGCCACGATCGACGTATACTGACGCGATTTCGGGTCTTTGCGATATCGAACGGGCAGTAGAATCTCGCCGTTGGGCAATTGAAAGCGTTCATTGCAACCGGCGTTGGGTTCGAGGATCGTTAAGCCCTCATGGTCTTTCTCGGGCATCTCGACGATAAAGGGGAGTTCGTCGGCATGGCAAGAGTGGGTGAACAGCCAATTGAGTAAAAACAAGGCTCTTCCGCAGAAACTGTGGGTGGTTTTCGTGATCCGCAATCGATTTTAGCAGTGGAATACAAGGAAAACACTGGACTGAGTGATTGCAAAAACCAAGGTTCGCTTTCTGATCGGAAATGCTTACCCAAAAAATTGCTATGGTTTGGATGGTGCA
>JAWXCK010000053.1:0-6666 GCA_034408855.1 Pirellulaceae bacterium
TGGTTTTTGTAATCACTCAGTCCAGTGTTCTCCTTGTATTTCACGGCTAAAATCGATTGCGGATCACGAAAACCACCCACAGTTTCTGCGGAAGAGCCTTATTTATAGGGAAAATGTGCTCAATTCTCGATTGTCCGGTCAGAGCGACACTCTTGAATAGCTCCTAGGTTGTGAAATTATCGATGCGCCGCGCCCCAATGTCGCCTTTCGCTCCACGAAAGTGGCGTTGACGGTACGCACTTTCGCGGAGCGAAAGGCGACAATCGCTTACGAGCGGCGTTTCGTTCGACTGGTCGATTTGGTTGGCGAGCCTTTTCCCGATCGCCCTTTTCGATTGAGAACCGCTTTTCGGAGCCCCCCCTTTTTAGTTCCGCCTTGCTTAAAGCCGCCTTTTCGCGGTGGCTTGCTAGAACCAAATTTCTTTTTGCCGGTTTTCGGAGATGCCTTTGATTCGCGCGTTTGGTCGAACGATCGTGTCGTCTTTTTTCCAGACTTTTTCGCTGTCCGTCGATGGTCGCTTGTTCCAGGTTTCTTGCGAGCTGGCGCGGGACGCTTGGATTGGTCGTCTTCGTTGTCGTAATCCAAGACGCCTCCGACTCGCATACTATCGCGATCATCGATCAGTGTCGCTTCGCCATTCATTTCGCTTTCGGCTGAGAAATCGTCTTCGGAATCAATGCCGCGTTGGTTAACCCATCCATCTTCATCGTCGTCTGCTTCATCGGAGGCAGCCGAACGATAGTCCGCAGCGAATGGACTTGCCGATAAAAGTTCGTCATCATCGTCCCAAGCGAATGGGTCGCGAGGAGCCGACGATTCACGTTGGGGCGACGCTTCGTTGCGATTGGTTGACTTGTTCGGAGTTGCTTTTTTGGACTTAGGCTTTCTGGATGGCGCTGCGGGCGATGCGAGTGTGTCTTGGTCTTCGTCGTTTTGTTCCAGGCTAGGGTTGGCCGCCTTTTTCGCTGAATGGATCTCTTCCATTTTTTGATCGTGCGCCTTGTTCTCCTTTTTGCGAATCTTTCGAGCTTTTCTCGCATCTTCGGCGGCGCGGTAGAGGCCCGCAATTTCTTCTTTCGTCAGCGGACGATAAGCCCCCTCGGGCATATTGGCAAGTTTTAGAGGACCGATAGATAAGCGCCGCAGCGAAACAACCTTGTGACCGATCCTAGCCAACACTCGTCGGATCTCGCGGTTCTTCCCTTCAGAGAGTGTGATCTCTAGCTCCGTCGAACTTTTCCGCAAGTTGCGAATCTTGACGAAGTCGACTCGGGCGACGCCATCAGACAAATAGATGCCCCGTCGAAGGCGTCGAATCTCATCGGCTTCCATGTGACCGGCCACGACAACATAGTAAGTCTTTGGGACACCATGTTTAGGATGTGTTAACTGCTGTGTTAATTCGCCGTCGTTGGTTAATAGCAACAGTCCGACGCTAGAGGCATCGAGTCGACCGACTGGAAACAATCGCTGATGTCCAGGGATAAAATCAACCGCCCTTCGTCGACCTTGTGGGTCACGATTGGTACACAATACTCCCGATGGCTTATTCAGTGCATAGTAAACGGGACGGAATTTTTTAAGCGCGGTTCCGTCGACCAAAATCTTCGAGACATCAGCGTCGACTTTCATGCCGAGCTGATCGCAAATGACGCCGTCGATTTCAACTCGACCTTGCTCGATCAATTCATCGACTTGCCGTCGCGAACCGAGACCGGCTGCCGCTAGCAGTTTATTAATGCGTTGTTCGCCCGAGAGTATGTTCGATGGAGACGAGGCAGGTTTTTGAGTTGGGCGCGGGCGTTTCATGATCGGAGCGAAGTTTTTCTTAGATTCTAGCGATTTCGAGGACTCTACAGACTAACCCGAGAAACCGCAAAACGTTAGTGCAAAAAGCCGTTCGAAAGCAGTGAATATCGGCGTGCGAGCTAAAAGTCATGGTGAGAAAGCGTTGCGATCGACCGTTTCTTGGCCGAATAGGCAAATCCGACTTCCGGCTTGTCAATGCACAGACTATGAATCACGCTTGTCGCGTTCGATGAAGGCGTAGGCGTTATGGTTGTGGATCGATTCAAAATTCTCGGAAAAGCATTGATACCATACGATTCGGTCGTCGGCGTTGAGGGTTACCGCCATGTCTCGCACGATATCCTCGACGAACTTCGGATTCTCATAAGCCCGTTCGGTGACCCATTTTTCGTCAGGACGCTTGAGTACAGAGAAGACCTGAGTCGATGCGCACTTTTCGATCATGCTGAACAACTCTTCGATCCAAAGGTACTGACCTTCGGCCAACCGGACGCGGACGGTCATTTCGCAGCGCTGATTGTGAGCCCCGTATTCGGATATTTCCTTCGAGCAGGGACACAGGCTGGTAGCTGGCACTTTCATTCCGAGAATAAAGTCATCGGCCCCATTGTTGGAAACTTCAAAAGTAACGTCGATATCGATTTTGCCAGTCTGACCTGTGACCGGGGCTTTCTTGTCGATGAAATACGGAAAGGTCAATTCGAGATGGACCTCATCGGAATTCAGACGCTCCTTCATGGCTAGACAAACTTCGCTGAGCGAATCGCTGGTCAGTTCATCATGATTTTCGTTGAGCACTTCGAGGAACCGCGACATGTGCGTCCCTTTTTGGTCGTGTGGCAGTGCAACGTACATATTGATCATTGCAACGGTGTGCAGGACGCCGATACCGTTACCGCGATCAGGCTTTCGCAACGAAATGGGGTATCGGACTCCTTTGACGCCTACTTTGTCGATCGCGACCTTGCGGCGGTCTCCAGTCGATTGAATATCGGGCAAGGCAGCCATTGATTGAGAGGCGTCGGGCGTCTTTAAAGGCAGGGTCACAGGATTCTCAGCAATGTTCTAGTTCTGAATTCAACTCATTTTGCAAGGATCGGATCGATCCCGGTCGGACGGATCGGCTTGATCGCAGCTTTACTTACACGATAGGCGTATGCTCCCAATTGTCCAGTAGGAAACGCTAGGAAGTCGACGGAGTACCCTGTAGCGTTGCGATGAATGATCGCGGGCCGCCTTGGTTACGGTGTTCACATAAATAGATCCCTTGCCAGGTACCTAGCTGCAGGCGACCTTGCCCAATCGGTATCGACAAGCTGCACCCAAGCATACTCGATTTGACGTGGGCTGGCATGTCATCGGGGCCTTCAACCGTGTGGGTGAGCGGCTGATTTTCGGGGATCATTCGGTTGAAGACCGTCTCCATATCGACTCGAACATCAGGGTCAGCATTCTCGTTGATCGTCAACGAAGCCGAGGTGTGTAGAAGGAAAAGATGTAAAAGTCCGGCCGAAAAATCGTCGATCTCGGGAAGAAGTTTTAATATTTCTTTTGTCACCAAATGAAAGCCCCGCGGCTTTGCCGTGAGGGCCAATTGGCGCTGTAACCACAACTGGTTCATCTGTTGGAAGTACTTTCTATTCTTGGACGATTGTATCGCTTTATTCGAAATTTCTGAACGATATTCGTATCGAGACGACCTTAGCCCTACGTTAACGGCAAGCAGAGTCGCGTTGCGCGGGAGTTGCGACAATCTGTCGTAATCGATGGCAGCACACCTCGCAACGCGCCGAATCGACAAAGACCGGATTGACATCAAATCTTACTGCGCCGTCAGGCGCTGTGCGACCGACGAGCGATTGAATTCTTAAACGGGTGTTCGCGGGAAAACGCAGAAAATTTTGCTTGACAAGGGGGCTAGACCGCTAATAATTCGAGGATCAAGAAGTAGACGACATGTTTGGGAATAGTCTTACAGTTTATTTTTTCTGTTTTGGAGTCACGAATCGAATGAGTGGAGTTTGCAAGAACGTCTTTGAGGCCATTTTGAAGTATGGACACGATGAGGATTTCGATCCGATGGTGGACAATCACTTTATGCCAACCGACGCTCCAGCGGGTTCACCCGAGAAAATCGAAATTCTACGTCGACGCGTCGAATTTGGTCAGCCTTTGTGGCATGACGATGATCGCGTAGATTACAGCGGTTTGACCGGTGCAATTCGTCCTCGCGAGTAGCGGACTTTAGTCCTCGCGAGCTGCAGACTTTGTCCTCGCGAGTAGCAGACATGGATTGTGATTCTGGGAGGATGGATTCGTCCCTTCGAATGTTGGTACACTAAAACCCAGTAAGTTCGCTTACTGGGTTTTTTGCATTACTGAAATAAACCGTTGAACGCTTGTCGCTTGAGTAGGGCAATGAACGAGCATTCTAAGCCAGTCCGTCTCGTAAAATCGTGGCAAAAAGCCATCGATTTGTGGATCGGTTCGCGATCATACTACTTTTCTGGAAGCGACTCGATTCACTTATTGTCAACGTGGACTGCGATTGTCATGTCGCATCGCCAGCGACATCCCGAGCAGTCGGCGATTTGGCGGGCAGCGATTGAATCGTCGCTCCACCGTTGCCGTGAAAGCCATTCACCATTGCTCGCTTCGATCGAAACACCGCTGGGTGCCTATTTGATTCACGCAGCGCATCGAGCACATGTACCGTCAATCGAACTACGCCTTCCTGTTCCCAATGAGTCGATGCTTGAATGGGAATCGCGAGTTTTAAGCGCGCGTCAGCATTCGATCGAATCGAATGAATCCCGTCATCGGTACGGACATGCTGATACGTTAGAAAGTTGGTCGGCTGAGCTATGGGTTTCTCCCGCGCTCGATCCAACAAAGGATGTAGTGCATGCAACGGCCCAAGCGAGCGAAGATGAACAAGACGAGCTTGAATCGCTGCCGCTTGTCGACCGTGCTCTACTCTCGCTAGCCGATGTGGTATACGTCGTTGCTGTCCATCCAAAAAGCAAGACCGAAAAGTTACTCTATCACCGACTTGCTGATTCACGCTTTCCCATCGCGTCGGTCTTTGTCGCGATTCCACCGACGGCCACAAACTCGGACTCGACGAAAAAGGCATCTTCGTTAATGAGCAAGAATCGGTCTGGGCACGATTTGGTTTCACCTACGCCGACGCTAAGCGGTTTACTTGACTGCGGCGCAGTGGGGTGGTTGCCATCGCATTCGACAAGAACAGAAGGCAAGTCAACTTTCTATGCACACTCGGATTCAAAATCCATCGAATTCACTCCGACCAACGATGAAAATCCGACAGTAGTTGTCCCGACGTTTTCGGCTGCGATCCAACAAGTATCATGGGCGCAAGAGTGGCCGTATCTTACTCACTGTACGCGAGGTCGAAGCGGTGCCTGGCCCGACCAATCGCAAACCGGATATTTTGATAGCCTACTGGCTAGCCAAGATCGCTCGGATCTTGACGCCTCGCCACTGGCCACTCTCGAGCGGATTCTTACACAGTGTCGTTTAATCGCTTCGAGCAAACTCAAACGTTCGGAGATGCCGACGGTTTCATTCACCGAAATCCCGCTAATGGAACTTTTGCCGCGTCGTCATTTCAAATCGCATATCGGGCGCTGGGATTGGGAGCCTTACGGAATATGCATTCGCCGGAGTTGGCTTGAAGGACGGGGGTGCCGACGTGTTCTCTATATGGAATCATCGAAGTGGAATCTCTTGAATGCCGAAGAACGACCCTATTTCCAACCCACATCCGAGCCGAACGCAACGAAAGGTACCGACTGGGAGGCAGAAAAAGAATGGCGAGCGCCCGGCGATATCCAGCTTGGCAAAATTCCATTCGATTCCGCCTTCGTATTTGTACCCACGGCTTTCGAGGCTGATAAGCTATCTTGTCTGAGTCCGCTATCTGTCTGCGTCCTTTCTCATTGAATCGACCGAACGCAATGGCAACTGTTTTAATGCGAAACGGCTACCCTTCTCGAACGCCACCATTCGACGACCATCGGCAAGACGCTCAATCCGACGATGCCGAAAATGACGATTTCAAAATGCTTTTTGACAAATTCAAAATTGCCGCACCAAAAGCCGAGCAGCAGGAAAAGTACGACCCAAGAAATTCCACCGATCACGTTGTAGAACCAAAAACGGCGGTAGAGCATCTGTCCAATGCCGGCAACAAACGGTGCGAAGGTTCGTACGATAGGGACGAAACGTGCCAAGACAATTGTTTTCGATCCGTATGTTTCGTAGAAAGCTTGGGCGCGGTCGAGATGCTTTCGATTGAACAGCCACGAGCTTTCCCATTGAAAGACCTTAGGACCGATGTATCGACCGCAGGCGTAGTTCACAGCGTCTCCGGCAACGGCAGCGACGATCAGCAAGGGTATTAACCATGGAAGGCTGACGGGGCTATTGTCCGTCGCGGCTAAAGCGCCGACCGCAAACAAAAGCGAATCGCCTGGTAAGAATGGCGTCACGACGAGCCCCGTTTCGCAAAAGATGATCGCGAACAGCAAAACATAAAGCCACGGTCCCATCCAACCGGCCAGTTCAATCAGTTTGTTATCCAAATGCAGCAACAAATCGATCAGAAATCGCAGAAATTCGAGTAGGTTCACGAAAACTCCAAAAGCCGGACGGTACGAAAAAAATCTATGTGGGAGCCTATTCTAAATCGGCAAAACGCAACTGCTTCCACACCAATCCGACGGAAACCAAGAATATTTGGCTCTTCCGCAGAAACTGTGGGTGGTTTTCGTGATCCGCAATCGATTTTAGCCGTGAAATACAAGGAAAACACTGGACTGAGTGATTGCAAAA
>JAWXCK010000054.1:0-7348 GCA_034408855.1 Pirellulaceae bacterium
CGCATTGAATTACGAAGAGATCAAGATCGAGTACTTCCCAGTCGACGCCAAAGGCAAGAAGGGTGGCGGCATCGATTTTGCTTGGTCGGTTCCAAAAGGCAAGACAGCGTAGTGGCTCGTCAACGTTACGAGCAACAAGAAGCAACCCCATCGCGCACTGGCCCAGCCAGTGCGATTGGAAACAAAAGCGGCGAGGCGCAAGCCGCCCGGTGCATGTGTAAGCGGATCGGCGCTAGCCGCCGGTTCCCTAACACTGCAAGTGTAAACGACACATCATTATTAATAGCTACCATCGTATTCGTTTAACCGTTAGCCGTAGGCGTACGCAATCGCACGTACGCCTACGGCTAACGGTTAAACAATTCAATCAGCGGACGATTGCTTTTTAAACCATTTTTCCGAATTTTTCAAACCCGATCCGAGTGCCATAGGTCGCTTACCGAAGCCACTTCTACTCGTTCGTAGAATTTGAATTTGATTTTTCATGCATGGTTACTCGACCAAGCTCGAGCGGCAAAGCTACCATGCGATGAAGGAGTGCATTGTCCATGACGAAACGACTGCTGGAACTTGAGCCGACAAGTTTGTTTGGCGACGAGTCAATATTGACGTTCCTTTCAGGGCGCGAAGAGCTTTCGCGACCGTTTGACTTCATGCTGACGATCGCATCGACCAATGACAAGCTCAAACCCGAGCAGGTAATCGGCCAACCGTTAGCGGTCCGAATCAATCGCGGTGAAAACGAGCCGCGCTACATCCACGGCTACATCAGCAGTTTCTGGGCAGGGAATAAAGTCTCAGATAAATCAGGGTTGAAAATCTTTCGCATGTACCGCGTCCGCATCGTCCCATGGCTGTGGTTTATGTCGCGAGCCTCGCGCTGTTTTGTCTATCTGCCCGAGAAGGCCGAAAAATCAATTCAGGATGTGCTCGACGAGGTAATCAAGCGAGTCAAGTCGTACGGGCACGTCGATCCCAAAATAGAATCAAGCAACGCCAAAATCCTTAGTAAGCGCAAGGTCGAGCACTGTGTTCAATACCGCGAAACAGATCTGAGCTTCCTTTCGCGAACGCTTGAACGCTATGGCATCTACTACTATTTCAAATTTGCCAACAACCAGCATACCGTGGTGCTATCCGATCAGCTTAATTATCCCAATGCCGTTGAAGCAGAAGTGAAGTATCCACACGACGCAGATACTCACAGCGGTGAGGACGAGATTACCCATTGGGATCACGCTTATGAATTTGTGTCTGGGAAATGGGAACATACCGACTACGATTTTACCCATCCATCGACAGACCTGCGCACTAGCTCCTTGAAGCATAGCTCGATTCCGCTCAAAAATAATGACGGCTACGAGCATTATGAATTCCCGGGTGACTATATGAAGAAAGACGACGGAGAAATCGAGGCGGCCGTTCGACTTGAGTCCGAAGAAACGCGATTTAATACCGTCGTCGGTACGAGCACCTGTAAAACGTTCTCGCCCGGATACTGCTTCAAACTGACCGAGCATTTGAATTGCAAGGATGAAAAGGGAAAATCGTATTTAATCACGTCGGTATCCCATACGGCCTCGCAACCAGGCCCACACACGAGCGGTTCACAGGAAGCAACCTATTCAAATTCCTTTTCCTGTATCTCGAAGGACAGCCAATATCGACCAGCTCGCGCCACGCCGCATCCATGGCTTTCCGGCGTTCAGACTGCTGTCGTCGTCGGTCCACCTAGCGAGGAGATCTACACCGACAAATATGGGCGAGTGAAAGTGCAGTTTCATTGGGATCGAGAAGGGAAACGCGATGAAAACACGTGTTGTTGGATTCGATGCCAGCAATCGATTGCCGGCAATAGCTGGGGATTCATGGCGATACCTCGAATCGGCCAGGAAGTCATCGTTTCGTTCATCGAAGGCGACCTTGATAGACCTTTGATTACGGGGTGTGTTTACAATGCCGAGCAGATGCCGCATTACAGCTTGCCAGCAGAGAAGAGGAAGACTTATATAAAAACCAACAGTTCTCCCGGTGGACAGGGGCATAATGAACTGATGTTTGACGATGCGGCCGATGAAGAACGTGTCTACATCCATGCACAAAAGAATATGGATACCCGAGTACTAAACGACTCGAAATCGCGTATCTTCGGAAATCGCCACCAAATCATTGGCTGGGAAAAGGACGGAAAGAAAGGGGGCGATCAGCGAGAGATGGTCTATGAAGATAAACACCTGAACGTAAAACAACATCAGTACGAACACATCGAAGGCAACATGGAGTTACTGGTAGGGGAGGGCGAGGCTAAAGAAGGTGGCAATTTGGATATCGTTGTCGAGAAACAAAAATCGGAGCTGATTGGCGGGGATAGCCATCTGATTGTCAAAGGCAAACACAACGAACAGATCGATGGTGGAATATCATCCACCATAGGCGGAGACAGTCACTTGAAGGTGGGCGGCAATATTGCTCAAGAGGCGGGCTCCATGGGCGAAATCCATCTCAAGGCCGGCATGAAAATCATCATCGAGGCGGGCATGCAATTGTCGCTTGTCGGCCCAGGTGGATTTATTGACATCGGTCCCGCCGGTGTGACCATCCAAGGAATCATGGTCAATATCAATAGCGGCGGATCCAAAGGCAGTGGGAAGGGTTGTAAACCTGAAAAAGCCAAAGAGCCCAAAAAGGCGAAACCGGCAAAACCAGAGATTGCCCACAATTCGACTTCGGGTACAAAATCAAGTCCAGGCTAGTGGCGTCGAACGCAAGAAGGGAGCGGTTATTTGAATACTATTCACCTCGAATTCGCTTCCGGTCCCAATGCTGGACAGTGCATTCCATTGTCCAACCGTACGTTGATCTTCGGACGCACGGCCGGAGCCGATGTAGTCCTTGAATGGGATGGACTCGTCTCTTCAAAGCACTTTAAAGTTCAGAGGGAAGGAAGTCGGTACATACTTCACGATCTTGAAAGTACCAACGGCACATTCGTCAATGGCCAGCCGGCACGATCGCATGAACTCGTGGATGGGGATCAAATCAAAGTTGGCACGACCGTGCTGACGGTCAAATGTGAGCCGGACGTTGTGTCTGCGGTTCAATCCAAAGCGTATTTCAATCCCCTTGATAGTATGCCGATTTCTATCGCACCTTCCCAACGGCAAGAAAATGAACGCGGCGGGACGACACCGCCTGACCAAGATGCTTCGATTGAGATGAAGATTGACGCAAACGAAAAGGAGATCGGAAACCAACCAGATAATACGTCACCGGATTTAGTTGGGCAACACAGGCAAGTCAGCCAACTCAAAGCTAGTGGACCTGCGCAACTTCGATTGCGAGTGATATCCCAGAAGGAGAATGGCCGATCGTTTTGGTTGAGTTCGGGCCAAACCACGACCTTCGGCCGAACAGACCGAGCAGACTGTACTTTGAAAACGGATCCCAGCCTTTCTTCGGAACATTTCCGTGTGAGCTGCAAGCCTGACTGTTGCGAAATCGAAGATCTGAAGTCCCGAGCAGGAGTTTGGCTCAACGGCAAGAAGATTTCGAAGAGCCTTTTGCGTCACGGCGATCACGTGCTGGCCGGTACTACCGAGTTTTCGATTGAGATCGATGGAGTGGGTGGTGGGTCGCAGAGACTGGCCAGCGCTGGCTCAGTTGGGAGTGCGGTCCCTTCAGCAAAGCCACGGATGCCGGTTAAGCGAGTTCACGATGTGTCTCAATCGGAGTGCGCCAGTGGTTTATTGCGATTGCGAGGCAAGACGCCAGACGAAGAAGGCTCTGCCGATTCGGGAATCGTTGAGGTCATCCAAACGCTGCATGCATTCGCACCACTCCAATTGTTGATCGATTTTTCGCGTGTAAGTTTGCCGTTACCTAAGACAATCATTGCAGCGGAGCACAGTTTGTTTGAGTGGATGCCCTCGGGTGCGATTGAAAAGACGCCCATGCTGTTTTCCATAGATGAGTTTGCGGAGTGGAAGGCATTTGTAGAAGAGGGCTGGGGCAGCGACGCGGTCATTGGGTTGCAAAGCGAGTTACCAAGACCCGAGTTATTGGCAAAATTGCAAGACATATTGGTTGGTTCCTCGCACGGGCCCGAAGCATCGCGCGGCATACTTGGTTTTTGTTGGCCATCGGTGTTAGAATCCTTGATGGAGAATAACTCCAATGGCTTCGTGGAGACATTCTTCGGGGAAGTGAGCAGCGCGTTGATTGAAGTCCAAGGGAAACCCGAGCAATGGCAATACTTTGGCAAAGAAGCCGCAATCGAGAAAGCAGTCAAGATGGGAATGCGCATCGTAAAGGACTCGACCAAAGAACTGGCCGCCAGCTAAGTAAGTACAACATGATGGAACAAACGATTAAAATCGAATAATCAATCGCGGCCAGCTAATTCAACGGCCCCAGTTCTTGAAGTATGACGCGCAAGCTAGTGATAGACGGTAACAATTTAAAGTGCAACGAACAACCAATACGAGAGACTAGGAGTGAAACATGCCCCCAGCAGCGAGAATTGGCGACTTGCATCTCTGTCCGATGGCCACACCCGGTACACCACCGATCCCACACGTCGGCGGCCCGATTTCAAAGGGTGCCGCAACGGTCATGATCGGCTTCATGCCGGCAGCCCGAGTAGGCGACATGGCGGTATGCGTTGGCCCCCCAGACGCAATTGCCAAAGGCTCGCCAACAGTAAAGATCGAATACATGATGGCCGCTCGCATGGGAGACCTAACCATGCACGGCGGAACCATCACCTTAGGCTTCCCGACAGTCATGATAGGAGAAGTCGGCATGGGAGGCGCGGTAACAGTCTCCGGTGCATTCAAGGCTGCAGCAGCCAACGGTACGCCTTTGGTATGCAAAGGGCCATGTGCGGAATGCGGGCACCTCTAATCTTGGTGAACAAGCCCTATCGTAGTGTTCGGCCAGCCGTCTCATTCGGGGAGCACGCGCATAGATTTTCTAACTTCGTTAAGGGAAATCAGTACTTGAAAACCATAGCGTCACAAACCGCATACAACGACATATTTGAAGAACGGCGTTCATGTGCAAGCAACGAAACCTTATTTGTGAGGTCCGCACGCGGGCGGACCGTAAAGTGTCTCAGCGGCTTCTGGTCGAGAAGAGTATCCTGCGCGAACGATTCTCCAAACATTTGATGATATCATGATTTTATTTCGTCACGAACAAATACAGCGATTTGAGAAGTTCAGCAATTCAAATGAGCGTGAAGAATTACTCCGTGAACTTACGGTCTTTGCACCCTTGAGTGTCGAGCATGTTCCTAGGGAATACCTTGACCTTTTCATAGCGGTTGTCATGAAGCGTTCTTCGGAGCACGGCTTTACAATGAGAGCCACTATCACCTTTTTTCAAGAGGTCTGTGTTCTACTCGGGATTGGTTTTACAAGTGACCCTCAGTACGAACTTGTAATCGACGTAATGCACGATTCCTCGTATACAGATGAGCTCGAACGAGCAGACTTAGTATGGGAAGATTTAGCAGATTTCCTTGAAAACACTGCGGGAGATGAGTTTGAATTTCACACTGCAGCAGTGCGTCGACTACAAGACTTTGCTCTTACGTACAAAGTTCGCCCACAAAGTTTTAACGACGAGAGTCTGCTTGCGCTGCTAGGAGAAATCTATCCAGAGAAAATCGACTTCATCGGCGAGCAAGCAGTATTGAGCTTGATCGAGCATGCTCGTAAGTCATGCGGAGTTTACCTTTTGGATGAGGATGTCGGAACTGTCTCAGTTGCTTGCGCCATGTACTTTTTGGGACATGAGTGTTTCTCGGATTTCTTGTTCCCTTGGATACGAAAAGCTTTGGACGGGCCAATGACACTTTCCCCAGCTGAACGTGCGATTCGACTGCAACATCGGTTTACACGCTACCTTTCGGATTACTTACAACCGTAACCTCGCTTAGGCACCGCTTTAATGTCACTTGGCAACAAGAAAAAACCGAAACAGCCTAGCACAAAGTCTGCGAAAGGATCGTGCGGAGGTAGTTATGGTGGCGAAAACAAACCGATTGACAAGAAAATCAATCGCCTTCGCGAACTGGCCGCAATTGGGAGGAATAAACGCACGTCTGAACAAAACCAAGAGCTTTGTAAGCTACTTGGAAATACAGGCCCAAGTACCGTCTTCGAAAAGCGTGACAAGAAAAACCGTGAACGATTGACAAAAGAACTTCAGAAACTGGTAAAGAATGACAAATTAGTTGCTAAGGCGTCCGAAGACTGGTCAACGATGTCGGACCCAGACAAAAAAAAAGTGATGAAAAAAGTTCTTGCTGCTCAACGTCGCGCCTATAAACCGAAGATGGCTGCGCCCAAAATCGAAACTTACAACGAAGGTGTCAAGGACGGTTTCATTACCAATGGAACGTACAATCACGGGACGAACACAATTCGCGTGAACATGAACTCCCAAGCCAAGGCCGGAACCAGCTTCGAAAAGACGGTCATGTTACTCTGCCATGAACAGGCGCACAAATATCAGCACCTGATTGTTGATCGAATGAAGTCCGGTAAGATTGGTCCATCGTCACTATACTATCGCCAGGCTCAGATTTGGGAAGCGAACACGCGGGCGTACCAGAGTACGAGTAAAGGTGACTCTTTCGATTGTTATCACGATCAGTCGCTCGAAAGACATTCGCACACCGTGGAGGATGCTGTCGCTGCTGCGATTTGATTTGCGTGAAAGCCCGTTCACGTGAATACTGAACGTAGTCCGGAGTACTTTTTTCGATTGGTATAAATTAGGATGAATGAACAATCCCCTGAACAAAATTCGCTGGTCGAATTGGCCATTTCGTTCAAGTCGCCAGACTCAAACACTCTGGATCGCATCGGTAGGATCAAGATTTTGAACAACCGGAAGATCGAGCTAGGCCAACTAAAAGGGCCGCAAGCGGGTAGACTGAGGGAGGTATTGAAAGAAATGCAAAACGAAGAAGTGCTTGAGGTAGATGTCGAGGATCAGATAACGGATGACGCTGGAAATGCTATTTATGTCAACAAGACGAAATTGGTAGATAAGGGTGATCCGCTTTTCGTGCCAGCAGTGCGTCAATATTTGAGATTAAAACGCTTTGTGGTTAAGCCCGTGAAAGCAAAAAAATAACTAGAACTTGACCACGTTTGACGATTCTAACGCATCGGACATCAGCATGCGGTTCTTGTCTACCCCGTGCAGTAGCGCTTCGTTAACATTAGCACTAACTAGACCTCAATCAAGCGAAGCTTGATTGAGATTCTTTGATAGTTTCGTAAAAAAACCTGAAACCTCCAGGCGTTTTTGCGGTTTAACGTAGTAACGACAAAAC
>JAWXCK010000055.1:0-82228 GCA_034408855.1 Pirellulaceae bacterium
GTCTTTGATCGGACATGATGGTTGTGCCGGGAGAAGCGGAAGCGGGCTCTGCTGGGAAGCAACTCGCTGAGGAATATCTCGGTCTCCGATGCGCCAAACTCATTGCACCATCCAAACCATAGCAATTTTTGGGTAAGCATTTCCGATCAGAAAGCGAACCTTGGTTTTTGCAATCAATCAGTCCAGTGTTTTCCTTGTATTTCACGGCTAAAATCGATTGCGGATCACGAAAACCACCCACAGATTCTACCGGAAGAGCCAAAAGAAACAAAGCGATAGGATATCGAAAAATCAAAGCTCCATTCGTAGCAAACGCAAAATGCCAAACTTCGTCAGCTAGCTATACTCATGCAGAATGGGATCGCACCCATAAAAAGAACGCAAATAATAGGATCAGAATTACCGGAGTCGTGAATGAGACTATCCACGGCGAAGGACTCGTCCCCATAAGAATCGAATCGGCGAAAGAAATTGCCGTGGACCTCTCCATGAACTGCTTGGCCAATTCGGAATTAGTTGTTCGTCGTTGAGGTCGTTCATGGGTTCTGTTTTTCCAAAGTAGATTGCCTTACCAATGCAAGATGCATCGATCAGCAGTATGGTGACAGAATTTGCGAACTAAATTCAAATTAAGGAACGGGGCAAGGAGTGGTCCACTTCGCCAGGCGCGGTCGTCGGATGTGCTTGTTAGGATACTTCCGAGCGAAGAACGTCAGCATCAACTAAATCCTTCGGTCGCCCAGACGAAATTTTGTTCTGCAGCAAGTGTTTACGCCCGATAACGTCGGCGCGCACGCCATCCAAATCGGCGACCAAGCGGTTCGGCCAAGCATCGTCGAAATTCACACCGGATATTGAAGTCAGGAGATCAATTCGCTGCGGCGCAAGGCCAATTTGGAAGACTATGTCAGGCGTTGAGAAGTCCTCTAAATCTATTTTGGACATTGGAGCTCCGAACAAAGTCAATGCGGCCCACACGCGCGCAGCATTTTCAGGTGTCGGACGCACCCAAAAATCTATGTCGCCGGTCGAACGTGGGCACCCATGAGCGGCCATCGCATAAGCACCCACTACGAGATACTCAGCTTTTGCGTCGTTCAACGCGACCAACATGTCTCTGAAATTCGGATTTAGCACTAGTCGGATCCATAAATGCCCATGCGTCGAGCGTCAACTGCCAAACCATTCCGATTCGTTCGGACGGAGTCGCATCGGAGATGATACCACGATCATCTTGTGATTGAAGCGTAGTTTTACGGACCACCGTGCGGTCCATCCTCGAGTTATCTGGCATGGAGAATGTATTAAGTCCGAGAACATAATTGAATTCGACACTCTGTCGTGTACGCATCACAACCAACATTGTGGCGAAACGCGGTCGATTTGCAAGTTGGTTCGCATCGGAAAATCGGGCCAAACAATCGCCGTCGCAATAACAACCTAAGAAAGCTCTTTCGCGCGACTCTTTTTCGAGGCTGGCCACAGGGCGGTCGCAAGTAACCCCAGCAAGCCAACTGCGCCTGCAATTCCCCATCGGGCCATCTCGACATCACGTTTTTCTAAAAATCGTTTGATCACAAATACTTGTGGCGGTCGTTTCGTTCGAAGCCCGGTTTCCTGCAAGTATCTCCAATTGTCCCATGTCTCGACGACCGACAGTTGCTGCGAGCTTTTTTCCGTTTCACGAAGCAAATCTTCGACGGCAAAGTTGGTTGGATTCGACAAGCGATAGACGCCATACGATCCAGCTCGCCCCAATCCAAATAGGGCCACTAAAAAGCACAAGGCCGCCGTAATTCCCCTCAAAAGCGCCCAGCGGGCGGCAGGCGAACTCTTTCGGTTATCCGCAATCGGCGTTCCGGTAACAAATTCGAACGTCAAGAGTTCTCGCATTGTCGGGATTTCACATGATCGATGGCAAGTCGGACAATCGACCTGGCTTCCAGATTGGCTTTTCTCGACTGGAATCGTTTCGCCGCACGAGCATGGTAAGAGGTAGGGCATAGAGAATTGGTGCTATTAAAAAGGGAGCCAGCGACACGGCCGAAGGGAAAGAAGTTTAAATTCTAGCAAAGAAAACACTGGACCGACGACCGTAAGTAGTTAAAATTAGCGTCGAAAGGACTGCCAGTTTTGGTTGTTCGAAATTCAAGGTACTCGCGATCATTTTCGGGCTCGACACAGCGTGAGTAGAAAATGGTTGGCACGATAGGAGAACGGTAGCAACGGCTTAGGTAACGCGAAACGAATGTCCGACATAAAGTAGCCGACTCAACGATCATCGGCGTAATCTTTCTTACAAAATTCTGGACAACTCGCAACCACGCTCGTCACTACCGCTCCTAAGCGACGATATCAGCCGCTTGCAGCAGGCAGATTTTATCGTTGCGACGATAGGGTTTAGAAACTCGAGGTCATCGATGGTGTTTGAATATTTGAACAACAAGTCTGGCAACGTTTTCTGTTTGGCGGAAGACACTCCAGTCCACGCAAGCGTAAAAGTTTACTATTTGAGGTGAAGTGACTGATTAACGCGAGGCAGGTGCTACACTTGCGTTGCCCCGATTTTCCTTCCCTTGGTTCCATTTGCTTTCAGGAGCACGACCTTGTTTGATGGCCTATTGGTCGATTTCGACGATGACGCACCGCGCAGTTCAGATGACATGGACGGCTTGCATAAGTTGGCACTCGAAGAGGATGGTGATGATATCGCCGATCCCGTTGCGAACGATGCTGCGGTCGCTGAAGAGCAAATACAAATTGAAGCCGACGAAGACTTGTTGGCTGGCGTCGAGGAAACCGAAACTTGGTCTGATGACCCTGTTCGGATGTACTTGACGCAGATGGGAGAAATCCCATTGTTGACACGCCACGAAGAAATCCGACTTGCAAAAACAATCGAAGTAACGCGACGCCGTTTCCGCACAAAGTTGCTCGAATGCGATTACGTTATTCAGATTGCTTACAAGATTCTGCGACGTGTGCACACCGGCGAGTTGCCGTTCGATCGAACGGTTCAAGTATCGGTAACAGACCGTCTCGAAAAAGAGCAGATTCTTGGTCGATTGCCGCACAATCTCAAGACTTTAGACGTTTTGCTCAAACGCAATCGGCGCGACTATCGAAATGCCTTAACGCGAACGATGTCGCCGCAACGCCGCGGTGAAGCTTGGCAAGGTTTAGCGCGTCGTCGTCGAAAAGCCGTTCGATTGGTAGAAGAACTCGGTTTGCGAACCCAGCGGATCGAGCAGTTGATTGGAACGCTTGAAAAATTTAGTCGACGGGTCGATGAAATTTCAAGCGATCTGAAGCGACTCAACAGCAAGCAAGTTGCTCCGTCGCAGATTGCTCAACTAAAACGCGAGTTCCGACAAATACTTGTCGCAACCCAAGAAACGCCTAAGAGCCTTCGCAACCGAGTTGCGATGGTACGTCGAGTTTATACGCAATACCAACGCGCCAAGAAGCAGCTCAGTGAAGGTAACTTGCGATTGGTCGTATCCATCGCTAAGAAGTATCGAAATCGCGGCTTGAGTTTCTTGGATCTCATTCAAGAAGGAAATGCCGGACTGATGCGCGCGGTTGACAAGTTCGAATATCGCCGAGGCTTTAAGTTCTGTACGTATGCAACGTGGTGGATTCGGCAAGCCATTACCCGGGCTGTCGCCGACCAAAGTCGTACGATTCGTATACCTGTTCACATGGTAGAAACGATGTCGCGCGTTCGAAACGTTTCGCGACAGCTTCTACAGGAACTCGGTCGCGAACCGAGCTTGGAAGAAATTGCACGCCGTGCAGAGACAACCGTCGAAGAAGCTCGTCGTGTTTTGGCGATGAGTCGTTATCCGATTTCCTTGGATCGCCCGGTAGGGAACAGCGACGATAGCCAGTTTGGTGACTTGCTACCCGATGGTACCGCCGAAAGCCCTGCGATTGGTGCTGGCCAAGAAATGTTGCGGATGAGAATAACTCGAGTCCTCAAGTCGCTTAGCTACCGCGAACGCGAGATCATCAAGCTGCGATATGGCCTGGGTGACGGTTACAGCTATACGCTTGAAGAGGTTGGGCATATTTTCAAAGTGACGCGAGAGCGCATTCGACAGATCGAAGCGAAAGCTGTACGGAAATTACAGCAGCCGAGCCGGTCGCAAGAATTAGTTGGCTTTCTCGATTAGTTTTGGACCTAAATTTGGTCGTTGTTCGCTCTTAGGCTGTGAAAAAATCACGTAGGTCAGTCTTTCTAAGACTGACACCGCGGCAAAGCTGCGGGTTTCGGCGTCTCGGAGAGACACCGCTACGTGTCAGCCGATAAATCCACAGTCTGTCCGCGAACAATACGTGAATCTCATGGAACGACGTCCAGAAACCCTACTGATGCAAAATCGATTGCCGCTCGCTTTGCTTTTCGCTTTCCTCTCATTCATATTGGGAACACCCTGTGATTCGAAAGTGTGTGCCGACGCGAGACCCAATATCCTTTGGATTACGAGCGAAGATCACGGCCCTGAGATGGGATGTTACGACGATCTCAATGCCAAGACTCCCAATGTCGATGCATTGGCTAGAAATGGGATGATATTTAACCGGGCCTGGTCGTGCGTTCCAGTCTGTGCACCGGCAAGAACTGCCATTATCACTGGAATGTATCCGTCGAGTACTGGTGGAATCCACATGCGGTCGATGGTACCGATGCCAGCAGGAGCCAAAATGTTCCCGCAAATTTTGCGTGAAGCTGGCTATTACTGTTCGAACAACTCGAAGGAAGATTACAACGTCATCAAACCGAGCGGAGTTTGGGACGATTCGAGTGCACGGGCTCATTGGCGGGGCCGAGCAAAAGAGCAACCCTTTTTCGCAGTCTTCAATTCGACGAAGAGTCACGAGAGTCAGATTAGAACACGACCGCATGATGCGATTACGAATCCAGCGGAGGTTCGCGTTCCAATATATCATCCGGACACACCTGAAATTCGCCAGGACTGGGCGCAATACTATGACACTATCGGCGAAGCCGATACCGACGCTGGTAAAGTTTTGCGAGACTTGGCGGACGATGGGTTGTTTAAAGACACGATTATTTTTTACTACGGCGACCATGGCGGCGGCATGCCCAGAAGCAAACGCTGGCCATCCAATTCTGGTTTGCATGTCCCTTTGGTGGTTTACTTCCCCGAAAAATGGAAGCAACTTGCACCGAGCGAATATCGTCCGGGCGGCAAATCGGAAAGAATGGTCAACTTTGTCGATTTAGCACCCACGGTATTGAGCCTCGCAGGAATCAAGCCTCCGGAAATCATGCAGGGAGACGCCTTTGCTGGCCCATTCCAAGAAGAACCGCCTGAGTTTCTGTTTGGAGAAAGAGGCCGGATGGACGAGCGACTCGATGTCGTTCGCACGGTTACCGATGGTCGACATGTTTACATCCGCAATTTTTATCCGATCGTTTCACAAGGGCAACGAGTCGACTATCAATTTCAAACGCCAACAACCCGAATTTGGCGAGACTTATTCGCTCGCGGCGATACCATTCCCGAGCAATCGCGTTTTTGGGAAGCTCCCAAAGCTCCGGAGGAACTTTACGATCTAAAGCATGATCGCGACGAAGTCACCAACCTTGTCGGTCGTCCAGGATACAAGCACATTCTCGATCTTTTGCGAGAAGTCAATCTAGAGCACTTGGAAAAAATTCGCGACGTCTGCTTACTACCCGAAGGAGAAATGCATTCCCGATCGAACGGCAGTAGTCCATATGACATGGCCCGTGACGAATCGAAGTATCCGTTTGAGCGTATTCTTTCGGCGGCTGATATTTCAAGCAACTATCCACTGCGCGAAACAGCCGAACTGCTTAAATTGTTAGAAGATAGCGATAGTGCCGTCCGATATTGGGCAGCTTTAGGACTTCAGATCCGCGGATCGTCTATCTTTACTCTAGTTCGACCCGCCCTACAAAAAGCACTCAACGACAGCTCGCCCTATGTTCGAATTGTAGCCGCACAAACGCTGATCGATTACGGTAGCATTGATGAAAGAAAGCCGGCTTTAGAGGTTCTGGGGGCATTAGCTCCTCCCGATAAAAATGGAATCTTCGTTTCGATGGCTGCTCTCAACGCCATCGAATCACTTGGCATCCGGGCTGTGGCGCTCGTTGAAACAGTAAAAAAACTTAGTGGTCGAGGCCCATCGCCAGACAGCCGGTACGACAGTTATGTCCCGAGGCTCATCCAGAATATTTTGGGCAGCGACGAAGCATCGCGAAAAGCCAATACTCCGTCAAAATAGGAGCTGAATAGCCAAGTCTGTAGAAGAATGCTATGTTAATAGCCGCTACCCCAATGCCGAATGAGATCGTCCTATTTAGGTTTGGCGAATTCAAATCCTTGGGCGGTAGTCTCGCAATGGATGTATATCGCCTCTTGTCACCAACCTCATGGATTGAACGTGTCGAGTGCAACGCCAAGTCAAAAACCCAAGAGCATCGGTGATCTGTTACGCGAGTTTCGTGAACATCGCGATCACATGCAACAAGAACTTGCCAAAGCGATCGTCGGACAAGAAGAAGTCGTCGAGCAGTTATTTGCGGCTGTTTTTACTCGTGGACATTGTTTGCTCGAAGGCGTACCTGGCCTAGCCAAAACGCTGATGGTCAGTTCGCTATCGAAGATTCTCGACGTCGGCTTCAAACGGATACAGTTTACCCCCGACCTAATGCCGTCGGATATTACCGGAACCAACGTCCTCGATGAAAATAACGAAGGTCGACGCGAATTTCGATTTGTCGAAGGCCCAATTTTCACCAACATTCTCTTGGCGGACGAAATCAATCGAACGCCCCCCAAAACGCAGGCCGCCTTGCTGCAAGCGATGCAAGAGCGCGAGGTGACGATCGGCAGTAAAACTTACGAGCTGCCCGAGCCATTTTTTACTATTGCAACCCAGAATCCAATCGAGCAAGAGGGAACCTATCCGCTGCCGGAGGCTCAATTAGACCGGTTCATGTTCAATATCAAGATCGGCTATCCATCGGCTGACGAAGAAGAAAGAATTCTTTTAAACACATCTCGCAACGAACGCCCAGAAATCAATCGCATCCTTTCCGCTCGCGCTATTCTCAACATCCAGAAACTTGTATCGAGTGTCGCGGTGAGCGAGTACGTCGTAAAGTATGTAGCAAGTCTAGTGCGTGCGACTCGACCGACCGATGAAAAAGCCCCCGAATTTGTCCGAGAACTTTTGGATTGGGGAGCAGGCCCTCGAGCTGGACAGTTTTTGCTGCAAGCAGGCAAGGCGATTGCGGCGATGGACGGTCGATTTAGTGTTGCGATCGCGGACATTCGGAAAATTGCTGTCCCCGTGCTTCGACATCGGTTGAGCGCAAATTTCCAAGCCCAGGCCGAAGGAATGACGACCGACGCGATCATTCTTCGTTTGCTCAAGGAAATTCGCGAGCCCGATATTCCGAAATTTGCGGCGCCGGAAATCCCACCCGTTATTCCTTGATCGATTTGGCCTTGATCGCATTGGCAAGGAGCCCTCCAACGTGGTAGCGGTTGAACAGTATTTAAAACCCGAAGTGGCATCGCATATCAAACGATTGGATTTGCGGGCAAAGATGGTTGTACGGGGTTTTCTGCATGGTTTGCATGCTAGTCCCTATCATGGATTCTCGGTCGAGTTTTCCGAGCATCGTCGATACACACACGGCGATGACCCGAAGGACATCGATTGGCTAGCGTACGCCAAAACCGATCGCTACTACGTAAAGAAGTTCGAGTCCGAGACGAACTTGACCGGGTATCTGGTAATGGACTTGAGCCAGTCTATGGACTACACCTATCGACAACAGCTCACCAAGTTCGACTATTGCATCTGTTTGTCAGCCGCCTTGACCTACCTCATGCTGATGCAAAAAGATTCGGTAGGGCTCGTGACCTTTGACAAGAAAATCCGGGCAAATGTTCAGCCACGTTCGCGCCGAAGCCAGCTACCCGCCATCTTAAGCCAGCTGACCAAACTGCGTGTTGCTGGCGAAACCGATCTGCGAAGTTCACTGATGCAGCTTGCCAGGATGATGCGACATCGATCGTTGGTCATGCTGTTCAGCGATCTTTTAGCGGACGCCGAACCGACGCTGGAATCGCTTCGAATGCTGCGCGGTGCAGGTCACGACGTCATCGTATTTCATGTTTTAGACGAAGCGGAAGTGAATTTTCCGTTTCAAGGAGTCGTTCAACTCTACGATCCGGAACTTGCTAGCAGCCTAACCGTCAACGCTGACGAAATAGGCGACGAGTACCGAACAAATATTAAGAATTTCCAAGAGACACTGCGACGAGGATGCAATGAAAGTCGAATCGATTACGTTCCACTGCATACGGGCACACCCTACGATAAAGCGTTGACAGAATACTTGCTTAGCCGCCGAGGTCGATTCTAGTGAATTTTGTTCACGTTTCGCTATTGGCTGGTTCCGCGATGGCAATACTGCCTGTACTGCTACATCTGCTCGGCAAGCGCGAACCTAAGCGAATCACGTTTCCAGCCCTTCGCTTTGTGAGGCAAACGGCCGTTCAAACGCAACGCGGCTGGATGATCAAACGCTGGCTGCTGCTCGCCACGCGAGTGCTCTTGGTTTTGATGGCTGCCCTCGTATTTGCTTCGCCACGAGTTCATAGCGCGATGCTCGCAACGTACTTGTCGATCGGACTAGTCGCCGTTTTGGCCTTGCTTGCGACAGCGTCGGCGCTGCTATCGATTGCCGCCCGACACCCGCGATCCATCTCGTCCGGGATCGCAATTCTCGCGTTTGGATTGTGGAGCGTGGTCGTATTCTGGGGAAGTTTAGCGATAGTACGCGGCAAAGCCGCTCCAACGCAATCGAATGTTGGCCCCATTTGCGCTGCGATCGTCATCGACACAAGTCCCGCGATGGAATACCGTTTTGCAAACGTGTCGCGACTGGAAGCTGCTAAGGACACTGCCCGATGGTTGATGGATCGTTTTCCTGCGGAAAGTCAGATCGCTATCGTGACATCCGCTCAAGCGCAGCGTTTGCATACCGGTCGTGTTTCGGCGAATCGCCAGCTTGATAACATCAAGGTCGGTGGCCGAGTCACCGATTTGCCGAGCTGCATTCGGGCGGCCATCGACTTGATTCGCAATACGAAACTCGAACGTCGCGAGGTTTACATCTTGACCGATATGTCGACCAACGCATGGCGAGACGGAGCAAACATGGGACTAGGCGATCTTCTCAGCCCAAACCGACCCGAGCCTCCTTTGTTGGTTCAAGTCATCGATCTCGGTTCACCGAAACGCGAAAACTGGTCATTGTCGCAACTGAAATTGAGTCAGGAAGTGGTCGCGCCTGGAAGTGCCGTCAACATCTCCGCGTTGGTGGTCGCGTCGGAAGATGCTCCGGCCATGCAGATCGCGGTCGAACTCCTTGTCGAGCAACCGGATCTTCGCCTCCCATTGATTCGCAACGGCGAAATGATCGTGCCGCAACGCACGATAGTCGATCGGCAAAATCTTGATGTGGTGCAAGGGGGAACAAGCGTTGTTCGTTTCACACTCCGAGATTTACCCGAAGGGCCAACGCATGCATTGTTGCGATTGAGCCGTCCGGATCCGATGGTGATAGACAATCAGTTGGCGATCACCGTCGAGGCGGAACCGCAAGGTAAAGTCTTAGTGGTTGCAAATGAAGACGCCAAGGGCAACAACAGTGGGCTACTTGCGGCCAAGATAATCGACCCGGAATTGCGTTACGTCGATTTGCGTGCCTATCCACAGCTCGTTCAATTGGAACTCGATAATTTCGACGCGATTCTAATGGTCGACCCACCCGACCTAAGTCAAGCTGTAGTTGATAAAATTGAATCGTCGGTCCAATCTGGGCTCGGTGTAATGCTGGTCATGGGAAAAACATTCAATAGCGCTAAATTGTGGAACGCGTCGCCGATTGCCAAGCTTTTGCCGGGCAAAGTGACCGAACAATGGCGGCGTCCGATGACCGATGAGAAGGTCTATTTTCATAATCTGCAACGAAAACATCCTGTGTGGAGTCTCTTTGATCAAGTAGGAGCTGAAACACCGTGGAATTTGCATCCGGTTTACAAGTACTGGGGGATCGATTCACTTGCCGACGATGCCTCGGTAATCATACGCTATACGCATAGCGGACATCCAGCGTTGATCGAGCAATCGCGAGGAGCTGGCCGCATTCTGACCATGACGACCACGATGACGGACATCGATTCATTGGAACAACCGCCGTGGAATCGATTGCTTGCTGCTAGCGAACCCTGGCCGAATTTCGGGCTGCTCAACGGCGCGATGCTCTATTTGTCTGGATCGGACCAAGCGCATCGAAACGTGCCCGTCGGAGCACCCGTCGTTTTAGATAACCCGATCGATCGGTTTCCCAGTCGGTATGATTTATTCACGCCTTCCGGCGAAGTCGTGCGCATCCAGACTCAAGCTAATGCGATTCGATTTCCTTATGCGAACGAACTCGGGACGTATCGACTCAAGAGTGGTCAAGTCGACAAATCAGGGGCGCGCGGCTTTAGTACGCACTTAGACGCCCAGACCATCAACCTAAAGCGAATGACCGAGGACGATTTGGATCGTGTACTGGGGAAGGAACAGTATTATTTTGTTCGCGATCGAGATTCATTGCAAAGTTCGCTAGGACAAGCTCGATTTGGTCGCGATCTTTCCCCTTTCCTTCTTTGCATTTTGGCACTCTTGGTGATCGCTGAACAAGTCATCTCGTATCGGTTCTACTCGATAGGGGCTGCTGCGACACGATGACCGCCTGGAATTTCGAACCTATATTTGGGAACTATCTAGCGATCGTATTCCTTGGATTGCTGGGCTTCATCGTCTTTTTTTTCATTCGGCTTGATCGGCAGTTGTCGATCGGCAAGCGGCTGACCCTCAACTTATTGCGACTGTTAACACTGGCCATCCTCTTATTTGCGATGCTGCGACCAGGGGTAACGTTTACCAACCGTCAAGCACCACACCAATCCGTCGCGGTTTTGATTGATACCTCGGCCAGTATGCAACTGCCGTCGGGAGTCACATCCCAAACACGCTGGGATATCGAGCGACAAGTCTTGAAGGAACTCAACGATCGCAGCGAGGCACTTGGAAAGGAAGTCCATTGGAAAATCTTCGCGTACGATAGCCAGTTGCGAAATTTAGGGCTGTCGAATGTGAGCGACAAAGACGTTAAGAATGATGGCGTTCAAACTGATTGGCAGTCGATCCTTCCGGCCATCCCAATAGGTCCGATCACCGATGTCGGGAAACCGATTAGCGAAGTGTTGTCGGCGGTTACCGATCCGCCATTGATGGCCGTTGTTTGGTTGGGCGATGGAGCTCAAACTTCTCGAAGCGACACAACCGATGCCCAACAATCAGCACGGCAGCTTTCGCAGTTGGATATCCCGCTCTATTTGATCGGCATTGGACCTAAAAGCGGCTCAGAGCAAACTCGCGATCAGATTCTCGAAGAGATACCGGATCAAAGCGAAGCCTTTGCCAAAAATGTCGTTCCCGTCCGCGGCAGTTTGCGAGCCATCGGTTTGCAAAACCGAGAATTGACGGTCGGAATTTATCTAATCGAGGAAAGCTCCAAGCCAACATTGCTGAATCAAGTTTCACTTAAGCCTAGCCAAATCGATCAGTCGCTTCCATTTCAACTTGCTATCACTGCTCCCTCGCCAGGAGCCTATCAATTGTTAGTAAAAGCAGAAGGAGTCGACGGCGAAGCAACTTTGTTGAATAACGAACGAACGTGCTTTCTAAACGTTCGCGATTCCGGTTCACGAATACTCCTCTTGGAAGGACAGCCACTTCCGGAACAAAAATATATTCGCCGCGCGCTGGCTGATAGCCCTGACCTTCAGATCGATCGAAAGTGGATCCTCGAATCGACTCGCGATCAGTGGCCGATGGATCTGAGCGAATGGCTGAAGAACGATCTCTACGATTGCATCGTCCTAGGTGATGTTGATTCATCAGCCCTCGGCCCGAAGACACTGGCTCGAATTGTCGAGCTAGTTCAGAGCGGCGTCGGTCTCGTGATGACAGGTGGATACCATGCCTACGGAAGCGGTGGCTATCAAGATTCGCCCATGGCGAGCATCGTTCCGTTTGAAATGGACAGCGTCCGCCAGCTTTTCGGAAAGCCACTTAACGACAGCGGCCATTGGATCGGCGAGATTCAACTAGAGCCCCGCGGCACGCATCCGATCACCGACTTGAGCAAATCGTTGAATGCAATGAACGTGGCCGCATCCAGTACCGAGATGCGATCGCCAGCCAACAACGCGGAAGCCTGGAAGCAACTCAAGCCGCTATTGGGTGCCAATCGATGGCGAAACATCCGCGAAGGTCCCGGGATTCAGATTCTCGCCAATGGTCCTGAAAATCAGCCGTTGATTATCAGCAGCGACGCTGGGAAAGGACGCGTTCTTTGTCTGGCGTTCGATTCGACATATCGTTGGTGCCTGCAAGGCAAAACAGAATTGCATCGTCAGTTTTGGCGACAAGCCGTACTCTGGACGATGCGACGCGAGGAAACCGAAGAAGGGTTACGTTTAGAAATGCCCAAAAGAACGCTTGCGCTGGGCGAATCCTCAACGTACACCCTATTCTGGTCGCCCGGTTCCAAGCAAGCCCCGATGCCCAAAGACATCGAATTGCGATGGTCGGTCAACGGCGACGATCGCGGCCCGCTCGTGCCGCAAAAAACCGGTCCGAATTCGATGACTGGAGAGATCATTCAAGTCGCAAAACCAGGCAGATATGAAATATCCGCTCGAGCCACCAACAGCGACGGACAACCTCTTTCGACGAAAATGCCATTCATCGTTGTCGATATGGCCATTGAAAAACTTCAAGCTTCTCCCGACTGGCCACTGATCAATCAGCTTGCCAAGCTCAGCGAGACTGCCGGAGGAAGATCGATTGCACCGGAGTCCACCGACGAAATCTTTAAATTGCTCGCCGAACGCCGCCGGACAGCCACTGTCGCATCGGTAAAAACGTTCCGACTCGGCGATGGTCTCATCGACAGTTGGCTGACCTTCGTCCTGATAGCACTTCTCTGGTCTGTTCAATGGAGCTTGAGAAAAGCATGGAACCTGCCATAACTGGTGCTTTGTCAACCGGCAAACTGTTTGCATTGATCAGCCGGAACGCGTTAGCGTCCTGGTTTCCCAGCAATTCGAGCGAACCGGTGCTAACGCACTGCGGCTGATCCCTGTTTGTCTAAATGAGAAAATTATATTGGATAGCTCTCGATGGATCGCTACAGGCCGAATTGAGCGCGTGCGAATCGCGTTTTTATTTCGCTTGCCGCCATACCCGAAGTGCCCATCTCGTAGGCTTTGATCACACCTGGATGCATCATGACGATCAATCCATAGACGCCAAGTCCGATCGAAAACGGGGCACAATAACAGGTTAACGATGTAATCATGCCACCGATCAGCGAGGTTATCATGAGAGTCCGGCCTCGAAACCTAAAGCTGGTAATTCCCGACAAAATTCGCAGCAATGAAAAAATGGCAACGATGACACCGCCAACGCCAAAACCGATCGACATCCAAAACATCATCTCAGGAGGTGGCGGTGGACTTTGGTTTTTCATGTTGGGCAAGATCGCTGTAAAAAAAACGGCATAGAAAATCAGGACCGCCCCCATAAACAGCTCAAGGCAGCCAAGCACGATTTGAAGAATTCCAATGACCATAACATGACTGATCATCCCATTTTGTTGCGGCAACGGACCAGGAACGTAGTCCGCGACGACATCCTTGGCGGCAAAAGGATTGGCATAAGGATTATTTGGTTGATCTTGGGAATCCATAGTTCAAATACATTACCCCACAAAAATAAGTAAAAAGCCGCGAATTCGACATTGTCTCAGTTCCCAATGATAGCGTGTCGCAACCTCAGCTCGCGTCAGGGCTAGTCAGAAATATATATTGCGAGATTAGCCGACGGCTGTTAGGCCCGGTTTTCACAAGGAAACTGGAGCTAACGCTCTGCGGCTAATTGCGTAGCTTCAAAAACTGACTTGCCCTTCAGCTCGCGTCCAAGAACCACAAAAGTATTCGCATAGCCGGCAAACTGTCGGAATAATCGGAATAGAAGCGGAACTTTTGGGTAAAATCGACCATCAGAGACTGGTCCGATTTCGTTGACAGGGTGCCCGCCCCAATTAGAATCGAATCTGGAAGTTGACTTAGCTCGCCCAAGAATCCTATTTTGTGGCGATGATAACGACCAAGTAATCCGCCCTAATCGAGGTCGGCGTTCGTGTTTTTGAGCGCTGGCCGCTAGTTTTTATCTCGTTCGCTGGGGACGTCATGTCGAATTCGCGAAAAAATGATTCTCGCAAAGCATCCCGTTGGTCACGATGGCTCGGGAAACGTTCCCAATTGAAAAGCGCCCTTCGAAGGCCAGTTCTCGAACTGCTGGAAGATAGAAGGCTGATGGCGGCTGTGCCGTATTCCGATGGCAAGTATTATCCGTTGCTCGGAATCACAGCAGGAGATACGTCGATTCCCGCAGCCGAATACGCTCGACGTGCGCGTTCGACTAATGGTATTGGTGGAAGCAATCAAAGTTCTGCCGATGGACTCGGGTCGCCCGTTGCTAACACGACGATCGAAGTCGAACCGAACAATTTTCCAAGAAACGCTCAGCTTCTACCATTGGGAACAGTGCCGAGCAAGTTTCAGCAAGTAACGGTGGCAGGAAGTTTGACGAATACTCCGATAGGAGCGGCCATCCCGACTTTTTTTGATGAGGACTTCTATGCGGTAGATCTTTTGGCGGGGGACATTTTAGACGCTCAATTGACGGGCACCAATATCGGCTTTTACGATGTGTCGTTGAACGATGCGAACGGAAACTTGCTCGTTACATCCATCTTTCCAAATGCATCTGCGGTTATCGGCTCCCCTCTATCGGTAGGTGGCACCGCTTCGTTTTCATATGTGACCCCAAACACCGGTCGTTATTTGGTTCGTGTGTCCGACGGTACCGCAGGATATTCACTTCGTCTTCAAGCTTTCAGAAACACTTTCGAACAAGAAACGGTTGGCACACGTCAGATTTTGTTTTTGGATTTCGATGGCGCAACCATTCGCTTGGATCCATTCCTTGGAATTCCTTTGAGCGCGCGTATCGAACCATTCGACACAAGTCTTAGCGTACTCGGAATACTTCCAACGGAGGCAAATCAGGTCGTTGATGAGGTAGTGGCGACGGTAAGGGAGAATTTTATCGAATCACTTCCATTGCTTGCACGAAATGGCTATTACACGGCGGATGGAATCCCAGGTCACTTTGATATTGATATTCGCGATAGTCGAACGAGTCCTGACCCTTGGGGCCTTCCGAATGTTTCACGCGTCATTTTCGGGAATAACATCTTCCTTGCAGGCTTACGAGGAATTGCGCAAAGTGTTGATCCAGGAAATTTCTATCGCGAAGAAACCGCGCTCACTACGCCCGAAGGATATGTGGATGCATTGCTAGTTCCCATCGCCTCGGGGACAACCCGCGCCAAAGCTTTCGGAAGAGCAATTGGAAATACTGCCTCGCACGAAGCCGGCCACTTTTACGGCGCACGGCATCAAAACAGCTTTAATACAAACCTTCAGCTCATGGACGAAGGTGGGCAACCTACTGCGACGTCTCGCATGGGCGTTGGCCCAGACGGAATTTTTGGTACGATTGACGACATCGATATCGATTTTGGTGTCGACGAATATTCACTGCTAGAGGGCTTCTCGGGCATTGAAGACACAGCGGCCACGATGGCATTTGGTCTTTCAACCGGTATGCGCGGCGGATTTGTTTCGGGAACGACATTCAATGATCGAAATCGAAATGGCTTAATTGGTTCCGGCGAGGAAGGTTTAGCGAACCAATTGGTCTACGCGGATTACAATTCCAACGGTGTCGCAGATGTCGGCGAACCGAGGGCGGTTAGCGGAGCCAACGGCACGTACATTTTGGTCGTTGCACCGGGAACATGGAAGATTCGCGGCGTGCCGCAAACCAATTGGCTATTAACGGGAGCTGCATTCCAAACCGTAACGGTCGGGCTTAGTCAAACGGTTTCCAATATCAATTTCGGCCAAGTCCTTCCAAATCAGGCGGTGACAGGCTTCAAATGGTCGGATACCAACGGCAATGGAATTCGAGATGCGGGCGAACCAGGAATGGGCGGCTTCTGGATTTACGTCGACTTGGATGGCGATGACCGAATCGACCTCGGTGAACCGTCCGCCGTCACGGCTGCCGATGGTAGCTATAGCCTCAATCCACCTACGACGGGATTTTATGCGATTCGCGAAGTCGTCCCGCCTGGTTTTATCCAGACCTTTCCTATCGGTGGCGAACACTTGGTTACGTTTAACGGAACGCCACTTCGCGGGATCGATTTTGGCAATCAATCAGCTCGCGACTACGGCGATGCGCCCGGGCCCTACCCGACATTGATTTCGCAAAACGGCCCAAGCCATGGTTTCGATGCGAACCTATTTTTAGGAACAAACGTCGATTTTGATGCCAATGGAAATCCGAACGCGAATGCAACGGGCGATGATATTGTTGGCCGCCTCGATGTCAACGGACTAGTAATCGACGATGAAGATGGCGTCACCTTTGCGCGACCTATTGTTGCCAATGACACGCAGAACCTCGCTAAAGTTCTGGTTCGAAACGCGACTGGCTCCGTAGCCTTTCTGAGCGGATGGATCGATTTCAATCGCGATGGCGATTGGTCGGACGCTGGTGAAAAGATTCTCTCAGATATCTCAGTTACTAGCGGTCAAGTTGAGCACCGTTTTACGGCACCCTCGAGTGCGTTGCTGGGCAACACTTTCGCTCGATTCCGTCTTTCCCGGACCCCAGCCCTAGGTGTCACCGGTCCAGCCGATAACGGTGAAGTCGAAGATTATCTGGTCAACATAACAAATATCGAGAAGTACGCGATTGATGACAACTACACGGTTCCACGCAGCTCGATCGATAACGTTTTGAATGTTCAGAGCAACGACTACTCGCCGTCGGTACCAGGCGAGAGCGCCCGCATTACCGGAGTAACTCAAGGGACGGCAGGAGGATTGGTCACGTCGCCTGACGGTCAGACGATTCGTTACACGCCGCGCACCGGATTTACCGGTACAGAAACTTTTACCTATACCGTCCTGACTTCCAATGGAAAAATCGATTCGGCTACCGTGACGGTGACCAGTGTCTTTAACCGTATCGATCCGGTTGCTGTCGATGATTCGTACGATATCGCATCGAACTCGGTCGGAATCCCGCTGAATGTTTTGGCAAACGATCTCGAAGGAACAACCGGCGCCTTGCAAATCATATCGGTGACGACGCCAAATAAAGGTGGAACGGCGATTATCGGACAAGGTAGCTTGAGTATTCGTTATTCGCCTTTGGCTGGCTTCGGCGGTACGGAAACGTTTAACTATACGGCCCGCGATAATGCAGGAAAATTGACGTCAGCAACGGTCACAGTCCATACGCTTGAAGGCGATCGCTTAGATGACAAAGCCGCGATTAGCTTGTCGTTTACCGATCTACGGGGCAACCCGATTTCGGCAATACGACAAGGTGACAAATTCCAGTTGCACGTAGCCGTTACCGACTTGCGGGCTCCGTTGGATATTCCGTCGCCTGGAAATCCAGGCGTCTTCGCCGCATACCTCGATCTCCTGTACAACTCGAGTCTTGTCAGCACGCTACCTGGAATCGTTGGCGGCGGGTTCGATTTTGACGTCACGTTTGTGAATCCATACAACCAAGGACGATTGGGGTCGGCGGCAACACCTGGCATCATCACGCAATTGGGGGCCAATACCGCCAATTCAAACGGCGTGACGCTAACACCACCGGTTCGAATGGCAACACTGACCTTCAACGCGCTCTCGGCTGGCATCGCTGATTTCATTTCGGACCCCGCCGACCCAAGTCCAACGACCGACGTTTTGCTCTTTAGCGAAGACGCGGCAGTTCCAGAAGAGCGAATTCGCTATCGCCGTGCATCGATCGAAATCGTTCCGAACAGTGTCGAGTTTCCGTTCGCGATCGATGATTCATTGCCTTCACCATTGGCAACGAATTCGTCGTTCAACTTTATCGACGTTTTGAGAAACGATCGAACTGGCAATAGCCCACCTGTCTCGATCGTCGCTGTAACACAACCGCTCAACGGCTTCGTGTCGATCAGCGATAACGGCACACCTGCCAATCCGGCCGACGATCGTGTCGTATACACGCCGACAGCGAATTTCCAAGGTACCGATCAGTTCACGTACACCATTCGCGATACCCGCGGATTCCAGTCAGCAGCAAAAGTAACGGTTCAAGTTGGAAATGCTACAACCGATGATATTATTCAGTTGCGACTGGAAGCGACCAATCTTTCGGGACAATCGATTGACCAGATTACGGTTGGACAGCGATTTCAATTGCGAGGATACGTTCAGCAGCTTCGAGCGTTGAACGGCGGACAGTTGCAAGGCGTTTATGCCGCCTATCAAGACATCCTATACGATCCAAGACTTGCAGCGATTTCGCCTATCTCGTTCGACACAATCTTCGGTACCGCAACCGGCGGGCTAGGTGAGTATCCCAATGCCCCGTCTGGCGATTTGGCAATTCCAGGCTTGATCAATGAGTTGGGATCGACAAACCGTGAAATCCCAACGATTGTCAACTTCCCTGGCACGACCGAAAAATTGCAATTCGTAATCGAAGTAACGGCGCTCGCCGCTGGTGTGCTAAACTTCGTGGGCGATCCGGCTGATATTAGTCCATTCCATGACTCACTGGTCTTTGATCCAACGACCGTGTTGTTGCCAAGTCAGATTCGATATGTGAACGACTCGATTACGATCGGCAGTCTACCTGCCGGAGAAGGTTTCACGAACGCTCGCAATCCATCCGACGTAAACAACGACGGTTTTACTTCGCCGATCGATGCTCTGATTGTTATCAATAGCCTTGCACGCGGTGGAATTCGAGCCTTGTCAAACGGAAGTGGAGAAGGTGAATCCGCATCTCGCATGTTTATCGATGTCAATGGCGACGGCTTTATATCTCCGATCGATGCCTTGCAAGTCATCAACGCAATCAATCGAAACAGCAAGTCCGGATCAGGCGAAGGCGAATCGAGTGTTGCAGCATCGCAATCCGTCGAACCATCAAATTCGCCGCTCGACTTGAATTCCGCTATCGATTTGCTTGCTGACGATATCGTCAACCGAAATCGTCGACGAGTTTAAACGTTTTTGCTTGTCCTACCTTTAGTCGGAAAACGCGAGAATTCTCCGATGGCCGGATCGGCAATTGAGGAAAGCGAAGTGTGGCACGACGCTCCGCCGTCGTGATTCGCGACGACGGAGCGTCGCGCCACAATCGGTCCGGTTTCCGCAAGGCGATCGTGAGCAAATGCTCAACGGCTTACACTAAAATCTAATCTTTATTGCGAGTTAGGTTTCTCGGCGACAAAGACGCCGTACTCCATGGCGCCGGAGTTGTATGCATTCAAAATCGCTTCGAAATGATCAACAAACAACAGGTGATTCTTGCCAAGTATTTTTGCAAGTCGTCGCGCCCCTGTTTTCTCGACTCGTCGAAGGCAAATCTCCCAGGTTCGCTTGACGTCTTCGGTCCAAATATCGCTCACGACAACCTTCATTCCTGCTTCCTGAAACCAGTTGATATAATCGTGTTGGTTACCAAGCGATGGGCAAAACATCCCTTTGCATACGGCGATGGCTTGATCTTGCTGTTGAATGGATAGTGGTTCCTGGCCAGCCAACCAAGCGCAGAGTGCGAATCGACCGCCAGGTTTTAGCCATTGCGCCGCATTGCGAAAAAAGGTTGGCTTGTCGAATAGATGCTCCGTGCATTCGATACTCCAAACAATGTCTGCTTGTCCTTTTGGAAGATCGACCGATTCCGCGTCGGCGCAAACAAATTGCGGCCTTGGACGCACACGGCTTATTTTGGACGCCGTAGTTGCCCACAACCGTTGAATGGGACTGAGTGTGACTCCTGTCACCGAACATTGAAGTTGTTGTGCGAGCCATCGGCTTGAACCTCCCATCCCACAACCGATATCATAAACGACTGCTCCAGGCTGAATACCAGCTCGATGAGCCAATTTCGATGTCAGTTGTTCTTGGGCTACAATCGACGATTCTTCGCCATCCCAATAGCCATGATGGATATGCGGTCCCCACATCAAGCGATAAAAAAGCGTCACGACGTCGTAATGGTTTCGAATAACACTCTTTTCGATGTTGGGGCAATCGATCATTCAAACACAATCCGTAAATCTCCGTGGATGATTTGCTCGTCCGCAACGCCGATCGTTCCGAGTATCTTGCAAAATGGCCTCATCCCAAATTCTGATTGCCGAATCTTAAAGCTTCCGCGAAGGTGATGCCATCCGTCTTTCTGCTCGATATCACAAATCGTTCCTGGACGAAACAATTACACTCCTTGACTAAGCTTCCCCTCGATCGCATATTGGTGACCGACGACCCCTTCCCTGAAACAAAGCCGAGAGCTATATCTGCGATACTGGACTGACGCCTAGTTCAACTTCTTTCGTTCAAGCGTTGGTGCTTTATGAAGTCTCGAAATCTCGTGCCGGAAAAAATGGATGATCCGAACCTCAATCCAGCCGAACACCGTCAAGCGTTGAACGGATTGCGCCGCGTCAATATCATCAGTCGAACTTCGGTGGTGGTCGCTCGGCAAATCAAGTCGTTCTGTGAAGCATTGCAACTATCTTCGGCGAGAGTTCTCGATGTTGGCTGCGGCAGTGGCGACGTGGCTTATGGCGTAGCAAAAACACTGCCTGCAAACGGGCAATGGCACATCGAAGGGTGGGACATCAGTTCAACGGCTATCGAATATGCCAAACAATTGCATCAGAGTAGTACCGCGTTAGACGCACTGTCGAAGCGAAATCTGCGGGCTTCACTCAGCTTTCATGCGCAAGATATTTATTCATCGACGAGCGAGCCATTTGATTTTGTCTATTGTTCGCTTTTCCTGCACCATTTTAGTGAACAGGACGCAACTCGACTATTGAAGCGCATGCGAGAGTTATCTCGTGTGGCAATTATCGTGGACGACCTGGATCGAACACGCTTCGGATACTGGATGGCAAAAGTTGGCGTCAACCTTTTGTCGCGTTCTCCTGTGGTACATTTCGATGGTCCGCAATCGGTCCGGGCAGCGTTTTCGATGACGGAGATTCAGGCGCTTGCCCGTGATGTAGGACTTGATCGAATTTCCTTGAAGCGGCGATGGCCAGCCCGCTGGTTGCTTGCCGCTGAATTATCCTCATGAACACGATCCAAATCGATGAGGCTACGCAATTTGTATGGGATGTCATTATCATTGGAGCTGGCGTAGCGGGCGGGAGCCTCGCTATCCAAACGTCGCGTCGCGGATTGAAGACCCTTTTGATCGAAGCCAAGGCTTTTCCTCGCGAAAAGGTTTGCGGCGGCTGTTTAAATCAGCGCGCCCAAGAATCTCTGAAACGGCTTGGCATTCTCGAATCGCTGCTAAATCGAGGGGCGGTTCGGATAAATACCTTGGATCTCAGAATTCGTCGTACGGCGGTCCTTTGGCAGATCCCCAGTTTGCTAAGTGTCCGTCGGTCGACGTTAGATGAAACAATGGTAAAGACGGCGATCGAGAGTGGCGCCGATTTCTTAGCCGAAACGTCGGCAACCGTTAAACTCGAAACAGCCGATAGCCAAGGGAATAGCACGTTTCGGCGAATCGCAATCTGCCATCGAGATCAGTCGGCAATTGTCGAAGCAAAAATCGTCATTGCAGCCGACGGACTCACACGATCATCGTTGCGAGAGCTGCCCCTTTTTCAGAGTCGTGCTACAATCGATTCGAGGATTGGGGTTCAAGCAATTGTCGTAAGGGGAGAGATGCAACCTTCGCTACCCAAAGAGACGCTCCAAATGCTTGTTTCCGATAGCGGCTATGTCGGCCTATCGCATACCGATGGCGGAATGCTTGACCTAGCTGCGGCGATCGATCCAAAAGCAATTCATGAATACGGCGGGATTGCGACAATCATCGAGCGAATATTATCAGATTGCCTGCGATGCGATGTGCGACTTCCGAGTGATCTGACTTGGCAAGCAACACCGCATTTGACACGGTCGTCGACGATCGTGTCATCGCACCGGTTGCTTTCGGTCGGTGATTCGATCGGCTATGTCGAGCCGTTTACCGGCGAAGGAATGTCTTGGGCTTTGTCATCCGCTGAAGCAGTCCTTCCGTATATCGTGTCAACGAAAGAGTCGGGGTGGGAGATTTCGACGAGCAGTGCTTGGTCCTCATGGGTCCAACATCAACATGTTCGAAAACAACGTCAATGTCGTTGGATCGCGAGACAACTTCGTCGACCGCGGATATCGGCCTTTATTCTCCATGTCTGTAATGCATTTCCACCGATTCGGGCAACCCTTATCCGAAAGGCCACTTCATGAACAAGCCGCTTTTGCTTACAATTCCATCGACCGCGACATTCAGTCAACGCATTTCGCGAATCGTCGGACTAGCGACCAGTACCCCTCAGTTCTCGATAAGCCAAGCCGATGCCGCAGAAGTTGCGCAGCAATTGAAGATCTCGGAAAGATGGAATCATGCGTTACCGAAACTATATCGCAAGTCAGGCGTAGACCGTCGATCGAGCGTATTGCTCCAAAGCGAACACGGCTCGCCCATTTCCCGTCAATGTTTTTATCCGACGGCGACAGACGCGAATCGAAGTGGTCCATCAACACTGCAACGCATGAAGGCCTACGCCGAATACGCCGGTCCCTTGTTAGCCCAAGCTTGTAGCGATGCAATCGCGATATCGAACATCGACGCATCCGTCATTACGCATCTCGTTACCGTTTCTTGCACCGGATTCTTTGCCCCAGGAGTCGATTTAGAAATTATCCGCCGTCTTGAACTATCGCCAAACGTTCAGCGAACGCACGTCGGCTTTATGGGGTGTCATGGGGCTTTGAACGGATTGAATGCAGCTCGATCGATAACCCAGTCCGATCCCGAAGCGGTTGTCATGCTCGGTGCCGTCGAGCTTTGCAGTCTGCACCAGCAATACTCCGAAGACCCACAGCAACTCGTCGCCAACTCGCTCTTCGCCGATGGTGCCGCATCGCTCATACTAGCAGGAAGCGAAACGAGCGATTTTGCTTTGAACAGCCAAGATTTCGATGAGAATACGAGCTGGACAGTTCAGTCGCATTGCTCATTTGTTTTGCCCGGTACGTCATCGATGATGAGCTGGACGATCGGGAACGACGGATTCGTAATGACGTTGGATCCTCATGTTCCATCGATTATCGAGCAATCGCTTCACGAGGTTATCCAAAAGTGGCTTGCATCTCAATTTTTGTCGATTGCTGAGATCGGCGGCTGGGCGATACATCCCGGTGGGCCAAGAATCGTCGAAAGTGCAGGACGAGCCCTGGGTCTAAGCGATGAAGCTCTGATTCCGTCGCTCTCCGTCTTGCGCGACTGCGGCAACATGTCTTCGCCGACAGTCCTATTCATCCTCGATAAACTTTGGAAATCACAACCTGACAGCCAGACGATCGTCATGCTCGCCTTCGGACCAGGTCTATGTATCGAGGCGAGTTTGCTATCGCGGCAATAACGCGATGATGGCAAAGCTTAAGTGCTTAGTTTGCCAGCCAGTTCCTCGTAAAGGTCGATCTTGTCGACTTGTTCGAGCGTCAATGCAATGTCGTCTAATCCGTGCAGCAAACAATGACGGCGGAATGGCTCGACGCTGAACGAAGCCGTAAAGCCTGAATCGTCGCTGACGGTCTGATTCTCTAAGTCGATCGTTAATCGATACTGCGAAGTGCTAGCATGTCGCTGGAAGAGTTGCTCGACTTCGTCTTCGGTAAGCGCGATCGGAAGCGTTCCGTTCTTGAAACAGTTGCTATAAAAGATGTCGGCAAACGACGGTGCGATGACGCAGCGAATGCCGTAGTCGTCAATTGCCCAAACCGCGTGCTCTCGCGATGAGCCGCTGCCAAAATTGCGACGAGCGATCAAAATAGACGCATCTTGATTGCGAGGCAGGTTTAGTTCGAATTCCGGATTCGGATCACCGTTCTCGGCAAACCGCCAATCGAAAAAAAGATATTGGCCAAATCCCGAACGTTCAATGCGTTTTAGGAACTGCTTGGGGATAATCTGATCTGTGTCGACGTTTGCTCGATCCATCGCCGCCGCAACGCCCGAATGCTTTACAAAAGCTTGCATGAAAAATACCTCTAGGTCTTATGTTTTGTTTTCAAAGGAGAAGGAGATTGGCCGCAAGCTGATTAGGCTCGATAGTCCCACTGACGGATATCGACAAAATGACCGCTGATCGCAGCCGCTGCGGCCATTGCGGGCGACACTAAATGCGTGCGACCACCTTTACCTTGTCGACCTTCAAAATTACGATTCGATGTCGACGCACAGCGTTCGCCTGGTTCGAGTCGATCTGGGTTCATCGCCAAACACATACTGCAACCGGCTTCTCGCCAATCAAAGCCCGCTTCTTTAAAGACGCGATCAAGCCCTTCTTTTTCGGCTTGTCGTTTCACTTGTCCGCTGCCTGGTACGACCATCGCATTGACTTGATCGCTTACACGATATCCCCGCACGACTTCTGCGGCAGCTCGCAAATCTTCGATCCTTGCATTGGTGCATGAACCGATGAAGACTCGATTGATCGACACATCGGTCATCGCCGTACCACCTTTGAGCCCCATATACTCGAGGGCACCGGCGGTCGACTTTCGTTCGGTTTCGTCATGAAAATCGCCCGGCAGTGGAATCTTGGCCGACACCGACGCCACTTGACCTGGATTGGTGCCCCACGTGACCTGAGGCTCGATATCTTGGCCGCGGTAGATATCGACTTTATCGTAGATCGCTCCAGGATCGGAAGGTAGAAGCTTCCATTGTTCGAGAGCAGCTTCGTAATTCTTAGGACCAAAGGGTCGGTTTTTCATGTAGTCGAATGTGTGCTGGTCTGGCGCAATCATCCCCGCTCGAGCTCCAGCTTCGATCGACATGTTGCAGACCGTCATTCGTTCTTCCATCGAAAGTTTCCGAATGGCTTGCCCTGTGTACTCTAATACGTAACCGGTTCCGCCGGAGGTCGTGAGTTTGCCGATCAAGTACAAAATCAAATCTTTGGCCGTGACGCCGGGTGCCAGGTCGCCATCGACGCGAAGCTCGTATGTCTTTGGCTTGTACTGAAGCAGCGTTTGCGATGCCAAGACATGCTCGACTTCACTGGTCCCGATCCCAAAAGCCAAAGCCCCAAATGCACCGTGAGTTGCCGTATGGCTATCGCCGCAAACGATAGTCATTCCTGGCTGCGTATACCCAAGTTCAGGGCCAATAATATGGACGATCCCTTGATTCACGTCGTTCAAATCGTAGAGTCGAATGCCAAATTCAAGACAGTTATTGCGAAGCGTATCGACTTGCTGGCGAGCGATCGGATCGGCGATCGGCAGCGACCGATTATTAGTTGGGACATTGTGGTCAGGCGTAGCGATCGTTCGCTCAGGCCGACGGACCTTGCGTCCGGCGATCCGCAATCCTTCGAAGGCCTGGGCACTGGTGACTTCGTGAACCAAGTGAAGATCGACGTAAAGGATCGTTTGCTTGCCGGGTTCGCTGTGGACAACATGCTTATCCCAGATTTTCTCAAACATCGTCCGAGGCGCACTCGAACTATTCTTACCAGTCATAATTTCAGGCTTTTCAGGGGCTATAAATGAAAAATATCGCTAAGTTCCCGCAATTCTAACCGGACAAGTCAAAAATACGAATAGTTCATTTGAATCTGCCGCTTTTTTGACAAAACCCAGACTTGCGTCGTTCGAACTAAAAGCAGTCTGCAAAATTAGCCGAAACGCGTTGGCGTCCGGTTTCCCTGCAATTCGAGCGAACCGGTGCTAACGCACTCCGGCTGATGAATAATCTTGGCTAGTGCCGACGGCTCATTACCAATCGAGAGCTTGGGCGCGGCCCAATTCTACAAGCTGAATATAAGTTTCGTCGCAGAATCGGTCGGTCATTCCGGCTATGTATTGCCCGACCGTTGGCTCGATACCATTCTTGGTGACCCGTTGTTGGAATCGCGAAGGCAATCGCTCGGGATAATTGGACAAGAGTTTAAACATTTGCTTGACGCGCGTCGCGGCCCGTTGTCGCATATCCAACAGTCGCGGATGCCGATAGACATTTTCAAATAGGAAAGATTCCAATTCGCGTTTCTCCGATTCTAATTCGGACGACATTTGCAGTTCCATTCCCACGTCGCGAACGCTTTGAGCATCTAGCTCGGCGACTTCGGCAAGTCTTTGTTCGCTGTGGCCGATGAAGTCATCGATTTGTAAATCGATGAGGGCATGTACCAAGAGCTGCCTTTCGTTACTTGGTCTAGCAGATGTTGCATCCGCCGATTCGATGGCGCGGCGAACAATCGGAAGACCATAGATTTGCTGGAAACTGATCAATCCAAGTTTGATCGCATCGTCCACATCATGAGCGTCATAAGCGATACTATCGGCGGCATCGACAACCTGCACTTCAAGTGGCGGTGGCAATGGATCGCCCTTTCGTGTCTTATCCGTTCGATGCGTTTGTCCCGCCAAGACTTCGTTGGTCAAGTTCAATCCAGGAGTCGTCGTATAGCGTTGTTCGAGATTCTCGACTAGATCCAACGCGAAACGATTGTGCGAAAAGCCGCCGAATGCGACAAGGCATTCCTGAAGCGCATCTTCACCGCAATGGCCGAATGGAGGGTGTCCAATGTCGTGGAGCAACCCCAACGCTTCGATCAAATCCTCATTTAATCTAAGATAGCGTCCAATGGTTCTGGCTAACGATGAGACTTCATGCGTATGCGTCAGCCGCGTTCGATGATAATCGCCCATGTCCCCGGTGAAGACCTGCATTTTGCCACTGAGCCTTCGAAAGGCGGCGCTGTGTAGAATGCGATCTCGATCGCGCTGGAATGGACCTCGATAAGGATGCAATGGTTCTGCGTAGCGCCGTCCTGTCGAGAGACGTGAAAACATTGCGTAGGGTGCTAGCAATCGTTCTTCTCGAGTTTGCCAAGCAAATTTCATCGTCGCGTCCCTGCCTGCCGTGTTATGACTATAAACTCGCATAATATCCTTGCGTTATATTTAGATCGACCGTCTTTGAGTATTGTACGCGATCGAACCACTTCGAATCGAGCCGAGTTATGCTGGTAGGGTAAGCTTCTAGCTTGCCTCGTCCCTTGCAAACTTTGGAAAGCCTTTGACCGCAAGCTGGATGCTTACGCCACTTTAAATTATGGACTTCGATCAATGATAGCAATACGCGGGGCACGAACCCATAACCTTCGTTCGATTGACCTCGATATTCCTCATCATGCCATCACGGTCATTACGGGCGTCAGTGGAAGCGGCAAAAGTTCGTTGGCTTTCGATACACTCTTTGCAGAGGGCCAGCGGCAGTATATCGACAGCCTTTCTCCTTACTCACGGCAGTTTGTCGATTCGATGCCTCGACCTGATCTCGATTCGATTGTCGGTCTCCAGCCAACGCTGTGCATCGACCAAAGTCAAACGACGGTCAATCCTCGAAGCACTCTCGCGACCGTTGCCGAGATCTACGACTACCTCCGTTTGTTGATGGCGCGTGTTGGAACGCCTCACTGCTTTCAATGCGGGGAAGCGATCATTCAGCGATCACCGGACGAAATTATTGCGAGCCTCGCAGCCTTGCCCGAAGGGACTCGATTGAATGTGTTGGCCCCGATGGTGCGTGGCCGAAAAGGGTTGCATCAGGATGTCTTTACCAAGATCAGCAAAGCAGGTTTGCTGCGTGCCCGCGTCGATGGCGAAATCGTCGAAGTAGAAAGCCTACCCACGCTCGATGTCCGAAAAAACCATTCCATCGAAGCTATCTGCGATCGATTGGTCATTCGCAGCGATGTTCAAGATCGTCTCGGGGAAGCCGTTCACTTGGCACTCCAGTTAGCCGATGGAACCGTGATCGCGTCGGTTGCCCAGTCCGATCGAATGGCCCCCAACGGCGATTCAATCGCATGGGAAGATCGAATGATCTCGACCAAGTATGCTTGCACGGAATGCGGTACAAGTATCGCGGAAATCGAGCCTCGCATTTTCAGTTTCAACAGCCCCTTCGGTGCCTGCCCAGAATGCGGCGGCATCGGAACCATTCCAACAGCCAATTCCGCGGCTAAAACACAAGCTCTATCTATCGATCTGGAAGAAGCCGCATTGGATGATGCGAAGCAATGCAGTGCATGCAACGGAGCAAGACTTCGACCCGAATCATTAGCCGTGCGGCTTGGCGATCTCTCGATTGCAGAGATTACGCATCTTCCTTTGGTAAACGCGGCCAAGTGGTTTAAACAGCTTGTGTTATCAGGCTTAGAAGCGAAGATCGCCAAGCCGATCCTTGACGAAATGCTGCATCGAATCGAGTTCTTGTGTCGCGTCGGGGTGGGCTATCTTACACTCGATCGGCCGGCATATTCGCTTTCTGGTGGTGAATTGCAGCGAGTTCGCTTGGCTACGAGTCTCGGAACGGGGCTCGTCGGCGTTTGCTATGTTTTGGATGAACCTTCGATCGGTCTTCATCCACAAGATGGCGATCGATTGATCGAAGTGATTGAGGATCTTCGCGATCAAGGGAATACGGTCGTCGTGGTCGAACACGACGAAGCGATGATGCGAGCTGCCGATTGCCTTGTCGATATGGGCCCCGGCGCAGGCCCGCTCGGCGGAACGATCTTGGCTCATGGCACTCCGACGCAAGTAATCGAGAGCGACGCTTCGATCACCGGTGCCTATCTCAATGGCAAGAAAAAGATAAAAGTACCCTCGACGCGACGTCCGATCGATGCCGAGGCAACGATTCAAATTCGCGGTGCCAATTTGCACAACTTGAAATCGATCGACGTCGCATTCCCGCTTGGTTGTCTTATCGGCGTGACGGGAATCAGCGGCAGTGGCAAGAGTTCCTTGGTAAACGATACGCTTTCGAAGGCGGTTCAATGGGGACTCGCCAATCCTAGAAAAACAATCTCGGGGCCCTTTCGATCCATCGAAGGCGTCGACAAGATCGATAAGTTGATCCTGATCGATCAACGATCGCTTGGTCGCAACTCGCGAAGCACACCCAGTACGTATACTGGAGTTTGGGACGAGATCCGTCAGGTTTTTGCGCAAACTCGTGACGCCAAGCAGCGCGGATTCAAGTCGCAAAGGTTTAGTTTCAACGCCGGCCCGGGACGCTGCGAAGCTTGCCAAGGACAAGGACAGAAGAAGATTGAGATGCGTTTTCTCGCCGACGTTTATGTCGTTTGTTCGCAATGCGGGGGTCGACGATTCAATCGCCCGACGCTGGCAGTTCGATACAAGGAAAAAAACGTCGCCGATATTCTATCGATGAGCATTGCGGAGGCGGCCGAGTTCTTTCAAAACTTTTCGAAGATCGCTCGCATTTTAGAATCACTCGTCAATGTTGGACTCGGCTACCTTTCGCTTGGCCAACCGAGTCATACACTCAGCGGCGGTGAGGCCCAGCGAGTAAAACTTGCAACCGAACTTGCTGGTACTTCGACCGCTAAAACGTTGTATATTCTCGACGAACCGACGACTGGATTGCATTTTGACGATATCCGGCGACTCATCGACGTACTTCAGAATTTGGTGAATCAAGGCAACTCCGTGATCGTCATTGAACATCATCTCGACGTAGCAAAAGTATGTGATTGGCTGATCGACATGGGGCCCGAGGGCGGAGAGCAAGGTGGGGACGTTATCGCGGCCGGCACTCCCGAGTTGATCGCTGCGACCGAATCGAGCGTCACTGGACGATACCTTCAACCAATGATTAAAGTGGTTTGACGTCCAATACCCCTAGGATTGCGTTTAACCGTCAGCCGAAGGCGTACGTCATAGGCCAAGAGTACGCCTTCGGCTGACTGTTAAACGATTAAATCAACAATCCGCGTCGTCGGGCAACTAAGCCTTGCCATAAAACTCCCATTTTACCGGCCTTCAGCATTTTCATCACGCCAGACGTGATCTGTGAAACCGTCTGTCTTATTGACAAACCCTGGCTTTACCAACTATCTTGGTGAGTTTTCCTCCGCCCGGCGGACCGGCTGGCAAGAGCTGGTTCCCTCCGGGCGTTGTCTATTTCTACGGATAGCTAGAACGGAACAAAGTGAACGACGCCATTGCCAAAGCCGACACGCTGATCGAAGCCATGGGCTGGATTCGACGCTTCCGAGGTAAAACGACCGTAATTAAACTTGGCGGATCGCTGATGGGCGATCCAGAAGCCATGCATCATGCCCTGCTCGACATCATATTTATGGAGTCTGTCGGCATGCGGCCCGTTATCGTACATGGCGGTGGACCATCGATCAATAAAGCAATGGATGAAGCCAAGATTGAGCCCGTCTGGATCAAAGGACGGCGCATGACGGACGAGAAAACGCTGGCTATCGTCGAGCAAGTGTTGGCAGGCGAATTGAATGAACAACTGACCGCCGAAATCGAACGCCTCGGTGGTCGAGCTATGAACTTGAACTTCAAAACAACCCAAGTTCTTTTCGGTGAAAAACTGCTTCTCAAAGAGCCCGACAGCGACCCCATTGACCTCGGCTTTGTCGGGCAAGTCACACGAGTAGATCGACAAACTATTGAAGCGTTGACCTACACCGAGCAGATCCCGGTCATACCTTCGATGGCCATTGATGAGAAGGGTCAGAAATATAACGTGAATGCTGACACGGCGGCGATGGCGGTAGCGGAGTCTCTCGGTGCGGAGAAGCTTATTTTCGTCAGCGACGTCAACGGTGTTCGTCGAGACAAGAATGACCCCGAAAGTGTGATTCATTCGCTGACCGCCGATGAAGCTCGCGCCTTGATCGCTTCGGGAGTTATCGTAGGTGGCATGATCCCCAAAGTCGAAGCTTGCTTAGACACGCTTCAACGGGGAGTTGCAAAAGTCCATATTATCGATGGGCGATTACGACATTCGCTGCTCTTGGAAATTTATACGACGGATGGAGTCGGGACAGAACTCGTTCAACGACGCACTATTTAATGCGATTATTGTAAAGTATTTTTTGATGAGACATTTACGTACCCTCTTCGATATATCACCAGCCGAATTCCATGCCATCGAGGACTTGGCCCATCGCTTGAAGTCCGATTGGCAAAAAGGGAGTCGACAGAATTGGCTTGCCAATCAGACACTGGCCCTCCTTTTCGAAAAACCTAGTCTTCGAACACGCGTCAGCTTCGAGGCCGGCATGACACAATTGGGTGGAACGCCGCTTTACTTGACACAGGATGTTGGTTGGCAGCAGCGCGAAGCGACTAGCGATTTCATTCAGGTCTTAGCGGAGTACGTCGACGTTGTCGTTTGCCGAGCTTTCTCACACCATACCGTCGAAGAGCTGGCATCGTATAATTGCGTTCCGATCATAAACGGCTTGACGGACATGTCGCACCCTTGCCAAGCGATGGCCGATATTATGACGATGCGGGAAATCGCCGGTAAGGTTGCAGGAAAGCAAGTAACCTACGTTGGCGACGGAAACAATGTGGCTCGCTCGCTGCTTCATGCCTGCGGCATGGCCGGAATGCGATTTAGACTTGTAGGCCCTACCGAATACCATATCGAAGCGTCCTGGATTGCAAGAGTAAAGGATGCCTGTAATTCGCTTGACGTCGAGCAAACGACTGACGTCAAAGCCGCACTATCGGACGCCGACTTCGTCTACACCGATGTCTGGACAAGCATGGGACAAGAAGCGGAAGCCGCTTCGAGAGAACAGGATTTCAAGGCCTTTCAAGTCAATGGCGACTTAATGCGACAAGCTCCTGATCATTGTCGCGTCCTTCACTGCTTGCCCGCTCGACGTGGCAAGGAAATCACCGACGAAGTTATCGACTCGCCCAAGAGTGCCGTTATCCAGCAAGCCGGCAATCGAATGCATTTGCAAAAAGGGCTTTTAGTTTGGTTAGCCGCTCAAAACAATCGGCTCGACCAGAAAAGGCTCGAAGAAGCCGGACGTAGTGGAATCTCGAAAGGCTAGTCGTTGCGGTCAATACGGAGAAGGGGCGTCCATGCCCTCGGGAGTTCTATCGCTCGATGCATTAGAACTCTCGACGCGTCCAGTTGCGTTTCATCTCCGTATTATGGCTTGCTTAGGAGAAAACTAAGCGACCAACCGGAGTTCGCCCATTTGTTGCATGACGCCTTCGATAAACTCTTCGAAGATTCGAATATCCAGTGCGCTAGCGGCCAGCGATTCAGGATGGAATTGCGTTCCAATGGCGAACCAATCGTCGTGCTGGCTCTCAAAGGCTTCGATAATTCCGTCTTGACACTTGGCGGTGCAACGGAAGCCGTCAGCCAGACGTGCAACGGCCATGTGATGACGACTTGTCACCCGAATCTCGCCTTCGCCGTAAACTCGGCCAAGGATCGAATTGCTTTCGACAACCAACGAATGTCGATGATTCGGATCCTGTGTATCTAGATGAGGCAGAGCAGTTGGGACGTCGATTGGAATATGAAAGTAAAGATCGCCACCTTGGACGACGTTCAGTAACTGATGACCAACGCCAATTCCAAAGACCGGCATTCGGCGCTCGCAGATTTCCATCGCGAGACGACGGTCAAATCTTTCGCGTCGCGGATCCATCGGCTTTACCGAACTATGAAGATGAAAACCGTCGTTGCGTGGATCGAGATCCGCACCGCCGGTCAATACAAAACCGTCCAAACTGTCGAGGACTCGCTCTAAGGCATCGACATCATCGATGATTGGAACAATGACAGGTGAACCGCCGCCGGTCGTAATAGAATCATAGTAACCCGAGGCGAGATAGCTGTAAGCGGGTACTCCTTGGTGCTGACCACGAAAATCTGCGTTAAGGCCAATAAGCGGTCGTTTCGACATTTGAAGGTCCTTCCTCTGCGTGAAAAGTAGCGATACTTCGAGACCAGCAATCCCTGCTGAAAGGTATTGGGTCTCATGGATTCCCATTTTCGATTGTTCCTGTTCAAACAAATCGAATCACCAATGTGTGATGACGATACCAAGCAACACTACCTCGGCAATAGTTTTGGAACATTTGACTATTTGGAGTTTTGCTGCGACTACATGAGGTGCTAGCATTAGCGAATGCTTTTGTCGGCGCGACCGACTAGCTAACTTTTCAGTAACCTCTGAGACTTGCCGACCGAACGCCCAGGGGCTAACAAATCCTCAATAATGCTGGTTTTTTCGCATGAAATTCAACCGTGTTGCTATCGCCTCCGTCGGATATGTCTTGCCGTCCGAGGTTTTAACTTCGGAACAACTCGAAAATCGACTAGATCCGCTCTACCACCGGTTGAAACTACCTGTAGGTCGTCTGGAATTGATGAGCGGCATTCGCGAGCGTCGCTTATGGCCGCTAAAAACCCGAATTGCCGAGCCGAGTATCCGCAGCGGTCGGCTCGCGATGACCGCAGCCGGGATCGATCCCAAGTCGATTGGATGCTTGATCCACGCCAGTGTCTGTCGCGACTATCTCGAACCAGCGACGGCATGCGGCGTTCATCATGCGCTAGGATTGCCGAACGATGCTTGGGTGTACGATGTTTCCAATGCCTGCTTGGGTATTATGAACGCAACGATGCAGATCGCCATGATGATTGAAGCAGGCGTCATTCATGCCGGGATTGCCGTTGGAACCGAGAACGCTCGAGGTTTGATCGAAGCGACCATCGCTCAGCTTAACGGCGATCAATCCTTAACGCGTCAGTCGATCAAATCGGCGTTTGCATCGTTAACGATTGGCTCGGGAAGCTGCGCATGGCTCTTAGTCGATCGCGAACGATTTGGCGCAAGCGGTGCTCTTCATTCAATCGTTGCACACGCGAATACCGCCGAGTATGCGCTTTGCCAAAGCGATACCGATCAGGCCGGTGATTCGATGCAGCCGATCATGAATACCGATTCGGAAAAGCTTTTGGAAATGGGCATCGCTACCGGAGCAGCCGCCTTTGAAAAACTCGAACGCGAATTACCATGGCCAAAATCGGAAATTCGAGCAACCGTATGCCATCAAGTCGGTGCGACTCATCGACGCCTTATGCTCGATCGAATAGGACTACCTATCGATCGCGATTTTGCAACCTTCGAGTACCTTGGCAACACCGGTTCGGTTGCCCTGCCAACTGCATTGGGTGAAGGGTTGTTTTCCAACCAAATTGCCGATCCATCGCGAACAGTTTTGATGGGGATCGGCTCGGGAATCAATTCAGTTATGATCGCCGCCGACTTGACCGGAACAATCGCGGCGCGAGAATCGGCACTAGCGAGCTAACAATTTAGTGAGCCGTCGGCGCTAGCCGCGGGCTGCAACATGGAACCACTGCAAAAGATGGAACCACCACAAAAAGCCCGTGGCTAGCGCCAACGGCTCACATTCTGATGTTTGTGCAGCATACCGCAATTTACCCTTGCGGTTCGGTCATTGAAAATGGATCTAACGCAGCTTTGAGCGTCTCTTCGGGGACGATTCCTTCCTCGATACACAATTCACGAATCGTTTTGCCAGATGCGAATGCGTCCTTGGCTAGTTTCGAAGCTTTCTCGTAGCCGATAAACGGATTGAGGCTCGTCACCATCGAAAGGCTTTGCTCGACGGAGGCTTCGCAAGCGATTGGGTTGGCTTCTAAACCTTCCATGCAAAACTCGATGAAGGCTTTGGTTCCATGAGTCAAAAGATGGATCGATTCGAGCGCAGCATGCCCCATGACTGGCATCATGATATTGAGCTGGAAATTTCCGCCGGCCGCCCCGCACATGGTCATCGTCGCGTCATTTCCCATGACTCGAGCTGTCAATTGCATCATGCTTTCGCACATTACCGGATTGACTTTCCCGGGCATGATCGAGCTGCCCGGTTGGCGATCCGGCAAAATCACTTCAAAAAATCCGCAGCGAGGTCCAGAACCTAACCAGCGAATGTTGTTCGCGACATTGAAAAGCGTCATAGCGATCGTCTTGAGTTGACCATGCGATTCGACTAAACCGTCGCGCTGTGCATTGGCTTCGAAATGATCGACAGCTTCGACGAAACGAATTCCGGTTTGCTTCGCCAAGTTCTCGGCGACTCGCCTCCCAAATTCAGGGTGCGTGTTGATGCCGCTGCCGACTGCGGTACCACCGACTGGCAATTCTAAAACCGCTTCTAATGCAGCCCGAGCTCGCTTGATTGAAAGCTCTAATTGCCTTGCGAAACCTCCGAATTCTTGACCCAATCGCAGCGGCGTGGCATCCATCAAGTGAGTTCGACCAATCTTGATAATTCGATCCCAGTCCCGAGCCTTCTTAGCGAGCTGCATCTGAAAGGCGGTTAAGGCCGGAATGAGCTCTCGCTCGATTTGATAGGCGACGGCCACGTGAATGGCGGTCGGAAAGGTATCGTTGGTGCTTTGCCCCATATTGACGTGATCGTTCGGATGAATCGATTTTTCTTTCGCAAAGCGATCGCCCCCAAGCAGCTCGATCGCTAAGTTCGCAATCACTTCGTTGGCATTCATGTTGCTCGATGTGCCGGATCCCGTCTGAAAGACATCGATTGGAAACTCGTTATCCATCTTGCCATCAATGACTTGTTGGCAAGCAGTCAGCATCGCTTGAACTTGAGACGCGCTCATTCGATTTTTTCCTGAATCGGTCAGCTTTCCGAGATCTCGATTCGCGACGCCGCAAGCATACTTGACTCGTCCCATTGCTCGAACAAGCGGCGTCGGTAATCGCCAACCTGAAATAGGAAAATTTTCGACGGCCCGTTGTGTCTGGGCACCAAAATAAGCTTTCGCTGGGACTTGGACGTCGCCCATCGAGTCGCGTTCAATTCGGAATTGGTTCATGATTTAAATTCAGGAGGAAAGCAAAAAAGTGTGTATTCATATCGTACCAAGCGGCAAGCTTCAGGTAGAGCGGGGAGTAGTCCAAGTGGGGTAAGCTTCCAGCTTGCCATCAAGTGAGATTCGCAAGCAGGAAGCGTACTCCACGTGAATGGGTGTAGCCAAACTGGAAGAAGGTTGGATAATGGGGCGGCATGCCAACTGCCGACGAATTTTTACAGTCTGCCTGGAAGGTTCATCAGAGTGGTGGAGTAGCGCAAGCCCACCAGATGTATCGACAGGTTATTGAAAAAATCCCTCACCATGCCAATGCGTGGTGCTATCTAGGGATCGCGCTTCACGATTTGCGGCGTTATCGCGAAGCGATCGAAGCGTACGAAAAAGCGATCGCGATCAACCCACATTTCCCGATTGCCTTTAATAACATGGGCAATTCGCTGCGATACGACTACCGCCCCGAGGAAGCCGAACAAGCATTTCAAAAGGCCTTAGCGTTTGATCCGAACTACCTCAGCGCCCATAAAAACCGCGGCACGCTCCATGCTTGGCAAGGCAACTACGATTTGGCGCTGGAGAGCTACGCTCAGGCTAAAAAACTATCGCCCGAGGAAGCCGAAACGCATCGCAATTTGGGCGTAATTTACTTACTCAAGGGCGACTTCAAACGTGGCTGGCCCGAATATCGATGGCGCTGGAAATGTGCTGAAGCGTCACAGGTTAACTACCTGCAACCCAAATGGACTGGCGAATCGCTTTCGAGCAAGACGATCTTGCTCTATTCTGAGCAGGGATTGGGCGACGCCATCCATTTCATCCGATTCGCCGCCGTACTCCAAGAACGAGGGGCAAGAGTCATCGTTCATGGGCCGCCAGCGTTAACGGCATTGCTCAGGAAATGTCGTGGAATCGATGCATACGTGCCGAATAGTTTGCCGATCGAACAACCCTTTGACTACCACTGTTCACTACTGGACGTTGCCGATCTCCTTTCGATTGACGACTCGAATATTCCGATGCCCAAGGGATATCTTCAACCGCCCGAGTACTTGATGGGCTATTGGAAGCAATGGCTTCAATCCAACGCGCCGATGGGACTCCGTGTCGGGCTGGTTTGGCAGGGCAATCGCGACCATATGGCCGATATTTTCCGGTCGTTTCCTCTCAAGACATACGAACGACTCGGTAAGATCGATGGGATTCAATTCATCAGCCTTCAACAAGGTTACGGCGTCGAGCAAATCAAAGAATGGACAGGTATAAAACCTTTGATCGAACTACCCGAAGGGACAGATGTGTCCAGCGGAGCGTTTATGGATACAGCAGCGATCGTTTCGCAACTGGATTTGGTGATTACCAGCGACACGTCGATGGCCCATCTTGCAGGTGCCCTCGGAAGACCGGCTTGGGTGCTTTTGAATAAAATGCCCGACTGGCGATGGCTTCTCGATCGTGACGACAGCCCCTGGTATTCGTCGCTGCGACTTTTTCGGCAATCCGAGCAAGGCAACTGGGCGGATGTTGCGGCGCAAGTCGAATTGCAACTGAAAGAGTATGTGAGTCAGGCGTCCTGAATTTGAGGAGCTTTCGTTTCTCGCTCAGGAAACGTCAAGAATAACTTCCGTAACGTAGGGTGGCACGCCCCATTTAGAAAAACGTGAAGTTATTTTTGACCCGTTCCTAAGCATCCCCGGCTGCGCGACGCAGTCGGTCCATCATGGCACGCCCTAGACCAACCTCTTCGACTCGCTGGCAATAAATGGTTTCAATACCTGCGGCGTCACACTGTCGAAAGAAATCGAAAAAAAATCGAGCATAGTCGTCCAGGCTTTGACAATGCTTCAGCATCGCGATTTCCCTATCGCCGTTTGGTGCGGACAACCCGATGTATGCCGTTTTCGAATGTTTCACTTCTTGTCGAGAGGTTCGTTCTTTTATTTCGTCCGGTCCGTCACACAACACGACGTTGCAACGAGGCTGATAGTGGCGATGGCGAAGTCCTGGGGAATTGGGACGATTGGAATCGAGCGACGATCGCAAGCTTGTTGTTGGTTCGACATCCCGAAGCTGTTCAAGCGTAATGGCTCCATGCCGGAGTATGATTGGGTGCGATTGGCTAAGATCGAGCACCGTGCTCTCCAGACCAATATCGGTTGCACCGTCACACATCACTGCATCGATGCGACCATCGAGATCTTCCAGAACCGCTTGCCAAGTCGTCGCACTAGGTCGACCGGATTGATTAGCGCTGGGTGCTGCGATCGGCAATCCGGCTGCTTCGAGAATTTTCTGGGCCGTCGGGTGCGAAGGGAATCGAACCGCCACAGTATCCAAGCCTGCTGTAACACCATCGACTATCGATGGTTGTTTAGGAAGCACGATCGTTAATGGCCCTGGGCAAAAGGCCGCCATGAATCGATAAGCGACGTCAGGAATTACACGGCAGCAAGCGTTCAACTGCTCAACGTGTCGCAAATGGACGATCAGCGGGTTATCGGACGGTCGTCCCTTAGCAGTAAAAAGAGCCTGGATCGCCGACGCATTGGTAGCATCTGCACCTAATCCGTAGACCGTTTCTGTCGGAAAAGCGACCGTTCCGCCTCGACGAAGGATTTCGGCTGCTTGAGAGTATTGGTTCGGATCGAGTCGCAGCGTCATGGATTCATTTCGAGTTCAACTTTTGGTTGCCGAGTATAGTCCATGGACTGCTTTTCCAAAAGATTTGACGATCAGCCGAGAAATCGTCCGGAAATTTGCGGTTTTCGCCTTCTGGGCTTGCGAAAATCGTCCTTCGCAACCACGCTGTTATGCTTCCCATTGTTTGAACGTTATTTTAGCATTTTGACTTTTTTAGGTGAGCGATGGCCGGTAGCTGGTCCCCCAAATCATGGCAGTCATTTCCGATTGTCCAGCAACCCACATACGAGAACCAAACGCAGCTTGCCAATATCCTCAGCGAGCTAGAGCGGTTACCGCCCTTGGTGACAAGCTGGGAAGTCGATCGGTTGCGGACCGACCTGGCCGCAGCTCAGCTCGGCGATGCCTGGTTGCTCCAAGGTGGCGACTGCGCAGAAATGTTTGAAGGGTGTCAGTCCGAGCCGATAGCAAGCAAGCTCAAGGTTTTGCTGCAAATGAGCTTGGCAATCGTCGTCGGAGCACGCTGCCGAATTATCCGCTTGGGACGCATGGCGGGCCAATACGCCAAACCGCGATCGTCCGACACCGAGACGCAAAACGGAGTCACGCTCCCATGCTACCGTGGCGATCTGATCAACAAAAACGAATTCACAGCCGAAGCTCGTCGCCCCGATCCCATGTTGCTTCTTCGTGGCTATGAGCGTTCAGCGCTGACGATGAATTTCATTCGAGGACTTAGCGAAGGAGGCTTTGCTGACCTTCATCATCCGGAGAACTGGAACTTGACGTTTGTCGATCAGGCTTCGAAGGATGTCGCCCAGCGCTACCAGAAGCTAGTCGAATCGCTCGGAGACGCCATTCGATTCATGGAAACGATTTTGGGCAGTGAACCGAAAGAGCTGCGTCGCGTTGACTTTTATACATCGCACGAAGCCCTGCATTTGGCTTATGAAACCGCGTTGACTCGAAAAAGTGTACGTGGCACCGGCTACTACAATCTTTCGACGCACCTGCCTTGGATCGGAGATCGCACTCGGTCGCTCGATGGTGCCCATGTCGAATACTTTCGCGGTATCCGTAATCCGATCGCTGTCAAAGTTGGCCCGAGTATGGAATTGGATGAACTATCCGAACTCGTTGTTCGACTCAATCCAGAAAATGAGCCGGGAAGATTGACGCTGATTCACCGCATGGGACACGCGAAGATTGCTAAGTCGCTGCCGCCGATGATCGAGCATTTAATTCGAAAAAATCAGCGAGTTCTCTGGATCTGCGATCCGATGCACGGCAATACCGTCTCAACGCAACACGGTCGGAAAACTCGCCGCTTCCACGACATCTGCGAAGAGTTGCGACTAGCATTCGAGATTCATCGCGAATGCAATTCGAAACTTGGCGGCGCCCACCTCGAGTTAACCGGTGAGAACGTCACCGAGTGCGTTGGCGGTTCGCGAAATTTGACCGAAGCGGATCTTGAAAGCGCTTACCATACGCAACTCGACCCGCGTCTCAATTACGAACAAGCACTAGAAATCGCGTTCGAGATTGCCGAACATCTCACCAACGGACGTCGAGTTTTATAAAAATTATTAGCGAATGCAAAAGGCTGCAAATATGCGATCAGGTTCATCTCGAAATTTATTTCTTATGCAGTGCACCGTGGTCACGGCATTGTGCAGCAGTTCGATGTTCGCGATCGCCGACCCGTGGCCTCAGTTTCGCGGTCAACATCGCGATGGAAAGAGCAGCGAAACGGGACTATGGAAAAATATCGCCAAGGAAGATCCGAAGCTCGAGTGGATTGCAGAGGGTGTCGGTAGTGGATATGCCAGTGTTTCAGTTGTCGATGGCCGCGTTTTCACAACGGGCAACTCGAGCAATGCACAGCAAGTTACGGCGCTTTCGGTAACCGATGGTCATGTTCTTTGGACGCGCCCCATTAGCGAGAGAAAACCCAAGCATTCGTATGAGGGATCGAGAAGCACGCCGACGGTCGATGGCGATCGACTTTATATCTGTGGTTCGGATGGTTCGATCGTCTGTCTAAATACATCGACGGGCGAGCCGATTTGGCGACGAGCCTTCAGCGACTGGAACGGAACGATGATGAGCCAATGGGGCTTCTCTGAATCTCCGCTCGTCGAAGGCGATGTTGTCGTCTGCACCCCAGGCGCCAACGACAATATGATGGTCGCACTCAATAAGCAAACCGGCCACGAAATTTGGTCGATGAAAATGGAGGACACCAGCCGCGATACGACCGCTCTAAAAGATGGTGCTGGTTACTCGTCGATCATGGTCAGCCACGCTGGAGGCGTAAAGCAATACGTACAGTTGGTCGGAAAAGGCGTGATCGGTGTTCGAGCTAGCGATGGCGAATTGTTGTGGCGATACGCCAGAGTAGGAAACAAGACAGCCAATATTCCTGCCGTCATCGTTGCAGGCGACAACATTTTTTGTTCGACCGGATACAACACCGGCTCGGCGCTTTTAAAACTCTCCGGCAAAGGGGACGAAAGCGTTGCGATGGAAGAAGTCTATTTCTTGGACGCCAAGACACTTCAAAACAAACATGGGGGTATGGTTTTAGTTGACGGGCATATTTACTGCGGTCATGGAAATGGATTGGGGTTGCCGATCTGCGTCGAACTGAAAACTGGAATAATTAAATGGGGACCTGAACGCGGCCTAGGAAAAGGCGAATCGTCGGTTGTCTACGCCGACGGTCATCTTGTCTTTCGATTTCAAGACGGGACGATCTCTGTCGTCAAAGCAAACGCCGAAAAATTCGAAGTAGTGCGAAGCTTCAAACCCGTTTTCCAGCAAAAAGAATCCTGGTCCTATCCTGCGATCTCGGACGGATTACTTTACTTTCGCGAGCAGGATAAAATCATGTGCTATCGCTTGAAATAGCGACTACTTCGGATCGAATCCTTTGTGTGGCGATCCACCTCGCGGCATCCATAAACAGAGCAAAATTCCGAGGAAATAGAGTCCGACCAAGGGGATGCACATTCCGATCATACTCATCGGTTCCGCCGGTGTTAGGATCATCGACAGAAAAGCGATGATCAAGATCGCCGAACGCCATTGAGAGAGATACAGTTTCGTCGACAAGATTCCGATGCGTTCTAAAACCAACATCACCAACGGCAACTGAAAGGCAATTCCGAACCCCAACGGAAGGATCACTGCGAATGACATATAGTCGGTCAATCGAGGCGACGCATTGATCCCCATCGACTCATTGAATTTAAGCAAAAAGTCGATGACAAACCGGAAAATTACAAAAAACGCCAAGGCCGCTCCGCCGACGAAGAGTCCAACGCTCATCGGCAAAAAAAGGTAGACATATCGGCGTTCGTGCGGGTAAAGTCCAGCCGCCACAAAAGTCCACAATGCATAAAAAATCCCAGGACTAGCAATCACGAAACCGAGTACAAATCCGGCCTTGAGCCAGATCATAAATGGCTCTTGCAATCCAAGCGCGTCGGTATTGGTTCGGATCGGAATAAACGTCTTGATCCATCGCATTCGATCGACCGAAGACATTATTTTTTCAGAGTCTCTGACCGCGTCGACCGATTTCGGCGTTTCTTCAGCGCTGATCGCCGCGTTCAAATCGTCAACATCAACGGCGATCACTTGCTGATAGAGTTTATTTTTTTTGATCCATGCCGCTAAATCCGTTGATACCTTGTCTCCAGTTTTTGCTTCGATGTCACGAATCGTTTGCCGATCGTAAAATTCCTCGAGCGAAGCTTCGAGTGGTGTTTGGATATATCGAATTGCCCAGTTCGCCATCGGAAGTCCGATCGCCATCCCGATTCCAAGCCAGATAAAAGTCCAAATAAGACTCTTTCGAAGCGCTTCGAGATGATCGCCGAAACTCATCGAGCTTTTCTCGAAAAGGTCATCGGCTTTTTTTAACTGTATCGGACTTTTGATCATCAAATGCTCTTGCTCCCCTCGACTCGGTTCTTCGGGGAAAGGGGGTGAGGTTGGACCGATGGAATTGTGAGCGGCAAGGCGCGAGCCGCCGGTTCTTCACTTGAACGTTGCGACGAATTCCCCGCGTTTTCAGAACCCGTGGCTAGCGCCATCGGCTCACATTCGGGCATTTTCATCCGCTCAAGGCGAGAGACCGAAACGCCTGCGACTTTCGAATAGCTATTCTAGTAGCAGCTCCCCGCTTTGAAAGGGGCACCTAGGGGTTTGAAGTTCAATGGTCCCTTTTCTTGCGCGTAGTTGGCCAAAGCCACAGGATAAAACAGACACCGGCGATGACGCGAATGGGCCAGTCGCCTATCGCTTGCCAAAGCCCCCACCGGCCATCTCGCTTTGGCTCGGCGTGAATATAGCCAGCCTGAAGACGCTGGGTGACGGAGATACGTTTTCCACCGCCGTCGATCCAAGCCGAAAGGCCCGTATTGGCGGCTACCAACATCGGTCGACGATTCTCGACACTCGCCAAAGTCGCGTTCGCCAAATGATGATCGGAAATGCTCGAACCACGAAACCAGCCGTCGTTGGTGATGTTGACCATCACATCGGGCGATATAGAACGCATTTCTGCCGATAGAATCTGTCGATGCAAGAAGTGCGGTAAAACGTTCTCGAAACAAATGCTCGGAATGATCGACGCTTTGCCATCCAAATCGAAGCAAACCGATTTCTCTCCGGCGCTCAAACGTGGCACTCCAGGTATTCGATTGAGGATCGGAAAATATTCGGCGAACGGAATATATTCGCCGAACATGACACGATGCTGTTTTGCGTAGTAGTCCTTTATCGTCCGATCAGGTCCCAGCCAAAGAGCCGCGTTGAATTGATCATAGTCCGCACCCTGAATCCGGATCATATCGTTGCCGAGCAAAAAGTAGGGATGCGAGGCATCGTCGGTAGCGAACTTTACGGTCTCATACAAGCGAGTGACCCGATCCTCCAAGGCAGATTGGAACGACTGAACGACGCGTTCGAGCTGCATTACATCGACCTTGTCTTCAATCAGCCTAGCCGGGAGCGTCGCTGAACCGTTCCACTCAAAAACAGGTTCGTTCCTTGTAAACGCCGATTCCGGCCAGACGATCAAATCAATTTTGGACGTAGCTTTCGCGGCTATTCGAGTTTGTTCAAGGTAGTTATCCCAAGACAGATCGTTGCGACGAAAATTGCTTTCTGGGTCTAAGTCAAAAATGGTCGGCGCGTTCTCTTGGATCAATAACGCCGAAAAAAGCGGTGGATTGTTTTCCGAAATCGCTTTGTTTCGCGAGACTTCCCAAACTCCAAATCCAACTACAGCAGCCAAAACTACACATGCACCTAATAGTTGCCAGCGATGCAATGAATACAAAACGATAGACGCACCCGAGTGGCTCTTTGTGTTGAACCCGATCGTTCTCCCATGGTCGAGCATCAAAAACAAAACGAACGCTGCCAACACCACTGACGCACTTATCCCATAGGCACCCAAGTGAGCTGCGATCTGAATCAGCGTCGGATGTGAAGCAACGACATGACCAAGCAAACAGCTCGAAAAGCCTGTGATTATATAACCTCGAGCTAGTTCAAGGCTTATCCAGGCCAACGGTGTAGCAATCACGATCGGCCATCGCCATCGATGCACGAGGACTCGTGAAAGTCCGACAAAGGCAACGGTGTAGATTGCCAAGTAAAGCGATAGGGCAATCCAACCTGCATAAAGTGGCCAAAAAGCTAAACGTATCCCCTGAAGAAGTGCAAGCCAACAAAGGCTCGCTCCGATCCAAATCGCAAAGTAATCGCGGCGCGTTAGTTTCTCCGATGGATAGATCCAAGTGAGATAGATCGAAACGCTCACTGCAGCGAGCGGCCACCAATTGAGCGGAGGAAAGGCGGCCCAAAGCAACAGCCCCGCCAAAACAGAGCGACTCATCGTTCCATCGATTTTTAGCATCTCCTTCCTCCTAACTCCTCGGAATTGAATTCGCTCACACGCCGATCAGCCGGTACGCGTTAGCGTCCGGTTTCCGTTTCGATGCGCAGAAACCGGACGCTAACGCGTACCGGCTAATTGTCTGGAAAATACACTCTTTTTTATTTCGAGGCATGAGCCTGAAACGAGCGGAACAACTATTCCCAATCCAAAGGCGATCGCCAGGTTGTTTTGAGCGATTGCCATGACAGATCGACTAATGTTGTGGAACCGGTTCGGATCAGCACGTTGTCTTTGCCGCTCACACTTCCAATTTTTACGCATGGAAGATCTTTCATCAGGCGTTCGAATGAATCGGCATCCGATGCTTTGACTTCGCAAACAAATCGACTGTTCGATTCTGAGAAGAGCAAGTTTTCGGCATCGAGAAACATTAACTCAGCTAACGCTTGGACATCGATATCAATTCCCAAACCGCCTGCAAAACTCATCTCTGCCAAAGCAACCGCCAAGCCGCCTTCGCTTAGGTCATGACAAGCTCGCACCCAACCCGAAGAAATCGCTTGATGAAGCCCGACAAAAATTCGCTTGGCCATCACGGCGTCGACCTTTGGGACGGCACCACCACTGTGTCCGCGAACCATCGCCGCATGCGATCCACCCAGTTCATTGCGTGTCACCCCAAGCGAGTAAATCGGATTGCCTGCTTTCTTAAGATCCATCGTGACGCAACGCCCGACATCGTCGACTTGACCTATCGCGCTGATCAAAAGCGATGACGGGATGGCGATTGTCTGCTTGCGGCCACTCGAATCGAACCAAGCGAACTCGTTGTTCAAGCTATCCTTCCCGCTGATAAACGGCGTCTTCCATGCCACCGCAAGGTCATGACAAGCCAACGCGGCGCGCACGAGCGAGCCCAATGTCTCTGGCCGATCGGTGTTACCCCAACAAAAATTGTCGAGAATTGCAATGCGACTCGGATCTGCGCCAACAGCGACCGCGTTGCGAACCGCTTCGTCAATCGCAGAAGTCGCCATGTGGTACGGATCGAAGTCGCCAAAGCGAGGATTCATACCGCAAGAAATCACCAATCCGCGTTGACTTTCCAGCCTCGGTCGCACAACGGCTGCGTCGCTTGGTCCATCGCAAAGCGGACCAACCAGCGGTTTGATAACGCTGCCAGCTTGAACTTCGTGATCGTACTGGCGAATAATCCAATGCTTGCTGGCGACGTTAGGCGAAGCGAGAATACTTTGTAGAGTCTTCTCGATGTCGTTTTGATTCTTTAAGGCCAGGTCGATCGGCAGCTCGGGTTTCGTTTCGTAGTTCGCTTGGCGAATAACCGGCGGGCGTCCTTCGTGCAAAAACTGCATGGAAACACAACCGACTTCTTGATCGGCATACATCAATCGCAATAAACCGGTCGGTACAAACTGCCCGATAATCGCCGTTTCAACTCCCTCGCTATTGCATAGCGTTTTGAATGCTTCCCACTGATCCGGCGACACGGCCAGAACCATTCGCTCTTGGGCCTCGCTGATCCAAATTTCGGTATAGCTTAGTCCGTCGTATTTGAGCGGTGCTTTGTCAAGCCAAACTTCGGCACCCATCGACTCGCCCATTTCGCCGACCGCACTGCTAAAGCCGCCCGCACCGCAATCGGTCACGGCATTATAGAGACCTGCATCCCGAGCTTGCAGCAATACATCCAATACCATCTTCTCGGTAATCGCGTTTCCAATTTGAACCGAACCACCCGAGATCGAATCGCTTTCTTCGGTCAACTCGACGCTGCTAAACGTTGCTCCGTGGATACCATCGCGCCCCGTTCGGCCGCCCATCGTTACGATATAGTCGCCTGGCTTCGGACTCTTTTCGACTTTATCGACCGGCAACAATCCAACGTTACCGCAGTAGACCAACGGATTGCCTAGATAGCGATCGTCGAAATAGACAGCGCCATTGACGGTTGGGATTCCCATTCGATTTCCATAGTCACGAACACCGGCTACGACCCCTTTCATGACTCGTTTTGGATGCAGGACGCCAGGCGGCAACGTTGCTGCATCACGATCGGGTGAAGCGAAACAGAAGACGTCCGTGCTGCACACCGGCTTGGCACCTAGTCCCGTTCCTAAGGGGTCGCGAATGACGCCGCCCAAACCTGTGTTGGCACCACCATACGGTTCGATCGCCGAAGGGTGGTTGTGCGTCTCGACTTTGAAGACGACGTGATAGTCTTTGTCGAAGGTAACAACGCCTGCGTTGTCCTTGAAGACGCTCACACACCAATCGTCCTTGCCAAGTTCCGCTCGGATTTTTTGCGTCGCGGCGAAGATCGTTTCTTTCAGCATACTGTTAAATTGTCGAGTTCCATTCTCGTCTCGATACTCGATACGACCGCCTAATGTTTTGTGACTGCAATGTTCCGACCACGTTTGAGCGACTGTCTCCAACTCAATATCGGTTGGTTCACGCCCGATTTTGGCAAAGTGTGTCTGAACCGTTTTCATTTCCGTCAACGACAGATAGAGCTGACCTTGTTTGCTCAATTTTTCTAGAGCAGCATCGTCAAGGTCGAGTATCGGCACAACTTGCTTAACGAAGACAAACGTCGAACCGATCTGCAACTCTTTCAATGCAAGCGGGCCAATCACGGTCTGTTCGATCGATTGATTCGCCAAAATCTTTTGGCATAGTCGTTCGATATCGGAACTTGAGAGTCCACGCACCCAAAACTTACGAAGCGTTCGGACAGCTTCGACTTGAATTTGCAAATCGAGCAAGGCTTGAAGTGTACTATTGGCGGCCGGGTCCATCACGCCTGGTTTTCTCATGACGTGAATCAACGTCGCGGACTTTTCTCCGTTCGTTGAACGCCCCGCAAGCAACTCCGTCGCCCCTGCTTTGTTGATGACCGTTCGTTCGGTAACCGGATCGGACAGAAGTTTCTTGGACGCCAAGCGAATCGATTCCTCGTCGACTTCGCCTTGAATCAAGTAGCCGTAAGCCGCTTCGATCGAAAGGTGTTGACATAAGCCGATTTCACGCGCGTCGGTCGCAACCTGTTGACCCAAAAGATCCGGTTGGCCATCAACTGGATGAATATCGATTTCCCACAATGTCACGGATTTGTTTTCCCGCTATCAAGAGCTGTTCAACACGATCAAAATCTTTGGCTTCCATCGCCTCGATCCACTCACGCGAGATTGTGGCAAACTTCTGCAATGCGTGTAAGACAGGCTCTTGATTTTCCTCTAAGATCTGTCGCCAAAGTTTCGGGCTGCCAGCGGCAACTCGGGTCGTATCGCACCATCCTGTTCCAGTAAGCTCTAAAAGCTCCTTGGGCGTGCCCGAGGACAATATCGCGGCGAGAAGGTGCGGTAAGTGGCTCGTAACGGCAATCGCATTGTCGTGATCGCTCGGCGACATCCTGGTGGTTGTCGCGCCGAGATTTTTCCAAAACGTCTCGATTAAATTGACGATCGCTAAATTTGTACTAGCCGTAGGTGTTACGACGACACATTTTTGGTTAAAAAGATCGGCGGTTGCAAACTCGACGCCGCTCTTGTCGCTTCCTGCAATCGGGTGCGAGCCGACAAATCGGCTAGCCAAGTCGCTGTTTTGAAGCGTCGTCACAATCGTTGACTTTGTACTTCCAACGTCGGTAAACGTCGCTTTGCTACTTGCGAATTGCGAGGCTTCCAAGAGCGATTCGGCGATTTGTTGAACCGGAGTACAAGAAATAACTAAATCGGCGTTCTGTGCAGCCGATGCAAGATCAAGGTAGCCACTATCGATGGCTCCCAGCTCGACGGCCCTCTGTAGCTTCTTAGAATCGCGTCCGAATCCGACGACTTCAGTGGCTAATTTGTCGCGACGAAGGCGCATCCCGATGGAACCACCGAGCAAACCGACGCCGATAATACAAACACGCTGCCAAGTCACGCAAACAACCGTGCAGATTCAAGTGAACTATTCAGCACTCTCGGAACTCTCGGCAAAGGAAGGTTTGGTAGCCTTCTTTTTGACACGATCATTCTTGCCAACAAACTCGATGATCGCTCGAGTTCCGTTGTCACCTAAACGCGGCTTCGCCAATCGCATGATTCGCGTGTAACCGCCATCTCGGTCTTCAAAGCGAGGCGCAATCGTATCGAACAAAATGGATACAGCCGTCTTGTCGCGGATCATCGAAAGAACGCGTCGACGAGCATGGACGGCTGGTCCACGAGCTTCAACCCACTTTTTCCAATCTTCGCTTTTGCGCCAAGCTTTGTAAGCGTCGGTGTTTCGCGCTGCGCTCGTACCAAACGGTTCTGCCGCTTTCTCAAACGTCAAACCTTTGCGGGCAATCGTGATGCACTTTTCGATCATTGGACGAATTTCCTTGGCTTTTTCAAGCGTAGTAATAATTCGACCCTTAACCTTTGGTACGCCGATATCCAAATCGGACGTTTCGCGTTCGGTTAAGAAAAGGGCGCTCGTCATATTGGCGAACAATGCTTTTCGGTGTGAGGGCGAACGCCCCAGTACTCTTCCGCGTCTTCGGTGTCTCATGACATCATTCCCGTTGATTCAAACAATCGTGCAATTCAAAATTTCAAAATTTTTAAGCGATCCTTCGAAAGCATCCCGCAGGACAACTATCGAGCGCTTTGGCTAGAAGGCAACCGCATTCCGAGGTGCATGTTCATCGCCGTTAGCTTTTCGCGAACTTCGGTCAAAGTAGTTTCGCCGAAATTGCGGACTTCCAACAACTGATCTTCCGAACGCATCACCAAATCGCGAACGGTTCGAATTCCTTCCGCTTCCAAGCAGTTATTAGCTCGGACCGAAAGTTTTAGATCGTTGATCGGCATATTCAATCGAGCTTCAAGCTGAGCTTCTGGCGAACCTGGCCCACCGCGTGAAGTCGCGTAGACTTGTTTTCCGAGTTCGGCATACTGAACAAATGGATTCAAATGCTTTCGGAGAATCTTCGTCGCTTCGACCAAGGCCATCTCGGGGCCGACCGAACCATCGGTCCAAATCTCGACGATCAAGCGATCGTAGTTCGTCTTCTGTCCGACTCGAGTTTCTTCAACTTCGTAGCGAACGCGAGTTACCGGCGAAAAAACGGCGTCGACCGGAATAATACCGATTTCGTGATCACCTGTACTGTGTTCGCTGGCCGGTACATAGCCTCGACCATTTTCGACAACCATTTCCATCATAAACGGCGTGTCGGAGGTCAACGTCGCCAAAACGCAGTCGGCGTTGATAATTTCTACGTCAGCATCCGTTTCAACATCGGCACCGGTAATCGGACCGGCCTTGCTCCGTTCGACAGTAATGACTCGCGTCGACTCGCTATGGTTTTTAACAACTAAGCATTTAACGTTCAGGACGATATCGGTGACATCCTCTAGAACGCCAGGTATCGATGAAAACTCGTGCTGAGCTCCTCGAATCTTGATCTGGGTAACTGCACTTCCTTCGAGACTCGAAAGAAGAACACGGCGCAAGCTGTTGCCAATAGTGGCTCCAAAACCGCGCTCGAAAGGCTCTGCAACAAACTTACCGTACGTCGCACTCAGCGATGCTCGATCGACATTTACGACACTAGGTAGTTCCAATCCACGCCAACGGACATGCATCTGGAGATTTCCTCAAAAAATTTGACTGAATGAAAAACTGCTACTTCAACACAAAGCAAACAAACCGACGACTAGACTCGTCGTTTCTTGCGTGGTCGACAGCCATTATGTGGAATCGGGGTAATATCCTGGATCAACTTGACGGTAATGCCAGCCGATTGGAGGGCGGTGATAGCGCTTTCGCGTCCCGACCCAGGACCTTTGACTCGGACTTCGATTTCTTTAACACCATACTTTGCGGCCTTTTCGGCTGCCTGCTGGGCAGCAACTTGACCGGCAAACGGCGTACTCTTGCGACTTCCTTTGAAGCCGCACGTTCCGCCGCTAGCCCAGCACAGGGTATCGCCGCGATTATCAGTAATCGTTACCGTCGTGTTGTTAAACGTCGACTTGATGTACGCGATTCCCGAAGTCACGTTGCGTCGAACTTTTCGACGCTTGTTCGCAGCGTTGCTGCTATTATTGTTACTACTAGTTGAACCAGCCTTGGCCACAATACTTGCCTTTCGGAAAAAGCGCTGACGTTGTCTATCTGAAGCTTGACAACAACCTCGATTGGCTGTGTCGGTAAAATAAGAATCGTTCGGCGATCAGGACTACTTCAAGTCCTTGACGCCCTTCTTGCCTGCAACCGTCTTTCGCGGACCTTTTCGAGTCCGAGCGTTAGTGCGGGTGCGCTGACCACGAACCGGCAAGCCGGCACGATGGCGCATCCCTCGGTAGCATTTAATTTCGCGTAGTCGATGAATATTCTGTCCGATTTGACGACGGAGCGGCCCTTCGACCGTGTAATCGCGTTCGGCAAGCGAAGCTAAACGGCTCAGTTCATCCTCGTCTAAATCCCGCGCTTTTTTCGTAGGGTCGATTTGCGTTTTAACGCAAAGCTCGCGAGCCACGTATGGACCAATGCCATAGAGGTAGGTCAACGAAATCACGACCTGTTTATCATTCGGAATGTCGACGCCGAGCAAACGCGGCATATAGCCGTCTCCTAAAAACGGAACTTATTTATCTACATGGACTTACGGCATCAAATCGATCGCACGTAGTTCCACTGGTTTTCAAGCAAGCCACGTAGTCTATCCGCGCGCTACCCTCTCACGCAAGGCTTGTTCCGTTTGCAACGATTTTTTATTTTTTTGGCACCAAAAGCGACCAGAGGAAAATGTGAGCGACGCGGTGTTAGCCTGGATTATTCATCAGCCGGAGTGCGTTAGCACCTTACTCGGATCGCTAAATGATCAGCCGTCTATCCGATACGGGCGAGGTCGGATAAAAACAAGAAAACAGCGTATTCTCCTGTAAAATCATCCTCACGAGACAAATCTAGAGGTCGTTCGAAATGTCGATTGATTCCGATCGCGATGAAGTTTTAGAACTTACCCAACGTCTGCTCCTGGCAGCCACCAGCGGCGACTGGGAGACCTATTCCGAACTTTGCGACCCGTCTTTGACTGCGTTTGAGCCGGAAGCGGCTGGGAATTTGGTCGATGGACTCGATTTTCACCACTTCTACTTCAAACTGCCCGGCAACGACCATTCTCCGGTCCAATCGACGATCGTCGCACCCCATATCCGAATAATGAACGACGTCGCTGTCATCGCTTATGTTCGATTAACGCAGAAATTAAACGCAGCCGGGCAGCCGGTTACCGCCGCGATGGAAGAAACGCGAGTTTGGCAGCGAAATGCAGGAAGTTGGAAACATGTCCATTTCCATCGCTCGCCCACTGGTCGATAATAGCGTCCTTATGATAATAGCGTCCTTATGATAATAGCGTCCTTATGAAGACACATCGCAACCCTTTATTGCTCTCGTTCCCAAGCTCTGCCCTTGCCGTAGTACTGGCGATGGCTTTATACGGAGCCCCGTTGTTTTCTCAAGAATCAAGTCTTGCTCTACCGCCGCCAGCAAACGGAGCCATTCGAATTGCGACCTTCAATGTATCGCTGCATCGCAAGGCGCTAGGCGAACTTTCTCGCGATCTGAAAAATAACGATGCTCAGGTTCGTAGGTTGGCGACTATCATCCAAGCGGTTAGTCCTGACATTTTGCTGGCCAACGAAGTCGACTATGACGGCGGTGAATCGGCCGAGCTTCTCTTGAAAGAGTACTTTGGGAACTCGAAAGGGAATACTCGAAGTCTCAAGTATGTCTTCACGAGCGAAGTCAACACCGGAGTTCCGTCTGGAATCGATATCGATAAAAACGGGCGGCTAGGTGGCCCCAACGATGCCTTTGGTTTCGGAGAATATCCAGGCCAGTACGGAATGGCTGTCTTCAGCCGATATCCAATTTTGAAAGAAAAAGCTCGGTCGTTTCAGAAACTGCTTTGGAGCGAAATGCCAGGTGCTTTGCGACCTATGAATCAGGATGGAACTCCGTATTGGTCGGATGAAATCTGGAACCAATTGCGACTCAGCTCGAAGACGCATCTGGATGTTCCGATCGAAGTCGACGGCAAGCAGATTCATATAATCGCTTCGCATCCAACTCCGCCGGTATTCGACAAACTGGAGGACAAAAATGGTCGTCGCAATCACGACGAAATTCGATTGCTTCTAGACTATATATCAGGTGGCCCAGGAACAGAATATCTTCGTTCCGACCAAGGAACTGTTGGCCCGCTCGATTCGTCGGCAACTTTTGTTGTCTTAGGCGATCTGAATGCGGACCCCAATGATGGAAGCGGGCGACGGGAAGGAATTCACGCGCTATTGAAGTCGCCTCGCATCAACTCGAACGCTATTCCACGAAGCCTCGGTGCCGAGCAAGCGTCGGCTATACAAGGAAAAAAGAACAAATTGCAAAAGGGCGATCCTGCCGAGGACACGGGCGATTTTGGTGACAATGAACCAGGCAATTTGCGATGTGACTTTGTATTGCCCTCGAAAGAATGCAAAGTGGTTGCCAGCGGCGTTTATTGGCCGACCGTCGAACAGCTTCAATCTGTCGACAAGGATCTGCTCAACGCTTCCGACCACCGATTGGTATGGATCGATATCCAATTGCCGTAGTTTGCAGGTAGAGGTCTTCGTATTGGCGAAGCTTATCGGCGAGGTTGAACTGCTGCAGACATCTTTCGAAATTCGATTTGGCTAGTCGAAGTCGAGACTCACGTTCCGAGGCGATGCGAATCACTTTTTCGGCCCAAGCATCCCAATCATTGACAGCGACTGTTTGCTCCTTGGCCGCTTGTCCCAGCAATTCTGCCACTCCCTCGGCTCGAGTGCTGACGATCGGCAAGCCGCACGACATGGCTTCGATCACTACGTTCGGCATCCCTTCGTATCGAGTCGGCAGCAGCAGCAAGTCGCAAGCTCGCATCCATTTCATAACATCGTCTCGACGACCGGTAAAATGAATCCGATGTTCATGTATGCACTGGCTAGCATTCGATTGGGCTACGACTTTCAAAGGACCATCGCCAATCAAAATTAAATTGTGCTGCGGCAAGGCGGCAAGAATTCGGTCGGCCCTTTCCAAAAGCGCATCGGTCCCTTTCTGGTAATCGAGGCGACCGACAAAGAGCAAACACGGTGTCGATGGAGCGAGTCCTAATTGTTCCTGCGCGTAATTCGTTCGCTCTAAAACCGCGTCGTTTTGAAGCTGGCCTTGGCATTGCCCGGCCGTACAGTCCTCAGTTATCGAAGCACCATTCTGTATCACAACGATCTTTTCTCGAGGAATTCTCTCGCGAATTTCGCAAGCATTAGCAACCGATTGGCTGACGCAGACGATTCGATGCATTCTTTTGGCGGCAATGCGGCTCAATTGTACCCGCCGCCAGTTTGGCTCCACGACGCGTGCCCCGCCAATAATCGGAACTTTTCGAGGCGAATAGGCGAATGCCGAAAGTATGTTCGCGTGAAAGAGAAACGATTGAACGATATCGGGCCGAGCTTGTTGGACTAAGCGACGAAGCCTGGAAAAAACTCTCACAGAATGCCACGCGTGCCGGCCATCCAAAAAGTGCGTTTCGATTTTCTCGTTATTCAGAGTCACTTGCAAGCGATTGCGATCCGGTGGCGGCGGCGGGCCTAGCGAAATGACCCGAACGCTATGGGAATGCTGATGAAGATAGACCGCGAGATTGGTCAAGCACTGCTCGGCACCACCCACATCGAGTTCTGTGATTACCAAATCGATCTTCATACGGGATAAATTCTAGCAGAAACGACAATGGCTTGGCGGCTTTCGTCGGTCCGAATCGAAATAGCAATCATATCGGCCTCTCAGGGACGCCGATCGGTCGCTACACTGGCGGTTAGTATGAAGCCAACGATAGACCCGAAAAACGACGAGCTGCAAAGCTATGACTTCGAGCTGCCTCGTGAATTGATCGCGCAGGATCCGCTGCCGCAGCGCGCCGACGCAAGGATGATGGTTATCCACCGCGAGCAGCAAACCATTGACCACGCTCATGTTCGCGACCTCCCGAGTCTATTGCGGGCTGGCGATTCGGTCGTGGTAAACGATTCGAAAGTCATCCCGGCCCGTATGATCGGATACCGGACCTCGACCAAAGGGCGATGGGAAGGATTATATCTTCGACAAGACGAACATGCGGTCGCCGAAACGCTTTGTAAAACTCGCGGAAAAATCGAAGTCGGAGAGACCGTTACGCTTCGAGATCGAGAAGGTCGCGATCAAGCGAAGCTTGTCGTTCTCGGGATGGGCGAAGAAGGTCGGCTGTTCCTGCGGCCCGAGCCTATCGAACCATGGCCTGAATTGCTCGCGCGATGCGGTCGAATCCCGCTTCCGCCCTACATACGAGATGGCCAAATGGTCGACGATGACCGCGTTCGATATCAAACGGTTTATGCTCGCAACGATGGATCGGTGGCAGCTCCGACGGCTGGGCTTCATTTCACGCCGGCGTTGATCCAACAATTGCGAGCCTCAGGCATTGCCTTGGTATCCGTTACGCTCCACGTTGGAATTGGAACATTTCGCCCGATCCAAGCTAAAACGCTTGAAAACCATAAGATGCATTCAGAGGTCGGCGAACTCACCGAAGCCGTTGTCAAACGCTTATCGTTGTCCAGAGCAGAAGGAGGTCGGATCATTGCCATCGGAACCACTTCCGTTCGCGTACTCGAAACAGCCGCTCTCAAGTCGACGAGCGGACTGCAAGCTTGGAGTGGCGAGACCGACATTTTTATTCGTCCAGGCCATACCTTTAAAGCCGTAGATGGGCTTTTGACCAACTTCCATCTACCTCGCAGTTCGCTCATGGTTCTCGTCGCTACCTTTGCCGGACTCGACCTTATTCACCAAGCCTACGCGGAAGCGATTCGCGAGCGATATCGCTTTTATTCCTACGGCGATTGCATGTTGATTCTCTAAGAAAGTTGCATACCGATGGCCTTTGATGAACACGTACTCGTTGTCCCCGCCTATTTGATCGACCAACTCGGCGCGTTCTCCGGATTTCAGTCAAACGTCGAGCGTTATTTGCCGACGATCATGGATCGCAAGTACCAATCGTTTCAACCGCGAAGCAAATGTGAAACCGATCCCAGTTTCAAGCAGTTGATACCCTACGTGATCTTGGAATGTACCAATCCAGATGGAACGCGATTGTTTCAATACACGCGTGGCACAGGACAAGGCGAAAAGCGGCTACATGCCAAGCGAAGCGTCGGGATCGGCGGCCACATCTCCATCGAAGATACACAAGGTGATGATTGGTATCTCACCGGTATGCGACGCGAACTTGACGAAGAAATCGTCGTCGACTGCGGATGCAACGATCGAATTGTCGGCTTGATTTATGACGACACGACTGAAGTTGGATGCGTTCATCTCGGCGTCGTTCACATCATGCAACTCCACTCTTGCCATGCCCGCGCTCGAGAAGTTGAGTTGCTCGACAGCGGCTTCTTGCCAATCGAGCAGATCAAAAGCGATCGCGACGCCTTTGAAACATGGTCGCAGCTCTGCATTGAGAATTTATATTAGCGCGACGGTTGGCTGATGGCGACGCAGCATTCGCGGCGATTGTAGGACAACTGCCTGACTTCGATTTTGGAATAGCCCCATTGGCGAATTCGCTCGATATGAGCCTCGATATCGTTGGCCTTTTCCCAATCGGATAATTTGATCGTCAGCAGCATCCCTTCGATAGCTGTCGTCGGATAGGTAACGATCGCTTCTACCGTATCCAATGTATAGACCGGTGAGACATTGGCATCGCATACTAGCCAGCGAAAGCGACTGAAGAAACGGCGTTTGACCTGTATGCTTCGCGACCGGATATGCTCAAAATTCGGATTGGCTATGATTTCAGGAGCCATCTCAGCCGGATCGATCCCGACAACTTTCATTCCTAAATCCAAAAGGTATTGGCAAGCTCCACCGGGAGAACTTCCGATTTCGACGACCGATTCACCGGGTTTAAACGGCAAACGACTCCAATGAATCGCTTCGGCCATTTTTAGATAAGCGCGGCTGACCATTTCTGCCGGTTCCGAAATGGGAAAGACGCCGCCGGGCCAGCGATCGAAGCTCGATTCAACCAAATGCGAACCGATCCACCATTGATTCGGTTCGATAATGATGACATCTAGAACACGGGCATTCCAATCGGTCGTTCTGTTAATCCGGCTCGCCCTCGCATCGCCCGCTTTTTCGAGTTCAGCTTGAAATTGATCGCCGATGAGCGCGGCAAGCTGGGAACGCCCTGGTTCGAACCCGTTCCAGCCAGGCATAGCGATATCTCGCTGAAAAACATGGAGGTCAGTCCAGTCGAGCGATCGGTACTTTTCGATCGCTTGTGAAATTAGGCTGTCTGCAGAATCGCCTTCGAGCCGGCTGAGCGCGTGACCGCGAACGCGAATGAAAGGGCTTTCTGGAATGGCCGCCGACCAAGCAGGGACACTCAGTTCAGACTTCAGGGTTACGAAACCTGGCCTAGAAAAAGAAAGTCGAAATGGGCCGTTGGGCTCGCAAAATGACTGTTTAATAACGGCTTCGGCGCCATGTTGGCAGCCGACGAAAAGATAAGGCGAGGAAAACACAAAGTTGTCAAATTTCTTGTAGGATCGAATTGTTTTCGATCTAAGAGCAAAAACCGGTGGACGAGATAGGGGAACAGCAAGTATAACCTTGATATTCCGATTTCGGAAATGTCGCAGTGGATAACCGTACAATTCGGCGACGAGGGAGTTCAAAGACGCCGAGCAGAGATCTATGGTAAAAAACGAAGAAGCTTTTGAAGTTGATGGAACCGTTATGCAGGCCTTAGCCAACACACGTTTTCGTGTCCAGTTGGAAACAGGGGACGAAGTTTTGGCCCACGTGGCTGGCAAAATGAGAAAGAATTTCATCCGGATCGTACCGGGCGATAAGGTTCGAGTCGAACTTTCGCCCTACGACCTTACCAAAGGCCGAATCGTTTTCCGCGAACGATAACACTCACGTTTCGCAACTTGAGGACGTATGAATTCATCGCAACGGAATGCAGCTCAACGATCGAATCCTAGCGAAGTTTCCATTGCAGGTTATTTGATTCGGCGTCTTCAGGACTATGGAATAGCCGATTGCTTCGGCATCCCGGGCGATTACGTCCTTGCGTTTTATAGCCTGCTTGAAGAAAGCCCGATCAACGTTATCGGTTGCACTCGCGAAGACTGTGCCGGATTCGCCGCCGATGCTTACGCACGAGTTCATGGTATGGGAGCTGTCTGCGTAACTTACTGCGTCGGCGGGTTGAGTGTCTGCAATAGTATCGCCGGTGCCTACGCCGAAAAATCGCCAGTCGTCATGCTCACCGGCTCACCGGGTCTCAACGAACGCGTCAATAACCCGCTGCTGCATCATAAAGTCCGAGACTTTCGGACTCAGTTGGACGTCTTCGACAAACTGTGTATCGCGTCGACCGAATTGAATGATCCGCTGACCGCCTTTAGCGAAATCGATCGCGTCCTGGACGCTTGTCATCGCTTCAAACGTCCGGTTTATATCGATATTCCTCGCGATATGGTCCATGTCGTTCCGGCCGTGTCCCATTCTTATCGACGCCCCGTTTCCAACGACGACCAACTCGCGTTAGAAGAAGCCGTTCGAGAATCGATTGATCGACTCACTAAGGCCGAACGTCCATTGATCATTGCCGGTGTCGAGATCCACCGCTTCGGATTGCAGGAGCTCGTCTTGCAATTGGCAGAACAAGCCAGCATACCGATGGCCGCAACGATCCTTGGTAAGAGCGTCATTCGCGAAACCCATCCTCTCTTTATCGGACTTTACGAAGGCGCGATCGGCAAAGCGGAAGTGACCGAATACGTCGAATCGAGCGATTGTATCTTGCTGCTAGGTACCTTCATGACCGATATCAATCTGGGGATCTACACGGCCAAGCTCGATGTAAAAAACTGTATCTATGCCACCAGTGAGCAGTTACAGATTTCGTACCATCATTTTCCTCGCGTCCCGCTCGATCAATTCCTTCAAAAACTGATCGATGCCAAGCCGAATGTAACGCGACGCCCGATTCCGACCGACTTGCACATCAAAGCACCGTTGGCACCGGATATTGAAGCCGAGGCACCGCTTCGAGTCAGTCGGATCATCGCACATTTGAATGCTAAGCTCGATTCGGACACGATCGTCATCGCCGATATCGGCGATTCCTTGTTCGCGGCTACCGAGTTGGTGATTCACGATTCCACCGATTTTCTTTCGCCAGCATATTACACATCGATGGGTTTTTCCGTGCCCGCCAGTCTCGGAGCATGTACGGCTCGTCCGAACGATCGCGTCGTCGTCATCTGCGGCGACGGAGCATTTCAAATGACCGGACAAGAGATGTCGACGCTTATCGCTCAAGGGCATTCGCCGATCCTGATCGTGCTCGATAATCACGGTTACGGAACCGAGCGAATGTTGCAGCAGGGGAACTGGAACTACAACGAAATCCATGCTTGGAATTTCCATCTTCTGCCGTTGATTTACAACGGCGGCCGAGGTTATTTAGCGACCAATGAAATCGAGTTTTGCGACGCCTTAGATGAAGCCTGGAACGATCGCACACAACTTCATCTAATTCACGCCAAAATCGCCGAAGGCGACGCCAGTCAAACTCTGCTGCGACTAGCCGAGCGACTCGGAAAACGCGTCGATAATACGTAATTCCCCGACTTTGTGAGCCTTCGGCGCTCGCGGCTTGTTGAAGTAAACGCAACAGCAAGGATTGCGTTTAACAGTCAGCCGTAGCTGTACTCTTGGCCTTTGAAGTACGCCTTCGGCTGACTGTTAAGCGATTAAACCAATCCGACGGGACTGATCTTTCGTCACCTTTGAAGAACAGGTTCGCCGATGGCTGGCCCAAATTAACCGCCCAACCGATTCCACTACCGAACGTTTGCTTAACTGCGGGACCCCAAAGTCACTCAGCGAATTCCAACGAGAAAAGGTACGTTCGCTTTGGTGCGTGCCCTGTTTTGGCGGTTGCCATGAGGTAGCAGCGATTTCCGTGTACGAATAACTGCGGAACGTCGAGGCTATTCCATTGACTACGATCTGCTTCTGGCAAATCAGAAACGGTAGCGATCGGTCCGTATGGAGTGAAATTGATTCCATCCTTTGAGTACCAGCCATCGACAGTGACATGGTCGGGCGAACCGCCGTCGGAGACGGCAAAAAAGTGATCACCTCTTCGAATGACCTCGATGTTATTTTGAGCTATTCCTATAAGCTGTTGTTCTTTATCCCAAACGCCATCGGCACCACTTTCAAGGAAGCGGCCAATGTCGTCGGTGCGCATCGATTTTTTATATCGCGGCCCGTTGGAGGTGTCATACCAACAATGTATCCATTCACCGTCGTGTAGGAGTGAAGGCCGATGGCCAAACCACATCTGTTTTTGGCCAATCCAGTGAATTCCATCAGTCGACTCCGCGCCATAAACATGAAACGTTTTATGCTGTGGATCGTCTGAAGGGTACTCTTGGCCAGAATACAACATGTAATAGCGAGAATCCAGTTTAATGACGGAAGGGTCACCGACGTACATGAGTTCTGCATGATCGAGCATCGGTTGGAATTGCTTCGGATGACCGCTTTTGGCGTCGTAAGGGTAACGATCAGGTTGCGCGCCTGTAAAGACTTCCCAGGCATCAAACGACATAGAAAGGGGGCCCATGTCGTCGATTGGCGTCGATGCACTATAAATAGTTTCGTGGAGTCTCGATGCAGCAGGTGGTGCTGGCGCGAAGAACCATGTCCGGTACTGCGACGAATCGCGAATTGTTGAAAATCCATAAGCCCAAGCTAAGTTCGGATCAGACTCAAAAAACTTCAGTAAGGGGGTGATTTTTGGCGCAGGCGGATGTTCGCCAGCGGCCATAGGTGTTGTTAAACCTATGGCTACAAGAAGACTGATAGCTTTGACTAATTGCATCGTGGCTCAATTTCTCCAGATTGGTTATCCATGCAGGTTCGACCGCAATTTGGGGCGAGTAGTTTAAACCGGTAACCGGTTCTTGGTAACCGGGGCGACCCATCCTTTGACGGGTGATTTGGCAAAAGTGGGGCACATTTGTACGTGTTTCCGATGGATATCCTAGATTGAATCGCTATCAGCAAAATTTCGTTTAACAGTCAGCCGTAGGCGTACTCGTGGCCTTTTGAAATGGAAAAGGTGTCCGAAATGAAATGAAAAGGTGTCGGACACCTTTTTGTTGACAAAGACCTGGGTAAGGTGATGTGAGCGAAGCGAACATCGCCGCAACCCTGGGTTACGTTGCGAGCTAAACGATAGCCACAACGTGGCGGCCCTAATCAATCGATGTCGCGAACCGCTAGCGCCGTCCCGTTGGGACTTTGGGTTCATGGGGGCCGCTTACCCAGGGCAGCGCCGAGGCTCGAAGACTCGCCTCGGCTTGCCCTGGGCTTCGTTATTATAGTGCCGTTGGCACGTGAAATCGCAAACGGGACAAGGACACCAAGGAGCGGACACCAAGAGGCGCAGCCGTATTTTTTGACGGGTGGTTTGGCAATAGGAGGTCGTATTTGTGGGTGTCCCCAGGGTTCGATGCCAGGGTTCGATGTTTGGATTCTGTTTCATTGAATGTCGCAAAATAACCTAAATATAGCGACGAGACTTGATTGTCGTCGGGTTTCCGAACAATTAGAATGAATCGCGATACTGTCGACAGGTAGCTAAAGCAATTCTTTGATCAGTCACAGCTCTATTGAACGGGGACAGAAAATGAGGCAATGGGCATTCAAGCGTTACCGAGTCCGGGTGTTACGGCGCGCTCGCTTTCTTGGCCTGTTGCTCGGATGCGCGGTCACTCAACAAGAACTCTTCGCGCAAACCAACGTTTATTGGAATAACACCACGGTCAACGCTAGAAATTGGGCGGGGATCAATGGAAACGGAAATGGACTATGGCGTACAACTCCATCCGGCGGAACGTTTCAGGTTGGCACGACGATCAATGACATTGCCAACTTTAATTCTGATTTGGCTTCGACCGGTACACAGGACGTTTACACTGGCGACGGGCAAGCCGCGTATGGAATTATCTTCGGAGTCGGTGCAACGGCGACGGGACCGTTTCGGATTCGGGCTAGCTTCAATGCCAACACGACTCGAACGTTCACGATCGGTGCGGGCGGCATCACGGTCAATTCGACTGTTCAAGGTGTCAGCTTCAACACGACCGATGTTAACACTGGAACTCCGACCGGCCAACTCAATACCGTTCTTCAGGCAAGCCAGAATTGGACGAATCACTCGGCGAAACCTTTGACGTTCAGCGGACGCTTAGTCGGAGCTGACAACGTGAGTCTTACCAAAGCCGGAACCGGAACGCTCGTGTTGGGGAATGACAATCAGACAGTGACCGTTGGTACGACGAGCGGGTTTCGAGGTCGACTGAATATCAATGAAGGATTGGTTATGGCTGATCATAACAACGCGCTCGGTGTACGCGATCCGCTGACGTCGGCTCTATCGTCAGCCGCGATCGGTCCATTGAAGTCCGACACTGTGATTGCATCCGGTGCGACTCTCGATACGAACAATCGCCAACTCGGAAACGAATTTATTTCTGTATCGGGTTCGGGAATCAACGGCAACGGCGCCATTGTCAATAACAATAGTTCGGCCGTCGTCACGAATACGCTTGGCCAAGTTCGAATGTTAGGAAATACGACGTTCGGTGGGACGGGCTACTGGGATATCAGTCCATTGGCCAGTCAACGTGGAAAACTTTTTCAAGATGGATTCACGCTGACCAAACGTGGTTCCAATTACATGGGGTTCACCAATACGGATGTCGTTGGCGGCGGAAACATCGATATCCAAAATGGAAGAATAACGATGTTTAGAGCAACCAATATCGATGGTGCGGGAACGATCACTGTCGGTTCTGCCGCGTCGCTTGGTTTTCAAGACTATACAGGCAATTTTACGCGTGATATCGTTTTCAATGGAGGAAGTTTGGTTTCGACGACTAGTGGAACTTCGACTATCAATTCCAACGTTACGTTTAACGGTCAGTCGAATCTCTTCATCAACAGTACGAGCGTCGGCCCAGGACGTGGCGCGACAACTAATTTGGCAGGGCCAGTTCGAGCCAATTCTTATCTCCATAAATATGGCAACGGCGTTTTAGGACTGAATTTGGACACGGGATTAGGTTCAGCCAGTATCAAACTTTTAGAGGGTGGTATCGACATCATCAACACGGTCCCCGCCAACGCTTTCATCGACGTCTATCCGGTTTATCCGTCAACGAGTCTAGGAGGCGAAGGTCGAATAACCGGTGTTGTCGACGTCCATGAATTTTCCGATTTCAGTCTATACTTTGATCCGACAACAACGGGTCCAACAGAGCACCTTCGAGTTGGAAATCTTTTCCTCAATAACGTGATTGCGAAAGTCGTACCTTTGACGCCAATCGCAAGCGGCTCCGGCATAGTCGTTTTTGAATCGGATAATAACAATATTGTCGCCTCGCAGTTTCAATACAATGGCCGAGGTTCGTTGAGCACCAACGGAAACAAACTTTTCTTGGACTACCAAACGGGAAGTCTTGTGTGGCGTGGCAACGACGTTGCGAATCCATCGAAATGGGATACTTTGACCACGACCAATTGGACGAATACTTCGACATCGGCTAGTGATCTGTTTTACGAAGGTGACATCGTCACCTTTGACGACTCGGTTGGCGGAGGTTCATCGATCGTCCGTCCAAATGGAGTCGTCACCGCATCGGGAATGACGCTGAATAATTCTGCCGTCAATTACACCTTTACTCCCGCCACGACATCGAGCCGAATTGTGTTAAACGGAACGGGATTGGTGAAATCGGGAACGGGTACCGCGAATTTCCAGACGATTGTTGGCGGATTGGGACACGGTTTTTCAAGCACCGATGTCCAAGCGGGAATTCTCGATTTCACTTCCTCCGGGACTGGAAGTGCAGTCAAATCCGACATCGGACCGATTACGATTCATTCGGGAGGCATGGTGCGGAACAATCTCAATGTCACTGACGTCGGCATTGGCGAAAATCCAGTCACAGTCCAGGCCGGTGGCGTTTATGAACTGACTCGCGGGGCGGTTCCCAACGGAACGAGCACGACGCCTGGCACCATCGCGATCCGAAGTTCCTTTAGCGGAGCTGGCGACGTGCGATTGAACGGAGTGCAACAAAGCGGTTTCAACGACTCGTTCGGCGCATACACGCTTGCTCAAGACAATTCTGGCTTTTCTGGAAAGTGGCTACTCCATAATGCTCGATTACAAGTCGATAATGCGCAAGGCGACGAGTTGGGGACTGGCAAAGTGGTCGCTCCTCAAGGGAGTCAAGTTCGTTTAAATGCGGATTCGACGCGGCCTTATGAAGGTAACGTCTTTGAAATCGCTGGGACAGATTGGGCGTTTCCTACTGCTTCGGAAGCAGGGAGTGGCGTCCTTAGATTTAGTACCAACGGAGCAACGATCGCGGCGAACAGCTCGGTTGTTCTCACCGGTAACGCAAGGATCAGCAGCGCCGGCATTCTTGGCCGAATCGATGCTCCGATTTCCGGTGGCTTTGATTTAGAGATCGGGAACCCGACTGCGACACAGAATGGAACCATCATTCTCGGCTCACATAACTCGTACACCGGTTCAACCACGATCGCGAATCAAGTCGTGATGGCGAATCAAAACGGCGCATTGAGCACCGGAAACATCGCGCTCAATGGAAGCGGCGGCGCGCGTGTTACTCAGCTTGCAGTCGGCAAAGGCGTTGATATCAGCAGCAACATTTCGGTGAGTACCCAAGCTGGCCAATCGGGACGCGGTGCCATCGAGGGTGGCTCATTAACGCAAAACGCGGAATTGGGAACTGGCATTTCAACAGTCAGCGGTCCCATCAATCTCGCCGGATCGATGCCAACGAACTACGGGCATTTTGGAAGTGGCAACGGCACCGGCTCGATTCTTCGAGTAACAGGTCCTATCAATATCGCGAATCCATCGACTCAAGCGGTTAGCCATCGTTCGAGTACACCCGGCGGATACACTCAGTTTAACGGCGGAGGTGGCAACTATACCAAATTTAATCTCGTCGGCGGAACGGTCCGGCTCGGAGCCAACGATGGCTTGAATAGTGGAATCGAATTGATCACACGGACGGCGTCCGGAGCTTCGACTTTCGACATGTACGACTTCAACCAGACTTTGTCGAGTATCGCTCGTGGCAGTAGTGTCACTGGCTCGACGTTTAGCTTAGTCAACACCGGATCGAATGTTTCAACGCTTACGCTCACTGGCAATGGCGATAGCGAAATTCAAGATATCGCATTTTCGCCAAATGGCGGGTCATTGAATATCGTAAAGAACGGTTCTGGATTGCTTGTCATACCGGGCAGCGGCAGTGGAAATGGAATACAAAATCTTGGAACGTACTCCATAAATGGTGGTACGTTGAAGATCGGTGAAAGCATTGAAGCTTCGGTCAATATCAACAACGCGACACTGGCCGCCGGATTCCGTATCAAGGGTGCATCCACTATTAACAATGGAGTCCTCTCGCCAGGCAATTCGATCGGAACGATGACCTTTGGAAACGACCTGAGTATTTCCGGCGATAATACATTGGTTTGGGAATCAGTATTAACGATTCCAGCTTCCGGGGCGATTTCGAGCGATGTCATTATCGTCGATGGTCATCTCGATTTGACGAATCTCACTAGCTTTCTGGTCGATCCATTGGCGGCTCAGATCGTGATGAATGATCCGCTGGGAACCTTTTCGTGGTTGTTGATCGACAGTCCCTTTCCGATTCTCGGTTTTAATCCATCCGATTTCTCAGTCGATTCGTCACCTTTCGTCGATCCAACGCTGGCTCCCGTTCCGGGCAGCTTTACAGTCGGACTTGGCGATAGTGGGACAGCATTGTTTCTCAACTACAGTCCCTCCGCAGTCCCCGAACCAACGTCGATCTTCATGACCGGTGTCGGACTATCCATCTTTCTATTGCGACGCAAGAGCAAACCAACTTAACCGGTCTAGTTATGGATTCGATTTCGAAGCAAGCTTGGAAATAGCGGGCATTCTAAGTACAATGCGGCACACACGACTTAGAGGCCTGTGTAGAAACCGAATGTGGCCAGGGGTGGCCAGCCATGAACAATCCAGAAAAATTGAAAAAACATACCGATTATTCTGCAATAGTCGCTTTCGCCGAGAATCGATTGTCGCCCGAGCATCGTCTACAAGTAAATACGCATCTGAAGTCGTGTGTTCATTGCCAATTTCGACTCGATGAAATACGCGCCGAAGCTTCTATGCAAGTCGAAGCGATTCCGGATGAAGTAATCAAAGCTTGGATTGTACCCGAAAAATCGCCAAAATCGATTGATGTTCCATTCGAGAAAGTTACTCAGCCGACTAAACGCGCCGCGTCGACTCTGATCCAAACCGAAATCCCGACGGAATTAACCAACAATGCTTCTTACAACGTCATTCGCGAATTGGCTCGCGGAGGTGTCGGGGTCCTCTATTTGGTGGAACACAGGATTACTGGTCGGCAAGAAGCATTGAAGGTCATCAACCCCACGCTTGCCGGTCGCGCCGATGTTCGCGAACGTTTTATTCGAGAAATCCAAGCCGCAGCGAAACTCAATCATCCCAATATTGTCCGTACTCTTTCCGCAATGCAGGAAGGTTCGTTGCTCGGTATGGTTATGGAGTTTGTGCCTGGATTAACTTTAAAACAATATGTTCGCAAATGGGGTCCGCTCGGTTGGAAACAAGCAATTGACTTTGCGATTCAGGCTGCGCAAGGACTCAATCATGCCTACGAACAAGGCGTCATTCATCGCGATATTAAACCGTCGAACTTAATCGTTAGCGAGGATGGCAACCAAAAGCAAGTTCGAATCCTCGATTTTGGATTAGTACGCTCGATTTCCGATGTTGAGAAAATGAGTGACATGACGGTCGATGGCCGCATCCTTGGCACACTCAATTTTATGGCTCCCGAACAAGCGCTCAATGCATCCAAAGCGGATATACGTAGCGACATATATGGTCTCGGCTGCACGCTTTATTTTTTATTGACGGGAAGTTCGCCGTACGATGAAGAAAGCGCAATCGCGACACTAAACGCTCATCAAAATGCACCGATTCCAGATTTGTCGGAATGCCGCAGCGACTTACCTGTTGCCGTTCAAATCGTGTTTGATCGCATGATGGCTAAGAAGTCAATCGAACGATATCAAACTCCGATGCAACTGATCAACGACCTCGAATCGTTGCTTCATACTGCTCCAGCGGCGGCCGTTGCGACAATTCCATCATCGCAAAAGACTTCTCGGTCCGCGCTGGCAAAACGAACGGCGAATGTTTCGACCAAAGCCTCACCGATTCCAAGCAACCTATTGGATCTCAATAAGCCGTCTGCCAAGCCACGCAAGAAAACAATGTCGGTGTGGACGATTGCACCTTGGATTTTTCCACCACTGCTCTTGTCGATTTTGGCGTATAACTATCCGCCGGAACAATGGGCTCATATGCTGGGGCTGTCGCCAGAAAGATCGTCGACGATTGCGATCGGAACGATACCAGAGGGTGTCCAAGTCTTCATCGACGGCTTTCCCGCGAAATTTACTAGAAGCCAAGCCGACTCGATTCCAGAAATTGAAGCTAAGCCAGGTACTTATCGACTCACGTTTCAGTATTTAGGAAATCCAATCTTAGAAACGTCGGTAGAAGTTTTACCGAATACTCGTCGAATTCTTGAGCTCGATATTAGGACTGCAATTCAAAAAGCTAAACGCGAACCTGGGTTAGCCAATTCAATTGCGTCCGAGTCTGATGCGAACGATCCGGCCTCGCAAATCCCAGCGCCACAAAATGGTAATGTTCCACAGAATCGCGTCCAGGTGAATAGCGTACACTTTCAAATTCAGCAAGCGATTACGCATCTTAAAGACCGCAATTTCGAACGGTTTCATGAGTATACTCAGCGGCTACCGGTAAGCGTCGGCGATGAATCGATTGATAGTCGGCTCAATGCTTGTCGCGAAGCGTCCGATATGATTCGACAATATTTTGACTCGATTCGGGCCAATATGCAAAGCCGCACAAGTGGTGAATCGTTGGAGATCGCAAATGGCAGCGAAGTCGATCTGATGCCATATTCTGATATTAATCCTGGGGAATCGATCGGCGTCGTTGAATCGAACGCTGACAAAATCATTTTTCGAATTCGAGGTGTAAACCGAACTTATGCTTATGACGAGCTTCCGGCATCGCTGTCAATCAGCATGCTCAGATTAGGATCGAACGTTCCTCTAACGAAGATGCTCCTCTTCGAAATGCTTGGAATCATTGTTAGCAATGCAACGACGATCCAAGAAAAACAAGAGGCAAGGAACAAACTTTCCGACGCTCATCAAAAGCGGCAGTTAACTTTCGACGTCGCTTCCATGCTTCAACCACTCGTAGACAATTCGCCTCGTATTAGTGAATCCGTAACACCGATGCGAGGTGGAGCTGACTTGTCATTCAGTGACGATGCAACTGAATTGATTCCCGTGGAAAGCGATGCAAAGCCGTGGAAGTTTGAACGAGAAATGCTGGGGCATTCTGGTCCAATCTTTAAAGCCTGCTTTTTACCCGACGGTCGATTAGCGAGTTGTCAGAAAAATTCTTCGAATGGCGCGGTGCTAGCTACAAATCGCTCTCAATATAAGCTAATCCTATGGCAGCCTAAAACGGGAATGTTTACCTCGCCCGAAATAAAGCTTAATTCGATGATCGACTTTGATTTTTCGCCGAATGGAAAATTGCTATCAGTAGTCGGACAGAATAGTTCCGGCGCTGCCGAATTGCAGATTTGGTCTGGCAAAGCGACAACGCCTTATTTCGTATTCAGTAAATTTGCGACTCTCGAACCAAACGTCTGTTTTTCTTTTGACAACGCGCACGTGGCGGCCATCGATGGCTTAGGAACGTTTCGACGATGGAGTATCCAATCGCTGGCTGTGGCTGGATCGACAGCCGTTTTGCCGATCCCAACTAGCGAACTGACGGCAACGGCCGTATCGAGTCGACTAGATATAATTGCACAAGCGAGGCTCGACGGAGTGATTTCGATTTGGTCGAGCAAGGATGGCAAGTCGCTACGTTCGATACCCGGATCGGGCGAGAGCAAGTCTGGAAACTCTAGAGCTATTTCGCTCTTGTTCAGCCGCGACAGCAAACGATTGGCAGCTTTTCGCGAAGACGGAAACTATGAAATGTACGATACCGAGACTGCCGATTGGAAGTCATCTCGTGCCGTAACGAATGCGTTGATGAAATTTGCCGGAGTTTCTAGCAACCAATCTTATGCGATTCTGGCGGATTACGAAAACGAACTGACTTTGTTCAGCTTGGAAAAATTCCATTGCCTTGCTCGTTGGAAAGACGCGGATCGCTCCCAAATTTCATCGATCGCTGTTAACGAAACCGGAACCATGATTGCTGTCTGTTTTGAGTCTGGAAAAATTCGCATTTGGTCAAAACCATGACAAGGCAAACCGACGACCGTGGATGATCAAGACGATAGCGCTCGTTCAATACCGATCGAATCATTTCGACCAACGCTTCGCCCACCGATAGCGAACTTGACGATCTTCGATGATGGAGAAAAGGATGGGGAAATCGTTCGATTGAGACGCGAAGAGTACTTCATCGGTCGTTCGCAGGGTGATATTCAAATTGCTCATGACTCACTGATCTCCGATCCGCATCTGTCGCTTCGCCGCGATCGAACCGACAACGGCTATTTATGGATCGTATCCGACTTGGAGAGCCGAACCGGGCTTTGGATGCGAGTACGAAGAATCGAGCTGCGAGAAGAAACGGAATTTTTATTAGGGCGAGGATGCTATCGCTTTCGAACTGCAGTCGCAGATCCATCGGAGATCGACAATTCTTTGGAAGCTTGCGTAAATCGAGGAAGTCTATTTGGCCAAACGATGGATACGAACCTCGACGGTTTCACGTGCGCATATCCGACGTTGGAATCGATCGACCGCGACAATGGTCCGGGAACGAAAGCTGCGAAAAAGCTTATACTCGTCGATAACGAGTATTGGATTGGTCGTGACGTGTCATGTGGTTTGCGAGCTTCATCGGACACATTTCTGATGCCGAGACATTGCCGAATTTTTAGCGAAGGCGGCAAATGGTTTGCCGAGTCGATGCCTGGCCCTAACGGCATGTGGATTCGCCGTTTACGAATCATCGTCGATAGCTCATCGACTTTCCAAATTGGCGAACAGCGATTTCGTTTAGTATGCAGTCAAAAATAGCTGATTCTTCTCGTGTCGACTTTCAGGCAGGTGCCGCAGAAGTCGATGCCGAAGATCAAAAGCACAATCGGAAAAAAAACTTGGAGAATTCAAAGATGTTAAATGGGCCACATTGGGGAATACGGCAATCTGACGGAATTGAGTACGGTCCCTACTCAATTGAGTATATTCGGAGAAATGCAACCGAGGGAAAGATCGACGGATCAACTTCTATCCGCCACGAACATGCAACAAACGGCCGCTGGATACCTGCTCGCCAAGTTCAGGTCCTGCAGGACGTTCTAGCTCCGATCGTCCCACCACCAATCGAACCGCAGCCACATTATCCGCCACCAAGCAGAGTTCCGCCTGTACAAGATTCTCAGAATCCTAATCCGGCGATGATACGCAACAATCCAATCCCACGGATAGTGCTTCGACGTAAGAAAAAAGAATCGATCTTCCAAAACACGTTTATCCAAATCGTACTAGGCGGATTGCTGGCGGTACCTCTGACACAAATAATCATTTGGCACGTGATGGATAAGGATGTACCGTGGGGAATTGGGCCGTACATCGCGGATTACGTGCCATGGATTGTTCCAGAAAAATTCTACAAAAAGCAAAATTCGAACTCGCGAATCTCCGACGAATCGCGACGACCATCTAAAACCCATGCTCCACCTCCAACGACACGCAACAGCATTCATGAGCTTATCGAACAAGCGAAAGCTCGGTTTTCGGATCGAGATTTCGAAGGATTTAAGGGTATCTCGAATAAGCTTCCGAGACAGATTGAAGATATCGAGACCAATCAAGATTTGGGAGCAATCCATTTGACACGTGAGTTCATCGATCAGTATTATTCCGCGCTTCAAGGTCTATCTGCTGGCGATTCGTTTGAAGCATGGCTTGAGAATCTCAGCGATCAAGACAGTCCCGAAACTTTGGGACGCGTTTTTGTCGTTGAAATTTCACCACACCTAATAACGCTTCAGATTCGTGGCGTGAATGTTACCCGTCCGGTCTTTTCTTGGCCAGCTTCGGTTACTGATCAGTTACTCGATATAAGCCATGTTGTTGATCAATCAAACGTATTATTGCTAAAAAGTATTGGAATCATGGTCAGCGACCAAACTAAACCAAGCGATCGGACGGAAGCAAATAGCAAACTTGCTAAGGCTTATAAGCAACGTAAAATCGAGTTCAATATTGCACCGCTATTTGATCGGCTGATTGAATAGACGCCAAAGGAAGACAACGTGTGCAGGTGCGCATGGGGCCACCTATCTCTTTGACGGTTGGTTTGGCAATTGTCAGCGGTCGCTTTAATGGTGGACGTTTCATTTGACAGAAATTAGTCGATAACTGAGATTGTGGCATGTAGTGCCTACGTCGATTTGAATCTTGAAGTGAAAAGAGTAGTGTGCGAATGCGAAGAGGCCGCCTTAAGGCGGAACTACGACCGATGTCTCTATGTTCACCGCGAAGATGGGCTGTATTCAGTCATCCTAAGGCTTGTGGTACAATTCGGTCAGGAGGGATTTGCATGGTGGAGTTTACAATTACCGGTGAAGAACTTTGGGCGAGGATGGAGCGCGCAGTGGAGAAAGTCAACGAACGACTTCGGAAAACGGTCCGCATCCTAGAGGAGGCCAAAGTACCGTACGCCGTGATCGGCGGGCATGCTGTTCGAGCTTGGGTAGCACAAGTTGACGAGGCGGCGTTGCGCACTACTCGCGACGTTGACATTCTCATTCGACCGGCAGATTTGCCATCACTAGTGCGGGCGATGAGCTCGGCAGGTTTTTATCATCGCAATACCGCCGGTCTCGACATGTTTGTCGAGCAGCCGGATGCCTCAGCGCGAGATGCTGTCCACGTACTTTTGGTTGGTAATGTCGAACGCGGTGGAGACCCCAATCCGGATATTGAACCAGCCACGCGGGCCAACGATTTCCGAACCGTTCCGCTTGAAACCCTAGTTCAAATGAAGCTAAACGCTTTTCGACGAAAGGATCAAGTGCATTTACTCGACATGATCTCATTGGGAATGGTCGACGAGCTCTGGCTTGATCGTTACCCGTTACACCTACGACTACGACTGAAAGAGCTACTTGACGATCCTGACGGTTGACAGACTTTGCCGGTGAACTTCCTAGTGTTCCGGGTGAAAAGGTCGTTGTTCTGGATCGTTCATGTAGGCTTGCTTGGCGACGAACCATAACCAAACCGTGCCTATGCGAATAAGGGCGAAAACAAAAAGGACGGCTCTCGGCGGAATCAATAGGCCGACAATCGCTTCGAATCGACCGCTGAATCGATCGGGGTTCCCATCGATTCCAAAATGGACAGGGACTTGCGCCGGAAGCTTTAGCCCGACATCAGTCGCAAGAGCAAAGCCCCAGAGCGCACCGCCAACCGCGACTGCGTTGGAAATCGTTAGATTCATTTTCGATCCTTTTCGTTTTTGTGATCTTCGCTGCGAATACCAAACAAGTCGAACAACTGCGTGGCCATATCTTGAAACACGGTCGTATTGAGTCGGTAGGTAATCGTCGTCCCTCGCTTCTCGGGCACAATCAACTCAGCAGCTTTCAGGACGCTGAAATGTCCCGACAGCGTGCTCTTTGAAAGCGGGAACCGTTCGGCTAGTTCGCCGGCTGTGTAATCTCGCTTTCGAAGAAGTTGTAAGATCTCACGTCGCGTCGGATCGGAAATCGCTTTAAAAACTTTGTTCATGAATCAGTATTTCGCTCGATCTCTCTATTATTCGGTATTTCGCCAACCACCGAAATATAGTGACTGGGCGGAAGGAACGCAAGTGAGTTCAGGTGGAGTAAGCTTCCAGCTTGCTGCGTTCAGCATTCAATTGAGGATGGTAAGCTGGAAGGGGAGATCGCAAGCTAGAAGCTTAAGCCACTTAAACGGGCATTTGAACTTTAAGGATTCGAGCATGGCGGGTAAACTTACAAAGCCCTGGAATAGTTTTGATCCATGCTGCTTGGGTGGGATAACGTGCCCTCCCTCAATTTGAAATCGCCGACTGCTTGAACCCGCAATTCATTACAACTCAAGAACAGTTACAACAACTGTGTGTCGACCTCAGGCGATCGACGATTCTTGCATTTGATACCGAGTTCGTAGCGGAGGACACGTATCGTCCCGAGTTATGCTTGGTTCAAGTGGCAACCGATGATGTCTTAGCGATCATTGACCCCTTGGAATGTGGATCGCTCGACGAGTTTTGGGAATTGATGCTCGATCCGGAGCGGCAAACGATTGTCCATTCCGGTCGCGAGGAGATTCTTTTTTGTTTTCGGGCGATGGGCAAGTTGATACCGTCGCTATTTGATATTCAAATTGCTGCAGGATTCCTTGGCTTCGATTATCCGGCTTCGTATGGCAATCTTGTACAACGCTTCACGGGCAACGTATTGGACAAAGAAGAAACGCGAAGCGATTGGCGACGGCGTCCGTTGACAGTTCGTCAATTGCAGTATGCATCGCAAGATGTTCGCGATCTTCCAGTGATTTATCGGATGCTATCAGAGCAATTGACGAAGCTGGGGCGTTTGCCTTGGTTAGAGGAAGAGCTCGAAGTTCGGCAAGCCGACCTTGCTTCGACAGAACGCCAGGAGCAATGGCATCGGATGAGCGGAATTCATTCGCTCAACGGTCATGCCTTGGCGATCGCGCGAGGGCTGTGGATTTGGCGAGACGCGCAAGCCCAGCAACGGAATTTGCCGCCGCGACGCATTTTACGAGACGATTTACTGGTGGAGTTAGCCCGTCGAGGCACATCGGATGTGAAACGAATTTCGAGTTTGCGAGGGATGGAACATCGACATTTGCGAGCTGCAATCGAGGACATTGCAGCGATCATCGAGCAGGCTCGTCAAGAGCCGCTTCCTAAGTGGCCACGCCGTACGAAATTTGGAAGCGGTCAGCCTTCTGGGATGCTCACGCAATACCTAGGAGCCGCTCTCGCCTACATTTGCAAGACCAAGAAAATCGCGCCTTCGATTGTGGGAACAGCCGATGATTTGCGAGATTTCGTCCTTTATCGCTCGGAAAACAAGCAAACGGATTTCGAGCCGCCGGCGTTGTTAATCGGCTGGCGTGCGAGCATCGTCGGTCGCTACTTGGATGACCTTTTGGATGGGAAACTTGGAATCGCCTTGACGGATGTCCGAAGCGAGATGCCGCTTCGGTTTTGTACCGCCGAAGCGGTCGAGATTGACGCTCAATGACGGCGATTGTCGTATAAATTGCGTCGCTTTTGACTTGTCAGGTGGACTACTAGTCGGTAGCTTTTCATAGATTGGAATTTTTTTCTAAATTCGTTTTAGGTTCTCTTACTGATGATTGCCCTCGACAAGACAAGCCAGCTTCCGGACGAGCAGCGCGTCGTAATGACAGCCGTCGGTCTTACTGCGCCCAACGGGAACGATTTAGAGTCGTTTCGTGCGAGTCTGCTCGGTGGACGAAGCGGTGTACAGGATTATGAGATTCGCTACGTCGGCAAGACGCTTGCCGGTGTTTGCAACTTCGAGTCGACTAAATATCAATCTAAGAAAGATATTCGACGTGGGACTCGAGCGGGCGGGGTTGGCGTTTGGGCATGTAATGAAGCCATAGCGAGAAGTGGTTTAGAATGGGATAAACTCGATCGCTCGCGCGTCGGCGTATATGTCGGAGTAACCGAGCATGGAAACGTGGAAACCGAAAACGAAATTCACGCGATCAAAGCGTACGATTACGATACCCAGTTCTGGTCGCACCATCACAATCCACGAACCGTTGCCAATAACCCGGCCGGTGAGATCGCATTGAATCTCGGTATCACCGGGCCTCATTACACCATTGGTGCAGCCTGTGCCGCCGGCAACGCGGGTATTATTCAAGGCGTTCAGATGCTACGGCTACACGAATGCGACGTCGCGCTAGCCGGTGGCGTATCAGAAAGTATTCATACGTTCGGTATTTTTGCGTCGTTTAAGTCGCAAGGGGCACTTGCGCACAACGTCGATCCGTCGAAGGCATCTCGCCCGTTTGATCTCGATCGAAATGGAATCGTTGTCTCCGAAGGAGCCTGTATGTACGTGCTCGAAAGACTTTCGGATGCAAAAGCTCGGAGCGCAAATATCCTTGCTGAGATCGTATCCTATGCGATCAACACCGATGCGACCGACTTTGTCTTGCCCAATCCAGAACGTCAAGCCGAATGTATCGAACTGGCTCTCAAACGTGGCGGTCTAGCAGCCGATCAGATCGATATTGTCAGCACGCATGCGACGGGAACCAGCAGTGGCGATTCGCAAGAGTGCCAAGCCCTCAGACGAGCTTTTGGCGAGAACGGTCGTACTCGTTTCAACAATACCAAAAGCTTCATCGGACACACCATGGGAGCGGCAGGTGCCTTGGAATTAGCTGGAAATATCCCCGCCTTCCAAGATCGCGTTTGTCACGCGACAATTAACGTCGATCGGTTGGATCCAGAATGCGCCATCGAAGGACTTGTCATCAACGAGCCGCAGGAGCTATCGCGGGTCGATTACATTTTGAACAACTCATTTGGCATGTTAGGTATTAATTCGGTGTTGATCGTTCGTCGCTTTTAGAATGATTTGCCGTTAGCTCTCACTTGGATTTTAGTCGCCATTTTTAGCCGCCATCAGGGCGAGGTAGAAAGATAGATTTATGACTCCAGCAGATATTCGTGACGAAATCCTCGATATCCTCAGCGAGATTGCGCCCGATGAAGACTTGTCGGGTTTAGAAGACGAAAAGAATTTTCGCGAGCAAATGGAGTTGGACAGCATGGATTTTCTCGACATCGTGATGGAGCTTCGCAAGCGACATCGCGTACAGATTCCAGAAGACGAGTACACCAACCTTGCAAGTATGGCCAGTACGGTCGCTTATCTCGAGCCGAAGATGCGAGAAATCGTTCGCGCGTAAGTTCGTTCTTTGAGCACGAGCACCGATCCACGATATTCCATGAGCACTGACCACTACGATACGATTATTATCGGCGCAGGAATGTCAGGCTTGGCGGCTGGAATTCGTTTGGCGCTTTACGATCAACGCGTCTGTGTCCTCGAACGTCACTATACGATCGGTGGTCTCAATTCTTTTTACCGCATGAACGGACGCAATTATGACGTCGGGCTTCATGCGATGACCAACTATACCGAAAAGGGGGCCAAGAAAGGTCCCTTGGCGAGACTGCTCAAACAGCTTCGTTTTCGGTGGGAAGATTTTCAGCTCGCACCGCAGGCAGGTTCTGCCGTGGCCTTTCCTGGAGTCACGCTTAACTTTAATAATGATATCGATTTGCTTCGCGCAGAAATCGCATCAAAATTTCCTTCGCAGATCGATCGGTTTGAACAGCTCTTAAACCAACTGCTCGAATACGACGATTTGAAGCAAGAAGATTTCGATATTTCCACTCGCAAAGTGCTCGGCGAGATTTTCACCGAGCCGTTGCTGATCGAAATGCTGCTGTGCCCGTTGATGTGGTACGGTAACGCTCGCGAGTCGGATATGGACTATGGTCAATTCTGCATCATGTTTCGAAGTATTTTCCTGGAAGGCTTTGCAAGACCTTTTCGCGGTGTGCGTTTGATTCTTAAAAATCTCGTTCGAAGATTCCGTGAACTTGGCGGACAGTTATTTTTGCGAAGCGGCGTTGAAAGAATCGAAGTCGAGGGAAACACTGCGGTCGCGGTTGTTTTAGAGAATGGAAAGACGTTGACCGCCAAGCGTATCCTTTCTAGCGCCGGGGTCGTCGAGACGATGCGGATGTGCGACGATCGATCTATCGTTGAAGTCGAACGGGCCGGCGAATTGACGTTTATCGAATCGATATCGGTGCTCGACTGCCAACCGAAAGATACGGGCTTTGATAAAACGATCGTTTTCTTTAATGATTCGCCGGCGTTTAGTTGGAAACAACCAACCGATGAGCTTTGCGATATTCGAACTGGCGTCCTATGCTCGCCTAACAACTATCTCTATTCGGCAGGCGAAGGCGAGCTCGACGCTGGTTTTATCCGGCAAACGACGATCGCTCATTTCGGTCGCTGGTCGCAATTGGACGATCGCGAATACACGCGTCAAAAAATGCGGTGGTACGACCAAAGCACCGCTTCTGCCGTTCGCTTTATTCCGGATTTCCGACGGCACGTCATTGATACGGACATTTTTACTCCCAAAACCATTCGCCGCTTCACATCGCATGACAATGGTGCCGTTTACGGAGCCCCGCAAAAGCGGCTCGATGGCACCACCCACCTCAGCAATCTCTTCCTTTGCGGTACCGATCAAGGTTTTGTGGGAATCGTGGGAGCGATTGTGAGCGGCATTTCGATGGCAAACCAGCATTGCTTGCGAACCGAGCTTTAGTTCATCGAGACCGCATAGCTTAGCTAGCACGCAAATGGCGTTTCCGAGTACGCGATCTTTAAGAATTCTATCCGGTTTGGTTGAATTCAAGCGTAGCGATCCAGTCGATGATTTGGTAATAAGCAGTTCTGTCGGTGAATGTACTCAAAAAGGGAGTGAGGGCTCGAAAGAGCATAGAATTGGCAATGGAAAGCCTCGACCGTCCGCTATTTCTACAATGCTTTGTTCGCGCTTCACGCGCGTTGGTGCTCGCACCTGCCATCGTGGCAATGCTAGCTCAACTTGCCTTAAGCCAAGTTCCCAACGGATTTCCGCAACAAGGATATTCATCGCCGGCGGTGATGGCGGTTCCTTCCAACGGAGCGCCGCAAATGGGCACTGGCTGGAGCAGCGGTCCCGATGCGCGCATCGCCGCCAATACGAACTCCACTTCGTCTTCGCTTTCCAATCCTTCGGCTCCGGCATCGGCGGCCGATAGTGCGGCCGAAGGAAAAATCCCGATTCGCAGTCTTCTGCAAATCTTCCATGATGGCGGGCTGATAATGTATCCGATCGCCCTCTGTTCCTTTATTACGATGGTGTTTTTCTTCGAGCGCTTGATATTCCTTCGTCAAGGACGTGTCATTCCGCGACCGTTTGTGAAACGCGTTATCGAACAACTTGAACAACAACAAATCGACCGCGACGAAGCCATTGAATTGTGTTCGCGAAATCCGAGCCCCATCGCTCAGGTCTTTATCGCGGCTTTGAAGCGATATGGTCGACCGGCCGTCGAAGTCGAACAGGTGGTGCTCGACGCGGGTGAGCGAGTCACAAACCAACTTCGAAAGTACATGCGGCTCTTCAGTGCGATCAGCAATGTTAGCCCGCTTTTGGGGCTTCTTGGAACTGTCCTTGGAATGATTGAAGCCTTTAACTCGATCGCTGGCTCGGATGCGATCGGTCGGCCTGAAGTCCTTGCCGGCGGCATCTCCCAGGCCTTGCTGACGACAGCCGCCGGACTCTTGGTCGCGATCCCGGCCTATTTGGCATATATGTTCTTCCTTGGTCGAACCGATCGATTGGTGATCGAGATGGACAGCTACGCGCAACAAGTGATCGATGCGATCAGCAGTGAAGGGCTGCAAGAAAATGATTCCAGTCGCACTCGAAGTCGTTCGCGTCGAGCAGCATAGTATCGATCGAGAAGTACGTAGATTCAAAACTATAGATTGTCCTATTGCTCATGCCACTCAAACTCAATCCCGACGAGCTACCGACGATCAATCTTACGAGCATGATCGATGTCGTGTTTTTGCTTTTGATCTTCTTCATGGTCGGAACTCGATTCAGTGAATCCGAGACCAAAATGGCGATCAACTTGCCGCGCGTCTCATCGGCCGCATCGATGCAAAACCCGCCTGAGTCAAAAATCGTCAATCTCTATCTCGATGGCTCGATCGAAATGGACAGTCGCCGGATGAGTTTATCTGAAGTGACGAGAACGCTGAGCAGTATTGTTCGAAAGCAACCGCAGACCGATGTCGTAGTTCGTCCAGATGGTTCGCTGCCGATACAGCGACTTAGCGAAGTCATGCAGGCGATCCATGCGTCGGGCGTCCATCGCGTCAATTTGAGTAGTCGGTCAAATTTGTCTCGATAGTGGGACGGTTATGATTTTTCTTCTTCAATCTGCCCTCTGCTCCTCTTGGATGTTCGCCGTTGTCAGTTCGACGGGGCGCATTGCCGCGATCTCTCTGGGAGTCGTGGCTGCACTGATTGCCGTCGTGCTCTTTATCGCTTCTCGCAGTAAATGGGGCGAGAACAAACCGCTTACCAAATGCATCGCGTTAGCGGTTGTCGCGCATGTTTGGCTTTTGATGTACGCCTACGGAACACGCATCCAGCGACCAGGAATGGGTGAGGGCAGCGGATCCGGATACCCAAGTCAATCGTTCGAGATGCTCGATATGTCGTTTGTTGAGATGGATGAAGTTGCATTGAATGCACCGACGACCCTCGAACCTGAGCTCGAGCCACCGTTACCACTTCCCCCTCAACAAGAATTACTCGCTAAGGAATCGAATCCAATTCAACCGGATATCGTCGATACAGCATCGCAAATTTCGGAAGCGGAGTCGTTGCCGGAAAGTTTGGTAACTAAACCAACCGGCATTGAAGCCGACATCTCGTCGATGCCGAGTCCCTTCGAGACGCAACAAGGCAACGAACGCGACTTGCCTCCCGATGTCGAATCTCAATCGATCCGTCACGATACGGCTCCAACATTCACGACGACTGAAGCTAGCCAAATTCGATCGGTTGGTCGCGTAGCGGTTCAGGTTCCGATGAAACGCAGGGCGCTGGACCAGCAATTGGTGCCGGAGATCTACCAACTTCGACTGTCAGAATCGCGATCAAGCATTGCTGGTCAGCTTGGTGGCGACGGTTCAACGGAAGCCGCCGTGGAAGCTGCGCTTGGCTATCTCGTGTCGATTCAAGAAGCCGATGGTGCGTGGGATGCTGAAAGGAATGCGGGGGGCCGTGAACAAAGAATGCAAGATCGCGATCGCCGGACCGGTGCCAAAGCCGATACCGGCATGTCGGCTCTTGCCTTGCTTTCGTTTCTCGGAGCTGGATATACGCACGATCGAGGCCCCTACACGCAAACCGTTGCAAACGGACTTGGTTATTTGATCGCTGCCCAGATGCCCTCGGGTGACCTTGCCGGACCAAAGCAGATTGGTTCAAGCAGCGACGTTCGCTTTGCGCGAATGTACTGCCACGGCATGGCAACGTTAGCACTTGCCGAGGCCTACGCCATGACTGGCGATCCAAGGCTAAAGGATCCAGTCGAGCGGGCTGCCGCGTATACCCTTCGAGCTCAGAATCCTCAAACGGGAGGATGGAGATATCAATCTCAAATCACCGGCGACCCTGGCGATCTAAGTCAATTTGGATGGCAAGCGATGGGGCTCAAAAGCTGCGAGCAGGCAGGAATTATCTTACCGACCGGTACACACTCTAAGATGACGCGATTCCTCGACAGTGTTTCCGCAGGCCGGTCCGGCGGGCTGGCGGTTTACCGGCCCGTTCCAGGCCAAAGCCCAACCACCGCGATGACTGCTGAAGCACTCGCGCTGAGAATGCTGCTTCAATACCCGCTCAGTACCACTGCACAGCAAGAAGCGAATGGTTACTTGCTGCAAAACTTGCCGGGACAAAGCGAAGAGAATTACTACTATTGGTACTATGCAACGTTAGCGTTGTTCCATCAACAAGATGACACATGGCGGCTTTGGAATGAAGCCATGAAGACGCATATCACTCGAACACAAGTGACAAGCGGGCCAACGACCGGTTCATGGGATCCTCGATGCGTATGGGCAGGTTATGGCGGTCGCATTTACAACACGACCATGGCATGCCTTTGCTTAGAAGTCTACTATCGCTATCTTCCCATTTATCAAAATGGACGAATGGCGAATCAACCTAACTCGGGTTGGCGATAGGTCGGCGGCTATTTCGCTTGAACGCTGCAAGCACCGAAACCATCGAGAGCATCGCGATACTGCTAGGTTCCGGAACAGCATTGACATTCGAGTCGATAAAAGTCTGATAGCTGCTGACGCGCGTAAATAAACTGCCGGCACCGTACCCAAAGTTCTGGGTGCTCCCTGAAAGGGGAATTCCGAATGCGTCATAAATACCTTGTTGGCTGACAACTCCAGAGTTGATCCCAGCAAGCAACCATTGTCCGCCTTCGAAAACGTAGGTGCCACCGCCGCTATCTTGATTCGCTAGATGGTATTCGAGCGACGATGGCAACGGCGAAGAACCAAAAGTGGCGAGCGAGTTGTATTGGCCCGGCGTTCCAAATCCGATGGGTGCATCGAAATCGGAAAGCAGTGCTGCGTTTTGAGCGCCAACTTGACCACTAGGCCCATTGCTAAAACTGAGGATTAAATCGATATCGTTCGTGCCAGCCCTTTTTGCAGCACCCAACGATGGCGGCGATCCCGCTGTCGTACTCGATCCGAAACCGCTCACACCAAATCCAGTGATCGAACCTTCCAAGATATCTTCGTTGGAACCTCGATAGATATTGGCTGGCGTGACGCCAACAACTGGCGCGCTCAATCGATAGAGTGCGATGTCAAATCCGTAGCCTAAATTGCTACCGTTTAAAACGAACTGCGGATGAGGAATAACCAGCGAGACGGCATAAGCAGTTCCGGTTCCGCCGATTTGAAATGTCGTCGCGTTGCCAACATGTCCTGCCGACAAAACCCAATGTGGCGCAATCAGCGTTGCAGAACCCGGACCAGGCCCTCCTGTCAAAGTTCCCGATGCGGCAAACTGAGGCTGATTCGCATAGTCAATATATTGGCTCTCCGTGTTACCATCGAGCAAAATTCCAGCTTGACTATCGACTCCGATACTTGCGATGAAGACAGCAACCAAGCTCGCAATTACTTGGGTTCCAAGTCCGACGAAGATGCGAAACGATGGTTGTACTTTGGCAAGCATAAAAAGTCTCCTCGACGTCTTTCTAATGAGCAACGAATGCGCTGAGCATTGATTCCTATGATAGTCCAAGGCCGTCGCCGGTTCCAGAATCACTCAGTTCAAATCATCGAATTCAGTATTTAAGGCTCTTCCGCAGAAACTGTGGGTGGTTTTCGTGATCCGCAATCGATTTTAGCCGTGAAATACAAGGAAAACACTCGACTGAGTGATTGCAAAAACCAA